>CAIOFF010000034.1 GCA_903857495.1 uncultured Holophagaceae bacterium | reverse complement strand
CGCAAGCGATTTCTTGGACTGAACGAAGTGATCTGATATCCATATCCCCCTTGATGCCCTGTCGGCGCGATGACTGCGCCTTCGTGCTCTTTTGGGTCAGTTCTTCGTGTCCTTCGTGGAGATCCTTGCAGGCCAAAATGGGCAGAGCAAGGCCGATAAGCAGGTCAGAGTATTGCGAATCGAGGTGACAACGCGCTAGGCCCGCCGCAGGGTAGGCGGCTGCCAGACCTGGGGGGGCGCCACCACGGGCGCCGCCGGGCGCCGCGGGGTCGAACTGTCCTCGCCGAGGCCGGGAGGCAGCACCCAGACCAGCCCGGGGTTTGCCATGGCGCGGCTGGCGGCCAGCGCGGCGTCGAGGCTGGCCCGGCAGGACTCGAGGCCCAGCCCCTCGGTGCCCGGCACCCAGAGGGTGGCGCCCATGGGCGCGCCATCGAGCTGGGACCGCATCCGCAGCAGCAGCACATGGGCGATGCTGCGGGGCGTGTGCTGGAAGATGATCATGAACCGGCCCGGTGCCAGGCGCACCACCAGGTCCCCGGCCCGGATGCCTTCGGCAGCCTGGCGGACCTTGGCTGCGTCCTTGCGGCTCTTCATCGCCACGTGGCACTCGGCCACCACCAGGCTCTCCGGCCGATGGTCCGAGGCCAACATCGCCTTCTCCCAGATCTCCAGGTAGCGCAGGTTGGGCAGGTCGGTGTCGGGGTCCCGGGTGGAGCTGTCCTCCATCACCGCCTGGGTAATGGCGAGAGCATCCTCCAGGCGGTTCAGGGACTGCTTCAGGTCCTCGATCTCGAGCATCCGGCTGATGAAGCCCGCCACCGCCTCGAGGAGGGTGAAGGCGGTCCGGGGGAAGACCTGCGGCTGGTCGAAGAAAGCGAAGAGCAGCGCCCGGACCCCGTCCCCCTGGCGGAGCGCACAGCCCAGGGCGGCCTGGTGGGGGAGGCTCGTCAGTTCGGCCTTCTTCCGGGTGTGGGGATCGGTCCGGAAGTCCTTCACCACGAGCAACCGGTCCGGATGTTCTAGGAGCCAGTCGCAGAGCGGACCGACCGGCGCCGGCGCGGCGTCATCGGTGCCCTCGGGCCACCACCACCGGGTATCGACCATGCCCTGGGACACCATGACCAGGGTGGTCTGGGAGGCGCCCAGGTGCTTCACCAGCAGCTCCAGGCTGTGGGAGAGGAAGAAGGGATCCCCGACGCCTCCGGCCTGGATCAAGGTATGGATGGCGCTGGACAGACGCTCCAGATGGCCCGCACGCGGCGCAAACCGTCTCGCGTAGCGCTTCTGCAGTCGTCGGTCCGACAAGCCATCTCCCCAGGGGACAGTTGCCACCTTCTCGGCAACCCCAGGGTCCAGGATGAACTCCAGCCGGCCTGGAAAGGCCTGAGCATAGGCGCCCTTCAGGTCACCCGATCGAGCTGCTGCCGGCTGCCCAGGAGCCGCGTGTAGAGCATGCCCGTGTGGTACCAGTGGAGGAGGAAGGCCTCTCCGGCCGCCCGTGCCCACCAGGCCAAGGTGCCGGGACTCGGCGGCGCCAGCTCCGCCGCGCTGCAGCTCACGTCCAGATCAAGGCCCCGGGCCGTGGCCCCCGCCCGGGCCAGGTGGAGGGGATCCGACACCAGCAGCAGGGTCCGCCAGGCGGCCTTCCGCATCTGGATCCGGACATTGAAGAGGTTCTCCAGGGTGTGCTGGCTGTGGTCCTCCAGCAGCAGCGCCTCGGCGGGGAGGCCCCGCGCCAGCAGCCAGTCCCGACCCGCTTCGGCCTCGCTGCGGGCGGCCGTCCCCGTGGTGCCGCCGGCGATGAACATCCGGGGCGCGAGGCCCTTCCGCCAGAGTTCCTCGGCATGGGCCAGCCGGGCCAGAAAGACCGGCGTCAAGGCATCGTGCTCCAGCCGTCGTCCCAGCACCAGGATGGCGTCCGCCGCCACGGCGTCCTGGCCTTGCGCGGCCCGCAGGACCTGCCGGAGCCGGAATAGCCAGGGCAGTCCGGCCAGCCCCAGGCAGCTCAGCAGGGCCAAGGCAAGGGAAGCGGCCCCGCCCGGTCCCAGCTTCTGCCAGAAAGTGGCGCGGGGCGGCGCCGCATAGACCCCGTTGGGGCCCTGCCCGATTCCGATGTCATCCTGGCCGCCCATGGTTCCGTTGTAGCACCCCCGGCCTTCAACCAGAAGGGCACGGAGGGCGACAAAGCCGCCTTCCGTGCCCTTTCGGTGTTCCATGAGAATCCCTGTGGGAGGGAGGATCCTCACGGCCCGATGGCGGCGCTGCCGGTTTCGCCTGTGCGGACCCGGTAGCAGTCTTCAAGGTTCAGGACGAAGACCTTGCCGTCGCCCAGGTGGCTGGGCTCCGACTTGGCGGCGGTGATGATGGCCTGCACCGCGGGCTTCACGAACTCTTCGTTGACGGCGATCTCCAGCTTCACCTTGGGCAGCAGCCGGACCAGGCCGATCTTGTTGCCCCGGAACTGCTCGGCAAAGCCCTTCTGCGTGCCGCAGCCGCGGACATCGGAGACGGTCATCAGGTAGATCTCCTGGGCCACCAGGGCGGCCTGGACCGCCTCGAACTTATCCGGACGGATGATGGCAATGATCATTTTCATGGGTAACTCCTCTCACGTGATGTTGGGCAGGAATGGCTCAGCTTCCACTCACTTCTTGGAGGCCGGCACCTTCAGGGGGGCGCCGGCGGGCGCGGACAGGGCCGAGATCACGTATTCGGGGTAGGCCGAGATGCCGTGCTCGTGCAGGTCCATGCCGTCGTGCTCACCGTCAACCGAGAGTCGCAGGAGACCGAAGGCGTCGATGGCCTTCATGACCGCGTAGCTGACCGTGAAGGTGGCGATGGTGACGATGGCGCTGCCGATGACCTGGGCGATGAGCACCTTGGAGCCGCCGCCGTAGAAGAGGCCCGTGAGCTTGCTGGAAAGGTCGGGGGCGATGGGGTCGCTGCCGATGGCGGAGAACTGGCCGCTGGCGAAGAGGCCCAGGGAGATGGTGCCCCAGATGCCGTTGACCATGTGCACGGGCACGGCGCCGATGGGGTCATCGATGCGGAGGTATTCCAGCAGGTCCACGGCCAGGATCACGATGATGCCCGCGATGCCGCCGATGATCACGGAGCCGAAGGGGCTCACCCAGTAGCAGGGGGCGGTGATGGCCACCAGGCCGGCCAGGAAGCCGTTGGTGATGGCGCCCGGATCCCACTTGCCGGTGCGGAAGTAGATGTAGAACACCGCCGTCAGGGCCGCAGCGCAGGCCGCCAGGGTGGTGTTGGCAGCCACCCGGCCGATGCCCTCGAAGTCCATGGCGGAGAGGGTGCTGCCAGGGTTGAAGCCATACCAGCCGAACCAGAGGAGCAGGCCGCCGCAGACAGCGATGGTGAGATCGTGGGGCGTCATGGGGCCGCCGCCGTCCCGCTTGAACTTGCGGCCGATGCGGGGGCCGAGGACGATGGCGCCCGCCAGGGCCACGGCGCCGCCGATGGTGTGGACCACGGTGGAGCCGGCGAAGTCATGGAAGTTCATGCCCAGGCCGGGGAGGAACTTGCCGGCGCTGCCCATGGTGGCCAGGAAGCCGTCAGGACCCCAGGCCCAGTGGCCGATGATGGGGTAGATGAAGCCCGAGACGCAGAAGCTGTAGAGGATGTCGCCGATGAAGTCGGTGCGGCCGATCATGGCACCAGAGGTGATGGTCGAGCAGGTGTCGGCGAACGCGAACTGGAAGATCCAGTGGGCCAGGAGCGCGACGCCCGTGGTTCCGTAGGTGACGGGGACACCCTTGAGGAAGAACCAGTGGTAGCCGATGAAGCCGTTGCCCTCGCTGAACATGAAGGCGTAGCCGAAGGCCCAGAAGAGGATGCCGCAGAGGGCCGTGTCAAACACGCACTCCACCAGCACGTTCACCGTCTCCCGGGAGCGGCAGAAGCCCGCTTCCAGCATGACGAAGCCCACCTGCATGGCAAATACGAGGAAGGCGGCGATCAGGGTCCAGACCGTGTTGAGCGGGTTGACGATGTCCTTGGCGAGCACCACCGGCGCGGCGGGGGCAGGGGCGGCGGCGGGGGCAGCAGCAGGGGCAGCAGCAGGGGCGGCAGGGGCGGCCTCAGCGGGGGCAGCCACGGCGGCAGGAGCCGGAGCGGGGGAATCCGCATGGGCGGGGGTCCCGTTGAACATCATCGGCAGGACGATCATCATGCCGAGGACGGCGGCCATGCCGAGCATCTTGCCGGAGGCCAGGACGAAGCCGTAGCGGCGCCACTCCGGGTCCTTCATGCGCTCGGCCAGTCGGGCCAGCTTGTTCTTGAATGAGAGCTTCTCGCTCCCTCGGGTGCAACTTGCCATCGCAGGCTCCAGGAAAAAGGGGATGAGGTTGCAGCAGCTGCCGCCGGGGCCGGACTCGCGCCTCGGCGGCAGCTCGGTTCCAGGCCTAGAAAGCCTTGGTGATGGTGAGAGTCACGCGGCCCTTGCCGATGTTGTTGCCCAGGGCGTTGGTGTAGACGGCGTCCTTGGTGTCGGCGTTGGTGCCGGCCAGGGCGAAGGTGTAGCCCTTGATCTCCTTGGCCAAGCCCAGCTTGTAGTCGGTGTAGTCCAGCGGGCTGTTGCCGGTGCCGGTGTAGGTGGTCTTGCCGCCATGAGCCAGCACGGTCCAGCCGCTCTCACCCAGGGGGATGGCCAGGCTCAGATCGATGTAGCTGGAGCCGTCCGCCTTGGCGACGCCGAAGTTGCCGGCGCTGAGCACCCGGGAATACTTGATGCTGGCCCAGCTGTAGCTGAGGCCCAGGTAGCCCTCGGTGGTGTTGGGGCTGGTGATGGCGACCTTCGAGTAGTCGCCAGGGTAGAGGTAGCGGTAGGCGCCGATGTCCAGGGTCCAGTCCTTGGCGAAGCCCCACTTGTAGCCGCCGAACACATCCACCTCAACGCCGGCGGACATGGTCCCGACCCCCGCGTCGGTGAGCCAGGAGATGTTGCTGGAGGCCAGGCTCAGGTACCAGCCGTCCGCATGGGCCAGGTCAATCTCAGCCTGCACGGTGGGCCTGCCATCCGTCTGGGTGAGACCCCGGAAGATGTACTGGGAACCCAGGGTGGCCGTGCCCGTCACGGCGAAGCCCAGGAAGGAGGGAGGGGCCGGTGCCGCAGGGGCGGGCGCTGGGGCCGCTACCGGCGCGACCACCGGGGGGGTCTGGGCCTGGAGGCTGCCGCACAGGGCGGCGACGAAGGACAGGACGGAACGAAGGCGCATGAACAACTCCAAGGAAGGGGGGGAGGCGGGAGAGGCGGCCGAAGAAGTGAGGAGGTGCAGGACTACCGGGGCGCCTGGACGCCCTGGGGCTGGGCAGGCTCAATCTGGCTGCCCAGCTGCGACCCGGAGCAGGTGTCAGCCGCGAAGACCAGCGTCGAGAGGGCCAGCAGGGCCACGACCATGGCGAGGGTGCGGGAAAGGATCCGCCGATTCATCCGAGTTCCTCCTTCATCTGACCGGAGGAGGTTGGGTTCCCAGGGGGGGCGTCGCTGACGATCCACTGATCCAGGTTCCCGGGGCCGCCCCGGTGGTCCGCAGGGGTCGGCCATCGACCCCTCATGGCTATTCCCTGAGCAGGGGCCGTGCCAGAGGGTGGCGGGATCAGACAATAACTATTTAATATTGATATAGCTTGATTTAAATTAACAATCAATCATCAAGCCCAGATAATCAATGCCATCAATTTTGTAATGATTTTTGATTGATATTACAATTTTGTATGATTTGGTGCTTCCTGGTGGGCCTGGAAGCGATCAGGTTCCAGCCCGTATTTCTGCACCTTGTAGTTCAGAATGCGCTCGGTGGTCTGCAGCAGGCGGGCCGCCCGGGCCCGGTTGCCCCGGGCGGACTTGAGGGCATCCTGCAGCAGGTCCCGCTCGAAGGCCGACACAGCCTCGGCCAGGGCCTGGGACGGCAGGGTCCCGGACACTTCCGCGGTCTGTAGGCTGGGCGGCAGGTGGTGGCCGTGGATGACCCCTCCCTCGCAGACCAGGGTCGCCCGCTCGATGCAGTTCTCCAGCTCGCGCACGTTGCCCGGCCAGTGATAGGCCACCAGCATGTCGATGGCCGAGGTGGACAGGCGCCGCACGTCCTTCCGGTGGTGCGCGGCATACTTCTCTACGAAGTGGTCCGCCAGCAGCAGGATGTCCGTGCTCCGCTCCCGGAGGGGGGGCAGGAAGACCTCGAAGACATTCAGGCGGTAGTAGAGATCCTCCCGGAAGATTCCGCTGAGGGTGGCCGCCTCCAGGTCCCGGTTGGTGGCCGTGATGACCCGCACGTCCACCTTCACGGGCTTGATGCCGCCCAGGCGCTCGAACTCCCGCTCCTGCAGCACCCGGAGCAGCTTGACCTGGGTGCCGGGGCTGAGCTCGCCCACCTCATCCAGGAAGAGGGTCCCGCCCTCGGCCAGCTCGAAGCGCCCCAGCTTCTGCTTCCGGGCGTCCGTGAAGGCCCCGGGCTCATAGCCGAAGAGCTCGGACTCGATCAGGCTCTCGGGCAGGGCGCCGCAGCTCACCTTGATGAAGGGCTTGGAGGCCCGGGCCGAGCCGTAGTGGATGGCGTGGGCCACCAGCTCCTTGCCGGTGCCGGATTCCCCGCGGATCATCACCGTGGTGGTGGCCGGGGCGGCCTGGCCGACCCGCTCGTAGACCCGCTGCATGGCGTGGCTGTTGCCAATGAGGTTGCGCAGCTCGTAGCGCTCCTGCAGCTCCTCCCGGAGCTGCCGGTTCTCATCCAGGAGCCGCTGCCGGTCCGCAGCCACCAGGCGGGCGACCTTCATGGCCATGCCCACCATGGAGGCGGCGATCTGGAGCAGCTTGGTGTCCCGGTCGAAGTCCCGCTCCGCCAGATAGGGCGTGGTCAGGGAGAGAGCGCCCACGGCCTTGCCGTCCACAAAGAGCGGTACGCAGAAGAAGCTCAGCTCGCCCTTGCTCCGGCGGTGCTCGCGCATCACGCCTGTGCGGTCCAGGAACAGCGGCTCCTGGCTCACCTTGGGCACCACCACGGCCTTGCCGCTCTTGAGCACCCGCCCGGTGACCCCCTCCCCGGCCTTGTACCGGGCCCGCTCCACCGCCTGCCGGGAGAGCCCCCGCGAAGCCTCCAGCCGCAGGGCTCCACTCTCCTCCTCGGCCAGGGTGATGGCCCCGCTCACGGCCCCGAAGGCCTCGGCGAGAATCTCCAGCACCCGGGGCAGCACGCTGCGGATGTCCGAGGTGGCCAGGGCCTGACTAAGCTCCACCAGGGGCGTGAGCTTGCTGGGATCCTCCGGGGTCGCCATGGAGCCTCCAGGATGTGAATTACAAAATTGTATGCCAACTTACATTGTCATACAATTTTGTAATGTTTCCTAGAGCCGATTTATTCGGCGCTGCGCTTCTCTGACTTCTTTCTCTCATTCGTATCCAGCACCCGCTTGCGCATACGGATGAAGTTAGGCGTGACCTCCACCAGCTCGTCGGGCTCGATGTATTCCAGGGCCTGCTCCAGGGTGTGCTCCCGGGGCGGCGTGATGCGGGTGGCCTCGTCGCTGCCGCTGGAGCGCATGTTGGAGAGCTTCTTGGCCTTGGCCACGTTCACCACCAGGTCGTTCTCGCGGGCGTGCTCACCCACGATCATGCCCTCGTAGCACTTGGTGTTGGGCTGGATGAAGATGACGCCGCGCTCCTCGAGGTTCATGAGGGCAAAGCCCACGGACTCGCACTGCTCCATGCTGATCAGCACGCCGTTCTTGCGGCTGGTGAGCTCGCCCTTGTGGGGGCCGTAGTGGCTGAAGAGGCTGTGGATGATGCCCTCGCCGCGGGTGTCGGTCATGAACTCATTGCGGAAGCCGATGAGGCCGCGACTGGGGATCTTGAAGTGCAGCCGCAGCCGGCCGCCCTCGTTGCCCATGTCCTGCATCTCAGCCTTGCGGTTGCCCATGTGCTCCATGGTCACGCCCATGTAGGCCTCGGGGATGTCGATGGTGACGTCCTCGTAGGGTTCCATCTTCTCGCCCTGCTCGGTGTAGTGAAGGATCACCTCGGGGCGGCTCACGCAGAGCTCGAAGCCCTCGCGACGCATGGTCTCGATGAGCACCGAGAGGTGCAGCTCGCCGCGGCCGCTCACCTTGAAGGAGTCAGGGCTGTCCGTGTCCTCCACCCGGAGGGCCACGTTGTGCTGCAGCTCCTTCTGGAGGCGCTCGCGGATACGGCGGCTCTGGATGTACTTGCCGTCCTGGCCGGCGAAGGGACCCGCGTTCACCATGAACATCATGGAGATGGTGGGCTCGTCGATGTCGACGTATTCCAGGGCCACGGGGCTGGCACTGTCGGCGATGGTCTCGCCCACGCGGATGTCCTCGATGCCCGCGATGGCCACGATCTCGCCGGCGCTGCCCTCTTCAAGCTGGATGCGGCTGAGGCCCTCGAAGCCGTAGAGCTGGGTGATCTTCTGCGCCTGGATGGTGCCGTCACGCTTGATGAGGGCCACGCTGTCGCCCACGTGGATGCGGCCGTTGACGATGCGGCCGATGCCGATCTGGCCGACGAAGTCGCTCCAGTCCATGAGGGTGACCAGCATCTGGAGGGGGGCGTCAGGGCTGCCTGTGGGGTGGGGGCAGTGCTTGACGATGGTGTCGAAGAGGGGGTCCAGGCTCTCGCTGGGGTCATTCATGTCCAGCATGGCGTAGCCCATCTTGGCGCTGGCGAACACGCAGGGGAAGTCCAGCTGCTCCTCCGTGGCGCCCAGCTCGATGAGCAGGTCGAAGACCTGATCCTGGCACCAGACAGGGCGGGCGCCGGGGCGGTCCACCTTGTTGATGACCACGATGGGCCGGAGCCCGAGGGCCAGGGCCTTGCGGGTCACGAACTTGGTCTGGGGCATGGGGCCGTCAAAGGCATCCACCACCAGCAGCACGGAATCCACCATGCTGAGCACCCGCTCCACTTCGCCGCCGAAGTCGGCGTGGCCGGGGGTGTCCACGATGTTGAAGCGGTAGCCGCCCCAGTGCAGGGCGGTGGTCTTGGCCAGGATCGTGATGCCGCGCTCCCGCTCCTGGTCATTGCTGTCCATGGCCCGTTCCTGGACGCGCTGGTTGTCCCGGAACATGTGGGCGCCCTTGAACAGGGCATCTACGAGGGTGGTTTTGCCGTGGTCGACGTGGGCAATGATGGCGAGGTTGCGGATCTTTTCAAGGGCGGTCATCGGGCTCCCGGGGCGGCCCTGGCAAAGGCCGGGCAGAACCTTCGATTTTACCAGAAACTTGCGACTTTCCCGAGCACTGATCGCGAATCCCTTCCATTAGGCCGAATGGGGACTAAGATAATTCCGACCCCCTCTGGGAGATCCCCATGCACATCAATGAATTGCTCACCGTCGTGTGTGAGCAGGGTGCCAGTGACCTTCACCTCAAGGTCGGTAACCACCCCATCGCCCGCATCCGAGGCAAGCTGACGCCCCTGACCCAGTTCAAACGCCTGGTCCAGGAAGACACCATCGCCATGGCCTACGCGATCATGGCCAGCGACCGCCAGAAGGGGAAATTCAAAGAAAACTTCGACATTGATATCGCCTACTCCGTGCCGAGCCTGGGGCGCTTCCGCTGCAACGTCTTCAACCAGCGCGGCACCGTGGGCCTGGTGCTCCGCGTGATCCCGCGGAAGATCTACACCATCGATGACCTGATGCTGCCCAAGGTCCTGAAGACCATCTGCCAGGAGCAGCGGGGCCTGGTGCTGGTGACGGGGACCACGGGCTCCGGCAAGTCCACCACCCTGGCGGCGATGATCGACCTCATCAATGCCACGCGCACGGAGCACATCCTCACCATCGAGGACCCCATCGAATACCTGCACCGGGACAACCTCAGCATCATCAACCAGCGCGAGGTCGAGGCCGACTGCAAGAGCTTCTCCTCCGCCCTGCGCGCCGCCCTGCGCCAGGATCCGGACGTGATCCTCGTGGGTGAGATGCGCGACCTGGAGACCATCGAGACGGCCCTGCACGCTGCCGAGACGGGCCACCTGGTGTTCAGCACCCTCCACACCCTGGACGCCACCGAGACCATCAACCGCGTAATCTCGGTCTTCCCCCCCCACCACCAGAAGCAGATCCGCCTCCAGCTGGCCTCGGTGCTCAAGGGCATCATCTCCCAGCGCCTGGTGCCCCGGGCCGACGGCCAAGGCCGGGTGCCGGCCGTGGAAGTCATGGTTGCCACCGAGACCGTCCGGTCCTGCATCGAGGAGAAGGACAAGACCAAGATGCTGAAGGACGTCATCAGCTCCGGCACGGCCCAATACGGCATGCAGACCTTTGACCAGAGTCTTTATTTCTTGTTAAGCCAGGACCTTATCACCGAGGAGGAGGCCCTCCTGCGGGCCACCAACGTCGGGGAGTTCAAGCTCCGGCTGGAGGGCGTCATGGCCACCTCGGACCTGGCCAAGAGCAACATGGAGCGCGGCATGTCCATTGCCCAGGGGGGCGGACGGGAAGCTGGCGGAGCCGTTCCACCCCAGGCCCCGGCGCAGCCTCCCAGGATCTCCGTGGCCATGCCCTCGGCTCCTGAGGTAAAAATCACCCTGGCACGGTAGCCTTCCTTCACCTATTCTGGCTCTTCCCAGCCACTTCCCGAGGTCGCCGATGATCAAGATCGATATCGCCAATTCACTGATGAAAGTGCACCCCTGCTCCCGCGCCACCGCCCTCCAGGTCGTGGACCTGCTCACGGAGCGCCTGAAGGATGCCCTGCTCAACGGCCACCGCATCGAGATCCGCGGCTTCGGCGTCTTCGAGCCCCGCCCCCGCAAGCGCGGCATGGGCCGGAACATCAAGACCGGCGCCAGCGTCCAGATCCCCAAGGGCAAGAGCATCCGCTTCAAGCCCGGGAAGGATCTGCGGGAGATCCTCGTGAAGTAGGCTCTCAACGCTGCGCATTGAGAGATAGGTAAAGCATGGAAGAAGCCTGCCGTCGGCCTGAGATCACTTATCCTGTTCGCGTGCCGATGAAGATCATCGGGCGCCAGGAGGAGCTGCGCCCCGAGATGGTCATGGAGACCATCCTCGCCCACCTGGGTCCCCAGGCCGAGGGCGACGAGCGGCACCAGGCCACCTGCAAGGGCTCCTTCATCAGCTACACCTTCTGGGTCACCCTGCCCGACGCCCAGACCGAGACGCCCCTGCGGGAGGCCATCCAGAAGCTTCCGGGCGTGGTGATGCAGCTTTGAGGGGTGGGTCCCGACGCGTTGCCGTGCCTCTGAAAATCGCTGCGCGATTTTCACGGGTAAAAGCAAGGTCGGCCTAAAAAGCGTGGGTTTTTCAGGCAGTGGCTCTGCCGAAAATCGCGCAGCGATTTTCTATCACACGGGCGCAGCCCGTGTGCAGGAACGAACGCCGGTCAGGGCCGCTACGGCCGCAGCGTCCCCATCATCCGGGGATACGGGATGGTCTCGCGGACGTGCGGCAGCTTGCACATCCAGGCCACGGCGCGCTCGAGGCCCATGCCGAAGCCGGCGTGGGGGACGCTGCCGTACTTGCGGACGTCCAGGTACCACTCGTAGTCGGCGCGGTTCAGCTGGTGGTGCACGATCTGGTCCAGCAGATACTGGAGGTCGCTGGCGCGCTCGCCGCCGCCGATGACCTCGCCGTAGCCTTCCGGGGCCAGCAGATCGGCGCCCAGGGCCAGGCGGGCGTCCAGGGGATCCGGCTCCATGTAGAAGGCCTTGAACGCCTTGGGGAAGCGGTGCACCCAGAGGGGGCGGTCCGTGGCGTTCATGAGGATGGTCTCGTCGTCGTTGCCGAAGTCTTCGCCCCACTGGATGTCGCTGCCCAGGGTCTTGAGCTTGTCCACGGCCTCGGTGTAGGTCATGCGGTCGAAGGTATTGTTCAAGGCCAACTCCAGGGGCGCGGTGTCGCGCTCCAGGATCTTCAGCTCCTCCTGCCGCCCCTCCAGCACCCGCTGGATGAGGTACTTGGTCATGCGCTCGCCCAGGGCCATGACGTCGTCCAGGTGGGCGAAGGCCACCTCGGGCTCCACCATCCAGAACTCAGTCAGATGGCGGCGGGTCTTGCTCTTCTCCGCCCGGAAGGTGGGGCCGAAGCAGTAGACCTTGCCGAAGGCCGCGATGCCCGGCTCCTGGTAGAGCTGGCCCGACTGGCTGAGAAAGGCGGTGCCCTCGTGGAAGTACTCGGTGCCGAAGAGGGTGCTGGTGCCCTCGCAGGCGCTGGGCGTCAGGATGGGCGCGTCCAGCAGGGTGAAGCCGTCCCCGTCGAAGAAGTCCCGGATGCCCTTCACCAGTGTGTGGCGGATGCGGAGGATGGCCCACTGGCGGCGGCTGCGCAGCCACAGGTGCCGGTTCTCCATGAGGAACTCGGTGCCGTGCTCCTTGGGGGTGATGGGGAAGTCGGTGCTGCCGCCGATGAGCTCCAGGGACTTCACCAGCAGCTCGGGCTGTCCGGTCTTGGGATGCTGCTGCACCACACCGGTCAGGGCAATGGCGGCCTCCTGGGTGAGCTTGCCGGCCAGCTCATAGCTGGCGGGATCGGCCTCGGCGGCGCCCACCACGCACTGCACGAAGCCGGAACCATCCCGCAGCTCGATGAAGCGGGTCTTGCTGGTGCGGGCATTGCGGACCCAGCCCCGCAGCCGGACAGTCTCACCAATCTGGCCGGCGAGGAATCGGACTTCGGTGAAGGTCGGGCTGCTCACGGGGCCTCCTGGGCCAAACCCCTATTGTGCCAGGGGATTGGCGTCGGCTCCAGAGGTAGCTCCTCAGCGGGCCGGTCAGGCTTCCTTCTGCCCCCGGAACTTCCCGGAAATAGCCACCTGCATGCCCTTCAGGTGGGCCATGACCCGCTCCAGCTTCTGGCGGGCGATGTCCTGGAACTGCATGAGCTGGATCAGGGCGAAGACCGTGTCCTGCATCTCCTGGTTGGTGGTTTCCAGCTCGGCGATGGCCTTCTCCTGGCCCTTCAGCTTGCCCAGTCCCGCCTCCTGCTTCAGATACCCGATGCCCCGGAAGACCCTGTCCGTGCTCGCCAGCATGGTCTCGATCCGCTCGAGGACCTTGGCCATCTCCTGCTCGGTGTAGGTGATCGAGGACTCGATCTGGGGGATCACCCGGTGCTCGTCCTGCTCCTTGGTCGGCGCCATGTCGATGAGCCGGCGGAGGTCGTCGTCGAGGCGCTCCTCCAGGCTGCGAGCAGCGAGGGCTTCCCGGCCCTGGGTGCGCCCCGGCCCCAGGTTGGCGATCAGGGCCGCATCCAGCAAGGTGACGACACGGTCGCCCTGGACGATGAAGCCCTCGACCCAGGCGCCGCCCAGTCCAGCCAGCATGGGGCTGGCCTGAATGAGGTCCTCCTCGGGCACGCTCAGCACCGCGTCCACGGCATCGACCAGGAGGCCCGTGGCAGTGCCAGCCAGGTCCAGAACCAGGATGGTTGGGATCAGGGCCGGATCCAGCGGAGGCAGGGACATGCGCTCCCGCAGGCTCATCACGGGCACCACCCGGCCCCGGAGGTCGAGGATGCCCTCCACCGCCTTGGGCATGTGGGGCAGCCGGTTCAGCTCCCTGAGCGGGGTGATCTCCGCCACGTGGCGGAGGGGGATGCCGTAGGTTCGTTCATTCAGAACGAAGGTCATGAACCGGTGCTGGACAGACCCTTGGCCCGCGGCGCGGGCCGGAGACGTCGGAGCGGCGCCAGGGTTCACACAGCCTCCTGGACGGCAAGCTGCAGGAGCTCTGCGGGATCCAAAATCAGGACCACGCCACCATCACCCATGATGGAGGCGCCGCTGATGCCCGGCAGGGCGGCAAGGTAGGGCGCCAGAGGCTTGATGACCACTTCCTGCCGGCGCACGAAGGCGTCCACGATGATGCCCATGCGCCGCCCGGAGCTGGAGACCACCACCACGGAGAGGCCCTCCGACTCGGCCTCGCTGTTCACCGGGGCTTTGGACTTCAGCAGGTGCTGCAGGCGGCTCACGCCCAGCACCTCCCCGCGCAGGTTGATGGCCTGCCGGCTGGTGAGGTGCGACACGCTCTCGAGGGGCACGATCAGGGTCTCTTCGACGGCGGTGCCCGGGATGGCAAAGACCTGCCCGCCGCTCTTCACGAGCAGGGCGTCGATGATGGCCAGGGTCAGGGGGAGCTTGATGGTGAAGACCGAGCCTTTCCCGACCGTGGAGCGGATGCCCACCCGGCCGTTGAGCTTGCGGACATTGGACCGCACCACGTCCATGCCGACGCCGCGGCCGGAGATGTCCGTGACCTGGGCAGCGGTGCTGAAGCCCGGCGCGAAGATGAGCTCGATGATCTCTTCATCGGGCATGGCCTCGGCCCGGTCCGTGGTCAGCAGGCCCTTCTCGATGGCCTTGGCGCGGATGACCGCCGGGTCGATGCCCTTGCCGTCGTCCTCGATCTCGACCACCACGCTGTCGCCTTCGTGGCGGGCGCGCAGGATCACGATGCCCGTCTCGGACTTGCCCGCCTTGAGCCGCACTTCCGGCGATTCGATGCCGTGGTCGGCGCTGTTCCGGATCAGGTGGATCATCGGGTCGCCCAGCTCCTCGATGATGCTCTTGTCGATCTCGGTGTCCTCACCCACCAGCTGCAGCTCGATCTTCTTCCCGCTGGCCTTGGCCAGATCCCGGAGCATGCGAGGGAACTTCGAGAAGACCGTCTTCACGGGCACCATGCGGATGCCCAGCACCGAGGCCTGGATCTCCTTGCTCACGTGGTCCAGGTAGACCGAGGCGTGCGCGAGCTCCTTGGCGACGCCGGCGGCCGGATGGCCGTTGACCTGCGGCACCAGGCGCTCCACCAGGTGGCTGATCATGGTCTTGCTGATGATCAGCTCCGCCACGATGTTCATGAACTGCTCGAGCTTGGCCTGACTCACCCGGATGGTGTCGCCAGCGCCCTTGTCGTCACCGCCCCGACGGCTGTTCTTGCGACGGTCATCGGTGGGGGCGGCCGGGTCTGGAGTGGCAGGCCCTGCCGCGGCAGGCTCCGGCGTGGCGGGCTCTGGCGTGGCGAGGTCCGGAGCGACTTCTGCCACCGGTGCGGCCGGGGCCGCCTGCGGCTGTGCCGGGCCGATGGCCAGGGGATGGTAGGTGATGACGGCGTGGGTGACGGCGCCGAAGACCTTCTTGACCTCCTCCATCGACTCGGTGACTTCAAGCAGGATCACCAGATCCAGGTGGAAGCTGCGGGGGTCGAAGGAATCCAGGTCCACCAGGGGCTCGCGGGGAATGAGCTGCCGATGGAGCGGGCGCCCCACCAGGTCTGCGACCTGGAAGAGCGTGAAGGGATTGAACGCCGTGCCGTAGATGGCGCCGGAGAGCTCGGCGTGCACGCCGACCACCGTGTTGCCCTCGGCGAGGGAAGCAAAGGCAGCGGTCCTGCCAGCCTCACTGACCCCGGCCAGGAGGGGCGGCAGCTGGACCACGCTCGCGGGGGCGGGCACCGCCGGCGCGCCGACGGCGGCTGCGGCGACAGCTTCTCCCCGCTTGAGGGATTCGAGGTTCCGGAGCAGCTCGCTGGGATCCGGATCCTGGGGCTCGCCCTGCTTGCGGACCTGGATGCCCACGTCGTCGACCAGCACCTTGAGCAGGTCCACGGTCTCGAAGAGCAGCTCCATGACCCGGTCGCTGAGCTCCATGCGGCCCTTGCGCAGGTCGTCCAGCACGTTCTCGCCCATGTGGCTGACCGAGAGCACTTTCTGGAGTCCGAGGAAGCCCGCGGCCCCCTTGATGGTGTGGACGCTGCGGAAGATGGCGTTCAGCAGGTCGAGGTCGCCCGGGGCCTCTTCGAGGGCCAGGAAGTTGGTCTCGATCTGCTCGAAGTGTTCCTGGGCCTCGACAAGGAAGTCCTCATAGAAGCTGGGGTCGTCCAGGGCGAAATCGTTCATGGCTCACCCGTTCGGCTGGCCGCAGGGCGGCGTCCCTGGAGGTTCTGGAGCTGGCTGGTTTCCGTGTCCGTCAGCAGCTGCTGGAGCTCCAGCAGGAAGATCATGCTGCTGTCGAGCCGGGCGACCTTCTCGATGTAGCGGTTGGCCCCCACGGCCGTGACGGCGGGAGGCGGGCCGAAGCGGCTCAGCTCCACGGGGCGGACCTCGTCCACGGCATCCACCACGAGGCCGGTGAAGACCCCGCCGATGCTCGTGATCAGGATGCGGGAGATGCTGGTCGCCTCCACGCGCTCCAGGCCGAAGCGCGTGCGGAGGTCCACCACGGGCATCACTTCGCCCCGCAGGTTCAGGACGCCGTCCACAAATTCGGGGGCCCGGGGCACCGGCGTGATCTGGCTCACCATGACGATCTCGCGCACCTCGTGGAGCCGCAGGGCGTAGTTCTCGGGCCCGAGGCGGAACACGACCAGCTCGAGGCTGGGAGCCGCTTCCTGGGTGCGGGTGTCCGCCAGGCCCAGGCCCTGGCCCAGGGCAGCGATCTTCTCCTGGTCATCGCCCGTGATGATCTTCAGGACGTTGATGAGGCTCACCATGCGGCCCGGCAGCAGGAGGATGCCGCTCAGGTGCTCGCGCTCGTCCTCGGAGAGGGTCTGGGGCGGCGGCAGGGTCTGGCCCTCCTGCACCCGGAGGATCTCCTGGATCTCGTCCACGACCACGCCGATCTTCGCGCTGCCGAAGGAGAGCAGCACCACCATGTCGCGCTTGCGCTCGACGCCCTCCTGCTGGATGGAGAGGATCTCGGAGATGTCCACCAAGGGCATGACATGGTCCCGCAGGCAGATCACCCCCAGCACGTAGTCCGGCGCATCCGGCACCTTGGTCACCGGCGGCAGCTCGACGATCTCCTCCACCTCGTGCAGGGCGATGCCGAAGGATTCCCGGCCCAGGCGGAAGGTGACGTAGGGCTGGCCATCCTCCTCGAGGTCATCGTCGTCGTCGGCGTCCGTGCCCCCGATGGTGCCGGCCAGGCCCAGATCATCGAACTCGGCGCGACGGGTGAACTCGGCGCTCTCCAGGAGCTTCTCCAGGTGGATCAGGGTGATCAGGCGGGTGCCTACGGTAACCATGCCCGCCAGGTATTCGGCGCGGATGCCCGCCACCAGGGGCGGGGTCTCGCGAATGGCGTGGTCCTCGAGCCGCACCACCTCGGCCACGGAGTCCACCAGCAGGCCCGTGGGTCCGCTGGCAAGGCGCAGCACGATGATGCGGGTCTTGGAGGTGGTCTCCTGGGGGGCCAGATGGAACCGGACCCGGCTGTCGATGACCGGGATGATCAGGCCGCGGAGGTTGATGACGCCCAGGATGAAGCTGGGGCTGCCGGGGATCGGGGTGATGTCAGTCCGGTGGGTGATCTCCTGCACCCGGTCGATGTCCAGGCCGAACTCAACGTTGTCGAGCGTGAAGGTGACCAGCTGGCCTGAAGGCACCAACTCGGTGGCGAGCAGGGTCTGGGCGGACTCGACGGCCATGGGTCACCCCTTCTTCTGGGACTTGAAGGCCTCGATCACCGCATCCGCGTGGGCCTTGTTCTCGTCGGGCGTGGTGCCGGTCTGCGCGATGGTGTGGCTGATGGAGGGTCGCTGGGTGTCACTCTTCAGGCCGGTGCCCAGCAGGTCCACGATGTAGTCGTGGATCTGGCGCAGGTGGTGCAGGATGCGCTCCAGCTTCTGGCGGGTGATGTCCTGGAACTGCATCAGGTCCATGGCCTCGAAGACCTTGTCCTGGATCTCCTTGCTGGCGCTCATGACCTCGAGGATCGCCTTCTGCACGCCCGGCGCCTGGGCGCCTTCGTTGCTCATGATCTCCGTGACGAGGCGCTGCTGGCGGTTCACGAGCTGGCCGATCTGATCCAGCTGGTCCATGACCTTGTTGGATTCCCGCTCGGTGACGGCGGTGACCGTGTCCAGCTCGGAGATCACGTGCCCACTGCCATCCGCCTGTGGCTCGGCGTGGGGGGCCACCGTGACGGCCGGCGGGGCAATCACGGGATCCTTGACGGGGGCGCTGGCCTCGGGCTTTTTCGGCGACTTCGCCCCTCCCGAGAGGAGGGCATCGATTTCGGACTGATCCATGGCCTGCTCCTATCCCAGGAGGGACTCGATCTTTTCCTTGAGGGTCTCCGGGGTGAATGGCTTCACCACGTAGTTGTTCACGCCAGCCTGGAGGGCTTCGACGATGTCCTCCTTGGCAGCGTTGGTCGTCACCATCAGGATCGGGATGACGGGGTTCTGGGTCCGCACGGTCTTCACGAACTCAAGCCCATCCATCTCCGGCATGTTCCAGTCGGTGATGATCATCTCCACCCCGCCCTGGCCGAGCCGCTCGAGGCCGCTCTTGCCGTTGTCACCCTCGACCACATCGGTGTAGCCGATGCGGGACAGGGTGTTGATGATGATGCGCCGCATCGTCGAGGAATCGTCCACGATGAGGATCTTCACGGGGGCCTCCTGAAAGGGGTGGTGACTCGGGATCAGAGTGAGGAAGGAGGCGCAGTGGCCTCCAGGAATTTTACAAGGGCTTCAAGGTCATCGGGATAGACGTTCTGGAACTTGATTCCCAGCTCGTAGTCTCCGGCATCCATCTGCTCGACGCGCACCACCATGCCCAGGGCGACCAGGGGCCGGACTTCAGCCTCCTGGACGGGGCCGAAGTGGTTCTGGTAGCGGCCCCAGCCCGGCACTCGCAGCTCGAGCTTGAGCAGGGCCCCCAGGGGGTAGGCCCGGGGAGAGTCCAGCAGGAGCCCGCCGGCCGAGACATCCCGGTAGCTGCTGGTGGCCGTATCCGCCCCCTTGTGGAAGCTGAGTTCCTGGAAGCTCAGGGAGGCCTCCAAGGGGATTCTTCGGTATTGCCGTCGTTCCTGACTCATGTTTGTCCTCAGATGGGGCATCGGAGGGTGGCGTATTCGACTTGAATACTGCAAATACTACCTGGAGGGGATCGGACATCCACTTCCCTGCGGATGCATCCCGACTGGGGCCAACGAGGGCCATGGTTATTCCGTTCCAGCTCCTTACCCCCGCCTCGGCTAGACTTGGAATCGTGGGCGCCCGCCTGGAACAGGCGCTCGTCGGAGGATCCATGCCCGCTGCCCAAGGCCCCTGCCCCGTGGACCCCGGCCAGATGGAGGCGATCGTCCATCGTCTCGCCACGGATCTCCTGGCCCGGGTCAAGCCTGAAGAGGAGATTGTCCTGCTTGGCATCCGCTCCCGGGGCATGCCCCTGGCTGAGCGCCTGGCCATCCAGCTGCGCGCGCTCACCGGGGCCGCGGTCCCTGTCGGCACCCTCGACATCACCCTCTACCGGGACGACCTCACCGAGATGGTGGGCAGCCCCATCGTCCGGCCCACGGAGATCCCCTTCACCCTGAAGGAGCGCACCGTGGTGCTGGTGGACGATGTGCTCTACACCGGCCGTACGGTGCGCGCCGCCCTGGATGCGCTGCTGGACCACGGGCGCCCCCGGCGCGTGATGCTGCTCGTCATGGCCGACCGCAGCGGGCGCGAGCTACCCATCCAGGCGGACCTGGCAGGCCTCACCGTGGAAGTACCGCCGGGCCACCGGGTGGCCGTGCGGATGAAGGAGATCGACGGCGAAGATGGCGTCACCGTGGAGGCCTGCTGATGACCTCCGAACGCTACGTCTTCCCCCACCGGCACCTGCTCGGCATCGAGCCCCTCAGCCCCCGGGACATCACCGCCCTCCTGGATCAGGCCCAGGCCTTCGAGGAGGTCTGCGAGCGCCCCAGCATCAAGATCGTGCCGGCCCTGCGCAAGAAGCTCGTGGTGAACCTCTTCTTCGAGAACAGCACCCGCACCCGCAACAGCTTCGAGATCGCCGAGAAGCGGCTGTCCGCCGAGATCATCAACTTCGACGCCGACACCAGCAGCCTCAACAAGGGCGAGACCCTCATCGACACGGCCATGAACCTCCAGGCCATGCACCCGGACCTGATTGTCATGCGCCACAGCGCCCCCGGCGCCCACGCGCTGCTGTCCCGGCACATGAAGGCCAGCATCATCAACGCCGGGGACGGCTCCCATGAGCACCCCACCCAGGCCCTGCTGGACGCCTACACCCTGCGCAAGCGGTTCGGCAAGCTGGAGGGCCTGCGCGTTGCCATCGTGGGCGACATCCGCAACAGCCGCGTGGTCCGCTCCAACCTCTGGCTCCTGAACCGCATGGGCGCCAAGGTCACGCTCGTGGGCCCGCCGACCCTGGTGCCCCAGGAGATGAAGGCCACCTGGCCCGCCATCGAGATCTGCCACGACTTCGACGCCGTGCTGCCCGAGCAGGACGCCATCATGATGCTCCGCGCCCAGTTCGAGCGCGGCACCGGCGCCTACATCCCGGGCCAGGGCGAATACAGCCGCTTCTACCAGCTCAACACGGCGCGGATGAAGCGCGCCCGGAAGGATGTCGTCGTGCTGCATCCGGGACCCATCAACCGGGGCCTTGAGATCACCAGCGACGTGGCCGACGGCCCCAACAACCTCATCCTCGACCAGGTGACCAACGGGGTCCCGGTCCGCATGGCGGTCCTCTACCTGCTGTCCAATCCCCACGGGGAGCAGGTGCCCTGAGCACGCCACCGCCGAGAGAAGGACCCATGATCCAAGGCCCCATCACCCTCCTCATCCTGGACGGCTTCGGCGACGGTCCGCGGAACGCCTTCGACGCCACCTTCGTGGCCTCGATGCCCCGGTTCAACGCCCTGCGGAAGGACTACGCCACCACCCAGCTGGGCACCAGCGGCGAGGCCGTGGGCCTGCCCGAGGGGCAGTTCGGCAACTCCGAGGTCGGCCACATGAACCTGGGCGCCGGCCGCGTGGTCTGGCAGGAGCTCACGCGGATCGACGCCGCCATCCGGCGTGGCACCTTCCGCGAGAATCCCCCCATCACCACGCTGCTGGCCGGGCTGAAGGCCTCCGGCAAGCGGCTGCACCTCCTGGGCCTGGTGAGCGACGGCGGCGTCCACAGCCACCAGAACCACATCGTGGCCCTGGCCCAGTGGGCCCAGGCTGAGGGCATTCCCACCACCGTCCACGCCATCACCGACGGCCGGGACACGGGCCAGAAGAGCGCCGACGGCTTCCTCCAGTGGCTCACCTTCCAGCTCCGCACCTGCCCCCTGGTGACGATCGGCTCCGTGTGCGGCCGCTACACCGCCATGGACCGCGACAAGCGCTGGGAGCGGACCGAGCAGGCCTGGAAGCTCTACGTGGATGGAGAGGCCGCCCAGCGCGCTCCGGATGCCCTCGCGGCCATCGCCGCCGCCTATGCGCGGGGCGAGACGGACGAGTTCGTGGCGCCCACGGCCCTGGACACCTTCCAGCCCTTCGCCGACGGCGACGGGGTGCTCTTCTTCAACTTCCGGGCAGACCGGGCCCGCCAGCTGTGCCACGCCCTGGTGCATCCGGGCTTCACGGCCTTCACGCCCAGGCACCGCCCCGCGGTGAAGTTGCTCACCTTCACCGCCTACGATGGCGAGTTGGAGCCCTACCTGAGCGTGGCCTATCCGCCGCAGAGCCTGGACCTGATCCTGGGCGAGCTCATCAGCGCCCAGGGCTGGCCGCAGTTCCGCACCGCCGAGACCGAGAAATACGCCCACGTGACCTACTTCTTCAACGGTGGCCGAGAGGTGCCCTTCGACCACGAGGAGCGGCGCCTGGTGCCCTCGCCCAAGGTGGCCACCTATGACCTGCAGCCCGAGATGAGCCTGGCAGACGTGAGCCAGGGCCTGGAGGCCGCCATCGCCTCCGGCACCTACCGGCTGCTGGTCTGCAATCTCGCCAACCCCGACATGATCGGCCACACGGGCGATCTGGCTGCTGCCGTCACCGCCTGCGAGGCCGTGGACGCCGCCGTGGGCCGCATCGCCGACGCCACCCTGGCCGCCGGGGGCGCTCTCTTTATCACCGCCGACCACGGCAACTGCGAGTGCATGCGCGACGAGGGCGGCAACCCCCACACGGCCCACACCCTGAACCTAGTGCCCGCCGTGCTGGTCGCCAGGGGCTTCGAGGCCCGGCAGCTCCGCGCCGGCGGCGCCCTCAGCGACGTGGCCCCCACCCTCCTGAAGCTGTTCAGCCTGCCCCAGCCCGACGTCATGGACGGCAGCAGCCTGTTCTGAGCCCAAGGTGATGCAGAACACATTTCCGGGGTGCCCGGCCCCGGGATACTGGAGAGATGAAAGTCGCATTCATCGGCACCCACGGCGTGGGCAAGACCACCCTCTGCTATGAGCTGGCCGCAGCCCTCAAGCGGGAGGGCGTCCATGTGGACATCGTGAAGGAAGTGGCGCGGCTCTCGCCCCTGCCCATCAACCAGAAGACCTCCCTGGAGGCCCAGACCTGGATCTTCCTCACCCAGATGGCCGAGGAGATCCGCTCGGCCAGCCAGCATGACGTGCTGGTCTGCGACCGCAGCGTGCTGGACAACTACGCCTACCTGATGCTGGCCTGTGGCCGCCAGCTGCCCATCGAGCGCTACATGCACCACTGGATGAAGAGCTACGACCTGCTCTTCAAGGTGCCCTTCGAGGGCCAGCTGGCCCCGGACGGCATCCGGGACACGGACGCCTTCTTCGCCGAGGCCGTGGATCAGCTGGTGGACCGCCTCCTCGCCGAGCGCGGCCTGCCCCACGAGCGCCTGGAACCCGGCGCCCGGTCCACCTGGATCGACCGCGTCAAGCAGGTGGTGCTGAACCACCCTGGGAGCCAGAAGCGGCTCTTGTGACTTAAACGTCCTTTATCCATCACTTAATATTCCGGAAATCCTGCCGATGGGAAGGCTGGATGCAGTTAGCTCCGGAGGGGAAAGTGTTCAAGAACGCTCGCACCATCGCCACCCGACTCTTTTTCGCCACGGGGGTCACGGCCCTCCTCTTCGCTGCGGCCCTCCTGGTGGCCCTCCAGGGGCTCCAGCAGGGCCGGTCGACCTTCCTTGCCTATGCAGACCACGAAGCCCCGGAGCTGCTCCTCTACACCCGGCTCTACGCCTATGGTCTCCAGACGGGTCAGGCCCTCCGCAACATCCTGCTGGATTCGGCGAACACCAAGGCCTACGAGAACTACGACGGCGCCGTGAAGGAGTTCAACGACGCCCTGCAGGGCGCCCCGGCCCTCCTGGGGGAGCGCCCCGAGGCCCGGAAGTCCCTGGCGGGCATCCAGGACAAGTGGACCCGGCTCCTGGCCCTGCAGGCACCCATCCGGGACAAGGCCCTCCCCCCCGCCGCCGGGGCGACCCTCACGAAGGCCGAGGTCACGCCCCTCTGGCGCGAGCTGCGGACCCAGCTCCTGGAGCGGGTCCGAGCCCAGGAGCTGGCCATGGCCGCGGCCAAGGAGCAGGCCAACCGCAGCCTCGGCAGGGCCATCACCCTGGCCATCATCGTGGCCCTGGCGGCCATCGCCCTGGGGGCGGGGCTGGGCCTGGTGTCCATCCGGAGCATCCAGCAACGGCTGGGAGCGCTGGATCAGGCCATGGAGGAACTGGCCAGCGGCAAGGGCGACCTCACCCGGCGGCTCCCGGTGGCGGGCCAGGATGAGCTCTGCCGCATCGCGGCAAAGGCCAACCGCCTTACGGAGTTCTACCAGCTGTTCTTCCAGCGCCTGGGGCTTCACTCCCAGGGCGTCGCCAGCGGCTCCACCCAGCTCTCTGTCACCGCCTCCTCCCTCTCCGAGACGGCCAACCTGCTGGATTCCCACACCCAGTCCACCCAGGGCAGCGCCCAGGCCATGGGGAATGCCATGCAGACCCTCCTGGCTTCGCTGGAGGAGGTGATCAAGCTGGCGGAGCAGTCCCACACCCACTCCGAGGGTTCCGAGCAGGCCATCCAGCACGGGATCACCACGGGCCAGGACACGGCCAGGGCCATGGATGAGATCCGAGAGGCGACCGCCCAGATGATCAGCGCCGTCTCCGTGATCCAGGACATCGCCCGGCAGACCAACCTGCTCTCCCTCAACGCGGCCATCGAAGCCGCCAAGGCGGGCCAGATGGGCAAGGGCTTCGCCGTGGTGGCCGAGGAGGTGCGGAAGCTCGCCGAGCGCAGCGCCCAGGCCACCCATCAGATCAACCAGCTCATCAGCGCCACGGATCAGGCGCTGGGCAAGGGCACCCTCACCACCGAAGCCACCACCAAGGCCCTCCAGCAGATCCAGGCCCACGTGCAGGAGTCGGTCGCGATGGCCACCCGCATCGGGCGCTCGGCGGGCGAGCAGGTGCGCATCAGCCACGAGGTCGGGTCCCTGGTGGGCCAGGTCTCCGAGGATGTGCGGCAGAATGCCTCTGCCAGCCACCAGCTCTCGGCCACGATCACCGAGGTGGCAGCCACCTCCTCGGAGCTGTCCCGCATCGCGGAGAGCATCCGGGAGGAAGTGGCCCTGTTCAAGGTCTGAACGCCCGGGTTTTGGCAGAACTCAGGGGGAGAGGGCTCCGTAGCCGATAGCAGAGGAGTGGAGACTCCCCCTATGACCGCCCGGCCCCTACCGACCTCGAACGAACGCGTGATGGCAGAGGATGACTTCATCGTCTCGAAGACGGACCTGAAGGGCCTCATCACCTACGGCAACCGCACCTTCATCGCCATGTCCGGCTACGCCGAGCGGGAGCTGCTGGGCGCCCCGCACAACATCCTGCGCCACCCGGACATGCCCCGGGTGGTGTTCAAGCTGCTCTGGGACACCATCCAGGCCAAGCGCGAGATCTCCGCCTACGTGAAGAACCTGGCCAAGGACGGCAGCTTCTACTGGGTGTGGGCCAACATCACGCCCTCCCTGGACTCCAGGGGCAGCCTCATCGGCTACTACTCCGTCCGCCGGAAGCCCCGGCCCGAGGCCATCCAGGCCATCAGCGGCGTCTACCAGGCCCTGCTGGAAGCCGAGCGGCGGGCCGGAGATGGCCAGGCCGGCATGAAGGCCTCTCTTGCACTCCTCAACCAGACACTCGAACAGAAGGGCTTGAGCTATGAAGAATTTGTCTTTGGGCTCTAGGGTCCACCTGCTGGTGGCCCTCAGCTTCGGCCTGTTCCTAGGGTTCGCCTACCTGGGACTGGGTTCTGGCGGCTACTCGACCGCAGCCTGGGCCGCCTTCGCCCTGACGGCCGCGGTGCTGACCCTGACCTACTACACCGTGCACCGCATCCTGAACGCCGTCGGCAAGATCACGGGGCAGCTGGAAGCCGCGGCCCTGGGCAACCTGGACCAGCGCATCACCGGCATCAAGAAAGGCGCCGCCACCGGGAAGCTGGCCTGGGCCCTCAACGACCTGCTCGACCAGCAGGAGGCCTACTTCCGCGAGGTGTTCTCCGCCTTCGACCACGCCTCCCGGGGGCAGACCTTCCGGCTGGCCATGGACCAGGGTCTGCACGGGGCCTTCAAGGACGGCATGCAGCGCATCAACGTCTCGGTGGAGAGCATGGGCCAGGTGCAGCAGATGGCCCTCAAGGAGAAGCTCATCACGCGCATCACCGACCTGAACTCCGGCAACCTCATCGGGAACCTGAAGTCCATCCAGGAATACCTGATGAACATGACCCAGGAGCTGTCCATCGTCGGCCAGCTCTCCCGGGAGACGGCCAAGGAGGCCGACGGCAGCCGCACCACCATCGAGGACCTGGTTGCGAACCTGAATCAGGTGGCCGAGATGGTGGCCGAAACCAACGCCCAGATCACCCTCCTCCACGAGAAGGGGGAGGAGATCAACCAGATCGTCCAGGTCATCACCGACGTGGCCGACCGCACCAACCTCCTGGCCCTGAACGCCGCTATCGAGGCCGCCCACGCGGGCGACGTGGGCAAGGGCTTCGCCGTGGTGGCCGAGGAGGTGCGCACCCTCTCCGAGAACACCAAGGACGCCGCCGCCAGCATCGCCGCGACCATTGAGTCCTTCGGCCAGGCCACCAACCGGATGATCAACGACTCCCGCCAGGTCAAGGAGATCGCCGAGGGCAGCCGGAGCGCCGTGACCGAGTTCCGGGCCCAGGTCCTGAAGTTCGCCGACTCCGCCAAGACCTCCTTCACCCAGATCAGCCGGGCCCAGGACTTCAGCTTCGCCTCCCTGGTGAAGATGGACCACTTCCTCTACAAGCAGAACGGCTACCGCGTGCTGCACCAGGGGGCCGGCTCGCCGGAGGCCCGGGCCATCCAGACGGACCACCGGGGCTGCCGCCTGGGCACCTGGTACTACGAGGGAGACGGCGCCACCAGCTTCTCCCACGTGCCTTCCTACCCCCGGCTGGAACAGCCGCACACCCGGGTCCATGCCAGCGTCCACCAGGCCGTGGCGCTGCTGGGCACCCACTGGGAGAACGACCCGGTCACCCAGGGCGACATCTACGCCCACTTCGAGGACGCCGAGCGGGCCAGCGAGGAAGTGGTGCAGATCATCGATCAGATGGTGGCCGAGCGCCACCGGATGGCTTGAGCCCTCAGCCCTTCAGACCCACATGCAGCGCCACGATGCCGCCCGTGAGGTTGGTCCAGTGGACCCCCTGGAAGCCCGCTGACGCCAGTTCCGCCGCGAGTGCCCGCTGATCTGGGAAGGTCCGGATGCTCTCGGGCAGGTAGGTGTAGGCCGAGCCGTCCCCGCTGATCCAGGCTCCGATCCGGGGCAGCACGCGCAGGCTGTACCACGTGTAGAAGCCCCTCAGCCCGGGCAGCACCGGGGTGCTGAACTCCAGGATGGTGAGCTGGCCGCCGGGCCTCAAGACGCGGAGGAACTCGGCGTAGGCTCGGGGACGGTCCTCGACGTTGCGGATGCCGTAGCAGATGGTCAGGCCGTCGAAGCTGGCGTCCCGGAAGGGCAGCTGCTGGGCGTCGGCGTCGCTGGAGGCCCAGATGAGGCCCGCCAGTCCCTTCCGGGCGAACTTGGCCGGCCCCAGCCGCAGCATGGCGTGGGTGAAGTCGGTGCTGAGCACTTCCGCGCCCCGGCGGGCCAGGGCCACGCTGGAGTCCCCGGTGCCGGCCGCCACGTCCAGGAACCGCTTGCCGGGCGCCGCACCGCTGGCCCGGGCCATGCGCCACCACCACCAGAAGTCCACGCCACCCGAGAGGACATGGTTGAGCACGTCGTATTTCCCGGCGATGGCCGAGAACATCTGCTGCACCTGTCGGCCTTCCGGCATCCCACCTCCGCTGCCCGAAGACTGGCTCAGGCGCGCTCCTGCGAACTTCCATTGAACCAGAGCCGCGCCTTTACCCGAAGTAACGCCTCGTTGACCAGAGGTAGAGACTAGTCAAGAACCGTCCTGCCGCCCATCTTGATCCCTACCCAATCCGGAGGTCCAAGATGAGCATCGCCGCGGCAGAGCAGGTCAAGGGAGGCAGCTTCCTGCTGACCCCCATCGGCACCATGCCCCAGTTCACGCCCGAGGACTTCGGTGACGAGAGCAAGGAGTTCGCCCGGGCCGCGAAGGACTTCATCCAGGGCGAGGTGCTGCCCCGGGACGAAGAGATCGACAAGCTGGACCTCCCGCTGACCGTGTCGCTCATGAAGAAGGCCGGTGAGCTGGGCCTGCTCAGCCTCGAGATCCCCGAGGCCTATGACGGCATGGACCTGGACAAGCGCACCGCTATGCTCGTGCTGGAGGAGATGAGCAAGCAGGGCAGCTTCGCCGTGACCTACAGCGCCAACACCGGCATCGGCACCCTGCCCATTGTCTACTTCGGCACCGAGGCCCAGAAGCAGACCTACCTGCCGAAGCTGGGCAGCGGCGAGTGGCTGGCGGCCTACGCCCTCACGGAAGCCGGCAGCGGCTCCGACGCCATGGGCGCCAAGGCCACCGCCGTGCTCGACGGCGACCACTGGGTGCTGAACGGCACCAAGATGTGGATCACCAACGCCGGTTTCGCCGATGTGTTTGTGATCTTCGCCAAGGTGGATGGCCAGCAGTTCAGCGCCTTCATCGTCGAGAAGACGGACCCTGGCATCAGTACCGGCGCCGAGGAGAAGAAGCTGGGCATCAAGGGCAGCTCCACCCGCACCGTGATCCTGGAGAACTGCCGCATCCCCAAGGACCGCCTGCTGGGTGAGATCGGCAAGGGCCACAAGATCGCCTTCGGCATCCTGAACATCGGCCGCTTCAAGCTTGGTGTGGGCAGCCAGGGCGGCATGAAGCGGATCCTGGAATACGCCATCCGCTACACCACCGAGCGCCAGCAGTTCGGCAAGGCCATCAACTCCTTCGGCCTCATCCAGCAGAAGCTGGCGGACATGGCCGCGAAGATCTTCGTCTGCGAGGCCATGAACTTCCGCACCGTGGGCTACATCGACGAGGCCCTCGCCCGCACCAGCTGGTCCAGCCCCACCGCCGGCGCCGACAAGATGGCCGCCATCGACGAGTACACCATCGAGTGCAGCATCTCCAAGGTGTGGGCCAGCGAGGCCCTGTTCTTCGTGGCCGACGAGGCCGTCCAGGCCTACGGCGGCTACGGCTTCAGCGCCGAGTACCCACCCGAGAAGGCCCTGCGCGACTGCCGCATCAACCGCATCTTCGAGGGCACCAACGAGATCAACCGGCTGCTCATCGCCGGCACCCTGCTCAAGCGCGCCATGAAGGGCGAGCTGCCGCTCATGCAGTTCGGCCAGCAGGTGGCCAAGGAGATCTCCAACCCGGTCAAGGCCGACGCCTTCACCGGGCCCCTCGCGCGCCTCAAGCACGGCGTGGAGCTGAGCAAGCGCCAGTGCATGCTGGCCGCGGGTCTGGCCGTGCAGGTGCTGGGCCAGAAGCTCATCGACAACCAGGAGGTCATGGGCCGCATGAGCAACATGCTCATGGAGATCTATGCCATGGAGAGCGCCATCGTCCGTGCCGAGCGCATGCTCGAGAGCGGCCACCGCTGGGCCCAGATCGCCCGCGACATCACGGAGCTCTACGTGAACGAGAGCTGGCACAAGGTCCACGGCGACGCCCGCATGCTCTGCGCCGATGTGGTCGAAGGCGAGGCCCTGCGCCACGCCCTGGCCGGTGTGAAGGCCTTCACCGAGTTCCACCCCACCAGCAGCGCCCGTCTGCGCGGCCGCATCGCCAGCGAGCTGATCCAGCGAGGGATCTACCCGATTGAGGTCGTTTAGCTGCTGCTCCGCCGCGGTGCGGCGGAGATCGGAAAAGGGCCCCGTTCGGGGCCCTTTTCCATGCTGTGAAGGGGGTCAGTGGCGCTCTTCCCTTGGCTTCTCCTTGGGGACCTCGTGCTTGGGGGGAGCCTCGTGGGGCTTTGCCTCGGGCTTGGGGGCGGCCTCGGGACGCCGCTCTTCGGACCGGGGCCGGGACTCGGGCATCCGCTCACGGGGCGAGGTCTCAGGGCGCCGCTCCTCGGCCTTGGGGCGGGACTCGGGCATCCGCTCACGCGGTGAGGTCTCGGGACGCCGCTCTTCGGCCTTGGGCCGGGACTCGGGCATCCGCTCGCGGGGCGAGGTCTCAGGGCGACGCTCCTCGGCCTTGGGGCGGGACTCGGGCATCCGCTCGCGGGGTGAGGTCTCAGGGCGACGCTCCTCGGCCTTGGGCCGGGACTCGGGCATCCGCTCGCGCGGCAAGGTCTCGGGACGCCGCTCCTCGGCCCTGGGCCGGGACTCGGGCATGCGCTCGCGGGGCGAGGTCTCGATCCGGCTGGGGGTCAGGTCGCGGGGCCGCTCTTTGGGGGTGAGCCCCTCCATCGACTTGGTGCGCCGCTCCTCGAAGGGGGCGCGGCTCGGTCCGGGTGCGGGACCGCCCGGACGGACCTCTGCAGGACCGGCGGGGCGCAGCTCGCGCCGGACGATGACGCGGCCCGTGGCCACCTGGGCCTGGCGCTCGTAGGCCCCCAGCCGCTCCCGGTGGACTTCCGGCCGGAAGGCCGTGTCCACATGACCGCTGTGGAACTCAGCCCGGGAGACGATGAGCGGTGACCGCTGCCAGGGCGCGTGCAGGTCCCTGCCTCCGTTGAAGGTCCGCAGCAGGCCGGTATTGATGGTGATCCGGGTGTGGATGTTGCCGAAGTTCAGGTGCCCGACCGCCACCACGTTCCAGGCGTAGCCGCCGCCCCAGGCGCCGTAGCCCCAGTGGCAGGGCTCGTTGTGGTAGCCGAGGGGCGCCCAGCCGGCATAGCCGGGGCTGTGGTTCCAGGCCACCCAGGCGGGGCTGTAGTAGATGCCGGGGATCCAGAACCAGCCCGCTCCCGCGGCCCAGTGCCAGCGGCCGTGGTGGTAGGCGACGTAGGCCCAGGGCTCGTCGGAGATCCAGGTCATGCCGCCGGCGTAGGGCGCCCAGCGGCCACGGTAGTAGGGGCGCCAGTCCTCGGCGACCCCGTTGGGCTGCCAGACCCAGCCGAACTCGGGGCTGTTGATCCAGTGGCCGCTCTGGTCCAGGTCGTCGGCGTAGTAGCGGATCTCGGAGGGCACCCTCTGCCAGCTCTCGCCCTGGCGGACAGCCATGGCCCGGTCGCACCAGCGGTCGAAGTCGTCCCCGTCATAGGTGTTGAAGCTGCGCACGCGGTCCAGGCCATCCTGGGGGCTGTAGACGGTGAGCCGGTCGCCCGCCGCGACGCGAGTCTCGTTCCGCTCGTTGGCAAAGGTCACGCGGCCGGTGTGCACCTTCAGCCGCACCGTGCGGTCGCGCTCGGCCTCGAGACTGAAGGAGCCCTTGTCGAAGACGGAGGCGCTACCTGAAGGGGTGTCCACGCGCAGCCGGGCATCAGACTGGCCGCCCAGGAGCACCCGAACGCGCCCGTAGTCGAGACGGAGCAGCACCTGCCGCTCGCCCTTCTTGTCGGTGAAGAGCGCCGCCACGGTGAAGCGGGTGGCGCTGCCGAAAGCGATGCGGGTGCCGTCACCGAGTTGCAGAACGCCACGACCGCGGCTTTCCACGACATCGCCTTCGCCAATGGGGGTGCCCCGGGTGAGGGCTTCTTGCACCTCTCCCTTGAAGACGATCACCTCGCCCTCCAGGGCGCGCACCATGGCATACCGCTCAGGAGCCTCGCCCTGGTAGGTCTCATCTTCCGGGGCTGCGGGCGCCTGGGGCGCCGCCATCACGATGGCCGCAGGCAACAACAACAGGGCGATCCGGGTCGGGGTGCGGGTGATGCTCATAAGCCCTCCACAAGGTTGGGTGCCGAGTCCATGCCGATCGGTTCCACCCTTCAGGCAGCCAGGGGCGTGCCAATCCTCAAAGGGAGCGTTCTCAGTCCTTCGGGAAGGGCGCGAGGGCGGTGCCGGGCTTGACCGGATTCGGGTGCGGTCCGAGGGCCGCCAGGCGCGGCAGGAGACCGATCCAGGGCAGAGACCACTGCCTTGGAGCGCCCTTCTCCACATCCCCGGCCAGCACCTCAAGGCGGTCCGGCAGAAACTTGATCTGCAGGTCTCGCCCCGGAGGCAGCGGCAGGTGGATCACGCGGGCCGTGCCCGGATGGACCACCGTGAGGAAGCCCTCGCCATCCTCGAGCACCCAGAGCAGCCCCTCAAGGAAAGGCCGGAAGTCCGCGGCCGCCCAGTGCAGCCCACCGAGCCCCTGCTTCAGAGGTGCGTTGTCGGGAAAGCGCCACTCGCCCGAGGCGGTGGGCAGCGGCAAGCCGCCGTCCCGCCAGGCTCGGAGAGGCCGCCCCGGCAGCCCCGCCTGCAGCTGGAGGACGCCCCGGGCATCCCGGACCCGCAGCGTGCCATCGCCCGTCAGCGCCACCACCACGGACCCGGTGGAGGGGGCCGGTGGTGCCGGGACCGGCTCCGACGCGGGGCGGGCTCCGACCTGCCAGTCCAGGGGCGCGAGCCGCTCCCAGGCGAGGGGCTTCCGGCCCTGGGCGGCGAGGGTGGGCGCGAGCAGCGCCGTGCCCATCAGGAGGAGGGCGCCCAGCCGCACAGGGCCTCCAGGTTCTGGGTGGTCTGCTCCGCGAGCCGGGTGGCAGGAATCCCTCGCAGCCCCGCCACAACCTCCGCCGTGAACCGCACGAAGCCCGGCTCGTTGGGCTTGCCCCGGTAGGGCACCGGCGCCAGGAAGGGCGCGTCGGTCTCCACCAGGATGCGGTCCGCCGGGGCCCAGGCCGCGACCTCGCGGACCGCCAGGGCGTTCTTGAAGGTGGCGATGCCCGAGAAGCTCAGGTAGAAGCCCAGGTCCAGCGCCCGGCTGGCGAAGGCGCGGTCCTCGCTGAAGCAGTGGATGATGCCGCGCACCGCGTCGGCTCCCTCTTCCTCAAGCACCTGGAGCGTCGCCTCGGGGGCGGACCGGGTGTGGATCATCAGGGGCTTCCCGATGGCCTTCGCCAGGCGGATCTGGGCCCGGAACGCGGTCTCCTGGACGTCGCGGGGGCTCAGGTCGTAGTGCCAGTCCAGGCCCGTCTCGCCCACGAAGCGCACGGCGGGATGGCGCAGCAGGGCCTCCAGGGCAGTGGCGACCTCCGGCGACCAGGACTTGGCCTCGTGGGGATGCACCCCCAGGCTGGCCTGGACGCCGGGCGTGCGAACCGCCAGGGCCAGCACCGTCCGCGAGTCCTCCAGATCCGTGCCCACGGCGATGAACCCGGTCACATCCTGCGCCCGCGCCCGGGCCAGAGTGACCTCCACCTGGTCGGCTTCCAGGTAGGTCCCGGTGAGGTGGCAGTGCGCGTCCACGAGCATGGCTCCATCCTCTCACGGAGCCCCGGGCCGCTGTGACCGTTGGCACGAACCCCTGCCGCAGGTCGGCTTACGCGGCATCCTGGGAAGGAATGGAGCCCCCGTGCCTCCCCTCTATCTGCAGCCCCCCCAGACCCCGCTGCCCCGCATGCTCCGCGTGAAGGACGAACTCAAGGATGGCCTGGGCCGCGGCATCACCTACCTTCGCGTGTCCGTCACTGACCAGTGCAACCTGGCCTGCGTCTACTGCAAGCCGAGGACCGGCACCTGTGAGCGGACCGCCACTCCGGCCATGAGCCGCAATGAGGTGGTCCGGCTCGTGAAGGTCTTCACCAGCCTGGGCATCCGCAAGGTCCGCCTCACCGGCGGCGAGCCGCTCCTGCGCAGGGACCTGGAGACCATCGTCGCGGGCATCAGCCCCGAGGTGGAAGGCCGGGTGCACCTCACCACCAATGGCCTCCACCTGGCCCGACGGGCGCGCAGCCTCCGGGACGCCGGCCTGCTGGGCGTCAACGTCAGCCTGGACGCCGCGGACCGCGAGACCTTCGAGCGCCTCACCACCAAGGACGGCCTCGGCCGGGTGCTGGCGGGGCTGGAGGCCGCCCGGGCCGTGGGCCTGAAGACCAAGCTCAATGCCGTGGTGCTGCGCGGCTGGAATGACAGCCAGATCCTGCCCCTGGCGCGGCTGGCCCAGCAGGACGGCATCCAGGTGCGCTTCATCGAGTTCATGCCCTACCTGGGCAACGGCTGGGGCCGGGAGCAGTTCATGCCCGCGGCGGAGATCCTCCGTGTCATCCAGGACGGCCTGGGAACCACCCTGGAGGAGGAACCCGGCGTGGGCCTCGAAGAAGGCCCCGCGCGGCTCTTCCGCATCCCCGGGAGCCAGGGGAAGGTCGGCGTGATCTCCACCCTCAGCGCGGACTTCTGCAACCACTGCAACCGGGTGCGCCTCACCAGCCAGGGCGACCTCAATGCCTGCCTGTTCGGCAACCGCCCCGTGAGCCTGCTCCAGCCCCTGCGAGCCCGGGCAACCCATGACGAGCTCGTCGAGCTCATCCGCCAGTCCCTCTCGCTGAAACTCGACTGCCACCCCATGCGCCACGGCGGGGCGCCGGACCTTCCCCTGGGCATGTGGCAGGTCGGCGGTTGAGGGCGGGGCTGCTGCTGCTGAGCGGCGGCGCCGGGCAGCGCATGGGCGCCCGGAAGCACGCCCTGGAGCACCCCGCGGGCGGCAGCTGGGGCGGGCACCTGGTGCGGGTTTTCGAGGCCGTCTTCCCGGACGGACCCGTCCAGGTGCTGGGCGAGGCCCTGCCGGACCGTCCCGACCTGTCCCGCCTCGATGATCCCCGCGAGGGACCGGCGGCGGCCCTGCGCCTCTGGGCGACGGCGGCGGCTCCCGAGGTGGACCGCTGGTGGGTCGTGGCCTGTGATCAGGTGCGCTGGACCCCCGAGCGCCTGCGGGCCTGGGCCGACCTCTGCGCGGCCGCGGATCCTGCCGCTGCCTGCTGGGTCGTGGGCCTCCACGAAGGCCACCTGCAGCCCCTGGGCGGCTGGCTCCCGGCCCGCCTGCGCCCCCTCCTGGCGGCCTCCGGGGAGCGCTCCCTCTGGCGCCTGACCAGCGCCCTGCCCCACCTGGCCCTGCCCCAGGCGGGCCCCGAGTGGGCCGATGTGGACACGCCCGAGGACCGCCAGGCCTTCGAAGCCGGCGACTAGCTGGCCCCTGCTCGGCGAGTTCTGCGGTTAGGTTTCATTCCCAGATCTGGTTGTCGGCCAGACTCCGCAGAACAACCTCTCCACGAAGTTCACGAAGACGCCCTGCGGGCGCAGGAAGCACACGAATGCGCCCTGGCCCACCCCGGGCATCCCCAAGGGGGAGGCGGCTGGCTGCGGCCCCAGAAAGCCGTCCCAGCCGCCCCCCCCCTTGGCCGGTCGCACGCGACCGGGGGCTGCAGGCCCGGATGCCCTGTCGGCGCGATGACTGCGCCTTCGTGTCCTTCGTGGAGATCCTTGAAGATCCCAATGGGCTGCGCAAGGGCGGTATGATTCCCGGCGATTCCTGAAGGGTCAACACGCAGGCCTACCCCAGCCGCTTCCGCACCAGCCGCTCGACGGGCACGCCGCCCTTCAGGTGGCTCGCGATGATCTCCGGCACGTCCGCGGGGGTGACGTGGGCGTACCAGACGCCATCGGGATAGACCAGGACCGCCGGGCCGATGGCGCAGAAGCCCACGGACCCGCAGTGGCCGCAGTGGACCGGACCCGTCTGGTTGCCCTTGAAGAACAGGAGGCTCTCTTGCATGAGCTGGCTGCGGAAGGCCTCCAGCACCGCCTCGGAGCCGTTGGCCGCGCAGCTCTTGGCGGTACAGACAAAGACCTGGCGCTGCAGGTCGTGGTCGATCATGGGCGCCACCGCCGCATCCTGCTCCCGGGTGGGGTGGGGTCTGGTGTCGGTCATGAGCTCGCTCCCTGAGCCCCGAACATAGCTCAGAACGCCGGGAAAACACCAGCCGGATAAAGAAATTCCTCATTAAGCATTTAACTGAGCGTGATTGATATCACGAACCCGGTCCCCCATTAATGACATAAAGATCCGCTTCCGATCCGGAGGGTGAGCTGAACCCCGGCTCTGAGGTGGCATCATGCTGGCGAAACTGAACATCGCGCGGCGGCTGGGCCTGGGCTTCGGGACGCTGCTCGCGCTCCTGCTCTTCGCAGTCCTGGTCGCCCACCTCCAGGCCAACCGGGCCCAGGCCACGCTCAAGCAGCTGGTGGAAAAGGAGCAGCGGTGCCTGGTCCTCGGGGCGCTCATGGACCGGCAGATGCTCCTGACCGGACGCTTCATCCGCGCCTACGCCCTGGAGTCCTCGGACGCGGCGCGCACGACCCAGAAGGCGAAGCTCGCCAAGGCCAAGGCCACCTATGACGACGCGGAAAAGCAGGTCGCCGCGCTCACCAGCCCGGAAGACCTCGAGACCCTCGCCATCCTGAAGACGCTCCGGCCGGACCGGGACGCGGCCAATCGGATCCACGACGAGTTCGTGAGCCTGGCGGACCAGGGCCGGAAAGACGAAGCGGTCCGGCTGATCTTCGGCGAGGGGCGCAAGGCCATCAACGCCTGGGAGGCCGGCCTCGAGAAGCTCTCGGCCCTGAAGGAACAATCCACCAAGACCCAGAGTCTCGCGGCGATCAAGGCCTCGGAGCGCGCGGACCTACTGCTGTTGGCCCTGGGGGTGAGCGCCCTGGGCCTTGGCATCTGGCTGTCGATCGTCATCTCGCGGAGCGTGGCCCGACCCGCCGAGGAGATGTGCCGGGCCATCGAGCAGGGCCTGGTCCGAGGCGACCTCCGCGCGGACCTGCCAATCCACAGCGATGACGAACTGGGCCGCGTGGCCAAGGCCTTCAATGAGTTCCTCGCGCAACTCAGGATCATCTGGCAGGGCCTCTCGGACGCCTCGGCACGCACGGCCAGCGGCTCCATGGAGCTGTCCGCAGGGGCCGAGCAGATGGCCGCCACCACCAACCAGATCGCTCGGAATGCCGAGGAGCAGCGGCAGAGCACCGAGCGCCTCGCCGCCGCCGTCACGCAATTCTCCGCCTCCATCCAGCAGGTGGCCTCCAACGTCCACCAGGCAGGCAAGCAGGCCGACACCGCCGTGCGGGCCGCAGGCGAAGGACACCAGGCCGGCAGCCACACGCTGGAGGCCATGACCACCATCCGGGGCACCTCCGATCGGATCGTCAAGGCCGTCCAGGTCATCCAGGAGCTCGCCCGGCAGACCAACCTGCTGAGCCTCAACGCCGCCATCGAGGCCGCCAAGGCCGGGGAGCACGGCAAGGGCTTCGCAGTGGTGGCCGACGAGGTCCGGAAGCTGTCCGAGCGGTCCACCCAGGCCGCCCGGGAGATCGCCGGGATCATCAAGGAAGCCAACACCGCCGTGGCCGGGGGCCAGAAGACGGTCAGCGAAACCGTGCGGGCCCTGAGCTCCATCCAGGAGAGCGTGGGCGGCCTCTCCGCCCTCATCCTGGAGATCGGCAGCGCCACGGACGAGCAGGCCCACACCAGCGACGAGGTCTCAGCCAACGTCGAGGATGGCGCCCAGCAGGCCACCCAGAACGCAACTGCCACCGCGCAGCTCGCGAGCACCGTCCAGGAGGTGGCCCGGACCTCCAGCGACCTCGCCCACGTGGCCGAGGACCTCGCGAAAACCGTGGGGCAGTTCCGGACCTAGGCGAGCAGTGCCTTTCCACCCCTGGATTCCGGCCTCAACACCGGAATCCGGGGGTCGTTGACGCCGAACACCACGCGGAATCCGGGTCGGTCAATGTGGGCGATTTTGTGATTAATGAAAAAAGAAACGCGACAAACAGGGAGGTTGAGCATTTATTCCTTTGTGGTTATTTAATTAAATGTGACCTTGGTCACGAACCGCTTGACCCCGATCATTACCCTTCCATCCTCTATCCAGCGGATCTGGAAATGTGTCCACTGTTCGACCCCACGCGAGTGTCCTAACCGACCGACTGCACCCCCCAGTGCCTCGGCCTTTCTCTACCTCCACCCACCCCAGAAAGGACGTGCTCCATGCGGAACACCCTGAAGCTCCTCACCCTCCTCGCCGTGCTCGCGACCCCCCTGGCCGCCGAGGGCGGCAGCGACACCAAGGGCAAGTTCTTCTTCAAGAAGACCTGCAAGGCCTGCCACGCGCCCGGCACCCCGGCCAAGGAGATCACCCCGCTCTCGAAGACCCAGGCCCAGTGGAAGGCCTACTTCGCGGCCGGCAAGCACAAGAAGGGCGCCGAGAAGCTCGACTCCGTGCTGAAGCCCGAGCAGGTCAAGGACGTGCAGACCTTCCTGGTCAATCACGCCTCCGACTCCCCGCAGCCCGAGACCTGCGGCGGCTGAGCCGCCGCCAGGCCGCTGTCTCTTCCTTCCCCTTCTGAACCGTTCTCCACGGAGACACCCTATGAAATCCCGCATCACGCTCGCCCTCGTCGCCCTGCTGGCGCCCGCAGCCCTGAGCGCCCAGACCCCCGCCGAGCTGCAGAAGCAGATCGAGCAGCTGAAGCTCCAGCTCAAGGCCATCGAAGAGAAGGCCGCCACCGCCCAGGCGGTGGATGAACGCCTGGTCAAGGTCGAGACCAAGGTCTCCGGCATGAACATCGCCTGGAGCGGCGAGCTCCGCACCCGCTTCGACAGCACCAAGGAGTCCTTCAAGCCCTACCAGCAGTTCATGGGCTTCATGCAGACGCCTTCCGGCCCGGCCGCCGGGATGCCCATGCCCATCGCCCAGCCGGTCAGCGCCCAGGACTGGAGCAACTCGGTCCAGTGGTCCACCCGGCTCCGCCTGAACATGGGCATGACCATCAACGAGAACGCCAAGATCATGGGCCGCCTCGTCATGTACAAGATCCACGGCGGCTCGGACGTGCCCACCTTCAACGGCACGCCCAACACCATCAGCACCGCCTTCACCGCCGGCCAGACGCCCGCCACGGACGCGCTGCTGGTGGAGCGGGCCAGCCTGGTCTACCACTTCAACTCCGTCGCCAGCATCCTCTCCATCGGTCGCCAGAACACCTCGGACGGCCCGCCCTTCGAAGTGCGTGAAGGCGGTGAGCGCCAGGCGACGCCCCAGGCCCTGGCCGTGAACGCCACCATCGACGGCATCGGCTGGAAGTTCCAGCTCGACAAGCTCGGCTTCCCCGAGGACACCCTGCTGGGCCTCTGCTACGGCGTGGGCTACGAGAGCGGCTTCGGCGGCGGCGGCAACGTCAAGTCGAACCAGAACATCGTCGGCATGGACTTCGCCAAGTTCAACGGGACGAACCCCTCCGCCATCGCGCCGGTGGTTGGCAACATTGGCCCCCTCAAGGACACCACGGTCCTGGGCGTGATGTTCGACATGCCCCTGCTCTTCCAGCTGGGCGAGTCCGTGCAGAGCGCGAACCTCTACCTGGGCTACAACCGCATGGGCAACATGACGGACATCCCCTTCGGGAACACCATCAACTTCCCCATCCCCGGCCAGACGCCTTCGACCCAGTACGTCAGCGCCACCGCCAACCTCGGCGACATGGACCAGTTCACGGCTACCTGGAAGCACAAGATCGGCGACACGTTCACCTACTTCGTGAGCGCCGGCTACCTCAAGAGCCTGCCGAATGGCAAGGTCTCGCAGTACGGCGCCTACTGGACGTTCCCCTCCGTGATGCCCGCGGGCTACCCCACCGGCCTCACGCAGCTGTCCGGCTTCGGCGGCCTCATGGGCGACCCCAACAAGAGCCAGACGGCCACGGCCTACTACACCGGCGTGCGCTATGACCCGACCCCGGCCTTCGGGTTCGGCGTCGAGTTCAACCACGGGTCTCCTCGCTGGTGGACCTACACCCCCGCCACCGGCGAATACACCGACAAGCTCGGCGCCCGCGGCGACGTGTGGGAGGGCTACATCCAGTGGCGCTTCGCCAAGAATGCCGGCCTCCGGCTCGGCGTGATCGACTACAAGTACAGCACCGCCATGAGCGGCTGGCAGATCGGGCCTTCCGCCCAGGCTGGCCAGAACTGGGAGTCCGCGATGAACCTCGCCAACAATCCCATGCTGCAGTACTCCTACCCGGCCACCTTGAGGAACTACTACGCCTCGCTCGAGGTCCGTTTCTAGTGCAGTAGACCTCCGGGCCAGGGCGACACCCCCTGGCCCGGTTCTTGTCCCCCCGTTTCTTGGGAGATCCTCATGGGAAGCATTCGCATGGATCGCCGGCTGTTCCTGAAGGCAGCGGGCGCCACTGCCGGAGCCGCGGCCACCACGCAGGTGGCCTGCCTCAGCTACTTCAAGAAGGGCCGCAGCGCCGCCGCCGAGAACCGGGAAGTCCCCACCACCTGCGAGCTGTGCCCCAACAAGTGCTCGGCCATCGCGGTGGTCGAGGGCGGGGTGGTCAAGAAGCTCAACCCGAACCCCGAGAATCCCAAGTCGCGCGACATGCTCTGCGCCCGCGGGAACGCCGCCATCAAGCAGGTCTACGACCCCGACCGGATCAAGAAGCCCATGATCCGCATGGGCGCCCGGGGCGAGGGCAAGTGGAAGGAAGTGAGCTGGGACGAGGCCTTCGACTTCGCCGCGAAGAAGCTGGGCGAGGTTAAGGCCAAGCACGGCCCCGAGGCCTCCCTCTGGTCCTCCACCGAGGGCTTCCAGGAGGTCTTCTTCAAGAACCTGGGCCTGGCCTTCGGCTCGCCCAACCTGGTGCGCCACCCAACCCTCTGCCTGGCCTCCGTGAACCTGGCCTACAGCGCCACCTTCGGCACCGTGCCCAGCTTCGACCTGCTGAACAGCAAGTTCGTCATCATGTCCGGCGCCAACCGCTTCGAGAGCATCATCACGCCCGACACCATGGACCTCATCGGCGGCGTCATGGAGCGCAAGGCGAAGCTGGTCTACCTGGATCCCCGCTTCACCGTCACCGCCGCCAAGGCCGACGAGTGGTACCCCATCAAGCCCGGCACCGACCTGGCGTTCATCCTTGCGATGATCCACGTGATCATCAAGGAAAACCGGCACAGCAAGGACTTCGTCGCCGCCTACACCACGGGCTTCGACGAGCTGGCCGAGCACGTGAAGCAGTACACGCCGGAGTGGGCCGAGAAGGAAACCGAGATCCCGGCCAGGGACATCACCCGTATCGCCCGGGAGTTCGCGGACGCCGCGCCCCGGTCCCTCTACTACGCCGGACGGCGCTCCTCCTGGTACCAGAACGACTTCCAGATGCGCCGCGCCCAGGCCATCCTGAATGCCATCATCGGCAACTGGGACCAGGTCGGCGGCATGGTGCCCAACGCCAAGCTGCCCAAGGGCGAGTTCCTCTTCATGCCCTGGGACGAGCCAAAGGCCCCCCGGGTGGACGAGATCGAGAAGCACTTCCCCCTGGCCGCCAAGGGCGACGGGGTCTACCTGAAGCTGCGCGAGAACGTGCTCAGCGGGAAGCCCTACCCCATCAAGGCCTGGATGGTCTACAAGCAGGACCCCATGAACGCCATGCCGGACCAGGCCAAGACCCTGAAGATGATCGAGGGCATGGACTTCATCGGCGTCATCGACGTGGCCATGAGCGACATGGCCTGGTACGCCGACGTGGTCTTCCCCGAGAGCGCCTACCTGGAGCGCACGGACCCCGTGGAGGTCATGGCCGGCATCTGGCCAGCGGTGGTCTACCGGCAGCAGGTGGTGAAGCCCATCCACGACACGAAACCCAACCTGGAGATCATCCAGGGCCTGGCGAAGCGGCTCGGCCTCTCCGACTACTTCGACTACACCATCGAGCAGTGGGTGGAGGCGGAGTTCAAGGAGCTGCCCATCCCCATGGCCATGGAGCACATGAAGAAGCACGGCGTGTGGGCCGCCAGTGGCAAGCCCACCTACGGCAAGACCCTGAACCCCGACTTCCGCTTCGTCACCAAGACCGGGAAGATCGAGCTGTTCTCCCAGCGGCTGCAGGAGGCGGGCTACGACCCGCTGCCGGCCTACACCGCCCCGGTGCAGCCGCCGGACGACCGCTTCCGCCTCATCCTGGGCCGGGTGGGCTACTTCACCCACGCGAACCAGACCAACAACGTCTGGCTGAACGAGTTCATGAAGGAGAACGACCTCTGGATCAATCCGAAGCCCGCGGAGCGGCTCGGCATCCGGAACGGCGCCCTCGTGGAGGTCGCCAGCAGCGTGGGCAAGGTGAGGCTCAAGGCCCGCGTCACGGAGGAGATCCGGCCGGACTGCGTGTTCATGCTCCACGGCTTCGGCAAGAAGTCGAAGCTGCAGAGCCTGGTCTACAACGTGGGCGCCAGTGATGCCGTGATCCTCGAGACCGCCTGGGACAAGGTCTCCGGCAACGCGGCCTTCCACGAGACCTTCGTCAAAGTCGCGAACGCCTGAGGAGGATGAGCCATGGCCATGAAGAAGAAGCGTTACGCCCTCGTCCTCGACTCCAGGAAGTGCATCAACTGCAAAGCCTGCGCCGTCGCTTGCAAGGCCGAGAACCAGGTCCCCGTGGGCAACACCCGGAACTGGATCAACGAGGCGCGGCAGGGCGAGTATCCCAAGCTCCGCATCGACTTCGAGCCGGAGCAGTGCCACCACTGCGAGCATCCCTCCTGCGCCCGGGTCTGTCCCACCGGCGCCACCTGGATGCGCAAGGACGGCGTCGTGCTCGTGAACTATGACGACTGCATCGGCTGCCGCTACTGCATGGTGGCCTGCCCCTATGACGCCCGCTACTTCCATGAGGAGAGCGGCACGGTCCACAAGTGCACCCTCTGCAGCCACCGCGTGGACAAGGGCGACCTGCCCGCCTGCGTGGAGACCTGCCCCTCGAAGGTGCGCGTCTTCGGCGACCTGGAGGACCCCACCAGCCGGGTCCACGAGCTGCTCGCCACGCGGCGCTACCGCGTGAAGGAACCCCAGACGGGCAACGGCCCCCAACTCTATTACCTGCTGTAGGAGGAAGCCATGCACGAGTTCAACTGGGGTCTCCTGATCGTCGTCTACCTCTTCCTGGGCGGCCTCTCCGCCGGCCTCTTCTTCGCCGCGGGCCTCGCCAACTACCTGGAGGTCGACGGCCAGCCCGCCTACCCCCGCGTGGCGGCCATGGGCGCCCTGCTGGCGCCGTGGCCCGTGGCCATCGGCTCGGCCCTGCTCATCCTCGACCTGGGCAACTGGTACCGGTTCTACAAGCTGTTCACGCACTTCCGCTGGGAGAGCCCCATGTCCATCGGCTCCTACCTGCTGATGCTGTTCACGGGCATCACCTTCGTCTACGCCTACGCCTGGCTGCCGGAGGCCTGGCGGCAGCAGCTGTTCCAGAAGCTCCCTGCGACCTGGAAGCAGGTGCACCGCCTGAACGTGGACCTGGCGCCCTACCGCAAGGTCATCGCCATGGTGGGCTTCCCCTTCTCCATCGGTGTGGGCATCTACACCGGCGTGCTGCTCGGCGCCGTCTCCGCCCGCCCCTTCTGGAACACCAACCTGGTGGCCCAGATGTTCCTGTTCTCCGCCCTCTCCAGCGGCGCTGCGGCCCTGCTCCTGGCCATGGTGCTCGACAAGCGGAGTCCCATCGAGACCCACGAGACCAAGTTCCTCATCACCCTGGACATCGTCTTCATCGTGCTGGAGCTGTTCATCATCCTGCCCTACCTCATCCACGGGCAGCTCTCGGTGCTGGCCGTGAAGCAGGCCCTGTGGCTCATCCTCGGCGGCCCCTACACCGTGGTGTTCTGGGTCTTCTTCATGGGCCTGGGCCTGCTGGTGCCCCTGGGCATCGAGGTCTCGGAGCTGGCCCCCAGCCTCTTCAAGGGCAAGGCCTTCCACGGCGACCGCAGGCTGGCCCTGGTGGCCTCGAGCCTGGTCCTCCTGGGCGGCTTCCTGCTCCGCTACATCTTCGTCTACGCTGGCCAGGTGAGCAGCTTCCACAAGATGGGGATGCTGCACTAAGGACACACCATGTCTCTTGCCTATCTCGCGGATCTCAGCCAGCTCCTCGCCGAAGTCTTCCTGGAACCGGACGCCGACCTGGGCGACGACCTGCGGGAGGTCCTCGCGCAGCTGCAGGCCGAGGGCGGCAGTCCGGAGCTGCTGGCGCCCCTGGCCCGCATGACCGGCGCCGGGCTCGATCTGGCCGCCCAGCCCGTGGAATACGCCCGCCTCTTCCGGCACGCCCTGACCACGGACACGGTGCACCTCTTCGAGTCTGCCCAGGCCCGGGGGCACCTCATGGCCCCGGCCGTCATCGGGCCGCTCCAGGCCATCTACGACGAGGCCGACATCGCCGTGGACGAGGACCTCGCCACCCCGCCGGACCACCTGGGCCTGGAGCTGGCCTGCCTGAGCTACCTGCTGGGGCAGGTGGTGGAGGGCGACCTGGCCGACCGGGCCACCTTCGTGGCGCTGGCCCAGCGGCTGCTCCGGGAGCACCTGGAGCCCTTTACGGCAGCCGTGGCCGAGCAGCTGCCCCAGGTGGCCGCGCAGCCCTACTACCTGGGCGCCGCGGAGCTGGCCGTGGCCCTGGTGGCCGAAGCGAGTAAGGCATTGGTGGATTTATAGACAACCCACTGCTGGACAAAGGCTTGTCCCGCACCCAGCATGGAGGCATGCGCCCTCCCACGACCATCCTGCTGGTGGACGACGAGCCGGGGATCCGGCGGTCGCTCGGCGAAGCCCTCAAGGACGAGGGCTACCAGGTGGTGAAGGCCGAGCGCGGCGAGCAGGCTGTCGACCTGCTGCACAACCCGGATGGCGAGGGCATCGAGCTGGTGCTGCTGGATGTGTGGCTGCCTGGCCAGGACGGCCTGGAGACCCTGAAGCAGGCCAAGCAGCTCCGGCCTGAGCTGCCCGTGGTCATGATCTCGGGTCACGCCAGCATCGACACCGCCCTGCAGGCCACCAAGCTGGGGGCCTTCGATTTCCTCGAGAAGCCCATCGACCTGGACCGCCTGCTGCTGGTGGTGGGCAACGCCCTCCGGCAGTCCAGGCTGGAGCAGGAGAACCAGCGCCTGCACGCCGAGGTCGAGGGTGGCCGCTTCTTCCTGGCGGACAGCCCCGCCATGCGGCGGCTCATGGCCGATGTGACCCTGGTGGCGCCCACGGAGGGCCGCGTGCTGCTCACGGGTGAGAACGGCAGTGGCAAGGAAGAAGTGGCCCGCCTCCTCCACCTGCAGAGCCCCCGCAAGGACGCGCCCTTCGTGGAGGTGAACTGCGCAGCCATCCCCGAAGAGCTGATCGAGAGCGAACTGTTCGGCCACCAGAAGGGTGCCTTCACCGGCGCGATCCGCGACCAGAAGGGCAAGTTCCGGGAGGCCGACGGCGGCACCCTGTTCCTCGATGAAGTGGGCGACATGTCCCTCAAGACCCAGGCCAAGGTCCTCCGCGCCCTGCAGGAGGGCCGCGTGGAGCCCGTGGGCGGCGGCGGCGCCGTGGGCGTGGACGTGCGCGTCATCGCCGCCACCAACAAGGACCTGGCCGGCGAGATCACCCGGGGTCGCTTCCGCGAGGACCTCTACTTCCGGCTCGCCGTGGTGCCCCTGCGCGTTCCCCCGCTGCGCGAGCGCCCCGAGGACATCCTGCCCCTGGCCGAGGCCTTCATCTCGCGCATCGGCCACCAGTACGGCCGGCCGCCGAAGCACCTGGGCCCCGAGGCCAAGGACACGCTGCTGCGCCACGACTGGCCCGGCAACGTGCGCGAGCTGAAGAACCTCATGGAGCGGGCCGTCATCCTGGGCCGCGGCAGCGAGCTGGGCCCCCGGGACCTGGGCCCCCTGGCCACCCGCCACCTCCAGGAGCAGGATCCCTTCTCCTTCCCCGAGTTCACCAGCCTCAAGGAGGCCCGGGACTGGTTCGAGGCCCAGTACCTGCAGCGGGAGATGCGCTTCCAGAACGGCAACATGACCCGCGTCGCCGAGCGCGTGGGCATGGACCGCTCCAACCTCTACAAGCGTCTCAAGGCCCTGGGCATCGAGCCCAGGGAGAGCTGACGCCATGGCCGAGCGCAAGTGGTTCAAGATCGGTGAAGCAGCGGCCCAGGTGGGTGTTGGGCCGAAAGATCTCCGCTACTGGGAAGACGTCATCCCCGACATCAAGCCCCGGCGCAGCAAGGGCAACCTCCGCTACTACCACGTGGACGAGCTGCCTCGGCTCAAGCGCATCAAGGGCTGGCTGGCCGAGGGCCTCACCGTCGCCGACTGCGCCGAGCTGCTCCTCCACGGGCACCTGGCCCAGCGCCTGGACCTGGGCCTGGCCCCCGACGAGCTGCCCGCCGCGCCCACCCACAAGGTGCGGCCCACCATTCCCCGCCTGCTGCGCACCAGCAGCGACCTCCAGCCCATCCTCAAAGCCGTCCGCACCCTGCACGAGCGGCTGCAGCAGACGCCCAAGCAGGGCTAGAGCCTTCACCTCGGGCGGCGCTGGTTGGACTCAGGGCGTCCGCAGCAGGGTCTGGCTGGGGGTGGTGTTCATCCCGGTGCTGCTGCGGGCCACGACGCGCAGGTGGAGCTTGCCCTCCGCAGGGAGTATGAAGCTGCTCTCGGTGGCCGCAAGGATGCCACTGATGCAGGTGTAGTCTTCCTCCTGGCCCGAGAAGGAGCGCCAGATGGTGTAGCCGGCGGCGCCGGGGGCGGCCTTCCACGCCAGCCGATTGCCCACGAGGACGAGCTGGGTGGGGGCCTCGGGGATGGGCTCGCCGGGAATCAGCACATCCATGACGCCGAGGGCCTCGCTGAGATTGCCGGTGCCATCCACGGCCCGCAGGGTGTACCGCTGGAAGCCCGTAGGGGCCTTCGGGTCCCGGTAGCTGAGGCCGGTGACGGGGGTGGGCGTGAGCCGCTCCGCCGGGCCGCTGGCGCTGCCCGCCTTGGCCTCGCCGTCCACGAGGGTGTAGGACATGGGCTGGCGGTCCACCACCACACCGACCAGATCCCGGGCCGGAGCCTGGGTCCAGCTGAGGGCCACGTCCAGGCTGGCTCCGGCGCCTTCCTGGAGGTCCACCGCACCCACGGTGGGGCTGGGTGGCGCGACGATATCGGGCAGGCGCACTTCGATGGGAGCGCTGAGGGGGCCTTCCACAGTGCGGCCGAACTCCTTGGTGAAGGTCTGGATCCGGAAGTAGACGGTGGCGCCGCCATACTGAGCCACTTCCGCGGGGAAGGTCACGAGGTAGCGCTCGGTGGCGATGGGGGTCTCGTTCACCCGCGTGAAGGTGCCCGGCCCGTCCTTCAGCACCAGCAGAGTCAGGTGATCCCGGCGCAGCTCCGAGAGTTTCAGGCCCGCGCCATGAGAGGCCACCAGCCCCTTCGCCGCGAGGGCGTGGTGGGCCGGAGTGGCCAGCACCAGCCCTGCGGAGGGCGCCGCTGCGACTGGCGCCAGATTGGGCCTGGCGCTCGGTCCGGAGGGAGCGGCCACGGGAGCCAGCGCGCCCGTGGCGACCGGCGTGCGCAGGGCTCCGAAGCCCTGGATTCCGGGCTGGAAAGCCACCGTGGGTCGCGGGCTCGACACCGCTTCCATGCGCTGGGGCGCCTGCTGAAGGACATACTCCACGGGAAGCCCCTGGATGGGCTTGGCCCACTCCAGCAGGACGTGGATCTCCTTGGGCGCGACCAGGGTGCCCAGCATGGCGTTGAAGCTGCGGGGCACGCTTCGGAAGGCCGGCTTGATGAAGGTGGAGGCCTTGAGCCCCGAGAGGTCCAGGGCGGGCGCCGCCGTCACTTCCTTGGCCAGGGTCGCCTTGGTGGTGGGGGCGGCTTGGAACTGGGGCTTGGCCTTGAGGGGCGAGACAGTCTTGGTGGCGTGGAAGTCCGTCACGGTGGACTCGGTCGCTCGGGACAGCTGGATCGGGGCCTTGGCAGCGCGCAGGCTGCCGCTGGCCATCACCCGGTCCGCCGGGCGGAGGAAGCTGCGGGACGCGAGGGTCGCGGGAGCCTCCTTGGTGACCTTGCCCGTGAGCTGCGCGATGGCGAGGCGGCCCGGCAGGCTGCTGTCGCTCACCTCGAGCTTCCCTTCCGGGGACTTGGCGCTCACGTTCCCAAGCTTGTCCACGGAGCAGATCGCATAGCGGTAGGCCACACCGGCTTCGAGGCTGGTGTCCGTCCACTCCGCCGCGATCGTGTCGGCCACCTTGGCGAAGGGGCCCGTGCCCGTGGCGCGGTAGACCTCATAGCCCCTGAGATCGGCGTCGGGTGACGGGCTCCAGGCCAGGTTGGCGGGTGGAACGGTCCCGTCCGAGTTGGAGTGGAGGACAGCGGCCTCCCCCAGCTTCTTGAGCGCCGACACCGGCATGGTGGCGGCCAGGCGGGACAGCTGCATGCCCTTGGCCTCCCCCAGGGAGAGGCCGCTTGGCGTAAAAGCGGCCGCAGCGGGGGCCTGGGTGGCCTGCAACTGGAAGGGGGTCATGGGTGCAACGGCCTGGGGGCGCTTGACGGCGACGGCCTGATCCAGCGCCACAAGGCGCGTGTCCTTGACCCGGGTCGCCTGGGCCGTGCGCAGGTCGGTGCGTGCCGAGACTTCGGCCTTGAGCATGGGGCGGCCGGGCACGAGGGGTGGCTCGAGGTCCTTCGGAATCCCTGCCACGACGGGTGCGGTGTCCATGGGTTGTTCGAGGCCGCCCAGATCCACGGCCGTGACCTTGTAGTGATAGGTCTTCTCATCCACTAACAGGTTGCCCTCGGTGTGCCGACTGTCAGTGAAGATGGCCTTTGGCGCCTGGCGCCCCCCGGGCCGCAGGCGACCGGCGGATACGGCGTCCTTGATGGACTTGGAGGTGCCCACGCTCAGGGCCGGCAGGCCCCCAGGCTGATCGATCCGATCCAGGGCCTGACGATGGGCCTCCGTCACCTTCTGGGGCGTGCGTGCCGCCGCGGGGAGGGGCTTCAGCATGCGCTCCATGGAAGCCTGGATGCCGATGGACCGGCGCAGGGTGACTTCGGGGTCCTCCAGCTCCAGCTCCACCTTCTTGACGGGGTCGGTGTTCAGGCGCTGCCACGGACCGCCGGGGCTCTCCGCGCGGTAGACGTTGTAGCCGGCCACGGCGTCAGAGGGCGTCTCGTCCCAGTTCAGCAGGACCTCGCCGTTGCCACTCGCCGCGGACAGGCTGAGGGGCTGGGGAATGGGGGTGGGCTCCAGGGTGTTGTAAACCTTGGGGGAGACCACCTCCACAGAGCCGCCCTCGGGCAGGGCGATGATGATCTTGTAGCTCCAGCGCCCCTTGCCGGGGTCGTCGGTATAGCTGAGCCCCAGCACCTCGGCCATGCCCTGGTCCATGTCGGCACGGACGTGCATCAGCTGGAGGTCGGTCCGGTTGAGCCGGCCAGTGGCGCGCAGCTCCCGGAACTGCTTGAGCGAGGCCTCGGGGGAGAGATCCTTGGCCCTCGCGGGGGCCAGGTCCCTGGACTTGGCGGAGTCTGGCCGGGGCAGCTCCAGCACGCGGAGCTTGGTGACGGGATCGTGCTGCACATTGCCGAAGGGATAGGCCAGCAGCCGCTCCCGCTCCTCAGAGGGCATGGCCTTCAGGCGCTTCTCGGCGGCCTTGCCCTGGAGGAAGCCCAGAGGCTTCGAGCCGGTGAGGTCCTTCCAGGTCGTGTCACCGACCTTCTGGCGGAACACGCGGATGCCCTCGGTGGGCATCTCGCCCTGGTCGTTGGCCCAGCGGAGGATGACAGTGCGGTCCTTGCGGACAAGGCCGGTGAGGTGGAAGGTGCCCTGGGTCTTGCCCACGGGCAGCAGGTTGGCGCGCAGGGCCACCCGGGGCTGCAGCATGGGCTGCGCCGTCAGGGCCGGGGCGGCAGTCTGGTTGACGGTCTTCACCTGCGGATGCAGCGGCGCGGCCAGGAGGAACAGGGCGAGGGGGGTGAGGGTCCGGTGCAGGATCATGGCGGCTCCCTAGAGGTCCAGGTGGGCGCTGACAGAGCCGCTGAAGGCACCGCCGAGCACGCTGTAGTGGATGGAGACGGCGCCCGAAAGCGTCGGGCTCCCCGGGATCTGGAAGGCCAGGTTGGTGGCGATGCTGCCGCTGAAGATCGTGATCTTGTAGGTGTGCCAGAAGGTCTCGAACCGCATGCCGAAGGAGGCGCCGCCCTCGGCGGAGATGGTGCCCAGCAGGTGCGGGTTCTTGTCGGCGTCGATCTCGATGATCAGATCGCCCCGCGCATTGAGATAGGCGTTCCCCCAGATGATTCCGAAGTCGCCTTCCTTGCGATAGCTCAGGGCCACGCCCGCCCCGAAGGCAGCACCGCCGCCCTCAAAGTCGGCAGTCATGTAGCCCGAGCCATCGTAGGCATTCAGGAAGCGCGCCGTGATGGGTGTCTCGCGGGTGCCGATGTGGACGAACTGCTTGTCGGGGCCGAAGTGGAGCTGGATCTCGCCCGAGGGACGGATGAGGCCCTGGTAGAGGTTCAGGTTCGCGGTAAAGGTGGCGTCAAAGGTGTCGGGCTTGCGCGTGAAGCGGAGGTCCGCGGTCACCTGGTTGTCGGCGGGCTCCTTGTCGCGCCCGCAGAAGAGCCAGCCCTTGCCCTGCAGGATGGTCGTGAGGTTCTGACTGATGTAGAGGTCCAGCCCACCGTGGAAGGTGGACTTGTCGGAGGTGCCTGCGTCCACGCCGGCCATGATGGCCATCCCGAGGGACTGATCAGGGGTGCCCTTGATCTCGGTGGTGTTGCGGATCTCATCCGGGAGGAAGTTCTGGGCGAGCCCGCCCACGAGGCCGTAGACCTCGAGGTTGGGCGCCACGGGCAGGCCGCCCTCGGGCGCCTCGAAATGGCCCAGGGCGTAGAAGTACGGGAAGGAGGTCGTGCCCAGGTAGCTGCGCCCGAAGCGCAGGCCGGCCTTCAGCCCGAAGGGCGTGTCGCCGAGGTTCACCTTGAGGTCACCCTTGCCGAGGAAGTAGGCGTCGCTCACCTTGTCATCGGCGGAATCCACCTGGAAGCCGAGGCTGGCGTTGAAGGAACCCATGGAGGCCACGCTCTGGTCCACGGTGTAGGGGTGCTCCAGCTCCACGATGCCCTTGCCCTCGTCCTCCTTCTCCGTGGTGAAGAGCAGGCGGTTGTAGAGCGAGGGCAGGATCGGATTGATCTCCATGTCGCCGCCCAGGCCCACGTAGAAGCGTCCATCAGCCTGCACACCGTAGCCGCTCTCGCCAAGGGCCAGGGGGAAGCCCCAGAGGTTCACGTGCGGGCGGTCCGCCGAGCTAGACCAGCGCGACCCCTTGAAGTCCAGGGAGAGGTCCTCGTGGCTGCCCTCGATGCCGCCGCCACTGGCTTCCATCACCAGGTGGTCAAAGGCGATGGAGGGGAGCGCCGCGCCCGCGATGTCGAAGTCGAAGCGGCCGGTGAAGTCCATGTTCGTGGGATGCAGCCGGGCCGCGTCCATCACCATGTCGATGCCGACCAGCCGGGTCTTCACCGCCATGGGACCGCTGGGCGTGTTGGTCGTGATCTCGATCTGCTCCGCCCCGTTCTGGGTCAGGTGGAAGGAGATGGGCGCCTTGAAGTCCACCAGCAAGGGCTTGGCCGTGAGCTCCATCTGGCCCTTTACTTGGGGCCCGTTCAGCAGGGCCCCCTCCATGAAGTGGAGGTCGAAGGGTTCCAGCCGGACGGGCGTGATGTGCAGGTTGACGAGCTTCGTGAGGTTCACTCCGACGGAGCCGCTGAAGGCGCCGTTCCCTTCGAAGCGACCGGCCTTGCCGCTCGCCAGCACGGGCAACCGCTCGTTGGCGCTGTTGAAGGTGTAGAGCTCGATGGGCAGGGAGAGGTGGAAGGTGGGCAGGTAGACGCCCATCCAGGCTTCGGGCAGACCCTCGGGGGAGTGGGTCGAGGAGAAGTCGCAGACCAACGTCGTGAAGGCCGTGTAGACCCGGTAGGCGCCCACCTCGGCGGGGAGCTTGAGCGGGGAACCAGTCACGTAGAGGCCGTGGGAGAGGGCCGCCGCAGCATCCTTGAATGAGGTCCGGAACGTGAAGCTGGGCCCCCAGGCGAGGCTGCCCGTGAGGCGCGTGTTGGCTTCGTCCACCACGCCCTTCTCCACCCGGGCCATGCCGCTCGCCAGCTCCAGGCGATAGGCCGTGAGACCGGAGGGATGGAGGCTGGCGGCCGGCAGGGTGAAGCTGGCGCTGAAGCCTTCCCACCCGAGGTTCGCCTTGGCGATAGTGATGGTCGGAGTGGTCTTCCGGACCGCGAAGGCTTTCGATCCCGCTGGCGCCGGCGCGGCCGGGGCCGGGGCGCGGCCCCGGATGCTGCCCGTCATGGTCTCAGACAGGTAGGGCTGATCCGTCGCGCCCACGCGGCAGAAGACCTGCAGGGGAAACTGGAGCTGGGTGGGGCCGGTCAGCTGCGGGGTTCCCCGCTCAAAGCCAAAGGCCAGCTTCTGGACCTGCCAGGTCAGCCCCTTGTGGAGCAGAGACAGGCCACTGGCGAGGCTGGGGGCCACCTGGCCCGTGCCCGCCAGCAGCGCGCTGTCGAAGGTGACCGGGCCGCCGTCAAACTTGGGTTCCTCGCCGGTGGCACCGTTCTGCACGGGCGCCTCGATGACCACCTCCAGGTTGCCCTTGAGGCTCACGCCCTGACCCGAGAAGGTCGCCTCTCCGGCGACGAGGACCGCGGTGAAGGCGCCCTCCGCCAGGGGGAGGTCCGCCGGGGGCAAGGTGCCTTGCAGTCCGCTGGCGCCGAGGGTGAGCGGTCCGACGTCCAGCTTCAGGCCGGCGAGCGTGGCCTGGCCTTCCACCCGGCTGCCCTTGTCCGAGAGCGCGACCTTGGTGAGGTGGTAGGTCCAGCCCTGGTGCGCGGCCGAGAAGTCCTTGAGGGCCGCATCCAGGCTGCCCTCCGCGACCGCCCCCTTCAGGACGAGGTTCTTGAACTCGAGCTTCTGAGGTCCCAGAGGCAGAGGCAGGGCGAAGAGGGCGCTGCCGCTGAACTTCTCCGGCGTGGCATCCCCGTCAGGCTCCACTCGGGTGGCGCTGAAGCCCCCCAAGGTAAAGCTCTCCACCTGCATCTTCGGCTTGAGGAGGGCCTCCCCCAGCTTGGTGACCACGGGCTTGAGGGCCTGGAGCACTTGAGGCGGGACCTGGGGGATCAGCGGCGCAGCGATCACCAGGGTGGCGAAGAGGGAGATGACACGGCGCGAAGAGCCCATGGAAACCTCATCCAATAGGTGCGGAGGGAACGGCAGGGACCGAAAAATTCAGTGAGGCCATGTTGCCCTAAGAACCAACCATCCCGGTGATGCAAATTGGGATAATCCGATATTAATAATTTGATTAACGGCCTCAGCCTACCAAGAGGTGGATTGCGATCGCCGGGCCGGTTCTGTGTGCCGGTCGGCCTGAAGCGGGACATTCCTTCCGCCAGGAAGGCCGCCTCTTTCCTCGGGTGTCGCCGAGTTGCCTGCGGTGTCTTCTGTCGGGCCCAGCTGCGCCGCAGGCCAACCCCGCTGCAGAGTTTCTCTCGGCCGACCGTCAGTGCTGAGGTCCTCCCGCCGCATCACTCCTTGACCCCAGCGCCCACCAGGACTAGAGTCAATGATTCACGGCGCGTGGCGCAGCCTGGTAGCGCACTACCTTGGGGTGGTAGGGGTCGGAGGTTCGAATCCTCTCGCGCCGACCAAATCACCAGAAAACGGGACCCATCCGGGTCCCTTTTTCGGGTGCTTCGACCCTTCGGGCCGAGAGGATTCGAACCTCCGAATGGGATCGCCCGAGGCGTGCCTTGATGGCACGCCGAAGCGAGACCGGCGACTGGCAAAGCCAGGCGCAGTTCGAATCCCGCCCTGGTGAGTCGACGCCAAATACGGGGCACAGCCGAGAGGATTCGAACCTCCGAGGAGGCTCCGACTCCGCGCACTGAGGCGCGGGGGAGCCTGCGTCAGACGGAGGATCGTGAAGGCGCCACCCTCCAACTAACGGACAGCGCCCCGCGCTGTCCTCCCGCTCTTCGCTTTGCTCACTCGCGGAGTCGGAGCCTCTGTCGCCCCGTAGCGAGACCGGCGACTGGCGCAGCCAGGCGCAGTTCGAATCCCGCCCTGGTGTGTCGGCACCAGCTACGGAGCACGTCCGAGAGGATTCGAACCTCCGAGGAGGCTCCGACTCCGCGCGCTGAGGCGCGCGGGAGCAGGCTCCGGGGGAGCCTGCGTCAGGCGGAGGATCGTGAAGGCGCCACTTGATGTGGCGCCGTAGCGAGACCGGCACACGGCGCAGCCGGGTGCGTTCGAATCCCGGCCCAGCGAGAGGAGCCTCGCTTCGCGCGGCACCGTAGTCAGGCGTGGCGGCACAGAGTACCTGCGCCAGATCATCACCCGCCGGGGGGCAAGGGAAAGGCATGGGGTTCAGCGAACATCCAGACCTGCTCGCGCTTCCCGGGGACCCCCGTGCGTTGGAACAAGGAGTCGAAGCCCTTCAACAGAATCTAGAAGAAGGCGAAGGTCTCAAGGTTCTGAAGAACCTCTGAGTCACCCACTTCGGGCCCGACACCTGGCCTCGGATCAGGTTGTGACCAAGGTCTCCACCCTTGGCATTGGTTACCCCCGTATACTTTTGGTCAGTTTGCGTTTATGGTTAACAATTTATCGATTTTTCCTTATTGCACATCTAGAAATAAGGGAATGATTGACGGCTGGAGCCTACCTGATTCTGTGGGGAGATACATGAAAAGAAGCAAGTGCATCCGAAGGGTCTCCCACCACATCCACAAAGGGTTGGAAAGGATTGCGATTGCACTCTTGCTGACCTCAATGGCGAGTCTTTCGGCGGCTTCCGACAAGGACAAGGACAAAGACAAAGAGAAGGGCAAGGCGAAGAAAGCGGAGCCTGCCCCCAAAGCAGAGGGCAAAGGCCCTGCCAAGCCCGAAGCGGGGGGGGCGACGCGGACCGATAGGATAGGCCAGCCCAACCAGCCAGGGCGGGGCAAGCGCCCTGCCGAGGAACTAACGGGTCGAACCGACACTCCGAGACCAGGCACTCCCTCGGGATCCCGGGTGAGCAACCGGAACCCTGGTGTAATCGCCCCTCCCCCGCCGGGGACCAGGGTCATGGTCAAGAGCAGCGGGAGAGGTCCCGACCATCAGCTTCAGGTGACAAAATCCGGAGCGGAAGTCCGCCGCGATCCGGGTGGAAAGTTGCTTGAGGTTCGCACGCCCAACGGCGCTGTTGTTCGGCACACCCCCGGAGGGGTCCGGCAGACGGAGGTCAAGCGGCCTGACGGCCGCGTCATCGTGGCGCACGGGAACGGCCGTCAGGGTTACATCCAGAGACCCTTCGAATCTCACGGCAAGAAGTTCGTCAGCCGGACCTACGTCCGCGGCGGCATGACCTACAGCCGAGCCTACCGCCCCTGGACTCACGGCGGTCGGCAGTATCACGTCTATGCACACAACCACTACTACCGGCCGGCCTTCTATGCCTGGGCATACTCACCCTATCGCCATTCCTATCCCTACGCCTGGGGCTGGGAGGGGCGGTCCTGGTACGGCTACTACGGCGGCTACTTCTCTCCCTACCCCACCTATGCCAGTCCCATGTTCTGGCTCACAGACTTCATGATCGCGGCCAGCCTTGAATCTGCCTACCTGGCACGTGAGGCCAATGAGGCCGCGCCCGGCTACACCCAGGCCCCCCCGGTTACGCCACCACCCAGCGCCGCCCCCGCGATGACCCCGGAAGTGAAAGAATACATCGCCGCCGAGGTCCGCAGGATGATGGAGGAGCGGCAGGCCGAGCAGGCGAATGCGAAGGGAATCGAGGCTGAATCGGCCATGCCTCCGCTGTTCACGGAAAAGGGACCCAAGGTCTTCCTGGTGTCCGAGGGGCTGATGGACTCCTCTGAGAACCAGGAGTGCTCCGTGGGTGCGGGCTCCGTCCTCCAGCTGCTGACCTCCCCACCCAACCCGGCTGATGAATATGTGGAAGTCAAAGTGCTCGTGGCGCACCAGAATGCAGGCTGCCCCCAGGGGAGCACCATCTCGGTGAGATTGGACCAGCTTCAAGAGTTTCATAACCAGATGGTGATCACCTTCGACCAGGGCCTGGACCAGCTCCAGAGCCAAGGCGAGGAGGCCGCCAAGCCCGCTCCGAAGGGCAGGCCCAAGGAGAAGGACCCCTTCCCAGTGCCACCCGCCAAGGTTCGCGGCATCGAGAACGCCCCCTACCTCGGTGACGCCCCTTCGGGCGCCGAGGCCGCAGAGGAGCTCACAAAGGCGGTTCAGGAAACGGAAACAGCCGAGCAGGGCGTCATCGACCTAGCGGCCCGAGAGGAACGCGAGGCCGCCGAGGCCGTGGTCGCAGCCCGCGTCAGGGCTGTGGCCAGAATCAAGCCCGGTATGGGGCTGGCCGCCGTGCTGAGCCTGCTCGGGGCGCCCTCCCAGAAGGAATCCTCCTGGGGAGGCCTCAACCAGACCTTTGTTTATGAAGACATCACCATCTCGTTCTGGGCGGGTGTGAGCAAGGACATCAAGGTCATCGAGAAGCTGGTTCCCAAACCAGCCGCCACCCCACTGCCAGCCAGCAACTGAGGCCCAGCATGAGACTCCCCTCCGCCTTCCTGAAGCCCCTGCTCCTGTCCCTGCTGCTCGGTGGCCCGGTGCCGGCCAGAGCCCAGGACCAAGCCCAGCTGAAGAGCAACCCCCCAGTCTCCCTGGGGGAATTGAAGCGCCTCCACACCGGCTTTCAGGGAAACAAGGCGCTCCTGTTCCGCTATCTCGACCTGCGGGATCTGGATCTGCCGGTAAGCAAGGCGACGGTCGAAGAACTCTATGCCCTGGGCTTCAACGATGAGGAGCGGAAGGAACTGCTCCTCATGGCCTCCACCTACCAGCGGCTCCTGGGGGGCAATGCCTTTGACGGCAGCACCAGCTCTGGCCAAGCCCTTCTCGGCACCCTGACCGCCGAAGACAGAGCCCGGATCGTTGACCGCCAGGCCCTGCGCCTGCGCTATTCCTGCGGCGTCGGTGCCCTGTTCGCCAACGTCGTCCGGGTCCAGGTGCGCCTCGGCGACAGGGTGCTCGCAGACTCCAGGAGAACCTATAGCGAGTGGGATGGTGAGATGCGCTCCTACTGGGTCACACCCCAGAAGCTGCTGCGTGCAGAGCGGGCGGCGCACTTCGTGGACAACGGCATGGACCTGACCGAAGCCTTCACCCGACTGGGCGTGTTGAAGAAGGCTGAGCCCAAACCCCAGGCAACCGGGTTTTCCGCCTTCCTGAACAAGGCCGAGACCTTCCTCGATGTTCAGGACAGTTTTATCGGTCCGGCCTTCCCCGTCGTCCAGTTGTATGTTCCCAAGGGGCTGGAGTTTTCCGTGCGGTTCCGCTCCGACAAACCGTTGACCGGCCGGGCGATCTACCTCATCCCCCTGAAGGAGCGTGACGCCGAAGGCCTGTCCCCCGCCTTCGGCTGGCGCACGGGCAAGAAAAAACTGGCGCCGGATGTCACCCACTTGAACCCTCCTTACGAGGCCAGCTACGCACAGAGCCCGGACTGGGTCGGGATGTACGGCGCAGTGGGGAACTACCCCAACGGCATCCGGGAAGGCCACTTCCTGGCCGTGCTGGCTCCCGCCGGGCGCCCCCTGGAGGCGGAGCAGGCCTTTGTCCTTCAGTCCGGAGGCCAGGAGCCTCCTGCATTCCTCAGCAGGGTGGCCTGGTGGTAGTCCCCCCCTGACCTTCGCCGGTACCCGTGTCCGGGGCTCTTCAGTCCTTGGGCGCCGTGGCTTCCTGCACGGGCAGCTTAAGTTTCATGGCCTTGGCGATGCTGTTGGACAGGATAGTCCGCCAGGCTGCATTGGCTTCCCCGCCGGGGCGCTGAGTGCTGGCGGGCCACATATAGACCTGGAGCCGTCCCTTGGCATAGGCCTGATCCAGTTGGGACAGCAGCGCCACCGCCTCCCGATCAGCCTTCTCCCCCGATGCCTTCAGGATCTTGCCAAGATCAGGAAGCGTGGCGCTCAGATTCTTGAGGCTGGTTCCAGAGACTGTCACGGAGAGCTCGGATTCGCCGTGAAGATCAAAGGGAAGGCTGATGAGGTCATTGCTCTTGGCGATGAAGCTGACATCCAATTGCCTGGGCTCACCAAGCTTGACCTTGATCCGCAGAAGGCCCGGAGCCTCCATGCCCCCGACTCCCGCCGTCTGGGAGGGGTCGTTCCGGTGGTAGGTCAGGGAGATCTGCCTCGGCTGGTCGGCTTCCAGGAGGATCTCATTGCCCAGGCGGATGCCCCTCATGGGAATGACCGCATCGTTCAGGGGAAAGCGGAAGACCCCCACGGCCTCGTGGTCCGAGTAATCCAGGGCCAGGATGCCTCCCAGGCTGTAGGGAAGGATAAGGCTCGATTTGTTCCTGCCAAAATGAACGAGGGATCCGCTCTGGTAGCCCAGCACCAGGTGATTCGGGTAGGTCCCGGGCGCCTGGATGGGCCAGAACATCACTTCGCAATCCCTGAACTTGAAGCGAACCGTCACGCCTTCGCTGGTGCTGAGCCTTTCACCCAGTTGGATATCCTGACCGAGGACGGCCTTGATGAACCCTGGGCCGTTGATCAGAAGCACAGACTTGAAGGTGCTCCTGTTCGCACCGAAGCTGTTGTTGCCTGAGACCCGGTAGACCTTGCTCTGGGCATAGACGGCCGGAGGAATCGCCAGGGTGGTCTGCAGGGACTTCTGTTCCTCGGGACTTGGGTGGTCCTCGGTGAACTTGGCCCTCCAGGAGATGACCCGCCTCTTCTTTTCCAGGAATCGGGTCCGCGCCAGACAGTACGAACCGAACTCGAAGGGGGTGGTCGCCGCTCCAGCGGCCAAGGCCGGCTCCGGGGCCCTGGAAACCGCCGGGGCGGAGGGGCCTGGCTTCCCGGTCTTCGGTGAGGCGACAGCGGGCTCCTCGTGGGGGGTCTGTTTCCCCGTCAGGGGATCCTTCTGATCAGGCGCGCCGCCTTTGCTCTTGAGCGCCGCGGGAAGCGCCTCTGAGAGGGGGCCCTTGGCGGCAGTCGCCACAGGAGCCGTGGGTGCCCTGGAGAGCACAAAGCCGGACGTGAGGAGCACGCCGCCGAGGAGGGCACCGATCCCCCATTTCAGGGAGTTGGTTTCGAGCCAGCGCTTTTTAGGGACTTCGGGTGGCGGCGGCTTCCCCGGGAGGAGGGTTGTTGCCGTCGCATCGGAGGTCGACGGGATTGGTTCGCCCAGGCTGGGGATGCGCGCGGTTCCACCTGTGATCTCGCTCAGGTCCACGGTCTGCTGATCGCGTGAAGGGGTTTGGGGCAGGCTCGTCGCGTTGCTTTTGAGGAGGGGTAGGATGATCTGGCCCATCTCGATGGCCGATGGGAAGCGCAACGCCGGTTCCTTCTGGAGCGCCTTCAGGATGGCGGACTCGAGCGGGCCTTCGACCCCGCGTCTCCTCGGGCTGAGCGCGGGTGGGACAAGATCACAGTGGGCACGTATCAGGGCGCTGAAACTGTGCTGCTCCGACCCGCCGAAGGGGGGGTGCCCCAAGAGGGCCTCATAAAGCATGATTCCCAGCGCATAGACATCCGTATAGGGGCCCTGTGACTCCTCCCGAAGCTGCTCCGGGCTCATGTAGATCAAAGTCCCGGCGGCGCTCCGGGTGAACTGGGTACCGAACTCCTTTTCGATCCGGGCCAGGCCAAAATCCAGGATCTTGATGTCGTTCTGGTCGAAAGGCTGTCCAGGCTTGTAGTGATTGATGAGGACATTGTCGGGCTTGAGATCCCTGTGGATGACCCGGTTCCTGTGCGCGTGGCCCACACCATCAAAGAGCCCCCGGAAGACCTGGTAGGCCAACTCCCAGGGCAGCCCCTGGGGGTATTCCTTGATCAGCGCGGAGAGCCCGGCCCCGGGGATGAACTCCATGACCAGCGCCAAGGTTTCGTTGGCTTCGATGACATCGTAAAGGATGACCATGTTCGGATGGTGGGGAGTCTTGGCCAGGGTTCGCGCCTCGCTGGCCAGCGCCTCCAGGTAGCCCGCAGTCGCGCCTGTGCGGACCACCTTGATGGCCACCTCTCGTCCGGTGATCCCTTCATCGACGGCTTTCCAGACCTCCCCCATCCCGCCAACACCAATCTGGGAGAGAAGGCGGTATTTATCTATTTTTTGACCCGCTTGCATGGACTAGATCCTAGGATTTTTCCAACCAAGTGTAACCCAACCAGAGCGCACTTGGCCCTTGGGTATCCTAGCTACCCGCCGGTATCCTGCTTCGACGGACGATGAGGAAGGTGCGGTCGTCACCAAAGGGGACCTCCCCTGAGAACGACGCCATGCAGCCATCCAACCGGCGAACCAGTTCCTCCAGAGGCTGCTCTCGGAACGCAACCAGGGCCTGCTCCAGGCGGTCCATTCCAAACTCTTCATCCAAGGCGTTCGTCGCTTCCGTGATGCCGTCGGTATAGAGAAACAGGAGATCCCCCGGCTGCATGGTGATCCGGCTCTGGCCGTAGGGGACCTTACCTGGAAACATCGCCAGGGGCAGGCCCTGTGATTCCAGGCGGGTGATGACCCCCGCAGCATCCACGAGGAGACCCGGGTTGTGGCCAGCGTTGGTGTACTCGACCCAGTCGGCCTCGGGGTCGAGACGGAGCAGGAAGGCGGTTGCAAAGCGGTTCCGACTGGTGTGCCCGGCCAAGTCCCGGCTCAGCCAGGTCGCCAGACTGGCGGTCTCGGGATTCGTACGCGTGGAGCCATTCATGTAGGCCACCAGGCAGGCCATGAGCAAGCCGGGTCCCACGCCCTTGCCGGACACATCCGCGATGGCCGCGAACAATCGCGCCGGCGTTGGCTGCCAGTAGCCATAGAGGTCGCCACCCACCTGTCGGCTCGGCACGGCCCGGCCCAGGAACTCGAAGTTCGGGGTCTTCGGGTCAGCCTCAGGTAGCAGGTTCCGCTGGATCAGCCGGGCCAAGGCCATTTCACGTTCCATGGACCGTGCCTGTTCTCGCTGCTCGAGAAGCCTGAGGGTTCGGATCCGGGCTGCCAGCATGTGGGCGACGGTGGCGAGCAGCGCCAGTTCCCGCTTCCCAAAGGGCTCCCGGGCAAGACCGGCATCGGCGTACAGCAAGCCCTCAACCATCCCTTCGCATTCGAGTGGTGCGGCCATCAGGCTTCGGATGGACTGGTGGACCAGAGAAGTGGCGTGCTGGACTCGGACATCGCTGAGCCGATCCTGGACCAGCAGGGCCTGCCGGCTCTCGCAAATGGAAGCGACCGCAGTCCTGGAAACCGGAAGGTCCTCCTTCGAGTGAGGGACAGAGGCTATGGGTAGGAAATCGCCCCCCTCTGATCGCAGCAGGGCTACCAGCCGACGTGGCTTGAGCATGAGGTGCAGACGCTCCAGTATTTGTTTTACCTGGCTCTGCAATGGAGCATCGTGGATCAGATCGAGCGAGATATCCTGAAGCAGGTTGAGGGATTCCTCCAGCGTCTTCCCGCCATGGGATTCCAGCGCCGAGAAGGACTTCCGGACCTGCTCCAAGGGAAACAGCTGCTCGGAAGCCGCCTCGAGCACATGCTGGGCGGCGGCTTCGATCCGCACGTGGATCCGCCCCAACTCCAGCACGTCGCCGATGTGGAGCGTACAGCGGGCCTTGAGCTGATGACCATTCAGTTTCGAGCCGTTGCGCGACTGGCAGTCCTCGTAATAGCAGCCCTGCTCATCGGCCTGGAAGAAGCCATGTTGTCTGGAAAGGCTCGGCTCATCGATTGCGATCCGATTGTCGTTGCCCCGGCCCACCGTGACCGGGGCCGAGTCCTTCCCAAGAACGATGGGCGGCAGGCCTTGGATCACGAGTTGACAGGTCATCGGCACGCCTTGCTTCCTACTCGGAAGGCATTTCCCAGAGCCGAATTGTGGCGTCCACCCCACCCGTGGCGAACACTTTCCCATCGAGACTAACGCCCAGGGCAAAGACGCCCTTCTGTTCGGTTGCCTTATTCCCATGCAGGCCGAAATAGATGTCGGCCTCATCCTTCGGGGACGCCACCGTCCAGAGGCGACTGGTCCCATCAGCGCAGGCGGTCAGCAGCTTCGATCCATCCTTGATGAAGGTGATCTCATAGACGCTGGGCAGGTAGCCGGATGGGGAGTCCCAATGGCCGAAAGTCTTGATGATCTTCTTCTGCTCAATGTCCCAGACCGTGATGCCGCCGTGGACGTTGCCATCCGCCAGAAACCGGCCATCCGGAGAGACGGCAATGCACTCATAGTTGGAATAGCCAATTACCCTGGCATCGTGCTGGAACTGAAAAATTTGCTGGCCCTCCGGAAAGCTGAACCCCGTGATGAGCCCCTTTCCAGTCAAGGCGTACAGCTTCGACTGGTCGGAGCTGAGCGCGAAATCAATGATCAAATCCGTGGCCTTGATCAGGAAGTTCCGAGTAATCAGGGCACCACTCTTGATTCGCCTGGATTCCACCCAGGTCTTCGCGTCCCAGATGATGACCTCGCTGGCGGACTGGCTGACCAGATACCGGCCATCCTTCGTGAGCGCGAGCCGTGACACCGGCTGCTCATGGCCCTTCAGCCTCCGCCGCTCGGCCTGACTGGGCAGGTCCCAGATGATCACGTCGGTATCGGGCGAACCGGAGATGACCGTCGCCCCATCGGGCCCGAAGATGGCCTTGTAATATCCGCTGACACCCTTCCCACCCCAGACCTGGGACAGGCGCTGCGAGAGCTTAATGTCTTGCATTTTAAGCGTCTTGTCTATTGCCTTAGCACTTAAATCATAGACCTTTAAGGTCATGTCGTTGCTGCACGTCAGGAGTTTGGTCCGGTCAGACGAAAATGCCAGGCTCCGAATGGTGTTGGTATGAATAGCAAGGGTATCGACCGGTGTGGACTCCTTGACCCTCTCGTACCAGTTCATACTTTGAGCAAAGCCAAACGTCGAGACAGCAAAGACCAGCATGATGACCACAGTCGAGAATTTTGCCCTCATTTCGGCACCTCAATATGTCGGTGTTAATAGCGATATTTCTCGTAAATTAACAAACTTGGATCTACTTGTCAACAGCCCTTAGCAAGGGTTATTGTTCTTGATGCTCAAGGGACTCTCTCGCGCACAGCTGATGCGTCACATCCTCAGCGGCTTTCCCAGGCCGACCTTAAACAAGGATTCAGTCGAAGGTTCGTTTTCCTCGCCGGCGTTTTGAGTGGGGGACGCCCACCCTGATCGGCAATTGTAACCGCGCAGTATTTTCCCTCTTTTGCGAAATATATATAAAAAATATAGTTATTAGGATTCACCAAGGAGAGCTTCATGGAAAACGAAATCAAGAGTTCCGGCCTGGTCACCGGGATGGCCATTACGGGACTGGTGCTGGGAATTGCCGGGCTTCTTTTTTCCCTTATCCCCTGTCTCGGCATGTTTGGAGTCTATCCGGCCGGGATGGGCATCGTGGCAGCCCTCATTGCCGTGGTGGCTGCGGTCATGATGAAAGCCCAGAAAGGCCTGGCAGTTGCCTCCCTGGTGGTGTCTCTGGTTGGTTTCGGGATGGCCGTCAAGGAAATCTACAACACTAACGCCCGCACCAAGGCTTTGGACAGTTTCATGAAAAAGCATTGAGCGTCGGCGAATTCAGAAAATTACAACAGATTCTGCTCCTGTTTTTTGGAGTGATGCTGCTTGCCCCCTTCTTCATCACCCAAGAATCGGGATCTGGCTTATCCCGCCTCGCGGGGGTTACGATCCCGCCCTGTCAGGTCCAGGCTGCTTCAGGCCAACCGTGTCCAACCTGCGGATCCACGAGGGGTTTGGCTCTCCTATATCGTGGAAGAGTAATGGAGTCCTGGAGGCTGCAGCGATTCGCCCTTCTATGGACGATGGCGCTACTTGGACAGGCGCTCCTACGCACGCTCTGGTTGGTTGCCATTCATTCGCGCCCTGGTTGGGAGCGAACACCAAAATCAATATGGTTGTCGGACATTCTTCAGGGGGCACTCTGCTGTCTCCTGTTGAGTGCTTATTCATGGGCCCCTCATGCGGTGGTTGGACGCTGACGCCTCTGGCTCACAACGAAATTTCGCTAACATTTATGGCGAAGAAAGTTGAGGCAATGCGTTGTTAAGAATGCCGATGCCTCTTTTTCAGTAGGCTATCGCCTAGTAATACTTGAATTTCATTACCGACGAACATCAGCTTTAACGACCTCCTCCATCCAGGTGAGTTCGACAGAGGCTGGGGTACAGCAGGAGCCCTAACTGCCACATGGGGCATGGGGTGCTGCACGGGTTTTTTCGTTAGAGACTCAAGTGGTTCAGAGCTTATAACCTTGTATATAACAATTGTATGAATTTGAATATCTTGAAAATTGCATGTTTTCTTTTACAATGGAGTACTAGGTCAACTATTTGCGGGGAGCCAATGCAAATACAGGAACAGAGCAGTCCAAAACATGTTAAGGCCAAACGGAGCCAGAAGAGCGCAGTCCAGGAAACAGCTACGACGGCACAGCCAGCCACAGTTCCAAAGCCCGAGACAGCCAGCCTGAATGACTTTGGGATGCTTGCAGCGATCATGGGAATCGGAGGGTTGGTTGTTCTATTGAAGGTGAGAAATGACCGTAAGGCCGAGCAACGCAACAAGGAACAAGCTTTTACTCGCATTCAGTATCAGGCCGAGAATCCACTTGATGGATGCGTGATTTGCACCGCGTGTGGGTGGTTTGGGCGCGCGACACCTCGCGTAATCCACACGGCGAGGTCAGGCGGGTGCGCGGGGGCAAGCGGCGTGATTATCGGGGCACTCCTGGTCCTTATTGGCATTCCGATGCTGTTGCTTGGGGGGATCGGTGTCCTCCCGATAGCCTTGGGGACTATCATTCTTGTATCCTCATCTAACACGGCTTCCATCACATCGTCCCAGCGGAATGCGGCCATCAGCATCGCAGCCACCACGCCGAACAATTGTCCGCAATGCAAGAATCACTCCGTCATCCCAGCAAACTCCCCAAATGCGCGAAACATGATTGCAACAACCCCGCACCTCTTGGCAGCCACGACCGAGGAAATACACCGGGCAAGGGCCCTTGCACAAAGCCAGATCGTCCAAGACGCCCCCCAGATTCTCAGCGAGAACCGCCAATAATGAACTCAGAACCAACAGCACTAAACCCCATGGGACAGGAGCCATGAGGTTTAGTGCCTACCCAATGCGGCACTGGCCAAATACAGCACCTAGGTGCTTGCGAAATAAGCACCAGATCCAGACCAAACCGGCAGGCTCCTAACTTCACCTTTGGCGACGGAACCGTCTACACGGGGGTCAGCCTTTGCTTCGCTCTCTCGCTGAGTCGAAGGCTCGCTACTGCGCCGTCCACCCCCCATCAATGGGAATCGCTGTCCCGGTGATCTGAGCGGCGGCGTCGGAGCAGAGGAAGACGGCCAGCTGACCCAGGTGCTCGATGGCCACGAACTGGCCGGTGGGCTGCTTTCCCGCCAGCAGGGCCCGGCCGCCTTCCTCGACACTGACACCCAGCTTGGCGGCGAGGGCGACGATCTGGGGCTCGATGAGCTCAGTGCGGGTCCAGCCGGGGCAGATGGCGTTGCAGGTGATGCCCTGCCCCGCGGTCTCCAGGGCGACGACCTTGGTGAGGCCCACCAGGCCGTGCTTGGCGGTGACGTAGGCGGCCTTGCGCACGGAGGCCACCAGGCCGTGCACGGAGGAGACGTTCAGGATGCGGCCCCAGCCCCCGGCCTTCAGGGTCGGCAGCGCGTGGTGGATGGTGTGGAAGGCCGCGGACAGGTTCAGCGCGATGATCCTGTCCCACAGCTCCGGCGGGAAGTCCTCCACCGGGGCCGTGAACTGGATCCCGGCGTTGTTCACCAGGATGTCGAGGCCACCCAGCCGGTCGACGGTGGCAGCCACCAGGGCCTCGGCCTCGGCGGGCCGGGTGAGGTCCGCCTGATGGTAGGCCACGGGGACGCCCGCCTGGCCTTCCAGCTCGCGTCGGACTGCTTCCACCGCCTTAGCCTCCCGGGAGCCGTTCAGCATCACGGAGCAGCCCGCGGCGGCCAGGGCCCGGGCGATGCCCAGGCCGATGCCGCTGGTGGAGCCAGTGATCAGCGCGCGTCTGCCCTTCAGCACGGGGACTCCCTCAGTGTTGGGTCCTAGAGCGAGCGCCGGAGCAGGCGCCCCAGCTCGCCCACGAAGCCGCGCCGGAAGACCAGGACGCAGACCACGAAGATGCCGCCGATGATCACCGTGATCCAGGGGCCCACCATGGTCAGCTGGGACTGGAGGGTCACCACCGTGAAGGCGCCGGCGGCGGGCCCCAGCACCGTGCCCACGCCGCCGAGCAGGGTCATGAGCACCACCTCGCCGGAGGTGTGCCAGCTCACGTCCGTCAGCGAGGCCAGCTGGAAGATCAGGCACTTCATGGCGCCCGCCATGCCCGCCAGGGCCGAGGAGAGGACGAAGGCGATGAGCTTGAAGCGCTCCACCTTGTAGCCGAGCGAGCGCGCCCGGGGCTCGTTCTCCCGGATGGCCTTCAGCACCTGGCCGAAGGGGGAGTGGATGGCCCGGTAGATGATCCCGAAGCCGAGGCAGAACAAGGCGAAGGTGAAGTAGTAGAGGGCCAGCGGCAGGGGCGTGCCGCCCACGGTGACGTGGCGGTTCAGGTCGATGACGCCGAAGAGGAGGCCCCGGGGGATGCCCTGCAGGCCGTCCTCGCCGCCGGTGAAGGGCAGCTTCAGGGCCAGGAAATACACGATCTGAGCCAGGGCCAGGGTCACCATGGCGAAGTAGATGCCCTGCCGCCGGATGGCCAGGCTGCCCACCAGGTAGCCCAGCAGGCCCGCGAAGAGGGTGCCCGCCAGCACGCCCAGCTCCGGCGTGAGGCCCAGGTTCTTGACCAGGTGGCCCGTGACATAGGCCGCACCGCCGAAGAAGGCCGCATGCCCGAAAGAGAGCAGCCCCGTGTAGCCCAGCAGCAGGTTGAAGGCCGCCGCGAACAGCGCGAAGCAGAGCAGCTTCATCATGAAGACCGGGTAGACCGCGAAGGGGGCCAGCAGCCCGAGGGCCAGGAGGGCGAGCCAGACGAAGCGGTTCACCTAGGCTTCCTTCCCGAACAGGCCCGCGGGCTTGACCAGCAGGACGACCACCATGATCAGGAAGATGACGGTGCCCGAGGCCGGGGCGTAGACCACCTTGGTGAAGCCCTCCACCATGCCCAGCAGCAGGCCCGTGAGGATCGAGCCCATGATCGAGCCCATGCCACCGATGACCACGACCGCGAACACCGTGATGATCATCTCCGAGCCCATGACCGGGCTCACCGAGTAGATCGGCGCGGCCAGCACGCCCGCGAAGGCCGCCAGCCCCACGCCGAAGCCGTAGGTGAGCGTGATCATGAGCGGCACGTTGATGCCGAAGGCCTTCACCAGCTCGGGATTCTCGGTGCCCGCCCGCAGGTAGGAGCCGAGCTTGGTGCGCTCGATGACGAACCAGGTGCCGAAGCAGACCGCCAGCGAGATGCCGATGACCCAGACGCGGTACTTCGGGAACAACATGAAGCCCAGGTCCACCACGCCGCTGAGCACCTCCGGCTTGCCGTCGTAAGCGTCGCCGGAGACGTTGAAGTAGTTGGTGAAGACGCCCTGGATGATGAGGGCCAGCCCGAAGGTGAGCAGCAGGCCGTAGAGGTGGTCGAACTTGCGCAGCCGCCGCAGCATGGTCTTCTCGATGAGGACGCCCAGGGCCCCCACCACCAGGGGCGCCACGAGGAGCGCCGCCCAGTAGTTGAGGTGGAAGTCCGGCCTGCCGAGCAGCGGGCCCAGCTGGTTGAAGCCCAGCAGGGCCACGTAGGCGCCCAGCATGTAGAGCGCCCCGTGCACGAAGTTGACGATGTTCAGCAGGCCGAAGATCACGGCCAGGCCGAGGCTCAGGATGGCGTAGAAGACGCCATTGTTGAGCCCCAGCATGACCTGGGACAGCACCGTCTGGAGCGACATGCCCATGGGTAGGACCTCCGGAGCCTCAGGCGCAGCCTACTTCTTGACCGCGGGGCAGGTGCTCTCGGAGAGCGGCATGAAGGCCTCGTCGCCGCTGACGGTCTTGACGATCTTCAGCAGGTCCCACTCGCCCTTGGACTCTGAGGGCTTCTTCACCTCCATGAGGTACATGTCGTGCACCATGCGGCCGTCCACGCGGATCTTGCCGTGCACCGCGAAGAAGTCGCTGATGTCCATGGACTTCAGCTTGGCCATGACCGCGTCGGGGTCGTCGGTGCCGGCCAGCTTGATGGCCTTCAGGTAGTTCATGGTGGCGGAGTAGGCGCCGGCCTGGTCCATGGTGGGCATGGCCTTGTGGATGGCGAAGAAGCGCTTGGCGAAGGCGCGGGTGGCCTCATCCCGGTCCCAGTAGAAGCCCGAGGTGAACTGCATGCCCTGGGCCACGTTCAGCCCGAGGCTCTTGATGTCCGTGTCGAAGATCAGCAGACCCACCAGCTTCTGGCCCTTCTGGCCGATGCCGAACTCCTTGGCCTGCTTGATGGCGTTGATGGTGTCACCGCCGGCATTGGCCAGGCCGATGATCTGCGCACCCGAAGCCTGGGCCTGGAGCAGGTAGGACGAGAAGTCCGCGGAGGACAGCGGGTGGCGCACGGAGCCCACCACCTTGCCGCCCAGCTTCTTCACGAAGAGGCTGGTGTTGCCTTCCAGGGACTGGCCGAAGGCGTAGTCCGCGGTGATGAAGAACCAGCTCTTGCCACCGGTCTGCACCACGGCCTGGCCGGTCACCTTGCCCAGGGCGTAGGTGTCGTAGACGTAGTGGATGCTGTAGGGCGTCCAGGCGCCGTTGGTGAGCTCGGTGCTGGCGGCGCCGGTGTTCATGGTGATGCGCTTCTTGTCGCCGCCGAGCTTCTGCACCGCCAGGGCGCAGCCGGAGTTCAGCAGGCCGGTGATCATGTCCACCTTCTCGTTATCGAACCACTCCCGGGCCTTGGCCGAGGCGATGTCGGCCTTGTTCTGGTGGTCCGCGCCGATGACCACGATGGGCTTGCCCAGCACCTTGCCGCCGAAGTCCTTCACGGCCATCTCCACGCCCACCTGGGTGCCCTTGCCGCCGAGGGTGGAGTAGACACCGGACATGTCCGTGAGAACGCCGATCTTCACGACGCCATCCGAGATGGTCTCCTTGGGCGGCGCCGCGAGCCCGGCCGTGGCCAGGAGCAGGGAGGCCGACAGGGCTGCGCTGGAATACAGGCTCTTCATGGCGATAGTCCTTTCCATTCGAATACCTGGGACACCCAGGCAGGGTTGGGTCACACGGATGGGGGTGGAAGGGTGGGTCAGCATACCGGTATTCGCCTGAACCTCAAATCGGGATCAGACGCCCAGGTAGTGGTTGAGTTTTTCAGTGCTGGCGGGGAGCTGCTCCCGGGTGATCATCTCCGCGATGGTGCCGCGGTCGATGACGTAGTGGCGGTCCGCCAGGTCCGCCGCAAAGTGGAAATTCTGCTCCACCAGGATGATGGTGAAGCCGCGCTGCTTGAGCTGGCCCATGAGCTGGCGCAGGGTCTGCACGATGACCGGGGCCAGGCCCTCGGTGATCTCGTCCAGCAGCAGGAGGCTGGCGCCGGTGCGCAGGATCCGCGCCATGGCCAGCATCTGCTGCTCGCCGCCCGACAACCGGGTGCCCATGCTGCCGCGGCGCTCCAGCAGGTTGGGGAACATCTCGAAGATCTCGGGCAGCGATAGGCCCCCCTGCCCGACCGCCACCGGCAGCATCAGGTTCTCCTGCACGGTGAGGCTGGAGAAGATGCCGCGCTCCTCGGGACAGTAGCCCAAGCCCAGGTGGGCGATCTTGTGGGTGGGCATGGTGATGGTCTCGACCCCGCGGACCTTGATGGATCCGGTACGGCTGCCCACCAGGCCGATGATGGACTTCAGGATCGTGGTGCGGCCTGCGCCGTTGCGCCCCAGCAGGGTCACCAGCTCGCCCTCGCCCACCACCAGGTCGATGCCATGGAGGATGTGGGACTCGCCGTAGAAGGCGTGCAGCCCGCTGATGCGGAGCATCTCGGTGGGGGTGGCTTCAGGCATGGGCGCTCCCCATGTAGGCTTCCATGACCTGCGGATCCTGCGAGACCTCGGCGTAGGTGCCCTCGGCGAGGATGGCCCCCCGCTGCAGCACGGTGATGCGGTCCGCGAGGGTCTCCACCACCTTGAGGTTGTGCTCGACCATGAGGATCGTGCGGCCTGCGGAGGCCTGCTTCACCAGCGCGGTGATGCGGTCCACGTCCTCGGCCCCCATGCCCTGGGTGGGCTCGTCCAGCAGCATGAGCTTCGGCTCCAGGGCCAGGGTGGTGGCGATCTCCAGGGCCCGCTTGCGCCCGTAGGCCAGCTCGCCGGTGATGGCGCCGCTGAGCTCCGCCAGGCCGACCGATTCCAGCAGGGCCATGGCCCGGTCATCCAGCTGCCGCAGACAGCGGTCGCTCTTCCAGAACTGGTAGGACGTGTTCGTGGCCCGCTGCAGCGCCACCCGCACATTTTCAAGCGGCGTCAGGCCGGGAAACACCGCCGAGATCTGGAAGGAGCGGATCACGCCGCGCAGGGCGATGTCGGCGGGCTCCTCCCGGGTGATGTCAACGCCGTTGAACAGGATCGTGCCGGTGGTGGGGATCAGGAACTTCGTCAGCAGGTTGAAGACCGTGGTCTTGCCCGCCCCGTTGGGCCCGATCAGCGCGTGGATGTGCCCCCGCTGCACCTGGAGGTTCAGGTCGCTGACCGCCGCGAAGCCCTTGAACTCCTTGGAGAGCCGCTTCGTCTCCAGGATGCAGTCCGTTGTGGGGTTCTCAGTCAACACCTTCGGGGTCTCCCTGGCAGGGCGCAGAAGTCATGGGTGGGGTGGGGTGGAAGGGAGTCTAGCACTCCGCGCCGGGCAGCAGCGACAGCAGTCCCATGGGCTCCGGCCGGAAGATGCAGGCCGGCATGAGGCGCAGGTCCGGGGCGAGGGCGGGCCGGAAGGCCATGTGGGCCAGGATGTCCCGCTCCAGGTCGATGCCCGGCGCAATCTCGAACAGCTCCAGGCCCTGGCCCGTGAGGCGGAACACGCAGCGCTCGGTGATGTAGAGCACCCGCTGGCCCTTCCGGAAAGAGACTTCCCCGCTGAAGGTGCGGTGCTCGACCTGCTCCACGAACTTCCGGGTGGTGCCCTCCTGGAGGATCCGCAGGCGGCCGTCCTCCGTGACCACCTGGAGGCCGCCCGCGGTGAAGGTGCCCACGAAGACCACGGTCTTGGCGGACTGGGAGATGTTGATGAAGCCCCCGGCCCCGGCCAGCCGGGTGCCGAACTTGCTGACGTTGAGGTTGCCCTCGCGGTCCGCCTGGGCCAGCCCCAGGAAGGCCAGGTCCAGGCCGCCGCCGTCGTAGAGGTCGAACATGGAGGGCTGGTCGATGATGCAGCTGGTGTTGGACCCCGCGCCGAAGCTGAGCCCCCCGGCGGGCACGCCGCCGAAGACGCCGGGCTCCGTGGACAACGTGATCAAGTCCGAGGCGCCCTCCTCCACGGCCACGGCGGCGATGCCCTCGGGCATGCCGATGCCCAGGTTCACCAGACTGCCGGGCCGCAGCTCCAGGGCGGCGCGCCGCGAGATGATCTTCCGCTCGTCGAACTCCATGGGCGCCATGCCCGAGAGCAGGATGCGGATCTCGCCACTGTAGGCCGGGTTGTACTGCTCCTGGAAGGTCTGCATGTGGTGGCCCGGTTCCTCGGCCACGACGATGCGGTCCACCAGGATCCCGGGAATCTTCACCTGCCGGGTGTTGAGCGAGCCCCGCTCCGCCAGCCGCTCCACCTGCACGATGACCTTGCCGCCGCTGTTGTGGACGGCCATGGCGATGGCCTGGGCCTCCAGCGTCAGGGCCTCCTTCTCCATGGTGATGTTGCCGTCGCCGTCCGCCGTGGTGCCGCGGATCAGGCCCACGTGGAGGGGGAAGGCCTTGTAGAACAGGAAGTCCTCGCCGTGGATGGACAGGTGCTCCACCAGGTCCTCGGTGGTGCTGTCGTTCAGCTTGCCGCCGCCGTGGAGGGGATCCACGAAGGTGCCGAGGCCGATGCGCGAGAGCGTACCGGGCTTGCCCGCGGCGATGTCGCGGAAGAGGTGGGCGATGACGCCCTGGGGCAGGTTGTAGGCCTCCACCTGGCCGCTCAGGGCCAGGGCCTGCAGCTTGGGCGCCAGGCCCCAGTGGCCGCCGATGACTCGCTTCACCAGGCCCGGATGGCCCAGGTGGTTCAGGCCCCGGGTCTTGCCGTCGCCCTGGCCCGCGGCGTAGACCAGGGTGAGGTCCCGGGGCACCGCCGTCTGCAGGAAGCGCTGCTCCAGGGCGATGGCCAGGTTCTCCGCGAAGCCGATGCCCACGAAGCCCCCGGTAGCCACCGTGTCCCCGTCCCGGATCAGGGCCACGGCCTCGGCGGCGCTGACGACTTTCGTCCGGGTCGGGGTGGTCATGGGCACTCCTGGGAGCGGCTCGCCTGGCTGTGGAGCGGCCGGGAGAGCAGGGGCTGGTCGGGTGGGTGGTGGAGTTTTATACCCTGGATTCCGCCCGGGGCGGGGCTGGAATCAGCGGCTGGCCAGCCCCGGCTGTGTGAAACAGGCTCTGGTCCAACATCTAGAGAGAATCCGCGTGACATACGGTTACCATCGGCTTTTCCCCATCACCCTGCCCACCCCGAGGTCCGGCTCCTCCCCGTGCCCAACATCCGCCACGTCCCCCACCCCGCGGGCTCCCGAGCGAGCCTGCTCCGGAGGGCCGTGGCGCTGCTGGCCCTGGGGGCGTGCTCGGCGCTGTGGGGCCAGCGCCTGCCCCTCAAGTCCTTCTCGGCGGCGGATGGCCTGCCGGGCGGCGGCATCCGCCGCATCCTGCGGGATGCCCACGGCTTCCTCTGGTTCTGCGGCCCGGATGGCGCCGCCCGCTTTGATGGGCAGACCTTTGTCCGGTTCAGCCAAGAGGGGGGCCTGCCCTTCCAGACCATCCTCGATCTGCTGCAGACGCGGGATGGCTGCTACTGGTTCGCGACAGACAAGGGGCTGTGCCGACTGGACCCCAGCGTTCCCCCGGGCCGAGGGAACGCCGACCGGCTGCGACTCCTGCCCCTCCCGCCCGGCGCCGCCCACCCCATCCACCTGTTCGAGGACTCCGCCGGCGTGCTCTGGTGCGGCACCACCACGGGCCTCCTCCGCGTGGATCGCCGCCCCGAGGGCCTGTCCCTGCAGACCGTGGAGCTGGGCCTGCCCCGGAAGCTCTATGACGACCCCATCGTGTCCACCCTGGCGGAGCGGGCCGGCGGCGGGCTCTGGATCGGCACCGGCAGCGGCCTCTACAGCCTGGACCCCCAGGGCCGGGTGCTCCGCTTCACGGAAGCCGATGGCCTCCCCCATCAGCTGATCCGCACGCTCGCCACGGAGACCGACGGCACCCTCTGGGTGGGCACCTCCCGGGGCATCGCCCGGTTCCGCCTCCCCGGCGGCGCGACCCGGCTGCAGCCATTGGAGCCCTTCTCGGCCGCCAACGGCATGGCCAACGCCGACGTGCAGGTGCTCCTGCGCACGGCCTCGGGCCGCATGATCGCGGGCACTGCCGGGGGTCTGAGCGTCTTCGAGGCCAGCGCAATCCACAACCATGGGCCGGAGCACGGCATCAAGGGCCCCGTGTTCGTCCTCGCGGAGAACGCAAGCGGCGACCTCTGGCTGGGCAACGACAGCGGCGTCCAGCGGTGGGTCCAGGACGGCCTGACCACCTTCACCCCGGAGGAAGGCCTCGCCGAAACCCGCGTGGACGCTGTCTTCGAGGACCAGACGGGGGCACTGGTCGCAGGCCGGGCCGGCAAGAAAACCTACTGGCTCCACACCCTGCAGCAGCGGCGCTTCGCACCCAACCGGCTGGAGCTGGGTGCGGTGTCCGCGGGCTGGGGCTGGAACCAGGCGGTGCTACAGGACCACCTCGGGGCCTGGTGGCTGGCTGCCATCCAGGGGCTCGCCCGCTTCGACCGGGCTCCCGGGGCAGCCGCGCTGGCCGGCCGCCGCCCCGCGATGGTCTACCCGGTCGGCCAGGCCACCGGCGCCGAGGGCGTCTTCGCCCTGTTCGAGGACAGCCGCGGCGACATCTGGTTTTCCGTCGCCTCGCCCGTGACCAACGGCCTGGGCCGGTGGCGACGGTCCCTGGACCGGATCGAGGGCTTCCGCGAGCAGGACGGCCTCCCCCGCCTGTTCGATTCCCTGCCCACGGCCTTTGCGGAAGACCGGGCCGGGAATGTCTGGGTGGCCTTCAACGGTGCGGGCGTGGCCCGCTTCCGGAACGGGCGCTTCGACTTCTTCAGCCATGCCCAGGGGGTCCCCGAGGGCTGGATCCGCTCGCTGATGAAGGATGCCTCCGGCCGGATCTGGCTGGCCTGCTCCCTGGGTGGCGCCGGCATCATCGAGGACCCCGAGCAGGACCAGCCCCGCTTCCGCAGCCTCACCACGGCCCAGGGCCTGGCCAGCAACTCCGTCTGGAGCCTGGTGGAGGATTCCTGGGGCCGGGTCTATGTGGGTACCGGCGCGGGCATTGACCGCTTTGACGCCGCACACCAGCACGTGCAGCACTTCTCGGAAGCCCAGGGACTGGCTCCGGGGGTGCCGCGGGTGGCCTACCGGGATCGGCAGGGCGCCCTCTGGTTCGGCCTGAGCGGGGGTCTCTCGCGCTACCTGCCGGCGCCTCCCCGGCCCGCGCTGGCCCCGCCCATCTTCCTCACCGGGCTGCGGGTCGCGGGGGTGCCCAGGCCCCTGCCCGAATCAGGCACCACGGACTGGGAGCTGCCGGAGCTCGCCCCCGGCCAGAACCGGCTCCAGGTGGGGTTCACCAGCCCCGAGGGCCTGGCGGGCACCGCCCTGCTCTACCAGTACCGCCTCGAGGGCGTCTCCGAGGACTGGACCCCGGCAGGCAGCGCCCGCAGCGTGGACCTGGCCAACCTGGCCCCCGGCCACTACCACTTCCAGGTCCGGGCCGTGGGCGCCGAGGGTCAGGCCAGCGATCCCCCGGCGGAGCTGCGCTTCACCATCCTGGCTCCGGTGTGGCGGCGCGGCTGGTTCCGCTTCCTGGCTTCGGCCAGCCTCATCGCGCTGGTCTGGCAGGTCTATCGGACTCGCCTCCGGCACCTGCTGGAGGTGGAGCGGATCCGCACCCGCATCGCGGCCGATCTCCACGATGACATCGGCGCCAGCCTCTCCCGGATCGCCATCCTCAGCGAGGTGGTCAAGCGGCAGACCCCGAATGCTCAGCCTGAGAGCTTCCGCTTCCTGACGGAGATCGCTGAGTCCTCCCGCGAGCTGGTGGACACCATGGCCGAGATCGTCTGGTCCATCGACCCGCGCCGGGATGACCTCCAGTCGCTGCTGGCCCGGGTGGGGCAGTTCGCCTCCGGGGTCCTCCAGGCGAAGGGCATCCGCTGGTCCATGAGCCTCCCCGCCGACCCCGCGAAGATCAAGCTGAGCCCGGAGCAGCGGCGGGGGATGTTCCTGATCCTCAAGGAGGCCATCAACAACGCGGTGAAACACTCCGGATGCCGCACCCTGACCCTGCAGGTGGAGGTCAGCCACCGCGCGCTGACCGTCCAGGTCCGGGACGACGGCGTGGGGTTGCCCCGAGAGGTGCCGTCCGGCGAGACCTCGGGCATCCGGCGTGGTCGGGGTCTCGTCAACATGCAGGCCCGGGCCCTGGAGATGGGCGGTCACCTGGTGATCAGCTCCGAGGCCAGCGGCACCCTCCTCCACCTGGAGCTGCCCCACCGGCTGCTGGGGGGCGCATGAACATGCCATCCCCAGATCCACCGGCTCGGCCTAGGATGAAGACTGCCACCCAGGAGGGTGTCTAGGATGGGCGATCCCCGCGAGCTCTCCGTGGCCCTGGTCGAGGACGACGACTCGACCCGGGAGGGCCTGCGAATGCTCATCCACGGCAGCCCCGGCTTCCGCTGCATCGGTGCCTATCCCTCCTTTGAGGCGGCCCTGCCCGGGCTGGCCCAGGACCTGCCGGACGTTCTGCTCATGGACATCAACCTGCCGGGCCTGAGCGGTCGCGAGGGCGTGCGGATCGTGAAGGACCGCTGGCCGGCAGTCGAAGTCCTCATGCTCTCGGTCTACGGGGAGCAGGAGAGCGTGTTCGAGTCCATCTGCAACGGGGCGGCAGGCTATCTGCTCAAGAAGACCTCCCCTGCCCGGCTGCTGGAGGCCATCCGCGAGACCACCGAAGGCGGCGCCCCCATGTCCCCGGAGGTGGCCCGCAAGGTGGTCACCCTGTTTCGCACCACGCCCCGGCCCGACCCGGTGGAGACCCGCCTGACGCCCCGGGAGCTGCAGCTGCTGGCGCTGCTCGCCGAGGGGCACGGCTACCAGGAATCCGCGGACCGGCTGGGCGTGAGCGAGAACACGGTCCGGAACTACATCCGCAGCATCTACGAGAAGCTGCACGTCCACTCCAAGTCCGAGGCCGTGAGCAAGGCCCTGCGCCAGGGCCTGATCTCCTGAGGCGGCCCCAGTAGTGCGAAAGCATTAGAAAAAAAACGCATGATCATGCTCTGACGCCGGAAGTCTGCCTGAGCCACGATTGCCCATCAGCGGTTCAGCGGGCCGGCTTCCGGCGCCTCCTGGATCCTGGAGGGAGATCCCATGCGCCTCACCGCCGAGCTTCCCACCACCCTGCCCCTGCTCACCGAGGAGAGCTCCTGGACCGCCAGGGCCGCCTCCCTGCTCCTGGCGCTCCAGCAGCTCAGCCGCTCGGCCCGCGCCCTGGAGTCCCGGACGACCCTCGTCAAGGATCCCTTCGCCGCGGAGCAGTCCCGGGACTGAAGCCATCCCCGCAGCACTGGGCCCGAGGGAAGGAGACGCATGGGCAGGACCGCAGTCCAGGAGGTCCTCAGGGAGGCTGGCGCCGGGGTCGTCTCGGCCTGTCTCACCCTGCCCCTGTGCGTGGGCGCGGGGGTCCTGGCCTTCGCCCCCCTGGGTGCGGACACGGTGCCCGAGGCGGCCCTGGCGGGGCTCCTCTGCGCCATCGCCGGCGGGGCCGCGGCGGCCCTGGTCCGGCGCTCGTCCTTCGTGGTCACCTACCCCACCACCCCGATCTGCGTCATCCAGGGCAGCATCCTCCTGGGCCTGTCGGCAGTGCCCGGCATCGGCCGGCCGGGCCTGCTGGCGGCCATGACGGCCTGTGTCCTGCTGGCCGGGCTGTGGCAGGTGCTGCTGGCCTACTCCGGGATCGCCCACGCCATGCGCTTCGTGCCCCACCCGGTGATGGCGGGCTTCGTGTCCGGCGTGGCCGTGCTCATCGCCTGGCACCAGGTGACGGTGCTGCTGGGCCTTCCCGCCAGCCACCCCGGCGGGCTGGGGGCCTTCCTGCCCCGGCCCTGGGCCACCCTCCTGGGCGGCGGCCTAGTGGTCCTCCTGCTCCTCCTCGGAGCCTACGCCCCCCGCGTGCCGAACCTGCTGGCGGGCCTCGTGCTGGGCACCGCCGGGTTCCACCTGCTGCACGCGGCGCTGCCTGCCCTGGACCTCGGCGGCGTCATCGGCTCCGCCCCCGGCCACGTCCTCCGGTTCCTGCCCTCACCCACCGGGCTGCTCCAGGTGCTGCACACACCGGAGCTGCTCAAGGGGGTGATCCTGGGTTCCTTCACCCTGGCCCTGGTGGCAACCCTGGACACGTTCTTCGCGCTGCGGACGGCGCAGTTCATCGCGGACATTCCGGTGTATCCCCGGCGCGACGTCCTGGGCCAGGGCATCGGCAACCTGGTCTCGGCCCTGGTCGGCGGCCTGGCGGTCTCCACCTCGCTCTCGGTCTCCATGGCCAACCACAAGGCCGGCGGCCGCACCCGCACCTCGACCCTCGCGAGCTGCGGGGTCCTGGCTGTGGCCGGGGTGCTGTTTCCCCAGGCGCTGGCCCTGCTCCCCCGGGTGGTGCTGGCCGCGATTCTCTGCACCCTGGCCTGCCGTCTGGTGGACAAGTGGAGCTTCCAGGTGCTGCACCTGGCGCTGACCGCGAAGGAACCCGGCAAGCGGCGGCGGGCGCTGCGGGATTCCGCCATCGTGCTGGCCGTGTTCCTGGCCACCCTGCTGGGCAAGCCCGTGGCCGGCGTCACCGTGGGCATCGCCCTCTCCTGCATCCTGTTCATGCTGGACATGAGCCGCCCGGAGGTGGCGGTCCGGCGGGAGCACCCCCTGCTGCCCACCCAGCAGCCCCGGTCGCCGGCCGAAGAGCAGACGCTGAAGGACTGGCCCGGCGCCCTCGCCATCCTCGAGCTCCACGGCGTCCTGTTCTTCGGCAATGCCCAGAACCTGGCGGCCACCCTGCGCGCGGCGGAGCGGGACGCGGACGTGGTCGTGCTGGACTGCCGGCAGGTCCGCGAGATCGACAGCTCGGCCCTCGGGGTCCTCGGGCAGGCGGCGAGCCGCTTCCGCACCGCCGGCAGGCACCTGCTGCTCTGCGGCGCCGAGGCCTCCTGGGAGCAGGTCCCGGCAGGCTTCCCCGGGAGCGGCCTGGAGGCGGGGTTCGCGACCCTCGAGGCCGCCCTGGCCTGCGCCGAGCAGCGCATCCTCGACGCGAGCCCGGCCCCGGAAGGGCTCGCCTCCGAGCCGCCCCAGGCGCCCCTGGCCTCCCGGTTCCCGCTGGTCCTGGAAGCGGGCTGAGGGCGGCCGCTCAGTTGCCCTTCACCATCGGTACAAAGCGCACGGGCAGGATCATGCGGAGCCCCCACCCTGAGCGGTAGGCTTCTTGAGGCGAGCTTTCGTCCTTGACGATGAGTTTTTTGTGCATACACTAAGGACGTAGACATTTTGTTCGACCCCGATAAGAACCTCCGCAACATCGCGGCGCGGGGGCTTTCCTTTGAGCGGGCGGCTGAACTGGACTGGAACTCGGCCAAGGTTTTCGTGGATGCCCGCCACGACTACGGAGAAACCCGCAGACTGGCCCTGGCGAACCTGGAAGACAGGCTTCACGCCATCGTCTTCACCGAAACCGAAAAAGGCATCCGGGTAATCAGTTTCCGCAAGGCCAATGCACGCGAGAGGAGGATTTATGACCAAGCGTAAGCCCCTGATCGGAGAGGACGGCGAAGTCCGGGAAATCACCGCCGAGGACATGAAGCACTTCAAGCCGATCCGGGAAGCGGGTCTGCCGCCCTCCCTCCTTGCGAAGCTGGGCGTGCGCGGTCCCCAGAAAGCCCCCACCAAAGAGCGCATCACCATCCGCCTGTCCCGTGAGGTGCTGGAGTATTTCCGCGCCACGGGGGACGGCTGGCAGACGCGCATGGACGCGGCAATGCTGGACCTCGTCCACAAGCGGAAGCGGGTGTAGGCCGGACTCAGGGGGCATTCACAACCTGGGCAGCTGGGACGCTTCTAATCCGAGTGCTTCACCATCGGCACGAAGCGCACGGGCAGAACGGCTTGCCGCTCCAGGCCCTCGGGTGTCTTTCGCAGCAGGATCAGCTCCTGGGCGGCTCCCTGGGAGCCCACGGGCACGATCATCCGGCCCTCCAGCTCAGGAACTGGAACGGAATAAGCATTGCCATCGCGCAGGGCGCCGGGCAAGCGAGACAAGGAGGCTGAGGTTCCAGCGGAGCGGGACTCCGTGAACCTCAGCCGACGCCGTATCGAGCCGCCCGCCGCCCTGCGTCCGGAGGATTGGCCCCCAGCCGCGCGCCCCGCGGCGTCAGCGCCCTTGAACAATGAACCACATTGCCCTGCGGGCCCTTCCTTGCGGCTGCATCGCGGCTGAGGGCCAACGTTGGCAATGTTTATTCCGTTCCAGCTCCTTAGCTGCTCCACCAGGGCCTCCGGCACCTGCTCCGGAGCGCAGGTGACGAGGATGGCATCGAAGGGCGCGGCCTCGGGCCAGCCTCGGTAGCCGTCCCCGGCGCGGACCTTGATGTTCCCATAGCCCAGGCGCCGGAGGTCCGCCTCGGCCCGGTGGGCCAGGGGTTCCACCAGCTCGATGCTGAAGACCTCGGCCACCAGCCCCGCCAGCACCGCCGCCTGGTAGCCCGAGCCCGTGCCGATCTCCAGCACGCGGTCCCGGGGCCGCAGCACCAGGGCCTCGGTCATGAAGGCCACCACGTAAGGCTGGGAGATGGTCTGGCCGTGGCCGATGGGCAGGGGCCCGTCCTGGTAGGCCTCGGCCTGCAACGCCTTGGGCACAAACTCCTGGCGGGGCACCTTCCCCAGGGCCGCCAGCACCCGGGCGTCGCGGATGCCCCGGCTCACCAGCTGGTCCCGCACCATGCGGGCACGGGCGGCCGGGAAGGCGGGATCCTCCACCGGGGGAACCGGCGGAGGATCCAAGGAACTTCCCCCGAGGGACAGCACCATGGCCACTCCCACGTGCCTCAGCATGCCTTCGAAGGTACCCCAATCCCGGGGCGGCGCCAGCGCCTCAGGACACGGCAGGCCCGCCGGGTCATGGCCCATTCAGATTTGGCGCTGGCAGCCTCAGTTCAGGATCTCCACCGTGCGGATGGTGGCGGTCAGGCTGGTGCTGGCGCAGAGTCCGGAGATGTCGAGGGTCTGGTTGTTGGCGTTGAGGTTGCTGACCGTGGCCGTGAGGGTGCTGGTCTTGCCGCCGAGGCTGCTGGACTGGGTCTGCAGCATGTTCGAAATGGAGGCGAAGTTGCTTGCTGCTGAGGTGCTCCTGCAGGTCACGGTGAATTCCGCCGTCCATCCCCCGGTGCTGGTGCTCACGGTTGTCGTGTCTGCGATCTTCACCGTGGTGCCCCCCCCGGTCATGCGGAGGTAGAGGTTGCAGGTGGGATTGCCGCCTGCGGTGGCGGTTCCACCCAGCCGGACCCGCAAGGTCTTCCCTGCCGTCCAGGCCCCTGCGGGGATGGTCAGGCTGCCCTGGCCCATGGAGGAGGTGATCCAGGTGGTCTCCGTGCCCGCAGAGAGGACTGCGGAGTCCTGCAGCATGGTCCAGATGTTGCCGGTGATGGCCCCGGCCCCGGTCACACTCCAGACCGGAACGCCCCCGGGACCCATGATCAGCATGGAGCTGGTGGAGCCTGCGGTCAGCTTCTGGAACTGCGTGCCATCGTGGTAGAGTACATCGCCCTTGGCATACGTGCTCAGCCCCGTGCCGCCCTGCCCCGCCGAGAGGGCCGTGGTCAGGCCGCTCAGGCTGGTGATGTCGCTGTTCGCGCCCTTGGCGGCCCTGTATGACGCCGCCGTTGCGGCGGCCGAATCAGCGTAGGCCGTGGTCGCTACTTGGGTGCTGTTTGTGCCACCGGAGGCCGTCGGCGCCGTGGGCGTGCCTGTGAAGGCAGGCGAGACCAGGGGGGCCTTGGCGTTGAAGGTGCTCCAGTCCGTGGCGCTCAGCGCGCCCCGGTTCGCCGCCGAGGCCGTAGGCACGTTCAGCGTGATCACCGGCGTGGAGGTCCCGGTGGCCACCGTGGAGGACAGATCCGTTGCGCTGGTGCTGGTGAGCGTCAGCGCCGCCACGCTGGTGACGGTGCCGGAACCGCCGCTGGGTGTGACCGGGAGCCAGGCGGCCCCGCTGTAGGTGTAGAGGCCCGCCGTATTATCGGTCTGGTAGACCACCAGGCCCGTGGCCGGACTGGCGATGGCGTTGCGATCGGACAGGGTCATCCGGGGAGGTAAAAAGCCCTGAGTGGTGCTGGTCATGTCGACCAGCGCACTGGCATTGGGCGCATAGTTGCCGCCCAGGCCAAGGCTACCGTTGGTATCGAGGACAAAGCGCATGATTCCGGAACTGCCTTGCCAGATGTAGAAGTTATCGCCGTTGCCCTGGTGGTGGTCTGTGCCGAACTGCCAGATCTTCCCGGTCTTGCCCAGCTCCACCAAGGTCGCGTTTGTGGAGCCCGTGTTCTCGATCTTCAGCTTGGCCCAGGTGCCGGAGTCCGCCACATGCAGTTTCTGGGTGGGCGCAGTCGTACCGATGCCCAGGCGGAAGTTGGTGTTGTCCCAGTGCAGGTCGGTGGGCTGGAGCACCGCCGAGGTGCCATTGCCCACCAGCACCTTGTTGGCGGCCAGGGAAGTGGTACCCGTGCCGCCGCTGGCGACGCCCACCGTGCCCAGCGAGACAGTGTTGGAGGCGTTGCTTAGCGGGCTGGAGAAGCTTAGGGGCGCCTGATAGTCCGTCCCCGCGCTGGCGGCGGAGACTCCGGTCCCATTGCCCTTGAGCAGGCCGGTGACGCTGGTGCTGAGAGTGATCGCGGGGGTTGCAGTAGCAGTGGCCACGCTGCCCCCGAAGCCATTGGCCGAGGTCACGGACACGCTGGTGACCGTACCGGAAGTCTTGGCTACCGAGCCCAGCTGGCCACTGCTGTTAATTACCACGGTCTGGGTCGTGCCCGTGGGGGTCACGCCGCTGATGCCCGCGATAAAGGTCTTGGTCTGGTTGCCGTCCATACCAATGCGTGTGGCGTTGCTGTCACCGATCACGCCAACGTTGCCGAGGAGGATGTTGCCGCTCTCGGCTCCGGACAACTGGGATCCTGCGCCGTTCCCGATGGCAATGTTCACGGAGCCTGTCACCAGGGAATCCAATGCCGCAAAGCCAATGCCAATATTCCCGGATCCATCTGACCCATCCGAGCTGTTCAGGGAGGAAAGGGCACCATCGCCGAAGGCGGAATTTTGGCGCCCTGTCTTGCTTGCCTTGAGGGCGTGGGTGCCTAACGCCGTGTTGCCTGCCCCCGTCGTGTTTAAGTAAAGGGCCTGGAAGCCTAAGGCAGAATTCTCGCTCCCGGTGATGTTTGAATTGAGGGCCTGGTAACCCGCCGCCACATTCTCGCTCCCGGTGGTGTTGGAGAACAGGGAGTAGGCGCCAAGGGCAGAATTGGAGCTGCCGGTGGTGTTGGAAGCCAGGGCAGATTTGCCCACGGCCACATTATCGGCCCCGGTGGTGTTGGATTGGAGGGCGTAGAAGCCTAGGGCCGAATTCCCGGGGCCCGTGGAACTGCCGACGGGGCCAGACAGGGCATAACTTCCTACCGCCGTGTTGCCGCTGCCGGTCAGGTGCCAGCCTGCATAAGCGCCCACGGCCGTGCTGTCCGATTGGGTCACGCTACTGATCAGCGCATAGCTCCCCAAGCCCACGTTCCTGGAACCACTCGTCGTCGCCCACAGCGCCCTGTAACCCATGGCTGTGTTGTCAGCGCCGGTGGTGAGGCTGCCCAGGGAGGAGGTCCCCACGCTCGCAGTGTTGTTGTTTCCATCGGAGCCGATGCTGAGGTGGGTGAGCTGGGACCCGTCCACCGCCGGCAGCTTGGCCGAACCGTTCAGCTGGACGAGGTTGTTGGCCGCCGTCCCGGCGTTGAGGGCGGCTGCCGTCCCCAAGGTCGGCGTGTTGGCTAGGTCGGCGTAGCTTCCACTGGTGGCCACGCCCGCCAGGCCGCTCACCCGCGCCACGGGCACCGTGCCCGTGCTGATGGTGCCCAGGGTGGTGATCGAGGTCTGGCCCGTATAGGCTGCGCTGATATCCACCACCGGCGTGCTCGTGCCATTGCTGACGCTGACCCGGTTGGTCGTCCCGCTTACGCTGGTCACCGTGCCGGTCGCGCTGCTACTGCCGAGGGGGCCAGTCCAGGCGCTGCCGTTGTAGTAGTAGAACCCGGCCGTGTCATCCGTCTGGAAGACCAGCAGGCCCGTAGCCGGGGTGCCGGGCGCGCCGATGGCCGTGCGCTGGGCCGCGGTCATGCGTGGCGCGAGGAGGCCCTGGGTCGTGCTGCCCAGCTCCAGCAGCGCCGAGGCCGAGGTCGGCGCCATGCCGATGCCCACCCGGCCCGCGGTGTAGACCGCATCGCTGCCCGAGAGGGTGAAGGGGCTGGCCCCGGGGGAGCCCTGGGCACCTGTGGCACCCGTGGCACCGGTGAAGCCCTGCACACCCTGGGCGCCAGTGGCCCCGGTGGGTCCAGTGGGTCCGGTGGGTCCGGTGGGTCCCTGGGGCCCCACCAGGCTCACACCCCTCAGCCCGACCCAGCTGGCACCTGCCTTCGGTCCGAAGAGCAGGTTGTTGGTGGTGTCGAGGTAGAAGTCCCCGGCACTGCCCGTCACCCCGGAGCTCGTCGGGGCTCCCGCCCCGTTGAGGAGGGTCTTCCCGTCGGCGCCGGCAGCACCCGCCGCACCCGTGGCACCGGCGGCTCCCTGCACACCCTGCAGACCCTGTGGACCCTGGACACCCGTGGCCCCGGTGTCACCCTTGGCACCCTGCGGACCCGCGGCACCGGCCGGCCCCTGGGGCCCCGCCGTGCCCAGCACCGTGCTGGGCATGAACTTGGTGCCGTCGAAGATGAGGCCCTGCCCTGTGGTGGGCTTCACCGTGGTGAGGTCCACGGGGATGCCCTGGAGGTGGGATACGATGGCCTGCGTCTGGGTGCCGGTCACATCGCCGCTGAAGGCCCCCACCAGCTCCCAGGCGGACCGGGACTGGAAGGCCGGGATCAGCTCCACATCGGGATTCATGGCCACGCCGCCGATGACCACATGCAGCTTCAGGCCCGACTGCGCCAGCACCGTGGGCGGGATGGCGGGCATTCCCGTGGAGCCCAGCACCACGGAATACAGGCCGTCCGACACCGGCACCGTCTGATTCCCGGAGCTCCACAGCTCCAGCCCCGTGGCGTCCCTCAGGCTGAACACGAAGACCCGGGCCCCGTTGGCCGCCACCCCGGCCTCCAGCAGGTGGCCCTGGTAGGCCAGCTGCGGCGTGGGCGCCACCACGGCTGCCGAAGGAACGCTCTGGGCGGCAAGCGGGAGCACACCCAGGGCGATGATCATTGCCACGGTGGGGGTCACGAAGGGATGTCGCATGGGTGCCACCTGGGAGGGAAGAGGACGGGCGAGGAGAGACAGGGGGTTCAGTGGCCCGAGGGCCGGAAGCCGTGGCGCAACTTCAGGGTTCCGGAGGCATCTGCGGCCCGGGTGGCAGGCACGGCCTCACCCACCACGGCCGCGTTCTTCGACTGGCCGGTGGCGCCGACCTGCTGGGCCCCGGAGGCCGAGGTCAGGTCCACCGAGGACTCCGCTGGCGCCGGCGGCGGCAAGATCATCGCCGTGGCACTGGCCGTGTAGCGCACGTCGCTGTTCCACATGGCCACGATGCGGTAGCTGCCCTGGATGGCCGAGGCCGTGAACAGCCCGTTGCCGTTGAAGGTGCCTCCTGTGGCCGGCTGCACGGACCAGGTGGCGTTGCCGCCCCAGGGAATCACCGCCGTGAACTGCACCGTCTGCCCCGGCGCCAGGGAGGCCGCCGCGGGGCTTACGCTCATGATCTGGTTGGCGGTGTTCACTTGGTCGCCGGTGGCGTGGCTGCCGCCGCCGCAGGCGAACGTGAGGAGCAGAAGCCCCGCGGCAGGGACCAGGGAGCGGGGAGGCTGCCTTCGGTTGGGCATCATGCTCCTCCCTAGAAGCGCCAGAGGAGGCCAAGGGTGGCCGTGGTGGCGGGCTGGTTCTGGTGGCCGTAGTGGCTGCTGAGGACGCGGCCTTCGACGTCGAGGTGCTCATGGACCTGGAAGGACAGCACCGGTCCCAGGCCCAGTCGCGTCCAGTGCGAGGTCCCTGCCAGGGTCATGCTGCCGCCCAGCGTCGGTGTCACGGAGTTGGTGCTGGCCACGGACCAGCGGACCTCGGAGACTCCGAGGCCCAGGGCCCAGCGCCCACCCAGGGGCATGAGCAGGTCCACGCCCAGCGCGAGGCTGGCGACCTTGGTCTCGAGGGACTGCGGCAGCGGCGCGGCGGTGCTGGTGCGGGTCTCGCCGCCGAACACGGTGTAGTCCAGGCGGGGCCGGAGGCGCAGGCCCCTGAGGAGGGTCCAGTTGCCGTGGAGGCCCAGAGCCAAGCCGGGAGCCCCGGCCGCCACCCGCAGGCCACCATTGGTCGGGCTCACCAGACCCAGCTGCACGCCGAAGGTGGGCAGGGTCCGGCGGTAGGAGGGACTCTGCGAAGCCTCTGCTGGCTGGGCGACCGAAAGCATCTCGCGGGACGGCGTGGGCGCCGGCGCTTCGGGTTCCCTTCCCTCGGACAACAAGGGACTCCCCAGCGCCAAGGCCAGCAGCACCATCCTGGTGGCCGCAGGCAGAAAGGCCTCGGCAGATGGATCGGTGCGCATGAAATCCTCGAGCGGCATAGGGCACCCAAGAACAAGCCGCAGCCCCCAGTCGTTGAACCAGAAGAGGCGGCGGAATTACCGGAAGGGATGCATCGGGATCAGACCACTCCCTATGAACTAGGCAAAGGATGGGTAGCACCCACCCACTGGCGCAATACGCTTGATTACCTATAGGTTGCCTTTGCCTTGGGCGAGCGTTTCTCCATGGCGGGTAGAGGTTCGCTGGCCTGAGGGAGCAGCAGGCGGCGACTCGGGGCAAAGACTCCTGGCGCGGCACCTTGTCCAGGGCCTCACGGCGCGTACTCGTTCGCAATCGAAGAAAGAAAAGAAAGGTTCATCCGGGATTTCAGTGAAAGAGCCAAGCCACGCTATCCCCACCCACTGTGTATTTCCGAGGGCTCAGGGAAAGCAACCACTCTCGCAGAGAAAAGACGAGGGGAGCGGAGGGACGCTGAGGGTTGCGGGTTTTCCGCTGTTCTCCGTGAACCTCAGCCCTCTCCGCATCCTCTGCGAGAGTGGTTGCTCTTTCCCCCGCGAACTGGATGAATCCATGGAGCGTTGGCATTCCCAGAAATCCCGGAAGAACCTAAAAAATGCCTTCACCACCAAGACACCAAGAAAGACCGCAGAGGTTCAACTTTGCAGCTCTTGGTGGCTTCTCGGCATCGGCTGCGCCGATACGCGAGACAAACGGAAATCGGGTGGCGATCTATGCGCTTTGAATTCAGCTCGGCATCAGCGGTCCCAGCCTAGGGTCAGCTCCAGGCTGCCGGCCAGTCCACCGGTCCAGCTCCGCAGGCGCCAGGCCTCCAGCAGCGCCTTGGCCCTGGCCGCACCGGGGAAGCTGCGGTCGAAGGTGGCCGAGAGCACCTTTCCAGTGGCATCGACCTTCAGCTCCAGGGTGGTCCCGGCCGGGAGGTCCGTCAGGGCGGCGGCCAGTGCGGGCGTCAGGAGCTGGGCTTCGAGCTCCCGGCGCAGGGCGCGGGGATCTGAGGTGCCGGTGAGACCTGAGAAGGCCTGAATGCGGAGACTCGGGGCGGCCTTGGCGTGCTCGCGCCGGGCGCTCTGGTCCGTTTCCTGAAGGGCGTGCTTGGCCACCAGGGCTAGAGGCGGCGCGGCGACCGCGCGCGAACTGATCATGCCGCCGGACACGCCGCCCACGGCCGTATCGGCCACGCCCTCGGGCAGCGGCAGGGGCTGGGTCACCGTGGTGCTGGGTCCGCCTGCGTGGCGCACCAGGGTGTCCACGGCCACGAAGGAGGTGTGGGCCGTCAGCAGGGAGTAGGCGAGGCCCAGCCGCGTCACCTCGGCCTTCCGGCCTTCGTCCTGGCCGAACTGGTCGTAGTCCGCCAGGGCCTGGATGCGCTGACGGGCCCAGAGCCGCGGCAGGGCGGGATGGCTGCGGTCCTTCACCTTCCCCACAGCGAAGGTCTGGCTCCAGGGACCGGCGCCGCTCAGGCCCGACAGCGTGAGGGTGCCCCGGGCCTCCCCCGTCCACTTGCCCAGGCAGACCACGGGCCGGTCCGCCAGCACGTCCGGCAGCTGCAGGGGCTCGAGGTCCTGGACCTGGAAGCCGCTCGCGGTGAGCTTGAGGTTGGTGAGCACCGGCGAGGAGACGTAGGCCCAGAACCGCTCAGCCTCAGCGGCGGCCTGCTCGGGCCGGGTGATGACGAAGGCCTCGCCCTGCCCCGCGTGGGCCATGCCCTCGATGAGGTGCCGGTTCACGGCGCTGCCGATGCCGAAGGCAAAGAGGTTGGCCGAGCCGAGGTTCTTCCGGATGAGATCGAAGACCTGGCCGTCGGCGCTGATGTAGCCGTCCGTGGACACCACGAAGGTCCGCGAGAAGCCGGGCAGCCGGGGCAGGCCCAGGGCCTTCCGCAGGGCGCTGGCCAGCTCCGTGCCCCCGCCGCCGCTCTGGGAACGCACAAAGGCCAGGGCCTGCCGGAGGTTCTCGGGCGTGGCGGGCTGGGAAGCCCCGGGCGACCAGAAGGCCGAGCTGCCTTCGAAGACCATGACGTTGAAGAGATCCTGGGGGCGCAGGCCCTGGATCATCTCCTGCATGAGCACCTTCGACACCTCGATGGGAAAGCCCATCTGGCTGCCGGAGACATCCATGATGAAGACGTACTCCCGTGGTGGCAGGTTCTTCGGGACCACGCGCTTGGGTGGCTGGGCCAGCAGCAGGAAGGTGTTCTCGCCCTGCCCCTGGTGCAGCAGCAGACCCGACTGCACCGCGTCCCCCGCCAGCTGGTACTGCACGATCACATCGCGGTTGCCCCCGTGGGCCTCGCCGGGCTCCAGCCGCAGGGTGGCGTCCGCCTTCCCGTCGTAGGCGATGGCGGTCTTGTGCGTGGCGCAGGCCATGCGCTGGATGGGCAGCCCCGCCGCGAGGCGCAGCTCGAAGTCGAAGGTGCTGGCGGGCAGCTCCCCGGCGTGGGTGTAGGGGTTGGCCACCCAGCCTTCGCCCGTGGCCGCCTCGGTGCCGGGTCGGCCCGCATAGCGCGGTCCCACCACGGTGGGATAGACGAAGCGGTACTGGCCTTCCTGGGGGACCAGCAGCTCGGTGTAGGCCAGCTCCACGCGAATCTCATCGCCCGGCAGGATGTTCGCCACGCTCATCTGGAAGACATTGGGCCGGTGCTGCTCCAGCAGCGAGGCGCTGCGCCCCTGCTGCTTCGCCTGCTCATAGTCGGCCCGGGCCTGGCCCCGCTCCCTGATCCGGGCCTTCAGCACCCGGTCGCCGAGGGTCATGGTCAGGCCGTGGACCGCAGCGCGGGTCGAGCCCGGGAACACGTAGACGGCCTCCAGGGGCTTGCTCCCGGTGTTGCGGTAGACCTGGGTCACCGTCACGTCCGCGATGACGCCCGCGATGGCCACCCGGGCCGAGGTGGCCTTCAGCGGCAGCTGATCCAGGGTGGCGTCGTCGCCCTTCACGAAGAAGTAGGGGGAGAGGGTGGCGTCCGCGGCTTCTCCGCCGGAGGTCGGCACCAGCCGCCCGGGCAGGGGACGGCTGCGGGTCTGGGCCTCCCCCGGGACGAACAAGGCGAGGCCCGCACAGGTTGCGAGCAGGGTGGCGAGGGACCGGCGCAGGGACATGAGAGCCTCCAAGGGGCCGCACCGAGAGGGCGCGGTTCAGGAGGGAATGTCGCGAGGGCCAGGTTCCTTTCAGGGTTATCCGATCATTGGGCCGCCCCGGGCTGAAGAAGCCCTGAATCCGTGAGGTCAGGGGACAAAAGACAAGCGCAAGGCGTGCAACTAGATCAATAGAAAGGCAATCATTCTGCTGCACGGCTTCACAGCATCTGTGAGATCTGCCTTTATCAAAGGCCTGCACTCCTACTGGTCACCAGTGCTTGGCCCAAGGCATCACGAAGCTGCCGGTGGCTGAAGGGCTTGTTCAAGAATGCCTGCGGCCGATCAGGGTGCGTGCCCGCCAGAACCTGGGCCTGGTCGTAACCGCTGGCCAGTATCACAGGCAGGCGGGGACTGAGCTGGCGCAACGCCGTCAGCAACCCCCAGCCATCGAGGCGTGGCATGGTCAAGTCGGTGAGCACGCAGCGGATTTCAGACTGGTGCTGTCGGTACAGCTCCAGAGCCTCGACACCATCCTTCGCAGTGAGCAGGGTGAACCCTAGTATTTGAAGCATGGCACCGGTCGCCATGAGCAGCATCTCGTCATCATCCACCAGCAGGAGGGTGCCTCCGCCTGTAAACTCTGGGGCTACAACCGCCGGTTCCGGAAGGCTGGGCAACGCTTCTGTTGATACCGGGAGATAGACCCGGAAGACGCTGCCCTGACCTTGCTGGCTGGACACCGTGAGGGCTCCGCCATGCGCCTGCACCAGGCCCAGCACTACGGGCAGGCCTAGGCCGCGACCCGTGAACTTCGTGGAGAAGAAGGGGTCGAACAGCTTTTCAATATCCACACTCGCAATCCCTGCGCCGGTGTCTGCAATCTCCAGGCAGGCGTAGTCAGGCCCCTGCGGTCGCCAACCTATCGGGAAGCGATGGTCTGTGGGGAGTTCGACCGCTGGGCAGTTGCTGAGGCTCAGGCGGACGCCCCCCCCAGCAGTGCCGATTGACTCCCCGGCATTGGTCACCAGGTTAGTCATTACCTGTTGGAGCTGCCCTGCGTTGGCTTTGATGATTGGTCCAGGCCTTGGGCAAGCCCCCTCCAGCCTGACCCCACCCGGAAGGGCCTGCTGGAGCAGCGGCAAGCTGGCCGTGCAAAGCTCGCCGAGCAAGAGTGGCTCCCGCCCTCCAGGGCTGTCGCCTAGGTAGACGAGCAACTGTCTGCTTACCGCAGCTGCCTTTTCACAGGCCAGCCTGGCGAGAGCCAGGTGTTTGGTTGGGTCTCCCCCCTTTGGGAGGGCGATCAGCAGGTCCAGATTGGCCATTACGGCATGCAACTTGTTGTTGAAATGGTGGGCAATGGACGCCGCCATGAGGCTCAGGCTTTTGGCCTTCTGCAACTGGTAGTCATGTTCCTGCAATGTGGCCAGAGCTGCCTCTGCCGCTTTACGCCCCGTGATGTCGGAATAGACGATCAGCACGCCCAGGTCCGGGTCGTCAATGGGGGTGGCGGTTACATCGAGCCAGGAGGTTTGCCCGTCGGGCCGATGGACCCCCATCTCCACGTTTTGAACGATCCGGGACTCCTTCAGCGCTCGCACGCTGGCGTAATCCTCGGACGGCATGAGGCTACCGTCTGGCCGGATGATGTCCCAGTAGGGGCCCTGGAAGTCCCGCCGCAGGAGGTCGTCGGAGGGGATACCCAGCAGGGCCTCGCTGGCTGGATTGGTCATCAAAATTTGGCCAGAGGTATTGGTCAGCGTCGCCCCCACGGGCAGCACCTCGAATAGGGTGCGGAACCGGGCTTCGCTGTTCCGCAGGGCTGCTTCTGCCTGCTTACGGGATGAGAGGTCGGCGTGGGTACCGAACATCATGAGGGGCTGGCCGTCCCCGGTGCGGCTGAGGAGGCGGCCCCGGTCATGCACCCAGACCCAGTGGCCGTCCTTGTGCTTCATGCGGCAATCGCAGTCGTAGTAAGGGAGTTCGCCTGCGAAGTGCCGCAATAGCAGGTCGCCAGACACCTTCAGGTCGTCAGGGTGGCACAGGGCCTCCCATGTCTTAATGCTGATCGGCGCGAGGTCGGCGAGGGTGTAACCCAGGAACTCCGCCCAGGTCTCGTTGAGGACGACAGCGCCGGTAGCGACATTCCATTCCCAGGTGCCGACGTGGGTACCTTCGAGGATGCCCTCCATGCGCCGGTTGGCCTGCTGCGCGGCCTCCTCAGACTGCTCGCGCTCGGTGATAAGAGTTGCGGTGACCATTCCAGAAGATGCCAGCGTGGCGAGGAAAAGCTGCAAGGCGAGGGCCTGCTCCCGGACCGACAATCCAGCCACGCTTATTTCGCTGAGGCCATTCATGGTGTTCCACGCCGCAATGACGGCTACAAAGAAGGTTCCCAAGGTGGCCAGGGGCAGTCCAAACCTGAAGGCACCAAACAGAACGGCGGGAATGGTCAGGTATAGGAGCGAAAAGTTGCGGTGCCATGGAACATAAAAGATAGCGAGAGAACCCAAGATGATGACCACGAGGTAGATCGCTTCCTCTGCCCGTTGCCTTGACCATTGCATCTGCCATGGCCGGCGGATCATGCCTCGCCAGGAGAAAATCAGTGGGGCTATCAGGAAAATCCCCAGCACATCGCCACTCCACCAGAGCAACCACGTGCTCCCGTAGGAACCAACCCTGAGGAGATACGAAACCACACCCGCCCCTAATGTGGCACCAAGCGCTGCGCTGAGCATGGTCAAGCCGAGGAGTCCAATCAACTCTCGCGTGGTTCTCAGGGTGGGCTGCTTGGCGACGAATCGTTGAACCAGCAAGGCTCCGATGACGGCGTCAAGTGCGTTGGCTGAAAAAAAGAGGAGGCTTATCTGTAGTGCCTGCCCGTTGTATAGATCAAACCCCGTGTTCGCCAGCAAACCGGCCAGCACGAAAATCGGCCAGTGGTTTCGTTCATGAATTAGAAGCGTGGCAACGAACAGGCCGCTGGGTAGCCAAAATGAAATGAAAGGCCCTGGTTTCAACGAGAGCGCAATTCCTATCGTGGCACAGACAAAATAAGGTTCCTCGCTGAATCGTGTGGGTAAGGGACTACCTGGGTGATGGGTTTGCGATCATAGAGGGATGGATACCAACACCCTCTTCACCATGGCGCTCGGGTTGTCCTCCCCCTGGGAGGTGAAGGAGCTGGTGTTCGCGCCT
>CAIOFF010000033.1 GCA_903857495.1 uncultured Holophagaceae bacterium | reverse complement strand
GACCGCCGGATGACGAAGCAGAGGGCTCGATGCCCTCTGCGCAGTCAGGATCCGGCGCGGAGGCTATGCCACAGGACCGCCGGATGACTGCGCAGAGGGCTCGATGCCCTCTGCGCAGTCAGGATCCGGCGCGGAGGCTATGCCACAGGACCGCCGGATGACGAAGCAGAGGGCTCTCCGCCGGACGCCCAGGACATCAAGTCCTGGGCTCCCACTCGCCCTTCGGGCTCGCGGCGTCGGAGCCTCTGCCCTCTGCGCAGTCAGGATCCGGCGCGGAGGCTATGCCACGTCCACCCAGGGACCCCGCATTGACGCCATCCACCGTCCCGCTAGACTGGAAAGCCCAGGGCCTGTAGCTCAGCTGGGAGAGCGCTGCGTTCGCAATGCAGAGGTCGTCAGTTCGATCCTGATCAGGTCCACCAGCTAACCCCCTGAGAAATCAGGGGTTTTTTTATGTGGAGTAGGGACGGCTCCGTTTCGACTCCGGCTTGTCTAGGCGGGTTGGGAATCGCCTGTGTTGGTGGCACGAACGGTCCCGAGACCTTTCTCCATCGATGAGTCCGATTCCTAGGATCGCAAATAACCCCATGGTCCCGAACGACCTTGGGAGAGATATTGGGAATCGAGGTTGTTCAATTTTATCTGAAGCTCGTTTTTTACCCACGAGCCTGGATGTCATTTGCAACGACTTGCAATCTCCAGACCGGAAAAAGGGATGGCTCGTTGCCTCACCAGATGCCAAGCGAGGGAGGACTCCATGAAGGTAGCGGAAGTCGTCGTCAAGATCCTTGAGCGGGAAGGCGTCCGTGATGCGTTTGGCATTCCGGGGGCTGGTATCAATCCCGTCTACAAATTCCTTGGACTCTCGAAGCAGATCAAGCACTACACCGTTCGCCACGAGGAGGCTGCGGTGCATGCCGCCGACGGCTACTTCCGGGCCAGCGGCCGGATGGCGGTGGCGCTCTGCACGTCAGGCCCCGGCGCCACGAATTTTGTGACGGGGATCTACACGGCCAACATCGACTCCATTCCCTTGATCGCCATCACTGGCCAAGGGGCTTCGGGATTGTTGGGGAAGGATGCCTTCCAGTGCGTCGACATTGCGGCGATCTGCAAGCCCGTCGCCAAGGCGACCTGGTGCGTGACCCAGGCCGCCGACCTCCCCGACATCCTGCGAGAAGCGTTCAGGACCGCGCGGGAAGGGAAACCGGGCCCCGTCCTCATCGATCTGCCGCTGGATATTCAGACGGCGGACATTCCCTTCGAGGTCGATCATTACCAGCCCGCCCCCCTCAAGCAGATGGCTCCGGATGCCTGTGTGATCCGGATGGCTGTTGATCTGCTGGTGCAGGCCAAGAATCCCATCATCATCATGGGCGGAGGCGTCATCCTGGCGCGGGCAGAGGAAGCCTGCATCAAGCTTGCCGAGGTCATCCACGCTCCCATCATCACCACCTACATGGCCAAGGGCGGGGTGCCGTTAGAGCACCCGCTCAATGTGGACCACGCTGGCATCCAGGTCGGCACCCCTCTCGGGAATCACTATCTCCTGGGCTCTGACGTCGTCCTTGGCATCGGCTGCCGCTTCACCGATCGGCATACCGGGGATGTGAAGGTCTACGCCGGAGAGCGGAAATTCATTCATGTGGATATCGAGCTCAAACAGATCGACAAGATCGTGAAGTGCGAGATCGGCATCGTGGCCGATGCCAAGCTGGCCATCGACGCACTCCTACAGGAAATTGCCGCCCGGAACGTGGAATTCCACGCGGCGGATCGCGTCAATGCCATACCCGAGCTCAGGACGTCGCTCCGACGAAAGGAGTTCTACGACTGTGTCCCCATCAAGCCCCAGAGGGTGTACTACGAAATGAATCGGGGGTTTGACGAGGACACGATGTTCACCACCGGCTGTGGGCTTAATCAGATCTGGTCAGGCCAATTCCAAAAAATCAACAAGCCAAGAAAGTACCTGCCTTCGGGAGGCTCCGGAACCCTCGGCTTCGACATTCCGGCTGCCTTTGGCGCCATGATCGCCCAGCCCGGCCCCAAGGCCGTGGCAGTCATGGGCGATTTCGGCTTCACCTTCATGGTTGAAGAGCTTGCGGTTGCTGCAACCTACCAGGTCCCCCTGGTTGTGGTCATCGTGAACAATGCCTATCTGGGCCTGATCCGACAGCATCAGAAGTACGCCTTCGATTTCGAGTACGCTGTTTCCATGAAAGAGAACCAGACGCTGATAGACTACGTCAAAGTCGCAGAGGGCCTTGGTTGCGCCGGCGAACGGGTCTTCAAGCCCGAAGACATCGCCCCGGCCATCGAGCGGGCAAAGGCCTCGAAAAGGCCGTACGTGATTGACATCGTATGCGAAGAGCAGACCGACTGTGCGATGGGCGGCAGCATCGCCGCGATCAGGGAATTCGACTAACCGCTCACCCGCCCGGGGCCCGCGGCTCCGGCACGGGATGGGGACGCCTGCAGGCCACCCAACGAACCTCCTGGAAAGGACAGCCATGCCAGCCTTCGCCGCCAATCTCACCATGCTATTTACGGAGGTCCCCTTCCTGGACAGGTTCGCCTTGGCGAAGGAGGCCGGCTTCAGGTTCGTGGAATACCTCTTCCCGTATGATTTCGATCCAGCAGAGCTGCGCCGGCAGCTGGACCAGCATGGCCTGCGCCAGGTCCTCTTCAACCTGCCGAGCGGGAACTGGGGCCAGGGCGACCGCGGCATCGCCGCCGATCCGGCCCGGGTCGCGGAGTTCCGCGCGGGGGTTCCGAAAGCCGTGGAATATGCCTTGGCGCTCGGCGTCGGCAACCTGAACTGCCTGGCGGGCAAGCGGGTCGCGGGGGTGGATGAGGCCCTCCAACTGGGAACCCTGGCGGAAAACCTGCAGTTCGCCGCCAGGCTGCTCGGAGCCAAGGGCCTGCGGCTGATGGTGGAGGCCTGCAACCACTTCGACATTCCGGGCTTCCTGCTGAACCGCACCGATCAGGCCCTGGGGGTTCTCGAGGCGGCCGGGGAGCCCAACCTCTTCCTCCAGTACGACGTGTATCACGCCCAGCGCGAGGAAGGCGAGCTGACAGCCACCCTGCGCAAGCACTTGCCCCGGATCGGTCACATCCAGATCGCAGACAATCCCGGCCGACATCAGCCCGGCACCGGCGAGATCAACTTCCCCTTCCTGTTCCAGGAGCTGGACCGACTCGGCTACGCGGGCTACGTGGGCCTCGAATACATTCCAACCCCTGACAGCCAGTCCTCGTTCGGCTGGATCAAGACCATGGGCTACTAGAACTCGACCAACCAGGAGAACGCACATGAAGATCGGATTCATCGGACTGGGGATCATGGGCAAGCCCATGAGCCTGAACTTGATCAAGGCCGGCTACCAGCTGGTGGTGATGGACGTCTTCGAACCCGCCGTGGCCGAGCTGGTCGCCGCAGGCGCCGAGGCAGCACCAACGCCCCGGGCGGTCGCCGAGCAAGCCGACATCATCATCACCATGCTCCCCAACTCGCCGCAGGTGAAGCAGGTGGTCCTGGGCGAACAGGGGGTCATCGAAGGTGCGCGCAGCGGTGCCGTGGTGATCGACATGAGCTCCATCGCCCCCCTGGTGAGCCGCGAGGTGGCCGGGAAGCTCGCTGCCAACGGCGTGGAGATGCTGGATGCGCCGGTGAGCGGCGGTCAGCCCAAGGCCATCGACGGAACCCTCTCGGTCATGGTGGGCGGCTCCCAGGAAGTGTTCGACCGCTGCTACCCGATCATGAAGGCCATGGCTGGATCCGTGGTCCGCACGGGGTCCATCGGCGCCGGCAACATCACCAAGCTGGCCAACCAGGTCATCGTGGCCCTCAACATCGCCGCCATGGCCGAGGCGCTCGTGCTGGCCACGAAGGCCGGCGTGGAGCCCGAGCTGGTGTTCCAGGCCATCCGGGGCGGCCTGGCCGGCAGCACCGTGCTGGACGCCAAGGCGCCCCTGGTGCTGGACCGGAAGTTCAACCCCGGCTTCCGCATCAACCTGCATATCAAGGATCTGGCCAACGCCCTGGATACCTCCCACGAGCTGGGCGTGCCCCTGCCCCTCACCGCTTCGGTGATGGAGATGATGCAGGCACTCAAGGTGGACGGCCAGGGCGACGCGGACCACTGCAGCCTGGTGCGCTACTACGAGAAGATGGCCCAGGTGGAAGTGCGCCGCTAGCCCTTGCCACCGCGAGCGCCCTGGGTGCGCTGACATACTGCAGAGGCCCCCGGGCCAGCTTCGCCCAGGCCCACCACCCCTGACTTGACAGGAACTACCCGATGCCGAGAGCCAACGTCTACATCACGCGGATGATCCAGCAGGAGATGATCGACCTCCTGCGCACCTGCCACGACGTGGAAGTCAGCCCCCATGACCGGGCGCTGACCCGCGACGAGCTCCTGCAGCAGGTGCGCGGCCGCGATGCGGTCATCTCCATGCTCACCGACGGCATCGACGGGGCCCTGCTCGACGCCGCGGGTCCGCAGTGCCGGATCGTCGCGAACTTCGCGGTGGGCTTCAACAACTTCGACCTGCAGGCGGCCACCCAGCGCGGCGTCATCTTGACCAACACCCCCGGCGTGCTCGACGAGGCCACCGCCACCCATGCCTGGGCCCTGCTGCTCGCCACCGCCCGCCGCATCACGGAGACCGACCGCTACGTGCGCGCCGGCCAGTGGCTTGGCTGGGGGCCCCTGGCCTTCCTCGGCCTGGATGTGGACCACAAGACCCTGGGCATCGCGGGAGGAGGACGGATCGGCTCCAACTTCGCCCGCAAGGCGGCGGCCTTCGACATGAAGGTGATCTACTCCGATGTGGCGCGGCTGCCTGAGTTCGAGCGCCAGTGCGGGGCCACGTTCGTCGACAAGGCCACCCTGCTGCGCGAGTCGGACTTCCTCTCCCTGCACCTGCCCCTGCTGCCCGAGACCCGCCACTACATCGGCGCCCCGGAGCTGGCGGCCATGAAGCCGACGGCCGTCCTGATCAATGCGGCGCGGGGCCCCGTCGTCGACGAGGTGGCCCTGGTCCATGCCCTGCAGAACAAGGTCATCTGGGGCGCCGGGCTGGATGTGTTCGAGAATGAGCCGCTCCTCGCCCCTGGCCTGGCCGAGCTCGACAACGTCGTGGTCGTGCCCCACACCGCTTCGGCGACCATCCAGACCCGCCTGGCCATGGCCAAGATCGCGGTCGACAACGTCCTGAGCGTGCTGCAGGGCGGGCTGCCACTGACCTGCGTCAACCCAGCCGTGCTCAAGTGAATTTCTTTAGAGCCCAGGCCTCTGCTCCGGTGCGGCCACCGGCCGGCTCTGCCACTGGCTGGCCCGGGCTCCCGCATGGGGCGGGCCCTGGGACTTCATGAAGGCCAGCACGGCGGATGGCCGGAAAAACAGACCCGCGACACCCGCCACTTCAATCACAGGCAGGCCCTTCCGCCGGGGTTCGCTGGCTGGGTCCAGGAGTGCCTTCTCGTCCACGAAGTAGCCCGAGGAGACCAGCCGTGCAGCCATGTCCTCGGCCACCACCAGCCACCCCACGGTGAACAGGAAGAGGGCCCGGTCGTGGCCAATGATCGTCTTTGCAGTCTGAGCATCCATGTTCTCACCGGCACAGTGGCATTCAGGGTTGATCGGGATCACCAAGCCGCAGGCGCTGTCTGCCTTCAGGAGGCGGCACGCCGCTTGGGCGCGTTGAGGTAGTCCAGGACGCCCACCAGGAAGGTCTCAGCCGTGGGACCGTGGGCCAGCCACCGGTAGGCAACTCCCTCCGTCGCCGAGCGGTAGTAGTGCGTACTGCACCCCATGGTCGTCCAGGGACAGCAGAGATCACAGGAGAGGAAACGCACCGCCGCAGGCACCTTCAACAGAGCCTTGATGCGGCGCTCGGCGCCCGCGGCCTCCTCGATGGTCGTGCCCAGCCAGATGTTCTTCGGGGGGTTGCCCCCCAGCCAGTCCTGGAGCCAGTGCACAAAGTGGTGACCTGCTGGCGTGGGCCAGCGGCCATTCTCCGCTTGAGCCTGATCAAGCGCCCTCTGCAGCAGGACCAGGATAGCTTCGGGTCGCTTGGTCAGGACCATCCAGGCGAGATGCGGGGTCTCCTGCATGGTCTCCAGAGCAGCCCGCCGGGGCCCGTCCAGCACCCGCTTGTCTTCCCAGAACTCGCTCATGGAATTGGTGAAGACCCGGAGGGTCTGTCTCTCCTTCAGTGCCAGGTGCTCGTATCGGAGGGCCTCGCTTCGGGCCCAGGCGCCACGCAGGGGGTGGGAGCTCCGGAAGAGTCTCCCCGCCGATCTGGGCGCAGCGGCCTGGTCCTGGTCCTGATTGAAGCAAGAGGCACAGGCGGTGGTGTCTTGGCTACAGCTGCGCCAGAAGTTCACCGCATAGCCAGTGTGGGTTGTGCTCGATTCCTCAGGCATGGTCGCCTCCAGGTATCCAGTGAGGAGGGCGTGCCCCCTCCGGGTTTTTCCCCGCGGAGGCAGGCCACCCAAAAGGGTGAGCCGGGTCCCTCTCCGCGACGGGGCAGCTCCCCAGGTGCCCGCGGTGTTGGAACCAAAGTCCAAGAGTCTTTCCGAACGATCAATGTCGGCATATGCCAGGTGGCTCGCAATACGTTTAATTACTTATTCGCCCTTCTTTTTACAATCATATTCCTTATTTTTTAATACTTTACAGTTAGGTGTCGTGATATCAAAATATTTTGAATATTTTGATATCACGGCCAATTCTTTAATGATTGTCGAGACATGATCCAGCTCTCTGGGTGGCCCCCTCCTGGCTCCCCTTACCGAGCACCCGGAGCCGACGAGGGGCCCCGACGGGCCAAGCAGCACTCCCTGCGCTGGAATGCCCCTGGATCTGTTTAGCTTGAAGCATGCGAGTTCTGGTCCTGCTGTTCTCCGCCCTGCTGCTCCAGGCCCAGGCCTTCGAGTCCCGGGGCCTCGCCGAGCTCCGAGCGGCGCTTGACCGCGCCATCGAGACCAAGGTCACGCCTGGAGCCGTCTACTGGTGCGACCATGCGGGTCAGGACGTGCACTGGGCCCAGGGCAACAGGGCGCTGGTACCCTCGGTCGAAGCCATGACCGAAGACACCGTGTTCGATGCCGCCTCCCTCACCAAGGTCGTGGCCACGCTGCCCTCGGTCATGCTGCTCCTGGAGCGCGGGAAGCTGGAGCTCGACGCCCCCGTGCAGCGCTACCTGCCGGAGTTCCGGCACCCGCGCGTCACCGTGAAGCACTTGCTCACCCATACGTCGGGTCTGCCCTCAGGCCTGCCCAAGCTGGAAGGCCGCAAGGATTGGCAGGGCTACGCGGAAGGCATCCGCCAGGCCTGCGCCTGCGTGCCGGAGCCCGCCCCAGGCCTCCTGTTTCGATACAGCGATGTGAACTTCATCCTGCTGGGTGAGCTCGTCCACCGCCTGAGCGGGCGCCCCCTGGAGGTGTTCGCCGCGCAGGAGGTGTTCGCTCCTCTGAAGATGCTGAGCACGACCTTCAAGCCGGACACAAGCCTGCTCCCGCGCATCGCGCCCACTGAGCGGGACGAGCACGGCGTGGTGCTGCGAGGCGTGGTCCACGATCCCACCGCCCGGCGCATGGGCGGGGTGGCCGGTCACGCCGGACTGTTCACCACCGCGGCCGACCTGGCGAAGTACGCCCGCTTCATCCTGCGGGGCGGACCGCTGCTGAAGCCTGAGACCCTGCGGCTGATGCGGAGCGTGCAGACGCCCGCCACCATGCTTGAGCGGCGAGGTCTCGGCTGGGACATCGACACGCTCTACAGTCGGCCCCGCGGCAGCCTCTTCGCGCTGGGCTCCTTCGGCCACACGGGCTTCACCGGCATGGCGCTGTGGCTGGACCCCACCACGGACACCTTCTTCATCCTGCTCACCACGCGCCTGCACCCGGACGGGAAGGGCGACACCCGCGCCCTGAATGCCGAGATCGGCACCCTCACGGCCCGGGCCATCGGCCTCACCGCGCGCAAGGAAAGCCCGTGAGCGAGCTCCGCATCGATCCCCCCGCCAGCGAGGCTGAGCTCGAAGCCTGCGCGGAGCTCATGGCCGCGTCCGAGCCCTGGCTGACCCTGCGGCGGGACCGGGCCACCTGCCTGCGCCTGCTGCGGGATCCGGACCGGGAGACCTACGTGGCCCACCTCGGCGACCAGCTGGCCGGCGTCCTGGTCCTCAACCTGCGGGGCGCCTTCGTCGGCTACCTCCAGGCGATCTGCCTCGCCCCGACCTTCCGCGGCCAGGGGCTCGGCTCCCGGCTCATCGCCTTCACGGAAGACCGGATCTTCCGCGAGCACCCGAACGTGTTCCTCTGCGTGTCCGGCTTCAACCCCGCCGCCCGCCGCCTCTACGAGCGCCTGGGCTACACCTGCATCGGCGAGCTCAAGGACTACGTGGTGCAAGACCAGTCCGAGTGGCTCTACCGCAAGACCCGGGGACCGCTGGCCTGACCCGGCCCGAAGCAATGCCCAGCTTGGGGCCTACTTCGCCACGCCATCTTTCAGCACTTTGGTCTGGAGGTTGAACAGGATCCGGCGGTCCAGGTCATCCAGTTCCCCGGCCTCGAGGGCGCGGTAGTGCCTCCGGAAGGCGCGCAGGGAGGCGGCGGGATCCTTCAGCGAGTAGCCGATGGTCTTCATGGCCAGCCAGGGGTCGAAGCCCGCCGGAGGCTCCCCAAGCGTGTCATCGGGCCACAGACCGAAGCCGCGCTCCGCCAGCTGCTTCCAGGGGAAGAAACCACTGGGATCCTGCTTCCGGACTGGGTCCACGTCGGCGTGGCCCGTGACCTGGGTGCGGGGGATGTTGAACCGGCGGGTCACGTCTTCCAGGATCACCACCAGCGCGTCGATCTGCGCCTGGGGAAAGGGCTCGAAGCCGTTGTTGTCGAGCTCGATGCCGATGGAGAGGGAGTTGAGGTCCCGGTAGGGGCCCCAGGTGCCGCCACCGGCGTGGTAGGCCCGGTGGTCATCGGCCACCAGCTGCGCGATACGACCCGCGCGCCCGATCAGGTAGTGGCAGCTCACGGGCCCGCCGCTGTTCTGGGTCTGGAGCACGCGCAGCGACACATTGAAAGAAGGCTCGGCCGTGTGGTGGATGACCACCAGCTGGGGACGACGGGCGTTGTAGTTGGGCGAGGGCAGCCACTCGGCGAGGGCGTTCCGCGGCGGATGACACGCAGAGAGCCCCGCCAACAGGGCGAGGGCCAAGGCACCTTGGCCCAGTCGACGGAAGGTTCGGCGGCAGCTCGCGGGCATGGCTACTTCCGGGGAGCGGCAGCCGGCTTGGCGCTGCGGTAGAGGTCGTTCATGGTGCCCCGGCGGCGGACCACCTTGGCCTCGTTACCCACCACCATCACCTCCGCGGGCAGCGGCCGGGCGTTGTACTCACTGGCCATGGAGAAGCCGTAGGCGCCGGCATCCAGGATCACCGCCAGGTCACCCGCCTTGGCCCGGGGCAGCAGGCGCCCCTCGGCCAGGATGTCGCCGGTCTCGCAGACGTCGCCCGCGATGTCGACCTTCACCGGATCCTGGGTCCGGCCGATGATCCGCACGCGGTGGTAGGCCTGGTACATGGCCGGCCGCATGAGCGTGTTGAACCCGGCGTCCACGTTGACGAAGGTCTTGATGGGGGTCTCCTTGACGGTGTTCACCCGCACCAAGAGGTAGCCGGAGCCGCCGACAAAGAAGCGGCCGGGCTCGAGCCAGAGGGTGGGCTCGTAGCCCGCGGCCGCCACGCCCTCCTTCCAGACGGGCTCCAGGTCCTTCGCCAGGTCCTCGGGGGACATCAGGTGCTGGCCATCCTGGTAGGGGATGCCCAGGCCGCCGCCCAGATCCAGGAAGGCGAGGCGGATGCCCAGCTTGTCCTTCAGCTCTTTCACGAAGCCCAGCATCTTCCGGGCGGTGAGCACGTAGCCGTCGGTCTCGGTGATCTGGGAGCCAATGTGGCAGTGGGCGCCTTCGATGCGCACCTCGGGCATGCCCTTGGCGGTCTCGTAGGCCTTGAAGGCGATGCCGCCCTGGAGGTGCAGGCCGAACTTCGACTCGGCGATGCCGGTGTTGATCTGGTGGATGGTGTGGGGATCGACGCCGGGGTTGATGCGGAACGAGATGCGGGCCTGCTTCTTCTGGCGGCGGGCCTCGGCCTGCACCTGGTTGAGCTCATCGAGCGAGTCCACATTCAGCACCGTGCCCAGCTCGATGGCGCGGCGGATCTCCCGGGGGTTCTTGGAGGACGATGTGAACATGATGTCCCTGCCGGCGTAGCCCTGGCGCAGCGCCGACTCGATCTCGCCGCCGGAGACCACCTCGGCGCCGAGACCCTCGGCGCGCAGCAGGTCGATGACTGCGGGGTTGGTGTTGGCCTTCAGGGCGTAGAAGATCCGCAGCTTGGGGAACCGTGGGCCGAAGGCCGCGCGGAGGCTGGCCACCTGGCCCTTGATGTGGGCCTGGTCGTAGATGTAGAGCGGCGTCCCGTGGGCATCCGCCAGCCGCTTGAAGGCCGCGGCCACACCGGGCTCGCCCGCGCGGTCCGCGCGGGCGGCCAGCAGGGCCTCGTGGAGCGTGGGGGCCGCCTGCTGGGCCTGAAGGGCCATGACGGGCAGAAGCAGGGCGAGGCTGAGGCGGCGTAGGGACACGGGAAACTCCTGGCAGGGTGTGGACATCATGGGAAGAGTGCGGATCAGCGTCCGACCGGCTTGAGCTCGGCGGGCAGGCTCCAGGTGGCGCGGGTCGTCTCGAGCAGGGCCTCAGGGACCTGCAGCAGTACGGGGCTCTTGGCCGGATCCATCCACCGCAGCAGCGTGAGCAGGTCCTCCGCGGCCAGGGCCGTGCACCCGGCGGTGCCCCCGCCCGGTGGCGGCGCTACGTGCAGGAAGATGCAGCTGCCCGCGCCCTTGAGGGGACGCAGGTCGTTGTAGTGGATGATCACCATGTGGCGGTAGTGCTCCGTGGGCAGGAGCAGATACTCAGCGGACCGGAAGGTCACGGGGGCCTTGGGGCTCGGCAGGCTGACGATGCGCGCATAGTCGGCGTGGTCCGGGTCGTCCACGCAGCGCTCGCACTCGGTGGCCATGCGGTAGCGGAAGCGGACGCCCTCAGGGGCGGTGGGCGCGTAGCCCCACATGTCGCCGAAGGTCAGGAGCCCCGCAGGGGCGCGGCCATCCCCTTCGCGCTTCATCGGGCCACCCGCCGGAGGCGGCGGCGCGCCATCGTCCGTGCGCCAGGCCAGGCCGCCCTTGCCGACCCACACGGGCAGCGGCGCCCCCACGGCCTTGAAGGTCCCCTGCTGGCGCTCGAAGCGCTGCAGGCTGCCCTTGGCCGTATCCCAGCCAGAGGTGGTCACCAGGAGCACCTGCCCGCTCTGGGCGAGCTCGGCGGAGCGGTCGCGGAGGGCTTCGAAGGTGAGGTTCATGACCGGATAGTCGGCACTGGAGGCATGGTCGAAGTGCCACCACTCCTCCTTGAGCACCTTGAAGCCCTGGGCTTCCATGGCGGCCCGGAGCAGGTCCCGGTGGGCGCGGGCGGCGGCGTCGCCGCCAGGGTAGGCGGCGTGGGAGCGCTCGGACATCTCGTCGTAGCCGCTGGGCATGGTGGCCGGGGCACCGGAGGCGAGGTCCACCAGGTCCAGGTCCACGGCGCAGCCCCGGTTGTGCACGGAGCCCTTAGCGGGATCGGCCACGTAGTCGTGGTCCGCGGCTGGCGTGGCGTCCCAGAAGACCTTGGTGACCCACCAGGGCCGGTAGCCATCGTGGATGCGCAGCGCATAGCCCGAGGAGCGCCTGAGGGCCGCGTTCACCCGCACCAGGGCCTGGGCCACGGGGCGCTGGAGGAAGGCCTTGGCCTGGCCGTAGACCGGCGCGTGCAGGAAGTTGTCCGAGGTGGCGTAGCGGATGTCCAGCTGGATCGAGGGGTCGAGGGCCGTGACGTCCACCAGGTCCGGCGCCAGCCGGCTGGGGGGCAGCGCGGGGGGCACGGCCTTCCGCGCTTCGGCGATCAGCACGCTCAGGGCGGGCACCGGCGGCGCCTGGGGCTTCGGGCTCTGAGCCTGGGCGGCCAGGGCCACCGCAAGGAGCAGGCTCTTGAGGACAGGCTTCAGCATGGAGGGAGGTCCGATCAGAAGTGGTGGCGGAGGACCCGCCGGTTCAGGGCGCAGGTGACTTCGTAGGGGATCGTGCCCAGCAGCCTGGCGGTGTTCTGGACCGAGTTCGGGTCCAGCGGGTTCCGGCTCAGCAGGGTCATGCGCTCGCCGGTGCGGACCACCACTTCCTCGGGCAGCGCCACGGTCAGCATGTCCATGGAGAGGTTGCCCACGACGGGGAAGCTCTCGCCCCGGTAGCCCACCCAGGCGCGGTTGGCCAGGGCGCGGGAGAAGCCGTCCGCATAGCCGCAGTTGAGGGTCACGAGCCGCAGGGCCCGGGGCGCCAGGAAGGAACTCCCATACCCCACCGGAGTCCCTGCGGGGATGAGGACCGAGCGGGTGACCTCCGCCGAGAGCTCGAGGATCGGCCGAAGGCCCGCCTGCTGGGCCTCGTCGACCTCCGAGAGCCCATACAGCGCGATGCCGCAGCGGGCGTGGGTGTCGCCCTCCGAAAAGCCCCGGAGGCAGGCGGCGCTGTTGCCATGGTGGACCATGGGCGCCACGATCCCCGCCTCCCGCAGCTGGGCCAGGGCCCCCTGGAACCGCTGCCGCTGGCGCCGAACGCTCAGGGCCTCGGGCTCCTCGGAGGCCGAGAATTGGCTCATCACCCCCCGGACCCGATCCTGCAGGGCGCGGATCTGATCCAGGCAGCCGCCCAGCTCGTCGAGGAGGATGCCCGACCGCCCCATGCCCGTGTCCAGCTTGAGGTGCAGGCCCACGTCGTGCTGCTTGAGGCCGGGGGCCAGGGCCGCCAGGTGCTCCGCCGAGACCACCGTGAGGTCGATGGCATTCGCGGCGGCCACGGGCAGCGCCTCGGGAGCCTCGCCCTCGAACACGAGGATCGGTCCGCGCAGGCCCGCCGCCCGGAGCTCGAGGGCCTCATCCAGGGTGGCCACACAGAAGCCGTCGATGCCCGAGGCCTCGAGGGCGCGGGCGACCGGACCTGCGCCGTGGCCATAGGCGTCCGCCTTCACCACCGCGAGGAGGCCCAGGCCCGGTGCCGCGCGCCGGAGGCTGGTATGGTTCCGCACCAGCTGCCCGAGGTCCACATGCGCCGTCAGCGTGCGCCCAGACGGAGGCAAATGGGAGGCGGAATCCCGTGGGGTGCTGTCGAAGGACATGACAAGAGCCTAGCGGAATCCCCCCACGACCGAAGGGGCAATCCAGGGCTCCACGGCGGAATGAGGGCTTCCGGTGCGGGGATGGGGTGACGATGATAGCCAGTGCCCCTCCGAGCCGTCCGGGGCGGCTTCCGGGGAGTGCCGATGCTGAAAATGATGAGGGCCTGCCTCCTGGCCGCCGCCACGCTGGGCCTGTCGGCGCAGGTGCCCGAAGCGCCCCGGCCGGCCTCCCTGGCGCAGACGCAGCCGCTGCTCTGGACGCGCATGACCGAGGACATCACCCGACTGGCCCATGAAGTCGATGGCCGGGTGGGTGTCTACGTCCGGGACCTCGAGACTGGCGCCGCCTTCTCCCTGCGCGGCGACGAGGTCTTCCCCGCCGCCAGCACCATCAAGCTCGCCATCCTGCTGGAGCTCTACCGACAGGCGCAAGGCGGACCGGGTCAGGCAGGCCTCGGGGACGCCTACCTGGTGCAGCCCGGGGACCTCGCGGCGGACAGCGCCCTCCTCGGCAACCTGAGCGCGGGCACCCGGCTCACCAACCGGGACCTGGCCCTGTTCACCATCGTTGTCAGCGACAACAGTGCCTCCAACCTCCTCATGGACCGCGTGGGCATGGCGCGGGTGAATGCCACCCTCGAGGGACTCGGCCTGCAGAAGACCCGCCTGCGCCGGAAGATGATGGACCTCCAGGCCGTGAAGGAAGGCCGGGAGAACCACGCCACGCCCCGGGAGCTGGCCGAGCTCCTCGGGGCGATCCACCAGGGCCCCCTGCTGAACCCCGCCTCCCGGGCGGACCTGCTGGGCCTCCTGAGAACCCCCAAGGAGGGCTACCTGACCCGCCTCCTGCCGGAAGAGCTCACCGTCGCCAACAAGCCCGGGAGCCTGCCCGGGGTCCGGAACGACGTCGGCCTCCTCACGCTGCGGGGCCAGAGCTTCGTGATCGCCGTCATGACCTCGCACCTCCGGGATGAGCGGCAGGGCGAGGCCGCCATCGCCCGCATCGCCCTGCGCGCCGCCGCCTGCTTCGATGCCGCCGGCGCCACCTCGCCCGAGGGGCGGCTGCTCCGTCCCCTTCTGATCCCCTGAGCCATCTGCGAAGATGACCACTCACTCGAACTGGGTGCGTGAGGTTTCCCGATGAGCCCTGTCCTGCCCCGCAGCCTGCTGGCCTGTCTGCTGTCCGCGCTCGCCGCGGTCACGGGCTGGACCAGCGAGCCCGCGGCCCATGTGGTCCTGAGGCCCGTCATCAACTTCTTCTCGGCCCCCCGGGAGGACAGCGATGTGGTCACCCAGGCGACCCTGAGCGCCCGGCTGGTGGAGCTCGAGCGCAAGGAGGGCTGGGTCCGCGTCAAGGGCGATGACGACTACCCCGGCTGGGCCCCCCTGGCGGCCCTCCGGCCCCTGGCGGGCACCGAGCGCTATCCGGCCTCCCTGGAACCGGGCAAGGCCGTGGAGGTGGACGCCCTCGCCGCGAATCTCTATCAGGAACCCGACGTCACCAAGCACGCGCCGGTCCTCACCGCGCCCTTCGGCGTGCGCCTCGAGCGCCTCAACGGCGGCCGGGACACGCAGCGCTGGATCGAGGTGCGACTGCCGGACCGCCGCGTGGCCTGGATCCAGAGCGGCGATGTGCGCACGGACCTCCGGCCCCTGAGCCTCGAGGCCTCCCTGACCCTGGCCAGGCGCTTCCTCGGGATCACCTACACCTGGGGCGGCAGCTCCACCTTCGGCTTTGACTGCTCCGGCTTCACCCAGGCGATCTTCCGCACCCGCGGCGTCATCCTGCCCCGGGACGCCAACCTCCAGGCGGAGTGGTCCGGCCTGGCCGCCGTCAGCGACCGGGCGCTGCTCCAGCCCGGGGACCTGCTGTTTTTCGGCAAAGACGCCGCCCACATCACCCACACCGGGATGATCCTGGGTCAGGACCTGTTCATCCACGACACACCCAAGGACCGACCCGTGATCCAGATTTCCCAGCTGAGCGACCCTACCTGGTCCAAGCTCCTGGTGGCCATGCGGAGGCTTAAATGAAGCGGCGGGAACTGTTCCAGGCCATGGCGGCAACTGCCGTCGGCGTCAACCTCATGGGCAGGGAGGTCTTCGACGGGTCTGCCAGCCCCGCGCCGCAGAAGGGCGCAACCTTCACCACCCGCATCCGGCGGCTGGAGCTGCGGCACACCTGGACCACCACCATGTCCTCGAGTGCCACCCGGGACACCCTGCACACCCAGTACGACCGGGACGGGATCACGGGCTACGGCGAGGGAGCGGGCATCGTCCGCTACCAGCAGAGCGCCCTCGGCGGCCAGAAGGCCCTGGAGGCGCTGCTGCCGCTCATCGCGTCGGCGGATCCCTACAGCTACGAGAAGCTGCTGAAGGACCTCGACCGGCGCCTGCCGGGCCAGCGCGCGGCGCTGGCTGCCGTGGACCTAGCCCTCCTGGACTGGCTGGGCAAGCGCCTGGGCGTGCCGGTCTATCGCCTCTTCGGCCTGGATCCCAAGGACACGGCCGTCACCAACATGTCCATCGGCATCGACACGCCAGAGATTACGCGCCAGAAGGTCCGCGAAGCCGAGGACTTCCCCGTCCTCAAGGTGAAGGTCGGCCTGGCCACGGACGAGGCCACGATCGACGCCGTGCGCAGCGTCACGAAGAAGACCCTGCGCGTGGACGCCAATGAGGGCTGGACCAGCAAGGAAGAAGCCGCCCGCAAGATCAACTGGCTGGAGTCCCAGGGGGTGGAGCTCATCGAGCAGCCCCTGCCCGCGCACCTGGTCGAGGAGACCCGCTGGATCCGCAGCCGCGTGCACATCCCCATCTTCGCGGACGAGGCCTGCCACTCTGCCGAGGACATTCCGAAGCTGCGCGAGGCCTTTGACGGCATCGTGGTGAAGCTCGACAAGTCCGGCGGCCTCATCGAGGCCCAGCGCCAGATCCACGTGGCCCGGGCCCTGGGCATGAAGGTCATGCTCGGCTGCATGGTGTCGAGCTCGTGCACGGTCACCGCCGCGGCCCATCTCTCACCGCTGGTTGACTACGCCGACCTGGACGGCCACCTGCTGATCGCCAACGACCCCTACCAGGGCGTCACGGTCCAGAAGGGCAAGCTCATCCTCACGGACGCCCCGGGCCTCGGCCTCCGCCCCGTGCCGGACGCGAAGAACTGATCCACGACAGGGAGTGCTGAATGCGCGTTGGAACCTTGCTGCACCGCCTGTTGGGGATCGTCCTCGGGCTGGCCCTTGGCTTGTCCCTGTCCGCCCGCAACCTGGAGCGGTTCCTGGATGCGCCGCGCCCCCAGGGGGACGGCATCCGGCTGGTGGTGTTCAATCCTACGGTCCACAACATCCGCTGCCTTGCAGCGCTGCGGGAGAAGGGCCTCCTCGAGGTCTCGGGCCTCACCATCGTCGGGGTCTTCCACGACCGGCAGACCGAGAACTTTGAGGCCGCGAAGACTTACACCACGGAGCACGGCTACGGCTGGCTCAAGTTCCACGCGGTCACGGCGGAGCTCAGCGAGCCCGTCCTCTTCAAGCGGAATGCCTGCACCCCCGAGTTCGAAGCCATCCTGGCAAAGGCCGACGGGGTCATCTTCTTCGGCGGCTCGGACATCCCCGCGTCCATCTTCCACCAGAAGACCCACCTGCTCTCCGAGGTGGAGGACCCCTACCGGAACTACCTGGAGCTCTCCGCCATCTTCCACTTCCTTGGCGGTAGCCAGGACAGTAGCAGCAAGGCCCTCCTCGCGGCCCGGCCCGGCTTCCCCGTGCTGGGCATCTGCCTCGGCTTCCAGAGCCTGAACGTCGGCACCGGCGGCACCCTGATCCAGGACATCCGCACGGAGATCTACGGCAAGCAGAGCTTCGAGGACATGGTCGCCTTGGGCGCCGAGCAGTGGCACAACAACCCCTACAAGCGCCTGCAGCCCCTGGACCGACTGATGTCCTACAACTTCCACTCGCTCCAGCTGAAGGGCCCCAGCAAGCTCACGAAGGAGCTGGGCTTCAAGGCCACGGACCACCCCCGGGTGCTGAGCTCGCACCACCAGGCGCTGGGCAAGCTGGGCCGCGGCTGGGTCACCATCGCCACCTCCCGGGACGGCAAGGTGGCGGAGGCCATCGAGCACCAGCAGTTCCCCAATGTGCTCGGCGTCCAGTTCCACCCCGAGCACTACCAGCTGTTTGATCCGGAGCTGCGCACCCGGCAGAAGCCCGGGGACACCCCCACCAGCTACTACGAGATTCTCGCGGGCACCCCGCCCAGCCTGGCCTTCAACAAGGCCATCTGGACCTGGTTCAGCGCCCGCCTCCAGGCGAGCCATGGCCACTGAGTCGGATCGGGGTGAGGCCCTGCCATGAGGGCATTTCTTTGTGCCCTTTGTGCCCTTTGTGGTCAATCTTTCCTTGGCTTTAGAAGCCCCGGCGCCACCTGAGCGCCAGCGACTTCGCGAGACCCAAGGCCATCTCTGCGACATCAGCGCCATCTGCGGTTCAACGCTGTGAATGCTGAAGCCTACCGGGGTGCCGGGGCGGCCGGTGACAGGCTGCCGAGGTCTTCTTCGGTCACGACGGGCGCGGGATCGTTCGGGAACATGGTCTGGGCCAGCTGCCGGGTGACCGGGCCGTTCTGGCCGCTGATGGTGATGTTCGCCCGGGCGCTGCCGAGGAGTGCCTGGAGCTGCCCGGCCGCGAGGGGCACCTTGCGCTGGCGGCCCTGCAGGCGCTCCTCGGCCATGCCCTGGAAGATCCGGGCCATGAGCTGGCCCTGGGAGATGTAGGTCGGCGGACGGGGCGTCGGCAGCTGCAGGGCCACCTCGGCCCGGATCGTGTCATCGAAGATGGGGTAATGCGTGCAGAAGTAGCCCACCACATCCGGGGCGGCCTTCGGAAGCTGCTTCGCCAGCAGGCCCAGGTCCCGGCGGACCGCCTCCCGCTTGAGCTTCGCATCGGCGCCGTGCTCGATGAGCTCAACCCAGTTCGCCGGGGCCAGCTGGATCACCTCGATGTGGCGCCCTCCCGGCAGGGTGATGGCGCTCTTCTGGATCAGGCTGTCGATGGTGGGTCCGTTGGCCGTGTACCAGCGGGGCTGCGTGAAAGCCCGGGGCGCCTCCTCCACCAGGGGCGCGGCGTAGAGCCGGGCCAGCTGCCGCGGGTAGACCATGGCCCTGACCGTGGCCGGTGTGGCCATGATCAGGAAGGTCGCGGTGGACCGCTGGGCGAGGCTCTGGTCCAGGAGCCGCTTGGCCTCCTTCGCGGAGGCATCGATGATCGAGACCACGGGCTTCATCTGGCCGGGATAGGCCGCATCCACAGCCTGCCGGATGCGGTCGTACTGGGTCGAGGCCGTGTTGCAGGCGATGAAGACCATGTCCGCCCCCTGCTCGAAGGCCCGCAGCACCCCGGCGCTCCCGAGGGTGGCGATCTGGCCCGGCGTCTTCTCGCCGTAAGGCAGGTTCTTGGTGTCCCCGTAGTGGCGGATGGTGATGGTGGTGTCGTAGTGCTGCAGCAGGGAGGCCGCCGTGACCTCGATGCTCTTGGCGGTGAGGTAGCCACCGAAGCCGGAGTCGAAGGTCGCCACCCGGAGCGGGGGCGCCGCGGGAGGGGCGACGACCGACTGGGCAAAGGCGCTCAGGGCCAGCAGCGCCGAGGTGGCCGAAGTGAGCACCAGCCGGCGGAGCCTCAGCGGCACCCGCCCACCCGCTGCCAGAGCCTTGTCCATCCATCGCATGAGCACCCCCCGAGGGAACGGTGCGGGAAACCAGGTGAGACCACCTGACCCCTGACCGGTGGTCCAGGTTACCGGAAGCGGGTGTTGTCTAGCGGGCCTTCCCGGCTGGCGTGGTCAGGACGTCGAGGAGCGCCGCGGTCTCGGCGTCGGGCAGGCCGTCGTAGCGCGCGGGGCGGTACTTCATCTGGAAGTTGGCCAGGACCTGCCGGGTCGTGGGATCCAGGGTGCCGGTGACCGCCAGCGCGAAGCCGTGCTCGACCAGCTTCGTCTGGAACCAGGTGACCTCCGGCAGGCTGGCCTCGTGGCGCACCCGCCGCTCGGCCACGGCTGTGGCCTCGGGCCAGGGGATGAGGCCCTCGTCGGCTAGCCGCTTCCAGGGGAAGGTCGGGCCCGGGTCCACCTTGCGGGTGGGCGCGATGTCGCTGTGGCCGAGGATGCGGTCGGGCCGGATCTGATGCCGGGCGACGATGTCCTTGACCAGGGCGATCACGGCGTCGATCTGCGCCTTGGGGTAGTCATGGTAGATGATCCCGTCGGGGCCCTGGATGTCCCCCGCGTTCTGGATCTCGATGCCGATGGAGGCGGCATTGAGCTGGGTCTGCCCCTGCCAGGAGCTGCGCCCGGCGTGGTAGGCCCGCTGGCTCTCGTCCACCAGCTGATAGACCTGCACGGGGCTGTCGCGCACCAGGTAGTGGCTGCTCACCGGGCCCTCCGTGAGGATCTTCACCGAGGCTTCCCAGGTGCCGCCCGTGAAGTGCAGGATGAGGAACTGGGCACGGCTGTCCTGGCTCTTGGCCCGGTAGCTGTGGTCGATGGCCGGCTGGCGGACGCAGCCCAGGGCAGCGAGCACCAGCAGGAGGCAGGCAGAGATCCGGATCATGACTCGAGCTCCTGGAGAAGGGGGCGGGGCGTGCCCGTCAGGGCGGCCAGTGCGAGCCGCGCGGCGGCGTGCTCGCCCTGGCTGGCGCGCAGGGCGAAGGCCGTGCCGCCGGGCAGCGCGGCCTGCATGGTCTCGGCGATGAGCGGGTGCAGGGTGGCGGCCCGGCCGCTCAGGGCCACGGGGCGGGGGCCATAGCGGCTGATCATCGTCTGGGCCAGCCGCGCCAGCTCCGTGCCCGCTGCGCGCAGGATGTTCCGGGCCGCGGGATCCCGGTCCGCGGCCCGCGCCACGGCCAGGGCCAGCCGGCCGATGTCGCCGCGATTGCCACCATAGACGTGCTTCCGCGTGTGGGCCCAGTCGGAGCCGCCCACCAGGGCGAACAGCTCCTCGGCCAGGGGCGAGCCGTGCCAGGCGCCCGGGCGCTCATCCTCGGCCCGCCAGACGTGGCGCAGGCCCTCGCGGGCGATCCAGTAGCCGCCGCCGCCGTCGTCGATGAGTACGCCGCGGCCACCCGCGCGGTGGAGCACGCCTTCGCTGTCGAGGTAGGCGGCAACCGACCCCGTGCCCGCATAGACCAGGTAGCCCTGCCCCGGAGCGAAGAGATCCAGGTAGGTGGTCTCGATGTCGCTGCTCAGGGTGATGGCCGCGTCAGGCAGCCCCAGCGGGATCGCAAGGAGGCGGACCAGCACGTGGCTGTTGGCGCCAAGGCCGGTCAGGCCCGCGTGGACCCAGGCCGGACGCCCCACGGCCAGCACCGCCTGGGCCAGGGACTCCAGGGTCGCCGCAACCCCGGCCTGCCCCGGTCCGTTCAGGTCCAACGCACTGACGGCCGGGACCTGGCCCTCGGCGACGATGCCCTCCGCAGCGCTCGCCAGCGCCCACCGGGTCGCCGTGCCGCCGGCATCGATGCCGAGGGCCAGGAGACCGGTCTGTGCTGGAGTGCCCTGCTGCATAGGCTGCCCTGTGGATTCAGTTTCGCGCGTCCGTGACCAGAGAGGGGGGACTTTCCAGGCCGGTGCGGCTCACGGAGGAGGCAAAGGCCCGATCGAGCGGGCTGCCCTGGAAGCTGGCGGGGAGCTCGCCCACGCCGCCGGGCAGGGTGAAGAAGCGCCAGCTCCGGCCGTAGCGGGCCCAGACCGCCAGCAGCAGGTTGGACTGACTCTGGGTTCCCTCCACGCGCAGCGTCGGCGCCGTGGCGGAAGCCCGCCGGAGCCGCACCGTGGGCGCAGCGGGCACCGCGCCCGGCAGCCACGCCGCCGCAGGCACCAGGGCGGGGCCATCGTACAGCTCGGCGAGGGGTCCCGCGATGCCGCCGTAGTCCTTCTTCAGCGCCACCATGCTGAAGTGGGCGTGGCCCGGGTTGCCCGGCCGGAGACGCGTGAGCTGGATCTGGCCCGTGATCTCGCTGACAGGCCAGGGCTCCGCGGCGCCCAGCCGGCTGGTGAAGAGTCCCGGCCAGACCGGTCGGCCCATGGGGTTCTGGGCGCGCCAGCCATCCAGCAGCGGGCCGAAGGGCTGCTCCGGAGCCTCGGTGCGCCAGTAGAGCTGCGGCACGAAGTAGTCCAGCCAGCCCTGCTCGAGCCACCGCTCGGCGTGGGCGTAGAGCTCGTCGTACTGGCTGAACCCGGCGACACCTGGGGGCCGCCGGTCCGGCCGGCCGAGGCCGAAGGGACTCACGCCCACGCGGACCTGGGGCTTCACCCGGTGGACCTCCCGGTAGACGCGCTCGACGAAGCGGTCCACCTGCTCCCGGCGCCAGTCGGCGCGGGCGAGGGTGCCGCCCCGGGCCAGGTAGCCCTGCCAGGGCGACTCATCCGGGAAGTCGACCTTCAGCCCCGCGGCGTCCTTGACGGGATAGGGGTAGAAATAGTCATCGAAGTGCACGCCGTCCACCTCGTAGCGGCGCACGACGTCGAGAATGACCGCAAGCACGTGCTCGGCGGCGGCGGGCTCCGCGGGATCCAGCCAGAGCTGGTCGCCGTAGGTCCGGACCAGCTCTGGGTGCTGGCTCGCCAGGTGGCTGGGCGCCAGGGGCGAGCGGCCCGTGGAATGGCGGGCTCGGTAGGGGTTGAACCAGGCGTGCAGCTCCAGGCCCGCGCGGTGGGCCTCCTCGATCCAGAAGGAGAGCGGATCGTAGAAGGGCTCTGGCGGCTTGCCCTGGGTGCCCGTGAGGACCTCGGACCAGGGCTCCAGGGCCGAGGCGTACAGCGCGTCGGCGGCGGGCCGGACCTGCAGGATGAGGGTGTTGAGCCCCAGCTCGCGGGCCCGCTGCACCAGGGCGCGGGCCTCGGCCTTCTGGGCCTCGGTGCTCAGTTTCGAGCTGCTGGGCCAGTCGATGTTGGCTACGGTCGCCACCCAGGCCGCACGGAACTCCCGCGGCGCCGGGGGCGGCGTATCGGAAATGGCAGGCAGCGTGCCCGGCGTAGGCCTCAGGCAGCCCGCGAGGACCATCAGCGCGAGCAGGGCCAGCAGGGGCGCGCCGAAGCGGCGCTTCAGGCCTTGATGAACCACTGCTTCCTCCACAGCACCACGGCGACCGCGAAGATGGCCAGGTTGAACAGCACCGCGAACGCCAGCGAGGCGTTGGCCGGGGACAGCGGCAGGGTGGCCAGGGCCAGAAACAGCCTCTCCTTGAGCGTGATGGAGCCCGCGGGGCCCGTCACGTGAACCACCTGCAGCACCCGGCCGACCAGCCCCGACAGGACGAACAGGGCCAGCGCGTTCATGCCGTAGATCGTGAGCGGCAGGCAGAGGCGCCGCGCGACCCGGGTGACCGCGGGACTCGCCTCGTCCAGCACCGCATGGAAGGCGCCGAGGAACACCAGGGCCCAGCCGGCGGTGAACACGGCGTAGGAAGGGGTCCACAGGTTCTTGTTGATGGGCAGCAGCACGACGCCCAGGCCCCACCCCAGCGCCAGGAGGGCCAGGCCCGCCAGCAGCAGGCCCGCGGCCTTGGGCAGCCGCTGGCGGGGCGCCCAGAGGTAATAGCCCGCCAGGACCCCGAAGAGCAGGCTGGCTGTGGCCGGCAGGGTGCTGACCAGACCCTCCGGATCCCAGGTCCGGGCGCTGGCCCACAGATGCCCGCCCAGCAGCAGCCGGTCCAGCCAGGAACCGAAGTCCAGCCCCGGGGCCAGCCGGCCCGCGCCTACGACACCGTCCGCCCCTTGCACCGGCACCAGCAGCATCAGAATGAGGTAGAGTCCGCAGAACCCGAAGATGCCCGCCAGGGCGGCTCGCCAGCGCCCCCAGAGGACCAGAGGCGCCGCCAGCAGGATGGTGAGGGCGATGCGCTGGAGCACCCCGGGGATGCGCAGGGTGGCCAGCTGGAAGCTGGGGATCAGGTTGAGCGCCAGGCCGATCAGGAAGATCACCGCCGCGCGGCGCGCCAGGGTGCGGAACAGCGCCAAGCGGCTGCCGGTCTCCTGGGCCCGGCGGCTCAGGGAGAGGGTCATGGCCAGCCCCGCCGCGAAGAGGAAGAACGGGAAGATCAGGTCCGTGAACGTGCAGCCGTTCCAGGGGGCATGGGCCAGGGGACCGTGAATCGCCTTCCAGCTGCCCGGATTGTTCACCAGCACCATGCCCGCGATGGCGAAGCCGCGGAAGGCGTCCAGGGAGCCGAGGCGCTGGCCAGTCATGCCGGGCCCCGGCGGCCGAAGGCGGGGTCGATGCGCAGGAAGGCCGTGAGGAGGATCGACGGCACCGTCGCGCAGCACACCCAGATGAAGAAGTTCAGGTAGCCCAGCCGCTCCTGGATCCAGCCGCTCGCCATGCCCGGAAGCATCATGCCCAGAGCCATGAACCCCGTGGCGATGGCGTAGTGGGCCGTCTTGTGGGCGCCATCCGCGATCATGACCATGAACATGATGTAGGCCGTGAAGCCGAACCCGTAGCCGAACTGCTCAAAGGCGATGGCGCTGGCGATGGTCGCCAAGCCCGTGGGCCGGAAGATGGCCAGCAGCACGAAGGCCAGGTTGGGCAGATGCACGGCCAGGGTCATGGGCCACAGCCACCGCTTGAGGCCCATGCGGGAGATCATGAAGCCCCCGGCCAGTCCGCCGGCGGTGAGGGCGAGCATGCCGACGGTGCCGTAGGCGAGGCCCACCTGGGCGGTGCTCAGGCCCAGGCCGCCCTTCGCGGCGGGATCCAGCAGGAAGGGCGTCACCAGCTTGATGGCCTGGGCTTCCCCCAGCCGGAAGGTAAGCAGGAAGCCCAGGGTGAGGGCCAGGTCCCGGCGGGCGAAGAAGGTGCGGAAGGTCTCCACGAAGCCCGTGAACAGGCCCAGTCCCTCCTCCGCGGGCTTGTCCACGGCGGGGCGGGGCAGGATGAAGCGGTGCCAGGCGAAGAGGCTGAGGAAGAGGGCCGCCAGGAGTCCGAACACCGCCATCCAGGCCCGCCGCGGGTCCCCGGTGCGCTCCGCGAGCTTGCCCGCCATGAGCACCAGCCCGCCCTGCCCCGCGATCATGGCGGCCCGGTAGAAGGCGCTGCGCAGGCCCACGAAGGCCGCCTGCCGCTGCTCGGTCAGGGCCAGGAGGTAGAAGCCGTCCGCGGCGATGTCGTGGGTGGCGGACGCGAAGGCGATGAGCCAGAACATGGCGAGCGTGTACCGGAAGAAGGACGATCCGGGCACCGTGAGCGCCAGCAGGGCGAAGGCCGCGCCCACCACACCCTGGAGCAGGTAGACCCAGGACCGCTTGGTGCCCAGCAGGTCCACCACCGGGGACCAGAGGGGCTTGATCACCCAGGGCAGGTAGAGCCAGCTGGTGTAGAGGGCGATGGCCGTGTTGGGCACGCCGAGGTTCTTGTAGAACACCACCGACAGCACCATGACGGTGACGTAAGGGAGGCCCTGGCCGAAGTAGAGCGAGGGAACCCAGGCCCAGGGGGAGCCGGTCCACCTCGCGGTGCGGGAGAGCGGTTCCTCGGGCACGTCAGTCCCGGAGCGCCGCGCGCACGCTGCCCTGCACCGCCGCCAGCCGCTCCCGCGCTTGGTCCGGACCGAGGGCCTTGAGCACGGCGACGATCGCGGTCTTGACCTGGCCGCCGCAGGCCTCGAAGGCCGCCTGCGCCCGAGCTTCGCCTGCGCCGGTGGCCAGGCCGATGAGCCGGACCGCGCGCCGGACCAGCTTGGCGTTGGTGGGCCGCACATCGACCATGAGGTTGCCGAAGACCTTGTGGAGCCGGACCATCACCGCCGAGGAGAAGGTGTTCAGGGCGATCTTCTGGGAGGTGCCCGCCTTGAGCCTGGTACTGCCCGAGATGACCTCTGGGCCGGTATCGAGGGTGATGCCCACCTCAGCGCCGGCGGCCAGGGGGGAGCCCGGGTTGTTGGCGATGCCGATGGTGAAGGCCCCAGCGGCCCGGGCCGCCGCGAGGGCGCCCAGGGTGTAGGGCGTGGCGCCGGAGGCCGCGAGCAGGAGCACGACATCGGTCGGGCCCGGCTGCAACTCTGCGAGGTCCCGGGCGCCCCGGTCCTGGTCATCCTCGGCGCCCTCCACGGCGGCGTAGAGGGCGGCAGGCCCCCCGGCCAGCAGGGACAAGGCCCGGTCCGAAGGCCAGGAGAAGGTCGGGTTCAGCTCGACGCTGTCGAGCAGGCCCAGGCGCCCGGAGGTCCCGGCACCCACGTAGATGAGCCGGCCCCCGGCCTGGAGCCGCGGCACCGCGCCGTCCACCGCCAGGGCGAGCTGGGCTGCGGAGTTCTGCACGGCCACAGCCGCAGCGGCCTGGTCCTCGAGAAAGGCCCCGACCAGCTCTCGGGTCCCATACTCATCCAGCCGCTCATGGCCTGGGTAGGGCTGCTCCGTGCGGGACGTCAGCATGGCATCACCGGGTCTTCGTGACTTTGGAGAGGTGGGGTGGATGGTCCGGATCAAAGCCCCGGGCCCGCGACAGGGCCTCGACCATGGGGTAGAAGCTCTGGATTGCGGAGACCGTGTCCAGCTCCGGGTGGGGCGCCGGGATGAGCGGCAGGTCGACGCCGGGCACCTCGGGCGGCGCCGCCAGGAGCACCCGCGCCCCCTGGAGCCGGAGGTCGTGGGTCAGGGCGAGCAGGCCCGCCTGGGCCGGGCCGCGCGGGGCGAAGACCAGGAGCGGGAAGCCCTCCTCCACGATGGCCATGGGGCCGTGCCGGACCTCGGCGCCCGAGAAGGCCTCGGCCTGGATGCCGCAGGTCTCCTTCAGTTTGAGGGCCGCCTCGCTGGCGATGGCGAGGCCGGTGCCCCGCCCCAGGATGAACAGCCGGTCCACGCCGACAAGGGCCTTGGCACCTGCGGACCAGTCCACGCGGGCGGCGGCCTCCAGGGCGGCCGGCAGGGCCTGCAGGCCCGCAGCAAAGGCCGGGTCCTGCTCCCAGGACGAGACGATCCGCGCCCCGGCCACGAGCTGCCCGATGAATGACTTGGTGGCGGCGACACTGCGCTCTTCGCCCGACAGGAGCGGAAAGACCCGGCTGGCCTCGCGGGCCAGGGGCGACGCGGCATCGTTCACCAGGGCCACGGTGGTGGCGCCGTTCCGGGTGAAATACGCCATGGGATCCACGAGGTCGGGGCTCTGGCCCGACTGCGAGAACGCCAGCACCAGCAGGCCCGGCTTGGCCAGGTTCGCGTGGTAGAGCGTCACCAGGGACATGGGCAGCGAAGTCACCAGCCGGCCCAGGCGCGCCATGAGGAGGTAGGCCGTGTGCTGGGCCGCGTGGTCCGAGCTGCCCCGGGCGAGGGTGAGGATGCCCGTCGGGGGGTGCTCCCGGAGGAAGGCGCCGAAGCTCTCGTAGCTGGTATCGCTCGGGTCGAGCAGGCGCGCCACGGCAGCGGGCGCCTCCCGGGCCTCGACCAGCATGCGGCTCAAGCCGGGCTCCTTCCAGAAGCCACCCCGCCGTTGACGCGGGCAGCCCTCGCAGGGTCGGAGAGGTGGGGCGCGGCGGGGAGGGGCATGAAAAAAAACCTAACAGGCGATCAGGGGCCTTGGCGAGGGGCATTTCGGATCGTCGCAGCCGAGTGCAGCGGAGCGGCTCCGTTGAGGGCAAGGTTCGAAGCCGGTAGGCTTCGGGGTGCGGTCCGTGCGCTCCTGCCTCGGCCGAGGGCCCCGGGAGGTTGCTTGTTCGCTGACTTCGGAAGCACGATCTGGATGGGTGTCCACGCCCAGGATGCCGCAGATGTCCCCACCAGCCTGGTGCCGGGCGGCGTGGTGCTGTTCGCCCGCAACTTCGATCCTGACCCAGTGCGGGGACCCGGCCGCTGCCACGCCCTGATCGCGGAGCTCCACGCCCGCTGGGGCCAGGAGGTCCCGCTGGCCATGGCCATCGACCAGGAAGGCGGTCCCGTCTCGCGCCTGAAGACCTGGGTGGGCGAGACGCCGTCCTTCCGCCACATCTGGACCACCTCGGGCGCGAAGGGCGCGGAGGCCTGGGGACACCTGTGGGGCGAGGGGCTCCGCCTGCTGGGCTTCAACATCGACTTCGCGCCCCTGGTGGACCTGCACGACGGGATCCCGGGCACGGGCCTGGGGGACCGGCGCGCGTCCGGCGATCCCGGGGAAGCCACCGAGGCGGCGGAGGCCTTCCTGCGCGGCCTCGAGTCCCTGGGCGTGAAGGGCTGCCTCAAGCACTTCCCCGGCCTCGGCGGCACGCGGGTGGACAGCCACCACGCCCTGCCGGAGCTGACGGATGCCGAGGCCATCACGCGAGCGGTCCTGCCCTTCCAGAAGCTGGCCCGCCCGGACCGCCTGGTGATGGTCGCCCACGTCCGCACGCCCTGGACCGGGGACCTGCCCGCCAGCCTCCACCGGGACCATGTGGCCGGGAACCCCTGGGGCGTCCGGGCCGCCTGGGTCACGGATGACCTGGAGATGGGCGGCGTCGCCGCCTGGCCCTGGCCCGAGCGGATCCGCCTGGCCCTGGAAGCGGGCCACCTGGGCCTGCTGGTCTGCCAGTCCCAGGCCGCGCTGGACGGCACCGTGGCGGCGCTGCAGGCGCTCCCGGACGACCTCGTGCGCGGCGCCGTGGAAGCCGGCTGGGCCTACCGGAAGACCCTGGGCCCGTACCGCCCGTCCACCTTCGATCAGACCGCCTGGAACGACTGGGTGGCCCGCGTCAGGCAGACGGCGAGTTGAGAGGTTCAAGCTCTCAAGCCAAAGCCAAAGCAGCCACCGATGAACACCGATAACAGCTGATAAGGGCATGATAGGGAAAGCACAGCCGGTGATTCCAGTGATGACGGTGACAAAGCTTCTGGCACTGGGACGCACCGGAGCATGGGCTCTATCCAGGGGTGCCGCTGCTGCGCCTCTTGGCGGGCGCGGCGGCGGCACCCCAGGATGACTCCCGGCCCAGCCGGAAGCCGCCTCCGGCGGGCCCATGCCGGGCCAGCCCCAACCCATTGCTGAAATCCCTAGAATCACCGGCGGAGGTTTTTTCAGCTCTTTTTTTATCAGCTTTTATCAGCTTTTATCGGTGTTCATCGGTGGTTAATTCATTTTTTTCGTTGGCCCTGGTGAACGCCTGCCGTGGCCCCCTGTGCCACCCTGGAGCCTCACTGCCTCAAGGATCCTGCCCGTGGGTTTTGCGCTGCTCGACTACGTCATCGTCGCCGTCTACCTCGTGGGGGTAACCGTCGCCGGCATCCTGATCTCCGGTCGGCAGCGCTCCTCCCGGGACTACTTCCTGGGCGGCAAGGAGATGTCCTGGTGGTCGGTGGGCTTCTCCATCGTCGCCAGCGAGACCAGCACCCTGACCTTCATCAGCATCCCGGGCCTGGCCTTCACGGGGAACCTCTACTTCCTGCAGCTGGTGGTCGGCTACTTCATCGGCCGGCTCATCGTCAGCGTCGTCTTCATCCCGGCTTACTACCGCGGGGACCTGGAGACCGCCTACGACTTCCTCGGCAAGCGGTTCGGCCTCTCCCTGCGTCGGCTGGCCTCCTCCGTGTTCATCCTGACGCGGGTCCTCGCCTCCGGCGTCCGCCTCTTCGCGACGGCGATCCCCGTCCACCTCATCACCGGCCTGGACTACCCGACGAGCATCCTGCTCATCGGCGGGTTCACCCTCGCCTACACCTACCTGGGCGGCCTGAAGGCCGTGGTGGCCATGGACGTGGTGCAGCTGTTCATCTACCTGGGCGGCGCGGTGGCCGCGATGGTGCTGATCCTCCAGCACCTCCCCCACGGCTGGTCGGACGTGGTCGCCTTCGCCACCGCCCACGGGCAGAACAAGTTCGCCTTCATCAACGGCCACACCGGCACCACCCTGGCCGGTTTCCTCATGACCCCCTACACGCTGCTCGGGGGCCTGCTCGGGGGCACCTTCCTGACCATGGCCTCCCACGGCACCGATCAGCTGCTGGTACAGCGGCTCCTGGGCTGCCGGACCCGCTGGGACAGCCAGCGCGCCCTCATGCTCGACGCGACCTTCATCCTGCTCCAGTTCGGGTTCTTCCTCTTGCTGGGGCTGTGCCTATACGCCTTCTATGGCGGCGTCACCGTCCAGCAGCTCGGGCTGAGCGCCTCGGATGAGGTCTTCCCGAAGTTCATCGTCGAGAACCTGCCCACCGGCGTCGCCGGACTGGTGGTGGCGGGGGTGCTCGCCTCTGCCATGGGCACCCTCTCCTCATCGATCAGCTCGCTGGCCTCCGCGACCTACCTGGACCTCTTCAAGGCCACGCGCTGGGGTCGCGCCCTGGATGAGCGAGGGGAGGTCCGCTGGTCCCGCCTCTTCACGCTGCTCTGGGGCCTGCTGCTCATCGGCGGGGCCATGCTCTTCACAAACACGAAGAACCCGGTGGTGGAGCTGGGCCTGAAGATCGCCTCGGTGACCTACGGCGGACTGCTTGGCACTTTCTTCCTGGGGCTCTTCTTCCGGCGGACGCAGCAGGTCGATGCCACGCTCGGCTTCATCGCCGGTCTGCTCGCCATGGTGGCGATCCTGGCCTTCACCCGCATCGACTTCACCTGGCACACCTTCCTCGGCTGCGCGGTGACGATCCTCGTCGGGAATATCAGCAGACTCTTGCGTGAACAATGGTTCAGCGCATCAGAGCCGAGAGCTCCTGTTTAAACAATTTCTTTCACCATCTCCACCCAACCCCTTCACCCTGATACGAGTAATGAGAATCCGTCTCACTTGGCCCTTCAGTTTTTTCGATCCAAAAGGCCTAACCTGACGTATACAGTTAGGTCAGAGATTCCTATTTCCAACTCATGAGGGGCCACAATTTACCACCCTCAGGTCCTATTAAGGAGAAAGTGATGCAGAAGCGGTACTGGAGTGCCTTGGCGCTCACACTTGTGGCTCTACCGGCCATGGCCCAGCAGTCAGGATCCATCTCCGGCAAGCTGACGGGGAAGCAGGGGCAGGCCCTCGCCGGGGTTCGCATCGATGTGACCGGCAATGTGCTGCCTCAGCCCCGGCGGGTGACCACGAATGAGGTCGGTGACTACCGCCTGCCCTTCCTGCCCCCCGGCGAATACGTGCTGACCTACACCTTGGCCGACAAGGCCGCCCAGAAGCGCGCCATCACGGTTGTCCTGGGTCAGAACACCACCATGAATGTGACCCTTGCAGATGCGACGGTCGTCGGCGCCCAGGTGGAAGTCGTGGCCGACAAGGCCAGCCTGGTGGATGCCACCTCAGCCGAGCTCAAGACCTCCTTCAGCTCCGAGACCATGAACGCCCTCCCCGTGGGCCAGGACTATCGCGATCTGGTCAAGCTCATCCCCGGCGTCATGTACACCCAGGATGCGGTCCGCGGCCCCAGCGCCGGTGGCAGCGGCCAGGACAACGTGCACCAGTTCGACGGTGTGAACGTCAACCTGCCCATGTATGGAACGATGTCCTCCCAGCCTTCGGGCCACGACATCGACCAGATCACCATCAGCAAGGGCGGCGCCGACGCGGTGGGTTTCAACCGCTCCGCGGGCTACAGCATCAACTCCATCAGCAAGTCCGGCACCAACGCTCTGACGGGAGAGCTCTCCTATCAGACCCTCCCGAACAGCCTGGTGGCCAAGCGCAACTACACCTCGGCCGCCGTCTACGAGCAGACGAAGACCTACGCGGTCCTCAACGTGGGCGGGCCCATCCTGACGGACAAGCTCTTCTACTTCCTCTCCTTCTACCGGCCCACAGTCAGCCAGCAGAACAGCGCCAACAACTACGGGACGACCCCCGACTACTCGGAAACCCGGAAGGAATACTTCGGCAAGCTGACCTACGCCCCGACCCAGAACATCCTGATCCACGCCAGCCTGCGGGACTCCGATGACACGGTCAACCACTCGGGCTACGGCGGCTCCGCCTACGCGGACACCACCGGCCAGGGCGGCAACACCAAGATGAAGATCGCGACCTTGGAGGCCACCTGGAATGTGACCCCCAACAGCTTCCTCAACTTCAAGACCACCAACTTCATCTTCAAGAGCGCCGATCATCCGGACTATCTCTCCAGCGCCGTGCCCTCCTTCTCCGGCAACCTGGACGTGAACTCCCTGAACACGCAGGGCCAGTTCAAGGTGCCGGTCCCCGGCACCACCGCCCAGACCGCCTATAACGCCTTCGTCGCGCCACTCATCACCAAGTATGGCTTCCTGAACAGCGCGGGCGTCGCCACGGGCGGCGGCTATGTCGGCGGCTACAACCAGATCAACAACCAGAACTTCTTCCGCCGGAACTACGAACTGGCCTACGACGCCACCTGGGGCGCCTCGGTGACCCACACCTTCCACGCCGGGGTCCAGTGGTCCAAGGAGATGGAAGATCTCTACCGCGTCTCCAACGGCTGGGGCCTCATCACCACGGTTGGCGCCTACACGACCAGCCCCTCGACTTCCCCCAACACCCTGTCCCCCTACTACTTTGTGGCAGCCGTGAACCAGCAGGGGATCTCCGGGGTGCCCACCATCCACTCGGAATACGAGACCCTGAACTACGAGCTCAACGATAAGATCAAGTGGAACAAGTTCACCTTCAACGTGGGCCTGGTCATCAGCAACGACAAGCTCTACGGGTCGGGCCTCCGCGAGGATCCCAGCACGGTCTCTGGCTATGTCCAGGCCCGCGGCAACAAGTATCTGGAGCATGAAGTCAAGGCCGCCGATACCCTGCAGCCCCGCCTGGGCATCACCTACAACTACGCCAAGGAAGACACGGTCTACGCCAACTACGCCCGTTTCGTCCCCTCCGTGTCCTCCCTGCCCCGCGCCTCCTCCTGGGACCGCAACCTGGCCGCGACCGTCAACGTCTACTTCGACGCCACCGGCCGCCAGGTGGATCACTCGGTGGACGCCTCCTCCACCGGCAAGCTCTGGCAGGCGAACATGAAGCCCCGCCACACGGATGAGTTCCTCATCGGCACCACCAAGGACCTCGGCGATGGCCTGAGCGGACGCCTCTACGGCCGCTACCGGCACAGCGTGAACTTCTGGGAAGACACCAACAACGGTGCCCGGGTCATGTTCGCCACGCCTGCCGGCATCCCCAAGGACTACTACATCCCCAACCTGAACGTGATGCTGAACCAGCTCCAGGGTCAGGCCCTCAGCCTGGCGAACCAGAACAACTCGTTCGTGGTGGCCCAGCTGGACAGCGCCTTCACCAAGTACTACGAAGCCTGCATGGAACTCGAGTGGAAGGGCACCAACGCCTACGTGAACCTCTCCTACTCCTGGAGCCACTACTACGGCAACTTCGACCAGGACAACTCCTCGACCACCGTCGCCAATGACTCCAACGTCTTCGTCGGCTCCTCCAACATCGGGGATGACTGGGGCCGCCAGGTCTGGAACAACAAGTACGGCAACCTGTCCGGCGATCGGCGGCACAAGCTGAAGCTCTTCGGCACCTACAAGTTCTTCTGGCAGGGTCAGCTGGGCGTCTTCCTCAACTACCAGTCTGGCCAGCCCTGGCAGTACCAGGACTACGCGTTCGCCGGCTACGCCGCGGACAAGGCTGCTGAGAACCTGAACAGCACCAGCGACACCAACCGCTACGCCGAGTCCGCCGGGTCGCACGTCACGGCGCCCCACTACTTCATGGACCTGAGCTACACCCAGATCTTCTGGAAGACCAAGCGCTTCAAGTTGGAAGGCATGGTGGACGTCTACAACGTGTTCAACAAGCAGACGGGCTACAACATCCAGAGCAGCGTGCACTCGGCCAATCCCGGCCTGGCCCAGACGTTCTACTCGCCCCGCCGCACCCAGCTGGGCGTGCGCTTCCTGTTCTAGCGAATACCGAGGGGCTCCGGCCTCTCCGATCCCAGAAAAGGGCGGCGAAAGCCGCCCTTTTCTATGCTGGAGGTAGGATTAGAGGGGCAAGCAGAGCCCTTCTCCGGAAGCGTCCTGGCCCGCCCCACCGCCGCTCCAGAAATTCCTTTCTTGATGGACTTGTATTCAAAGGACATCAGGTCCAGCCTAAGGGCCGTAGGAGGTGCCTCATGCTGGCTTATGCCCCTGGGGATCTGAAAGGCCTGATCGACTCCACCCCCGGCGAGAGCGTTCTCGTCCACCTGGCAGAGCATCACGCGGGTCGGACCCTGCCGGACACCGGGGTGGACAGCCACCTCGCCTTCGACTCCTCGCGGACCCAGCTGATGCTCCGCACCCTCGTCAAGGGCTCCACCATCGCGGCGCACTTCCACACGGTGTGCGACGAAGTTGTGGTCATCACCGGGGGGCGTGGCGAGCTCCTGATCAACGGCGAGTGGAAGACCGTCAAGGCTGGCGACGTGCACGTGTGCCCCCGGGGCGTCGTCCACAGCACCCGGGCCCCGGAGGAGGGCCTCCAGTTCCTTTCGATCTTCGCTCCGCACCTGCCGACCGGCACCGACATCAACTGGCTCTGAGCCCCTCTCTGGAGAATCTGCCATGACCGCACTGCTTCCCAACGTTGATCCCGACGGCCTGCTTGAATTCTCGGTGGTCTACACCGACCGCTCCCTGAACCACATGTCGAAGAAGTTCCAGCAGGTCATGCGGGAGATGTCCCGCATCCTGACGCAGGTCTACCATGCCCCGACCGCCGTGATCGTGCCGGGCGGAGGCACCTACGGCATGGAGGCCGTGGCCCGCCAGTTCGCCACCGGCAAGAAGGCTCTGGTGATCCGGGACGGCTTCTTCAGCTTCCGCTGGTCCCAGATCTTCGACATGGGCGCCATCCCGTCCTCCCATGTCGTGCTCAAGGCCCGCCGCATCGGCACCGGCCCGCAGGCGCCCTGGGTACCCACGCCCATCGCCGAGGTGGTGGCCGCCATCGCCGCCGAGAAGCCCGCGGTGGTCATCGCCCCGCACGTGGAGACCGCCGCCGGCATCATCCTCCCCGACAGCTACATCAAGGCCGCGGCCGACGCAGCCCATGCGGTCGGCGGGCTGTTCGTCCTGGACTGCATCGCCTCCGGCTGCATGTGGATCGACATGGAGGCCCTGGGCGTCGACGTCCTGGTGAGCGCCCCCCAGAAGGGCTGGAGCGGTACGCCTTGCGCCGCCATGGTGATGCTCTCCGAGCGGGCCAAGGCCGTGATGGACACCACCACCAGCACCAGCTTCGCCTGCGACCTCAAGAAGTGGTCCGCGATCATGGACGCCTACCTCAAGGGCGGCCACGCCTACCACGCCACCATGCCCACCGATTCCCTGACCCGGGACTGCGCGGTCATGCAGGAGATGGAGGCCTACGGCTTCGAGAAGCTGCGGGCTGAGCAGGCGGACCTGGGCGCCAAGGCCCGCGCCCTCCTGGAGAGCTGCGGCCTGCCCAGCGTGGCAGCCGAGGGCTTCAAGGCCCCGGGCGTGGTGGTCAGCTACACCACCGATCCGGACATCCAAACCGGGAAGAAGTTCCTCGCCGCGGGCCTTCAAGTTGCCGCTGGCGTGCCCCTGCAGTGCGACGAGCCAGCGGACTTCATGACCTTCCGCATCGGCCTCTTCGGCCTGGAGAAACTGCACAACGTGGACCGCACCGTGGCCAGCCTGGCCAAGGCGCTGACCGAAGTCGGCCTCCGCGAGGCCGTCGCCGCGCGCTGAGATCGCACCTTTCAGAGAGAATCGCCCGGCAACAG
>CAIOFF010000032.1 GCA_903857495.1 uncultured Holophagaceae bacterium | reverse complement strand
TCAGCTGCTACAGATCCTGTCGGTCTCCGTTTTCGAGAAAATCGAGCTACGGCGGGCCTTTGCGAAGGAGGAAATCCAGATCCACGAGGACCGCTTCTCTAAACAACTGCCATTGTTTGACTTTTAACCGGACACTAGTGTAAGGAGATATTATTGCGTTAGGCCAGCTTGTTCACCTTCTCGGTATCCCCTGGCGGGGATACGCGAGACAACAAAACAAAGGACCCGGCTCTCCGGGTCCTTTGTGCGAAAGGGTAGGTCCGTTAGGCCAGCTTGTTCACCTTGAGGGCCAGGCGGGACTTGGTGCGATCGGCGGCGTTCTTGTGCATGACGCCCTTGCGGCAGGCCTTGTCGACCAGGCCCTGGGTCAGGGGCAGCTGGGTGGCGGCCTCGGCCTTGTTGCCGGCTTCCACCACGGTCAGGAACTTCTTGACGGCGGTCTTCAGCTCCGAGCGGTTGCTGCGGTTGTTGAGGCGGACCTCAGCATCGCGGCGGGCTTTCTTGACGGCAGACTTGTGATTGGCCATGGTTCGGGTCTCCAGCTCCCGGGGCAGTCCTTCGGGAAGCGCGAATAACCATCCTATCGCAAGCAGCCCTCGGGTCAAGCGGAAAAGACCGGCTCCAGGCCCCATTCGCCCCTTCCCGATTGGGCCGCGCCGGGGCATCCTGATGGGAGGCGAATGGCCTCCCGAGAAGGGTGGGGTCATGCCGCAACAGAAACTGGAGTCCGTCGTGGAGCTCGCAGCGAAGGCCAAGGCCATTCGCAGGGATGCCCTGCTGCAGGTCTACAAGGCCCAGAGCGGCCACCCCGGGGGCAGCCTCAGCTGGGTGGACATCGGCGTGGCGCTCTACTTCCACGAGATGACCGTGTTCCCCGAGGACCCGGCCAACCCCGCCCGGGACCGCTTCGTGCTGTCCAAGGGCCACGCCTGCCCCACCCAGTACGCCCTGCTGGCGCACCAGGGTTTCTTCCCCCGCGCCGAGCTGGAGACCTTCCGCCGCTACCCGACGCGCCTCCAGGGGCACGCCGAGAACCACGCCACACCGGGCGTCGAGGTCACCACCGGCAGCCTGGGCCAGGGCCTGCCCCAGGCCGTGGGCATCGCCATCGGCCTCAAGGTGCAGCAGGCGCCCCAGCGCGTCTACTGCGTCGTGGGCGATGGCGAGAGCCAGGAGGGCATCATCTGGGAGGCGGCCATGGCCGCGCCCCACCACAAGCTGGACAACCTCTGCGTCTTCCATGACCTCAACGGCCTCCAGATCGACGGCGAGGTCAAGAAGGTCATGAACATCAACCCCGTGCCCGACAAGTGGCGGGCCTTCGGCTGGGCCGTGAAGGAGATCGACGGCCACGACTTCACCCAGATCCTGGAGGCCCTGGCCTGGGCCCGCACCGTGGTGGGCCAGCCCGCGATGATCTGCGCCCGCACCGTCAAGGGCAAGGGCGTGAGCTTCATGGAGAACCAGGCCGGCTGGCACGGCGTGCCGCCCAAGCCCGAGGAATTCGAAAAAGCCATGGCCGAGCTGGCCGACTGAACCCTGAGGAACCCCCGAGCATGGATGCCCTGAGAACCACTTTCGAACAGCACCTGGCGGCGGCCCTGCCCGGCGTGGAGATCACGCTGGAGCGGCCCAAGTCCGGCGAGCTGGGCGACCTCGCCTTCCCCTGCTTCCGCGCCGCGAAGCAGCTGGGGAAGAACCCCATGCAGCTCTCGCAGGAGCTGGCCGCGGGCATCCGCATCGACGGAGCCGCGCTGGTGGCGGCGGGCCCCTACCTGAACCTGAAGCTGGCGCCGGAGACCCGCGCCGCCGCCGTGCTGGGGGCCATCCTCCAGGCGCCCGGGGACCAGCCCTTCGGCTCCCGCCGGGCCAACGGCCGCAAGGTCATCGTCGAGTACAGCTCGCCCAACATCGCCAAGCTCTTCACCATCGGCCACCTGCGGTCCACCATGATCGGCCACGCCCTGGCCCAGCTGCACCAGTTCCTGGGCTGGGAGGTGACCCGCCTCAACCACCTGGGCGACTGGGGCACCCAGTTCGGCACCCTGCTGGCGGCCTACACCCGCTGGGCGCAGGACGGCAACGCCGACCTGGAAGCTGACTTCGACTGGGCCGATCCGGCCCCGGAGAAGCGCCGCACGCCTTTGTTCCGGCTCTTTCAGCTCTATGTGCGCTTCCACGCCGAAGAGGAAAACGACCCTGCCATGCGCGACGAGGGCCGCGCCTGGTTCCGCCGCCTGGAGGAGGGCGATCCCGAGGCCCGGCGGCTCTGGGCCTGGTTCCGCAAGATCTCGCTCAAGGAGTTCCAGCGCATCTACGACCGCCTCGGCGTGGCCTTCGACACCCTGGAGCAGGGCGAGGCCTTCTACGAGGACCAGCTGGTCCCCACCATGGACCTGCTGGAGCAGGCGGGCCTGCTGGTGGAGGGCGACAAGGGCGCCCGCATCGTGAACCTGGAGGACGTGGGCATCGCCACGCCCTGCCTCGTGCAGAAGGGCGACGGCACCAGCATCTACGCCACCCGCGACCTGGCCGCGGCCCTCTACCGCAAGCAGGCCTACGCCTTCGACCGCTGCCTCTACGTGGTGGGCACGGACCAGGTGCTGCACTTCCAGCAGCTCTTCGCGGTGCTCAACAAGCTGGATCCCTGGTTCCACGGGCGCATGCTGCACACGCCCTTCGGCATGGTCAAGCTGCCCGAGGGCAAGATGAGCACCCGCAAGGGCAATGTCATCTTCCTGGAGGATGTGCTGGACGAGGCCCGGGAGCGCGTGGCCGCCATCATCCAGGAGAAGAACCCGGACCTGGCCGACCGCGAGGCCGTGGCCGAGCTGCTGGGCATGGGCGCCGTGGTGTTCTTCGACGCCATGAACGACCGCGTGAAGCCCATCACCTTCACCTGGGACCGCGTCATCGCCCTGGACGGCGACACCGGTCCCTACGTGCAGTACGCCCACGCCCGCATCCTGAGCGTGCTGCGCAAGGCCGGCGGCGACTGGGCGGCCAAGGCCCAGGCCGGCGCGGCCCAGGGTCCCTGCCTGCCCTTCCCCCTCGCGCCCCTGCCCGCGGACCTGGGCGGCCTCGCGGCGCCCGAGGCCCAGGCCCTGCTCTTCGAGCTGGCGGGCCTGCCGGTGGCCATCACCGCCGCGGCCGAGGGCTGCATGGCCACGCCTCTGGCCCGGCAGCTCGTGACGCTGGCCCGGACCTTCAGCGGGTTCTACACCAACTGCCCGATCCTGGCCCCCGACAACACCCACGAAGTCCGCGAAGCCCGCCTCGCCCTCTGCGTCGCCACCGCCCGCGCCCTCCGCCAGGGCCTCTACCTCATGGGCATCCAGGCCCCGGAGGAGATGTGAGCTTTCCCTATGGAAAAGATGGCCACCAAGACACCAAGGCACCAAGAAAAGATCTCTCTGATGCTGAGGAGAGGATCGCTTCCGTCATCGTTGACGCTGCAATTAAGGTGCACCGGGTGCTGGGCCCAGGCCTGCTGGAAAGCGTCTATGAAGCTTGCCTGTCCTACGAACTCAGGACCCGGGGGCTTCAGGTGGAAACCCAAGTGCCAGTCCCAGTGCACTATGAAGGACTGACGCTTGATGGTGGGCTGCGCCTAGACCTACTCGTGGATGGAATTGCCATTGTCGAACTCAAGGCAGTGGAGCGAATGCTTCCCGTCTACGAGGCCCAGCTCCTTTCCTACCTGAAACTTTCAGGACGTCGCCTCGGCTTCCTTCTGAATTTCAACGTTGCTCTGATGAAGGACGGGGTCTTCCGCTTCGTTTTGTAACCTCTTTTTTTCTTTTCTTGGTGTCTTGGTGCCTTGGTGGTGATCAGTTGTCGTTCCTAGGAGTTTCTCTATGACCAAGTACGTGTTTGTTACCGGTGGTGTGCTGAGTTCTCTGGGCAAGGGGATCGCGGCGGCTTCGCTGGGGGCGCTGCTGGAGGCTCGCGGACTGAAGGTCACGCTCATGAAGATGGATCCCTACCTCAACGTGGATCCCGGCACCATGTCGCCCTTCCAGCACGGCGAGGTGTTCGTGACGGACGACGGCGCCGAGACCGACCTGGACCTGGGCCACTACGAGCGCTTCACCTCGGTGCCCACCACCCAGAACCACACCATCACCACGGGCCGCATCTACAACACGGTCATCCAGAAGGAGCGCCGCGGCGACTACCTGGGCAAGACCGTGCAGGTGATCCCGCACATCACGGACGAGATCAAGAGCGTGATGAAGAAGGTCGCCAAGGACATGGACGTGGTGATCGTGGAGATCGGCGGCACCGTCGGCGACATCGAGAGCCAGCCCTTCATCGAGGCCATCCGCCAGTTCAAGCTGGAGTCGGGCCTGGGCAACGCCATCAACATGCACCTGACCTACGTGCCCTACATCAAGACCGCGGGCGAGCTGAAGTCCAAGCCCACCCAGCACAGCGTCAAGGAGCTGCGGGCCCTGGGCATCCAGCCAGACGTCCTGCTCTGCCGCGCGGAGCAGCACATCCCCCGGGAGCTGAAGGACAAGATCGCACTGTTCTGCTCGGTCACGCAGGACGCGGTGTTCAGCGCCCTGGACGCCCACTCCATCTATGAAGTGCCCCTGAACCTCCACAACGAGGGCCTGGACGCCAAGGTCGCGGCCCTGCTGGGCCTGGGCGAGAAGACGCCGGATCTCAGCGCCTGGGAGAAGCTGCTGCACCGCATCCGCAACCCCAAGGGCAGCGTGCGCATCGGCATCGTGGGCAAGTACGTGGAGTTCAAGGAGAGCTACAAGAGCCTCATCGAGGCCCTGCACCACGCGGGCTACGGCCTCGAGGCGCACGTGGACCTGAAGTGGATCGAGGCGGAAGACCTGGAAAACCAGGACCCCGCCATCTTCCTGTCGGACTGCCACGGCATCCTGGTGCCCGGCGGCTTCGGCGTGCGCGGCACCCGGGGCATGGTCAAGTCCATCCAGTACGCCCGCGAGCACCGCATCCCCTTCTTCGGCATCTGCCTCGGCATGCAGATGGCCTCCGTGGAGTTCGCCCGCAACGTGGCGGGCCTCGACGGCGCGGACTCCACCGAGTTCGATGAAGAGCCGAAGCACCGCGTCATCTTCAAGCTGCGCGAGCTGGTGGACGTGGAGGAGCTGGGCGGGACCATGCGCCTGGGCGCCTACCCCTGCCGCCTGGCCCCGGGCAGCCAGGCCGAGAAGGCCTACGGCAGCACCGAGATCAGCGAGCGCCACCGGCACCGCTACGAGTTCAACCACGAGTACAAGAAGGCCCTCGAGAGCAAGGGCCTGGTCTTCACCGGCATGAGCCCCGACGGGGTCTTCGTGGAGATCGTGGAGCTGAAGGACCACCCCTACTTCCTGGCCTGCCAGTTCCACCCCGAGTTCAAGAGCCGCCCCCTCAGCCCGCACCCGCTCTTCACCGCCTTCGTGAAGGCCAGCGCCGAGAACCGGGGCTGAGCCAGCCCAGATCTGCATTCAAAGCAAAAGGATCGCCACCAAGGCACCAAGAACGGCAAAGCAGATGACCCTTTGTCTTTCTTGGTGCCTTGGTGACTTGGTGGCAGATCTTGTTGTTCCTCTTTCAACGGCAAATGACTATGCCATCGAGTGCAGCCCCACGAGGTTGCCTTCGGGATCCACAACCAGCGAGATGAAGCCGTAGGGCCCGATGGCCATCTTGGACCGGTGGATCTGCCCCCCGGCGGGGAGCACCCGGGCCTCCTCCACGGCGCAGTCCGCGCAGTGGAAGTAGACCAGGGTGCCGGAGCCGCCGCAGGGGACCCCGGCCAGCCGCACCAGCGCCCCGGGCGTGCCGTAGCTGGCCTGGTCGCCGGGAAAGGCCCACATCTCCATGTCCGGAGAGGGAACGCCGAGGGGCTGCAGCGTGACCTGGAAGACGGCCTCATAGAAGGCCTTGGCGCGGTCCATGTCCTTCACGTAGATCTCGAACCAGACCACCGGATTGCCGCTCATGGGTGCCTCCTGTCCTGAGGACGAAGGCAAGGTTAGCCGCTTTCAGGGCGTCCCGGACGGCTGATCACCGGCCAACCGCTCCAGGATCGCCAGGGCCTCAAGCCGCCGGCCCCAGGGCACAAAGAGGTGGTCGTGGTGGTAAGCGGACACGGCGTTGAGGCTGATGCCCGCGGCGGCCAGTGCGGCGCTGATGGCCGCCAGGAAGCCCACGGCCTCCAGCGAGGAGTGAACCGTCAAGGTGATCAGGGCCCAGGGTGGCTCCGCCTGGAGGCCCTGCGCCAGGGCCGTCGCCAAGGGGAGGATCAGGGTCAGGCCCTCCTCCTCCCGGAAGCTGCCCTGGGCCCCGGGCAGCAGCGGCAGCGCGACCTCCTCCGCCAGCGAGAAGAAGCCGAAGGCCTCCCCGTGCAGGGCCGGACGCATGTTGCGCAGGAGGGTCCGAAGGTTCGTTTCGCCGGTCATGGAGCCTCCCTCCCCGAGGATACCCAACGAACGCAGACAAAAGAGGCGGGCCCGCAGGCCCGCCTCTTTTGTCTCTTACTGGCAGCCGACAGCTGCTTGCTAAAAACTTATTTCCTTCCGCCCGCCGCAGCCCACTCTTCGAGCATGGCGGTGGTGACGGACTTGGGGCGCTCCAGGGCGTAGCCGAGGCCACGGTCCCAGGTGATGTTGGCCAGCACGCCGATGGCGCGGCCGACACCGAAGAGCACGGTGTAGAAGTCGTACTCGGTGAGCCCGTAGTACCACTGGATCACGCCGCTCTGCGCGTCGACATTGGGCCAGGGGTTCTTGGTCTTGCCCTGCTCGGTCAGCACGCCGGGGGCCACCTTGTAGATGGTGTTGACCAGCTTGAAGATCGGGTCGTTGGGCAGGTGCTTGAGGCAGAACTCCATCTGCGCCTGGTAGCGGGGATCGGTCTTGCGCAGCACCGCGTGGCCGTAGCCGGGGATGACGTGGCCGCTGTTCAGGGTGTCCCACAGGGCAGCCTTGACGTTCTCCTCGGTGGGCTCGGCGCCGTTGAGCTTCTTCTGGAAGCCCATGATCCAGTCCAGCACTTCCTGGTTGGCCAGGCCGTGGAGGGGGCCCGCGAGGCCGTTGAGGCCGGCGCTGAAGGCGTAGTAGGCATCGGACAGGGCGGAGGCCACCAGGTGGGTGGTGTGGGCGCTGACGTTGCCGCTCTCGTGGTCGCTGTGGAGGATGAAGTACATCCGGGCCACATCGTCGTAGGGCTTGGCGATGCCCATCATGTGGGCGAAGTTGGCGCCCATGTCCAGGGAGGGGTCAGGAGCGATGATCTCGCCGTTCTTGTACTTGTAGCGGTAGATGAAGGCGGCGATCTCGGGCAGCTTGGCCAGCAGGTCGCAGGCATCCTCATACATGGGATCCCAGTAGTCCACCTTCTTCATGCTGTGGTACTGCTTGTTGAACTTGCTCTCGCGCTGCAGGGTCAGCACGGCCGTGGAGAGCATCACCATGGGGTGGCTGTCCTTGGGCATGGCCTTCAGCACATCGAAGACGTAGGAGGGCACCTTGGAGCGGGAGTTGAAGTCCTGCTTCACTTCCTCGGCCTCGGCGGCCGTGGGGATCTCGCCGGTCAGCATGAAGAACCAGAAGGACTCCACCGTCGGATACTCGGCGCCGGGCAGCTTCGGCAGGGCGGCGAAGGTCTCGGGGATGTTCTTCCCGCGGAAGCGGATGCCTTCCTGGGGATCCAGGTAGGAGATGTCGGTGACGAGGCAGCGCACGTCGCGGGCGCCGCCGATGCACTGGTCGATGGTCACGCTGTCGATCACCACGTTGCCCAGTTCCTTGGTGAGCTTCGTGATGCGCGGACGGTGTTCCTGGATCTTTTCCAGAAGCAGAGACTTCAGACGGGTCATGGCGAACTCCATGAGATTGAAGCGTTGAGGGGTGGAGCGTGGAAGGATCGGGGTCGGATCATCATACGGGTATCGTCTATGGCGCAACTAGAATTCTTTAATGACCGTTGTGGAATCAATACCGACAAAGGCCGTCGTGCAAGCAGAATAGGACGGGAGCACCGAGGAGGCATCGTGACCTGCGTCAAACTGTGGGTGTTGGGAACGGCAATCATCGCCCTCGGGTTACAGGCCCAGGAGACCCCCCGGCCCAACCGGGTGGCCTGGTTCGCCGGCTTCCCGGAGCCCCTGCCCGAAGGCGTCAAGGAGCTGGCCATCGAGACCTCCAGCCAGATGCTGCGGCCAGACCTGGAGCGCAGCTCCGATGGCCGGACCTGGGCCCGCCTGGACGGCGAGGAGTGGCAGCTCACGGGGGACTGGGCCTTCAAGACCGGCGCCAGCCGGATCAACGTCCGGGCCCGGGTGGTCTCCCGCTCCGGCGGCATCGAGGACCAGCTTCTGTGGAACTGGCACAAGCTGTTCAACCTGCCCCAGGGGGGCCGCGAGGATGCCCCGAAGGGCCGCCTGGCCTATCACCTGGAGCGGGATGGCCGCGTGATCGGCGACCTGTCCCGCCCTGGCGTGGCGCTGCTGGATCTCGACGTCGCCTGGGTCCAGCCCTTCGGCACGGTCGAGTCCGGCGGGCGCTTCGGCGGCTCCGTCCAGCTGCCCACGGGCAAGCAGGCGGACTTCTCGGGCAGCGGCAGCACCGATGGCATGGTGGGCGTGGCCCTGTGGCGGCGCTACGGCCGCTGGCGCCTCTTCGGCCAGGCCGAGCGGGTGGTGCTGGGCCTGCCAAAGGGCAGCCCGCTGCGGCTGGTCATGGACAAGACCTCCTTCAGCCGGACCTGGGCCACCCTGGGCTACCAGGGCGAGGGCACCGGCCTCCTGTCGGGCCTGGGGGGTGAGGTCAGCCTGGCCTACGCCGGCAGCCCCTACCGCGTGGGCCTCTCCCGCCTGGACCGCCCCGGCTGGCAGCAGCACTGGACCTTCCGCCACACCCGCCTCCCCCGCTGGCGCTTCGGCTTCAGCGAAGAGGCCGGCACCTTCGTGGCCCCGGACATCAGCGCCTTCGTGGCCTATACCTTCAGGGATCGCTGAGCAGGCTGTAAACTAGAGGATTCGCGCCGGAGTCCCCATGCAGCCCAACCAGTATCGTGATGTGCGCCTTGAGAAGCTCGAGAAGCTCAAGGCCCTCGGGCTGGAGGCCTGGCCGCGCAAGGCCCACCGCACCCACGGCATCGCCGGACTGGCGGCGACCTATGCCGACGCCGAAACCTGGACCAACGAGCAGCTGGAGGGCCTTGGCCTGACCGTCTCCGTCATGGGCCGGGTCCTCACCATCCGCGAGATGGGCAAGAGCGTCTTCGCGCACCTCACCGAGAACGGCGAGAAGCTGCAGGCCTTCTTCCGCATGAACGACCTGGCCGAGCCCGGCTGGGACCTCCTCAAGCTCCTGGACATGGGCGACTTCATCCAGGTCACTGGCCCCCTCATGCGCACCAAGACCGGCGAGCTCAGCGTCCGGGTGAAGGAGGTCCGCTTCCTCAGCAAGGCCCTGCTGCCCCTGCCCGAGAAGTGGCACGGCCTGCAGGACAAGGAGCAGCGCTACCGCCAGCGCTACCTGGACCTGATCTCCAACGGGGACGTGCTCAAGACCTTCCAGACCCGCTCCCGCATCGTCAGCGCCGTGCGGCGCTACATGGAGGACCAGGGCTACCTGGAGGTCGAGACGCCCATGATGCAGCCCATCCCCGGCGGCGCCACGGCCCGGCCCTTCATCACGCACCACAACGCCCTGGACATGGACCTGTACCTCCGCATCGCGCCGGAGCTGTACCTGAAGCGCCTCATCGTCGGCGGCTTCGAGAAGGTCTTCGAGATCAACCGGAACTTCCGCAATGAGGGACTCAGCGTCCGCCACAACCCCGAGTTCACCATGATGGAGATGTACGAGGCCGGCAGCGACCTGCGGGACATGATGGCCCTCACGGAGAACCTGCTGAGCAGCGTGGCCCGCGAGGTCATGGGCTCCGAGCAGCTGCCCTGGGGCGAGCAGGTCATCTCCTACGCGGCGCCCTTCCGCCGCCTCACCATGAAGGACGCCATCGCCGAGTATGGGGACATCGAGCGGCTCCTCCTCGAGGACACCGAGAGCATCCGCACCCTGGCCCAGGCCGTCCACATCGAGGACGCGGCCACCAAGTCCGCCGGCATGCTGCTGGGGGATCTCTTCGAGCACTACGCCGAGAAGCAGCTCATCCAGCCCACCTTCATCACGGACTACCCGCTGGAGCTGTCGCCCCTCACCAAGACCCTGGAGGGCGACGAGGCCTTCGTGGACCGCTTTGAGCTCTTCATCGGCGGCATGGAGCTGGCCAACGCCTACTCGGAGCTGAACGACCCCGTGGACCAGATGGCCCGCTTCCAGGCCCAGATGGACGAACGCGAGGCCGGCAACGACGAGGCCATGCTGCTGGACCAGGACTTCATCACCAGCCTGGAGCACGGCTTCCCGCCCACCGGCGGCGAGGGCATCGGCATCGACCGCATGGTCATGCTGCTCACCAACAGCCAGAGCATCCGCGACGTCATCCTCTTCCCCCTCATGCGCCCCACCAAGCCCAGCGAGGCGGCTGAACCCGCTGAGTGAACTGAGAACCACCAAGACACCAAGACACCAAGAAAAGCAAAGGCAGTTCTTGGTGCCTTGGTGTCTTGGTGGCGAAACTTATTCTTTCTTCACCCGCCCTTCCGATGTGACGGAATCGGGCTGAAGCCGGTGCCATACTGGCCCGCGTGAAATGGAGGCCCCATGCCTGTCCCGATGCTTGAGCTCGCACCCCAGAACGCCGCCATCAAGGCGCAGGTGCTGGAGGGCCTCTCGGGGCTGATCGACCGCTCGGCCTTCATCCTGGGCGAGAACGTCAAGGGCCTCGAGGCCGAGATCTGCGCCTACGCCGGCGCCGCCCATGCGGTCGGCATGTCCAGCGGCACCGACGCCCTGCTGGCGGCCCTCATGGGCCTGGGCATCGGCCACGGGGACGAGGTCATCGTGCCCAGCTTCACCTTCTTCGCCTCCGCCGGCGTGGTCTCGCGCCTGGGCGCGAAGCCCGTCTTCATCGACCTGGACCCGGCCACCTTCAACGCCACCGGCGCCCTGGTGGAGGCCGCCATCACCCCCCGCACCAGGGCCATCATGCCCGTGCACCTCTTCGGTCAGCTGGCGGACATGCCGGGCATCATGGCCGTGGCCGCCAAGCACGGCATCCCGGTGCTGGAGGACGCCTGCCAGAGCCTGGGCGCCAAGGGCTGGGGCAAGTCCGCGGGCGAGTTCGGGGACATGACCGCCTACAGCTTCTACCCCACCAAGAACCTCGGCGCCTTCGGCGACGCCGGCCTGACCGCCATCCGCGATGACGCCGCCCTGGCCGCCCGGGTGCGCCGCATCCGCGTCCACGGCATGGAGCCGGTCTACATGCACCACGAGGTGGGCATGAACGGGCGCATGGACGAGTTCCAGGCCCTGGTGCTGCGCGCCAAGCTGCCCATGCTGGACGGCTGGCACGAAGGCCGCCGCGGGCACGCCGCCTGGTACCTGCGGCGCATGGCCGCCCTGGGCGCCGACGAGGTGGCGCTGCCCCTCGAGGTGGTGCCGAACGGCCGCCACATCTACAACCAGTTCACCATCCGCGTGAAGGGCGGGCGGCGCGACGCCCTGCAGGCCCACCTGCGCGAGCGGGGCATCGGCTGCGCCATCTACTACCCCATCTGCCTCCACGAGCAGCCCTGCTTCCAGGACCTGGGCTACCGCGCCGGGCAGCTGCCGGAGTCCGAGCTGGCCGCCAAGGAAGTGCTGAGCCTCCCGGTCTACCCCGAGATGACCGCCGCCATGCGCGAAGAGGTCGCCTCGGCGATCCTCGGGTTCTTCGGGAAGTCTTAGCCCAGCCGGGACTTCGACCCCGAAGCCAGGGCCGCGTCAATCCAGGTGTCCAGCGCCTCCCGGGCCGCGTCCTCCATGCAGAGGAACTGGATGCCCACGCCCACCATGTCCATGGTGGTGCCCCCGGGTCGGTGGCCCAGGACGAAGCTCACCGTGGCGGTAAAGGGCTGCTTGGGCAGCTCCGGGTGGTCCAGGGTCAGGACCTCGAGGGTGGCCCCCCGGCTGAACAGGCCCGCGTCCCGGACGCCCACCATGGCGAAACAGCCCCCGGGGCTGAGGTTGGTGATCCGGACCTCGCGGTAGGCGTGGCCCTTGAGGGTGAAGGAGATCCCGAACTCGGGACCCACGATGACCCGGCGGGCATCACGGCGATCGGCGTAGCTGCTCATCCAGGCTCCGGGCGGGGGGAAATCCACGCTTTTGTATCGGCGGATCCTTCGCTACACTGGATTTTCTGATCGGCCTGAACCCACCGGGGGACAGGGCGGACCCCCAGGGATCCGGCCCTGACGGCGCATGACGCCGTCTCACCCAAGCGGGGACAACGCGAGCAAGAGGCGCTGGCCGCAACCAACCCATCCCTTCCTGGAGTCCCCATGGAAATCCTGCTGATCGAGAACGTGACCCACCTCGGCGCCCGCGGCGACGTGGTCAACGTCAAGGACGGCTACGCCCGCAACTTCCTGCTGCCCCGCAAGATGGCTCTGCCCGTCACCGCCGGCAACAAGCGCCAGATCGAGCTCGAGAAGGTCCGCGCCGAGAAGGTCCGCGCCAAGGAACTGGCTGATGCCAAGAGCCTGGCCGAGAAGCTCGAGGCCGTGAGCCTGGCCGTCGCCAAGAAGGCCGGCGAGCAGGGCCACCTCTTCGGTTCCGTCACCAACGCCGATGTGGCCGAGCTGTTCAAGGGCAAGGGCTTCACCCTCGACCGCCGCGACATCACCGTGCCCCACATCAAGGATGCCGGCACCTACATCGTGGACGTCCGCCTCTACAGCGGCGTGCACGCCAAGGTCACCCTCGAAGTCACCGCCGCCGCCGCCGAGTAGGCGCGGTCTCACCCCATTCCCTCAGGGCCGGCCCCGCAAGGTCAGCCGGCCCCGCCGGGATTCCCGTGTGATCGCGGATCCCGTCCACCCCATCACCAAGGAGTACCTCCATGCCGAAGTCCACCGCCAAGCCCGATACCCTCGGCATCGCCGAGCTCGCTGCCAACCTCGCGGAAGCCCAGGACCTGTCCAAGGCCCGCTCCAAGTCCATCCTGGACGGCGTCCGCGACCACATCGTCGAGACCCTCCTCGCCGGCAACCGCGTCAACCTCTTCGGTCTCGGCACCTTCGAAGTGCGCGCCACCAAAGAGAAGATGGGCCGCAACCCCAAGACCGGCGAGAGCATCAAGATCCCCGCCGGCCGCAAGGTCGTCTTCAAGACCGCGAAGGGCCTCAAGGATCAGATGTAAGACCGGCAGAGAACGCCGCAGAAGGCCGCCGCAAGGCGGCCTTCGTCGTTAAGGAGAAGACGACCTTGCGGCCGTGCACCATCCGACCGTATCGGGGCGGAGGGAGGATAGGACCGTCGCGCCCCAAGCGCGAGGGGGGCGCAGCCCCGAAGGCCAGAGGCCCGAGCCAGGCGGCCTTCGTCGTTCTGCCACCCCCAAGCGCGTGGCCGCGCGTTCGCAGTCGGGACCCGGCGAGGAGGTTATGCCACCGACGCAAGAAGGCCGCCGACACCATCCGACCGCAGCCGCAGGCGCAGGGAGGATAGGGCCGCAGCGGCGCAGCCGATGGCGGGGGCGCAGCCCCGAGGGCCAGAGGCCCGAGCCAGGCGGCCTTCGTCATTCCGCCACCCCCAAGCGCGTGGCCGCGCGTTCGTCATCGGGACCCGGGCGGCGCTCGCTAGGCTTTCGATGCCAGAGCCGTAGAGGCCGCAACGGTTCTCCGGAGCGACGTGAAGAGGTCCAAGAATCCTGTCGGACCCTCCTGGCCCGATGAGAATTTGAGCGCCGCCGCGTCCAGGATGGCTTTATCCCAGGCAAGCAGCGGCACCGGGGCGGCCCTCTGGAGTTCGGCGGCCAAGGCCTTGAGGGTGGCCGGGCCTGCCTGGACAGCGCGCCGCTGGAGGCTCGCCGGGAGCTGCGTCACGACCGAGGCATGGAAGACCCGCACCTCACCGGCCAGGACCAGGTGGGCGAGCTCCGGGATGCCGCGCTCCAGGACGATGGCCGCATGGCGTCGGGACCGCGGACCGACGTCCAGCAGCCTGGCGGCCTGGGTGAAGGTGACGCGGGGCGGGGAGGTCATGGGTGCCTCCCGACTTCCGCGACGGCGCTCACAGCCCTTCCAGCCGCATGATCTCCCGGAGCTTCTGGTCCAGCTCCTCCAGGGTGTAGGGCTTGGTGATGCTGAGGGTCCGGCCCGCCTGCTGCAGCGCCCGACTGGTGTCCGCATCGAGGTAGCCCGTGGCCAGGAGGACGGGCAGCCTGGGCAGCCGCTGCCGAAGTTCCTTCAACGTCTCGAGGCCGTTCATGCCCGGCATGTTCAGGTCCAGGATCACCAGCTGGACCTCCAGGCCGGCGTCCAGCATGTCCAGCGCCGCCTGGCCCCCGGCCGCAGCGATCACATGGTGGCCGAAGGACTCCACCAGGGCGGGAATGGAGGCCCGGATCAGCTCGTCGTCATCCACCAGCAGGATATCCATGGACGCGGCTCGGGGCCCTCCGGTCGGAAGAGTGGCGCTGGAGGCGGCCGGCGCCGCACAGCTGGGCAGCGTGAGGGTGACCTTCGTCCCCTGGCCCGGTTCGCTCTGCAGGCTCAGGGTGCCGCCATGGGCCTTGACGGTGGCGTAGACCATGGCGAGCCCAAGCCCGGTGCCCTTGCCCATGGGTTTGGTGGTGAAGAAGGGCTCGGTGGCGCGGCCCAGCACCAGGGGCGTCATGCCGACGCCGGTGTCCTGCACGACCAGCTGCACCTGGGCGCCGGGCAGGCGGTGAGCGCGCAGGGTGAGGATGCCGCCCGTGGGCATGGCATCCACGGCATTCACGCACAGGTTCATGAGCGCGCTGGCGAGGGGGCCCGGCTCGCCGAGCACCCAGGGCAGGCCCTCCTCCAGGTCCAGGACCACCTCCACCTTCTGCAGCGTGGTGTGGCGCAGGAGCTCCGACTCCTCGCGGACCAGGGCGTTCAGGTCCAGCGGCTTGGGCTCCCGGAGGTCCTTGCGCGCAAAGTTCGTGAGCCCCTTCACCAGGTCCCGGCCCCGGGCCGAGGCGCGGTCGATGATGTCCAGGAACCGGAGCAGCGCGGAGTCAGTGCTGTGGGTCAGGTGGAGGGTCTCAGACACCGCCTGGATGGCGGCTAGGACGTTGTTCATGTCGTGGGCGACCCCTCCGGCAAGGCTCCCCAGGCTCTCCAGCTTCTGGGCGTGCTGGAGGTTGGCCTCCAGCTGCTTCTCCTTTTCCTGGGCCCCGTGCAGCTCGGTCTCGTCGGTCACCATCGCAATGACGCCAACGATCTCGCCCCGGTCGCCCCGCAGGGGAGCCTGGGTGGAGGAAACCCACCCCGAGCGCCCGGAGGCCGCCAAGGCCCAGGGCGCGGGCGGGTGGTGGACCTGCTCGCCGAGCAGGGCCCGGCCGATGCCGTCAGGCACGCCGAGCCCCTCCAGGAAGGGGAAGGCCTCGCCCGGCCGCTTGCCCAGCACCTCCGGGGCGGACAGGCCCGTCATGGCTTCCATGAAAGGATTGAAGAGGGCCAGGCGGCCCTCCCGGTTGTAGACCACGATGCCTTCCTGGGCCGAGGAGATGATCTGCTGGTTGAAGGCGAGGGCCTCCGCCAGGGCCAGCTCCGCCGCCTTGCGCGCACTGATCTCCAGGTGCGTCCCGGACATCCGCAGGGGCTGGCCCTCGGGAGTCCACTCCACTACCCGCCCGCGGTCCAGGACCCAGACCCAGTGGCCATCCTTGTGGCGCATCCGGCAGTCGCACTGGTAGCCCTCCGCCTCGCCCCGGAAGCACCGCTGGATCAGCTCATTCGAGTGCTTCAGGTCCTCGGAGTGCGCCAGCCCGTTCCAGGTGGCGATGCTGGCTGGCTGCAGCTCCTCCAGGGTATAACCCAGCATCCCGGCCCAGCGCTCGTTGAAGACCGCCTCGCCGGTCTGCACGTTCCACTCCCAGGTCCCCGCGTCGGTGCCCCAGATCACATCGCTCAGGTGGCGCCGCTCCTGGCGGGCCTGCTGCTCACGGGCCGCCAGAGTCCGCTCGGCCTCCAGGCGCGCCGTGATGTCCGTGGCATAGCCGTGCCACAGGATGCTGCCATCGGCCAGAGGCTCGGGCTGGGCCGCGCCGGACAGCCAGCGGGTGCCGGTCTCAGGCAGTTCCACGCGAAAGTCACGGTGCCAGGGCTCCAGGGTCTGCGCCGACTGGTGGATCGTAGCCATGAGGGCGGCGTTGTCCTCGGGGTGGATCACCGCAAACAGCGACCGGCCGTCCTCACGCACGGCCTCGGGTTCGAGGCCGAACAGGGCCCTGAGGCCGTCGCTGCAGTAGGGGAAGCAGGAGTGCCCATCCGGGAAGAGCCGATACTGGTAGATCATGCCCGGCAGGCGCCCGGAGAGCTTGCCGAGCCGATCGTGGCTCTCCTGCAGCCCGGCCTCGGCCTCCCGGATGCGGGTGATGTCGTTCAGCACGATGCGGCACAGGTGGCCATCGGCGGAGAGTGCCGCCTCCATCAGCACGCAGAGGGGCGGGGCGCCGGACCTCGGCACGTGACACTCAAGGGGCTTCAGTGGCTCACTCAGGAAGACCTGCTCCAGGTAGGCCGCAAAGGCGGGCTTGTCCGAATCGGCGAGAAAGTCCGCAAAGCGTTGGGTCATGAGCCGGGCCCGCTCCACGCCCAGCAGGCGCCCGCCCTCCAGGTTGGCCCGGGTGATGTTGCCCTCCCGGTTGAGGCTGAGGTAGCCCACGGGGGCGAAGTCGTAGAGCTCCGTATAGTCCGCCAGGGCCAGCTCCAGGTCCTGCCGGACCTGATGCAGCTCCTCGTTCTGCATCTCCACTTCGAGCTGATGGACCCGCAGCTCGTGCACCTGCCGGAGCGCCTGGAGAGCCGCAGCCTCGCCCAGGACAGAGCCATCCTCCAGGCTCGGGGGGGCCAAGCTGTTCACCCGGGCCTCGGCCCGGCGGCGCAGGTCCTCGCTGGAGGGTTTCTCAGGCTTCATTTTTTCTTGGTCTCGGGGGTGCCTCGGGCTGGGGCAGGGATGCAAGCTGGGTGAGGAAGCGTGTATCCAGCACAGTCTGCGTCTTGTGCAGGAGGGCTTCCAGGTCCACCGCCGAGGCGGTCCCGCCCGCCTGACCCAGGAAGCGGCCCTGCAGCAGGCTCAGGATCTCGCGCAGGGAGACCTCCAGCACCTTCGACTCGCTGATGTTCACGAAGGTGATCACCACGCCATCGATGCGGTTGGTCTGGGTGCGGTAGGGCATGATCCGGACCTTGAACCAGCGTCCATCGTGGGTGGCGACCTGGCGCTCGTGGTAGATCAGGGTGCGCAGCACCTCCTTCACGTCCTCCACGAAGGTGCGGTAGTCCAGCTGGGTCACCAGGTCCGTGATGGGCCGGCCCGCATCGCCCGGGATCAGGTTGATGATGCTGTTGATCTGGGTGGTGAAGCGCCGCACCCGCAGCTCATCGTCCAGGAACAGCGTGGCGATGTCGGTGCTGTTGAGCAGGTTCTTCATGTCGTCGCTGGCCTGGGACAGCTCGTCCACCTTGGCCTGCAGCTCATGGTTCACTGTCTGCAGCTCCTCGTTCATGGACTGCATCTCCTCCTTCGAGGTGGTCAGCTCCTCGTTGGTGGACTGCAGCTCCTCGTTGGTGGACTGCAGCTCCTCGTTGGAGGACTTCAGCTCCTCCTGCGAGGTCTGCATCTCCTCGCGGGTGGTCTGCAGCTCCTCCCGGGCCTGCTGCAGCTCCACCATCTTGGCGGCAAGCTCTGCGTCCCGCTGGCTGGCCTTGTCCTGCCGGCCGGGGGCCGGGCGGTCGGGCGGCTTGGCCACGTCCGCCAGGACGATCAGCATCATGCCCGCCAGGGCTGCCGGGGCGCTCATGGGCTGGATGGTGACGTCCACGTGCCGGGTGCCCCCGTTGGTGCCCACGGGCACCGAGTGCAGGGTGATGGTCTCCTTGGCCCGGAGGGCCCTGGTGAAGCCGGAGAAGAGCGCGTCACTGAGGCCGACCCGGGCCATGGCGAAGACGTTCAGGTTGGCCTTGCCGGCGGCCGGCTCCAGGTAGTTGCCGGTCTTGCCGCTGATGAAGACGATGTCGCCCTTGGGGGTGGTCAGCAGGGCCGCCGGGGAGAAGTGCTGCAGCAGCAGGGCCTCGGTCTGCGCCTGCAGGTGGGCGGAGGAGGTCTCCGAAGCCTGCAGGGGCAGCGCAGCGGCCAGCTGCCGCGCCCCGGGGTTCAGGCGCGAGGCGGCGGACGGGAACTGGACCTCCAGCCCGTTGACGTTGCAAACCTGGCGATGGTAGATGCGAGTCTTCCCCGGCTGCTGGGCGAACAGGTCCGTGAAGGCGCCGACGGTCTCCGAGCTGCCCAGCAGCAGGTAGCCGCCCGGGTTGAGGCTGTAGTGGAACAGGGGCAGCAGCTTCTTCTGCAGGTCCGCTTCCAGATAGATCAGCAGGTTCCGGCAGCTGAGCAGGTCCAGCTTGGTGAAGGGCGGGTCCATGACCAGGTTCTGGGGCGCGAAGATCACCATCTCCCGGATCTCCTTGCCCACCCGGTAGCCCCGCTCCTCCTGCACGAAGAAGCGGCGCAGGCGCGACTCGGAGACATCCGCGGCGATGTTGGCGGGATAGACCGCCGTGCGGGCCTTGCGGATGGCCTCCTCGTCCAGATCCGTGGCGAAGACCTGCAGCGCGAAGCGGGCTGCGGGCCGGACCGCTTCCATGGCCTCGCAGAAGGTGATGGCGAGCGAGTAGGCTTCCTCACCCGTGGAGCAGGCGGGCACCCAGGCCCTCAGGGTCTGACCGTTGGGATGGGCGGCCAGCAGGGCGGGGATGACCTCGGTCTTGAGCTGCTCCCACATGGGGCCGTCGCGGAAGAAGCTGGTGACGCCGATCAGCAGCTCCTTGAATAGCAGGTCAGTCTCCTGGGGGTTCGCCCGCAGGTATCGGACATAGTCGGCGATCTTGGGTAGCTGGTGCAGGCCCATGCGCCGCTCGACCCGGCGGTAGATGGTGCTCTTCTTGTAGAGTGAGAAGTCATGCCCCGTCTGGCTGCGGAGCAGCAGCACCACCTTGTCCAGGGAGCTCTGGTCCTGGTCCTCCTTGTCTGTAGCCTGCCGATCCGAGAGCAGAGGGACGTGCTGGAGGTAGAGCAGAATCCTTGCCGCCAGCTCCTCGGCGGGGGCCACCACGTCCGCCAGCCCCGCGTCGATGGCGCTGCGCGGCATCCCGTCGAACTTGGCCGAGGCGGGCGTCTGCACGAAGACCGAGCCGGCCTTCTCCTTGATGGCACGCAGGCCCAGCGTCCCGTCCGAGCCCATGCCCGAGAGGATGACCCCGATGCTGTGCTCCTGCCGGTCGTCGGCGAGCGAGCGGAAGAAGTGGTCGATGGGCAGGCGCAGCCCCCGGGGGGACACCGGCTCCAGCAGGTGCAGCACACCCTTCAGGATGGACAGGTCCCGGTTGGGCGGGATCACGTAGACGTGGTTCGCCTCGACCTTCGTGCCGTCCAGGATCTGCACCACGGACATGAGCGTGGACCGCTGGAGCAGCTCGACCATGATGCCCTTGTGGGTGGGATCCAGGTGCTGGACCACCACGAAGGCGAGGCCGCTGGCCACCGGGATCTGCCCCAGGAACTGTTCCAGCGCCTCCAGGCCGCCCGCCGAGGCGCCGATGCCCACGATGGGGGGAACCTTCTCGATGGCCGCCGTGCCTTCGGGCGCGCGTGCGGCTTGCACCTTTGCGGCTGCGGTTGCTTTTTTCACTGCTCGACCCCGATGGTTGTTCTGGAATTCGCGTGCGGTTGGTAGCTCCAGTGTAGGCTCCTAAGGCCCTGGGTGCGGCGTCAAGACATAAACCCCGCATGGGTGGGTTGACCCGGTGCGACAATCCTCCGCATGTGTCCCGCCGCCCCCTCCCTGAGCCACCAGCCATGAGCCTGTGCTGCCGCCTCCTGCTGGCCCTGGGCCTGCTCGCCCTGCCTGGCCTCCAGGCCCAGGCGCCGATCCGGGACGCGGCGGACCTGCAGAAGCAGCTGGACCGCCTGCAGACCGTGGGCAGCGTGCTCTACGTGGCAGCCCACCCCGATGACGAGAACACCGCCGTGCTGGCCACCCTGGCCAAGGGCCGCCACCTGCGCACCGCCTACCTGTCCCTCACCCGCGGCGGCGGCGGCCAGGACCTCATCGGCCCCGAGCTGGGCGACGGCTTGGCGGCCATCCGCACCCAGGAGCTGCGCGCCGCGCGGCGCATCGACGGGGCGGAGCAGTTCTTCTCCTCGGCCGTGGACTTCGGCTTCAGCAAGACCGCCGAGGAGTCCCTGCGCCTCTGGCAGCACGACCGGGTACTGGGGGACGTGGTGCGCGTCATCCGGCGCTTCCGGCCGGATGTCATCCTCACCCGCTTCCCGCCGGATGCCCGGGCGGGCCACGGCCACCACACGGCCTCGGCCCTGCTGGCCCTGGAGGCCTTCACCGCCGCCGCGGACCCGGCCCGGTTCCCGGAGCAGGTCCGGGCGGGCCTCCGGCCCTGGCAGGCCAAGCGGCTGCTCTGGAACCTCTTCCGCTTCGGCGAGGACGCCCCCAGGCCCACCGCTGCGCTGCGCCTGGACGTGGGCGCCTTTGATCCGCTGCTGGGCCGTTCCTACGGCGAGCTGGCGGCCGAGAGCCGCAGCCAGCACCGCAGCCAGGGCTTCGGCGGGCTGGCCCAGCGGGGCCAGTGGGAGGAGGGCTTCGAGCTGCTGGCGGGGGCGCCCGCCACCACCGACCTCTTCGAGGGCATCGACCTCACCTGGGCCCGCTTCCCGGGCACCGCCGACCTGGCCGCGCGGCTGCGCGAGGCCCGGCAGGGCTTCCGTCCCGACCGCCCCGCCGCCAGCCTGCCCGCCCTGCTGCGGGCGCTGCAGGCCCTGCGCGCCCTGCCCCCGGCGGTCCAGGCCGAGCCCCTGGTTCAGGCCAAAGCTGCCGAGCTGGAAGAAGTCCTCCGCTGCGCCGCCGGCCTCTGGGTGGAGGCCCTGGCCGACCGCCAGCGGGTGGCCCCGGGCGACCGCCTCACGGTGAACGCCGCCCTGCTGGCCCGGGCCGGAGCGCCCCTGGCGCTGGAGGCCCTCACCCTGGAACTCGTCACGCCCGGAGGTGTACGGGAGCTGGTCCGCCGCGGCGACCGCCAGGCGCTGCCCGACAACAGCGCCCGCAAGGAGGTGTTCACCTTCGTCCTGCCCCCGGACACGCCCCTGGGTCAGCCCGCCTGGCTCGACGGCCCCGGCGCGGACGCCTGGACCATCCTGCCAGAGGCCCCGGCGCCCCTCCGCCTGCGGGCCCGGCTGGCCCTGCCCGAGGGCGCCTTCGAGGTCACGGTGCCCGTGCAGTTCCGCCTGCGGGATCCGGTCCTTGGCGAGCGCATCCAGCCCCTGGCCGTGGTGCCGCCCGTGCTGGTGAGCCTGGCCGAGGCCGTGCAGGTCTTTGCCGAGGGCAGCGCCCGGGACCTGCGCCTGAAGGTGCTGGCGGGCGGCCTCGCCGCCGCGGGGCGCGTGCGCCTCCGGGTGCCCGCGGGCTGGACCGTGGCGCCGGCCGAGCAGCCCTTCACCCTGGCCCGCGCCGGAGCTGAGCAGGAGCTGACCTTCCGCCTGAGCCCCCCCGCCGGGACCGCGTCGGGCGAGCTGCGCGCCGAGGTGGACACCGGCTCGGGCTTCCAGCCCGCCCGGGGCCTGCTGAAGCTGGACCACCCGCACATCCCCCTGCAGACCCTGCTGCCCCTGGCCCGGGCGCGCCTGGAGCGCTTCGACCTCCGGCGGGCGGGCCAGCGCATCGGCTACGTCATGGGCGCCGGGGACGAGATCCCCCACGCCCTGCGGCGCCTGGGCTACCAGGTGGAGCTGCTCTCGGACGAGGCCCTGGCCCAGGAGAACCTCCAGGTCTATGACGCCATCGTGCTGGGCATCCGCGCCTTCAACACCCGCCCGGCCCTGCAGACCCTCAAGGAGCGGCTGCACGCCTATGTCGCGGCGGGCGGCACGGAGCTGGTGCTCTACACCGTGAACACCGGGTTCCCGGGCATCAACGCCGCCATGGTCACAGACACCATCGGGCCTTACCCGTTCAAGGTGGGCCGCAAGCGCGTCACCGTGGAGACGGTGCCCGTGCGCTTCCTGCAGCCGGAGCACGCCCTGTTCCACCATCCCAACGAGCTCACGGCCCGGGACTTCGACGGCTGGATCCAGGAGCGCAGCCTCTACCACGCCGAGGGCTGGGACGCCCACTACGTGCCGCTGCTGGGCCTGGCGGATCCCGGCGAGGCCGAGGACGGCGGCGCGCTGCTGGTGGCCGAACACGGCAAGGGCCGCTACGTCTACACGGGCCTGGCCTTCTTTCGCCAGCTGCCGGACGGCGTGCCCGGCGCCACCCGCCTCTTCGCCAACCTCCTGGCCCTGGGGCGGGCCCATGACTGACGAGGTCCCGCCGCCGATCCTGGGCACCTGGCCGCGCCTCTACGCGGTGGTGGTGGGGGAGCTGCTGCTCTGCATCCTGGGCTTCTGGCTGCTGGCCTGGCTCTGCGCATGAGCCGCCTGGACTGGGTCGTCCTCAGCGCCGCCCTGCTGTTCGTGGTGCTGTGGGGGCTCTACAAGGGCCGCGGCGCCACCACCGGCGACCACTACATCGGCGGCGGCCGGGACCACCGCTGGTGGCTCATCGGCCTCTCGATCATCGCCACCCAGACCAGCGCCATCACGTTCCTGTCCACGCCGGGCCAGGCCTACGTGGACGGCATGCGCTTCGTGCAGTTCTACTTCGGCCTGCCTCTGGCCGCCATCGTGCTGTCCATCTGGGCCATCCCCCTGTACCACCGGCTGAAGGTGTCCACGGCCTACGAGATCCTCGAGGCCCGCTTCGACCTGAAGACCCGCCTGCTGGCCGCCTGCCTCTTCCTGATCCAGCGCAGCCTGGCCGTGGGCATCACCATCTTCGCCCCGGCCCTGGTGCTCTCGGTGCTGCTGGGCTGGAGCATCCACGCGAACATCCTCCTCATCGGGCTGCTCGTCATGACCTACACCGTGGTGGGCGGCACCAAGGCCGTGGCCTGGGCCCACAGCTCGCAGATGGTGATCATCGCCTGCGGCATGCTGCTGGCGGGGCTCACGACCGTCCACCGCCTGCCCGCCCACGTGAGCCTCGGCGACGCCCTGCACGTGGCGGGCGGCCTGGGGCGGCTGAACGTCATCGACCCGCACTTCGACCTCAACAACCGCTACAACCTCTGGTCCGGCCTCATCGGCGGCTTCTTCCTCATGCTGTCCTACTTCGGCACGGACCAGTCCCAGGTGCAGCGCTACCTGGCGGGCAGCTCCATCACCCAGAGCCGCCTGGGCCTCCTGCTGAACGGCATGGTCAAGGTGCCGCTGCAGTTCCTGGTCCTGCTGCTGGGCGCCCTGGTCTTCGTGTTCTACCAGTTCCACACGCCGCCCCTGTTCTTCAACCCCGGCCCCGTGAAGCAGGTCATGGCGGGCCCGGACGCCGCCGCCTACCACGCGCTCGAGGCGAGGTTCGCCCAGGCCCGGGAGGCCCAGAGCCGGCGGGCCGAGGCCTTCGTGGAGGCCCGGCACAGTGGCGACGCGGCCCGGACCGAAGCGGCCAAGCGGCAGCTGCAGCAGGCTCACGCCGAGAGCGAAGCGATCCGGCGGCAGGGCGTGGCCCTCATCGAGAAGGCCAACCCCGGCACCAACCCCAGCGACACGAACTACATCTTCCTGGCCTACGTGCTGAGCAGCCTGCCCGCAGGCCTGGTGGGCCTGGTGCTGGCGGCGGTGTTCTCGGGCTCCATGTCCTCCATGTCCGGGGAGATCAGCGCCCTGGGCGCCACCACGGTGGTGGACCTGTGGCGGCGCCTCGTGGGCGGCAGCGGCACCCGGGAGGTCTGGGTGGGCCGCCTCGCCACCTTCGCCTGGGGCGGCTTCGCCATGGCCTTCGCCGAATACGCCGCCCGCCTGGGCTCGCTCATCGAGGCCGTGAACATCCTGGGCTCGCTGTTCTACGGCACCATCCTCGGCATCTTCATCACGGCCTTCTTCGTCAAGCGCGTCCAGGGCGGCACCGCCTTCTACGCCGCCCTGGTCGCCGAGGCCGGTGTGCTGCTCTGCTTCAAGTTCACCGCCATCTCCTTCCTCTGGTACAACGTCATCGGCTGCCTCGCCGTGGTGGGCCTCGCTTATGCCTTCAGCCTCTTCCAGGCCCCCCGGAAGGACGCAACCGAAGCTCTGGGCGCCTGAGGCTGCCGCTATTCACAGACGACGATTCAGCCGGATAGCCCGGCCTGGATCAGGCAGGTGGCGCTGGCGTATTTCCCCTCCCTATTTCCTCTGCGGGCGCGGGACACCAGGCCTCAGGCGACAGTGGCCCGTCAGAAGGCCTACCGCGCAGGGCGGGCAACTAGTGGCTGAGAACCTGGAGCCCCGCTATCCCAGCAATCTCTGGGAAGGGTTCACCCTCTCCATGGCGCCACTTACCCAGGCGTCCAGGAGCTTCTGGGAGAGGTCGTCCACACTCAGGAAGTGGATGCCGATACCGACCAGCTCCGGGGATTCGGCAGCCGGTCGGCACCCCTGCACATAGCACACCGCCGCGAGGATGGGGGTCTTGGGCAACTCGGGATGATGCAACAGGAGGTTCTCCAGCACGGCTCCCCGCTCAAAGAGCCCAGCGTCTCGTTTCTCGATCAGGGCAAAGCAACCCCCAGCGCTGATATTGGTGATCCCTACCTCCCCGAAGACCTGTCCCTTCAAGGTGAAGGAGATGCCGAAGTTGGGCCCAAGGATGATGCGGTGAGCGTCTCTTCGGTTGATTGTTGCGTTCACACAGGCTCCTGATATGGATATCCGTTTCCCATTGGACAGCAATGACATGTGCCGAGTTACACCCGAAACTGGCTAACCATTTTGGAGAGGTTCTCGGAGACCTTGGCCAGGTCCTCCGCCGTTCGCTGGATCTCATTGGTGCTCGCCGAAAGTTCTGCGCTCGCAGAAGCGTTCTGGCTGGCTTCAGATGCACCCAGCTCCACCTGGCGAGCCCCTTCCTGCGCGGTACGGGTCTGCTCACGGGCAGCCATGTGGACTTCCACCATGATCCTGGAGAGATCCTCGCTTTGGGTGCGTATAGCCCTCAGCATCCCAACGGCAGTGCCGACGGTCTGTCCCCCAGCGGCCACCGCACCCTGACTGCGATTGATCAGGGAAGTGATCTCCTTGGCGGCAAGGCCAGATCGTTCTGACAATTTTCGCACCTCTTCGGCCACGACCGCAAAGCCCTTGCCCTGCGTTCCGGCTTTGGCTGCCTCGATGGAAGCATTAAGCGAAAGCAGGTTCGTCTGTTGGGCGATCTCCCGGATGACCCCGACAGCGGCCACCATCTCGCTTGCGGACTGCCTGATCAGCCCCATGGCATTTGCCGTTTCACCACCAGCCGTGTCACCGGCCACGGCGGACTTGGTAGCCCCATTCGCAAGCAATTCGCCCTTCTGGATGCTGTCCCCCACCTGTTGAATCGAAGCGCTCAACTCCGTGATGGCGGAGGCCAGCTGTTCCGTGGTCTGTTGCTGGACGTCGGCACTTCGGGCAATGTCAGCCGCCGTGCGGGCAATTTCGACCGCCGACGCCGACAGTTGGGTCGCGCCACTGGCAACCTGGTCGCTTTGCAGCCCAAGGTCACTGAAAATCTTCCGAAAGTTGGCGTTATAGGCGTTGAATGCCTGCGCGGCGACACCCAATTCGTCCTGGGTCTCAACCGGAATCTGAGCCGTAAGGTCGCTCTTCTGGATGCCATCCACTAGATGTATCAAGGGCGTGGTGATCTGTTTGGTAATGACCCTCCCGACCCAAATGCTTGCTGAGATCACGGCGAAAGTGCTTATCGCGGCAAGCAGGAAAGCGAACTTGGCCTCCTTCCCAGCAGCGGCGGCGTCGCTTTCGAGGACAGTGGCGAAGTCGTCTTCCAGGGCCTTCATGTCGTTGATGCGGTTAGAACTGGCCTGAAACCATTCCTGGGCATCCACTCCGAACTTTCCGGTGCTGGCTCGGTCATAGGCGATGGACCGGAAGCGTTCGACCTCCTTGGCAATCGGGCCATCAAGGAGGTTCTGAAGTTTTGTGCGCTGGTCAGGGCCAGCCTTATCGATGGCGATCCTGAGTCGTTCCTGCTGACGTGCGACCAAAGATGAGAACTTCCGGAACACCCCTTCTTGGAAGTTGTCCGCAGCAAAGGTCGCTGAAAGTGCAGCCCGCTCTTGCCCAGCGCATTCCTTGGCCTCCATTAAGTTCAGCCACGAACCGGCTGTGGCCGAAAGCCTTCGATCAGTCGCCGCTTCCGGTAGGAAAGAAGCAACATCAAGCAAGGAACGGATGACGGCCGAATACTTGCCCAGGTGATCAGGGATGGTCGTCGTCAAGGAAGTGGCAGACTGACGAAGGCCCGACAAGCCCGCAAGAGACTTCCTGGCTGTGTTCAACCGCTCCGGGAAGCCCTCGCCCAGTGCCTTCGAATCGATCCCATCGAGAACGCGGTCTAGGTCGCGGAGACGCCCATCTGAGGTTGCCTGAATCTTGGCGACTTCCTCCCCGAATTTGACCCCTTTACTGCCGAGAAAGAGTGCCGTAGAACCTCGTTCCCTCTGTAATTCATGCACCAGGGCGCCCACGCGGACGGACAAGGTGGTCAAGGACGCGAGGCGCTTGGATTCCGCCCATTGTCCGTAGCGGTTGAAACCCAATATCCCAGCAAAGAGCAAGAGTCCCAAGGTCGGAAACAATCGAAGAACACCCAGTTTTTGGCCGATTCGCAAGCCACCTAGAACGTGCATGCACATCCTTTCAACTATTTGCATTTACACTATTGGCCCTAACTTGGCCTTTGCCGTTGACGTGCCGATCTCACCTCGCCCCTGCCCGATCTTTTCAAGGCGATTCTGGAGTTCAATCAGCCCGAAGGGTTTGGATAGCAAGGTGACCCCAGGATGAGCCGAAGCCAGGTCCAGCGCCGACTGGTCAACTCGGCCGGTGGCAAGAATGACGGGCACCGCTGGGCGCAACCTGCGCAGGCGGGGCAGCGTCCCGATCCCGCCCAGCCCGGGCATGTTCATGTCCAGGATGATGAGGTCAGGCTCAAACCCTGCTTCCAGCGCGGCCAGAGCTTCCTCCCCGCTCTGGGCTATGGACACCGCCGTGTGGCCCAGGACTTCCAGGACCATCTGGACCGAAACCTGTATCAAGTCATCGTCATCCACGAGCAGCACCTTCAGGCCTCCTTGGGGGGTCGGCGTGGGGTCAGCTACCGGGGAAGTGGCGGTCCAGACTTGGGCCTCATGCTCGCAGGCGGGGAAGCGCAGCCTCACGCGAGTGCCCTTGTCCGGCTCACTCTCGATGGCCAGCTGCCCTCGGTGCGCTTTCACGGTGCCATGGACCAGGGACAAGCCCAGCCCTGTGCCCTTGCCAACGTCCTTGGTGGTGAAGAACGGGTCTATCGCCTTCGCCAGGACCTCCCTGGACATTCCCATCCCCGTATCTTCCACCGCGACTTCAATCCAGCCGTTGTCGACGTTGCGGGTACGGAGGGTGAGGGTGCCGTCCTCCGGAATGGCATCCACGGCATTGATACAGAGGTTCATGAAGGCGTGGGTCAAGGCGCTGGCATCGCCCCGGATGGGGCGCAGCTCTGGCTCCAGATCCAACCTGAGGTGGACCTTCGCCAGGGTCGTTCGCTCCAGCAGGTCGACCTGCTCCTTGAGAATCGCGTTCACGTCGAGCACCAGGTTCTCAACCGGGCTTTGGCGGGCAAAGCCCAGCAGGCCCTTGATCATCTTGCCGCCCCGTTCAGTGGCCTTGCAGATGGTGTCGAGGGACCTGTGGAGGGGGCTCCCAGTGGGCTGGGTTCCGAGGTGGGCCGAGGCTAGGCCGAGGATGGCCCCCAGCACATTGTTCATGTCGTGGGCCACGCCCCCGGCCAGGATGCCAAGGCTTTCCATTCGCTGGGATTGCTGAAGCTGAGCTTGGAGCTTATCCTTTTCCTCTTCGGCCTGCTTACGCTCTGAGATGTCGCTGACATTGCTGATCACCCCGAGGATCGCGCCCTCTGAATTGCGCAGGGGTGCACTGGTGTTGGCGACCCAGCCAGATTTCCCGGTGTCCGCAATCTTGAAGTGGAAATCAATCGATTCAACCACTCCTCCGGCGAGCACCCTTTCCAACTTTGCGGTGACCCCCACATCGGAGAGGAAGGGAAACACCTCCAATGGAAGTTTGCCCAGCACCTCACTCGCGGGCTTGCCGGTCAATTGCTCCATGAAGGGGTTCCACACCTGGTAACGCAGGTCGAGACCATAAACGATCACACCCTCCTGGGCGCTCTGGAGGATTTCCTTATTCAGCTGGTACGCCTCGCGCAGGGCCTCCTCGGCCCCCTTGCGCTCCGTGACATCCCTCACGATGGTGATGATCCGGTCTTCGCTGCTGGCCACCACGCGAGCCTCAAAGTGCCTGTCGTGACCGCCCACGGGAAGGGAATAGTGGAATTCCTGGACAGCACTCAAAGCCTGGGCGTCGGCAAGGGCCCGCATGAATTGGTCGGCGAGGGGCGGCGGCAGCACTTCTGAGGGTTGCCGGTGCAGGAATGCCCCTGTCGGCGCTAAGAGCTGGCTCGGATCGGAGGCATGGACCGCGAGAAATTCCCCGTCCCGATGGTTTGTGAAAATGAGGTCAGGAATGGCGCTGATGAGTGCCTGGTTCTCGGCCTGGGACGCCGCAAGGCTTTCACGCTCCTGCTGCACCGTCCGCTTCTCGTTATCCAGCCTGCGGTTCAAAAAGATCAGGCGAACAGTAAGGAACAGGATTGATCCGACCGCGGCGAAACCTGCCAGCACCTGCCAGTGGTAGCGCGACCAGATGTCCTTGGCGGTGAAGTGGGGCACGACGTCGAACGGCGGCAGGCGCAGCTCCCGCAGCAGGTCCTCGACCGGTGTGTAGTCGGCGGCCACGCCGAAGCCGTGAATGCCCATGGTGCCCAGACCGGCCTTCTTCTCCTCCATCCCGAGCAGGGCTGAGGCAACTCGCCGGACCAGATTCTTGTCAGTCCCCCGCAGGGCCGCGATCGGCCACTCCGGGTAGAGGCGGGTGGAGAGCTGTGAGGCGACTCCGGGTATCACTTGGCGGTTGATCACCTGGATGCGCCCCAGGTCTAGCCGCCCTTCGCGGGCCATACCTTCCAGCACACCCTCCCGAACGAAGCCGACATCCGCACGACCCGTCAAGACCGCTTCCACGGCATTGTCGTGGGGGACCCCGGTGACGATCAGAGTCGCGTCCCCGGGCAGACTAATTCCGATCTGGCTGAGCTCGAATGCCTGCATCTGGTAGCCACCCAGGGATTCGGTGCCGGGAAACGCGATGCTCCGCCCTTTGAGATCCCGGAGCTCCCGGATCAGGGTCTGCCCCGAGCGGCAGAAGATGACCCCTCCGAAGGTGGTGGTCGGACGGCCACCCTCTTCGATCACCAGGGTGGCGAGGGGTGCCGACAACCCCTCGCGCTTCTTGAGCAGCACAAAATGGGCAGGGTTGGTCAGGACAATATCGAGGCTGCGCGTCGCCACAGCCTGCGTGAGCTCGGGGTAGGTGAACGCCTGGACCACAAAGTCACGCTCGGGCAGGGCCTGCTTCAGAGCGATGGCCAGGGGTCGCCACTGCTCAAGGGTCTGGCCCTTGGGGCGGTAGGCGAGCACCCCAATCCTCACTACGTCCGCACCAAGTCCGGGCATGGGTAGCAGCAGAACGCAGGCCAAGCCCGCCCGCAGCGCCAGCGTTCGGAGGGCGGCCCGCCAGCAGCGATGACTCTTTTCTTCGGCGAGACGCATTGCGCACCCGGTTATGGCGTCAACGGCAACTTCAGGTCATCCCTGGTGGATGATTCGGAGTCGTTGCAGGGCTCCCTGCGGCGATTCGGTCCCACCCCCTGCGGCCTCAGCCCAGGTGGTGCCGAACTAGCGCTCCCACTGCTCCATCAGACGGGGCCTAGAACACCAGGCAGTCCAAGGGGCATCCCGTGAAATCAGTGGTGTGAAGGTATTTTATCGAATTTATAAATTCGGACTAGCAAATCTTTTTTCTTAGGAAGGTTTGAAAATTAGTATCTGGTTTCGCACTCGCATCAAGCCCTCTTGGCTTCCTGCGCCAAAGCCAAAGAGGCGGCAATGGTTCTCTGAAAAGAAGTGAAGAGATCCAGGAAGTTCAACGGGCTCTTCTGCCCCAATGAGACTTCGAGCGCCTCTGCGTCCAGGATGGCCTTGTCCCAGGCATACAGCTGGGCCGGGGCGGCCTTCCGGAGCTCGGTAGCCACAGCCTTGACTGCTTCCGGCCCAGCCTGGACCGCACGGCGCTGAAAGCTCGCCGGGAGTTGCGCCACAGCTGCGGCATGCGAAACCCGCACCTTGCCGTCCAGAACCATGTGGGCGAGCTCGGGGACGCCCCGATCCAGGACGATGGTCGCATGCTGCCGGGACCGCGGGCCGACATCCAGGAGCCTGGCGGCCTGCAGGTAGGTGATGCGGGGCGGGGAAGTCATTGGCGCAGGGTGGAGGTGCTTCCGAGAAGGGGACCATCACCTCTTGGGCAGAGGCGACGCCTTAATTGTTATCAGCATTGTTGTGTCCAGCCTTCCCGGCGCAATCACGGGTTAAAGCCTTCTTCACTGTGCCCGAAACGACTCGTGTCCATTGATGATCCTCATATCGCCATGGATCGCTGTGGTTGTATCTTGTTCCCAAGGCACCCCCCCACAGACTCGATTCCTGGAGGCACTCGCATGGACGGCTTGATGATGGCGTTCCCGCTCACGCTCCCGCACCTCTTCCAGCGGGCGGCGGACTACTATCCCGAGGTGGAGATCGTCTCCCGCCGCCCGGACAAGAGCCTGCACCGGACCAACTACGCGGAGTTCCACGCCCGCGCGCAGCAGCTGGCCAACGCCCTGAAGCGGCTGGGCCTGAAGCCCGGCGAGCGGGTGGCCACCCTGGCCTGGAACCACTCCCGCCACCTGGAGGCCTACTTCGGCATCCCCCTGGCCGAGGGCGTCTTCCACACCCTGAACCCGCGCCTCTCCCCGACGGATCTGTCGTACATCATGAACGATGCCGAGGACGTCATCCTTCTCGTCGACGATGTGCTGCTGCCGGTCTGGGAGAAGCTCAAGGCCGACGTGAAGGTCCGCCAGGTGGTGGTCTGGGCCCACGGCCAGGCCCTGCCCGAGGGCACCCTGGACTACGAGCAGCTCATCGCCGCGGAGCCCGCCTCCTACGAGATCCCGGCCATCGACGAGAACCAGGCCGCGGGCCTCTGCTACACCTCCGGCACCACCGGCCGGCCCAAGGGCGTCCTCTACTCGCACCGGGCGCTGGTGCTCCACTCCATGGTCAGCGCCCTGCCCGACGTGCTTGGCGCGTCCTTCACCGACGTGGTGCTGCCCGTGGTGCCCATGTTCCACGTGAACGCCTGGGGCCTGCCCTTCACCTGCACCATGATCGGCGCCAAGCAGGTCTTCCCCGGCCCGCACCTGGATGCGGTGAGCCTCCTGGACCTGATGGCCGGCGAGGGCGTCACCAAGACCGCCGGGGTGCCCACCATCTGGCTGAGCCTCCTCGACGCGCTGGACAAGGCGCCCGCCGGCACCTGGGACCTCTCGAAGCTGAACGAGATCATCTCCGGCGGCGCCGCGGCCCCGCCCTCCATGATCGAGCGCTTCGAGCGGGACCACGGCCTCCACGTGGTCCAGGCCTGGGGCATGACCGAGATGACGCCCCTGGGCACCGTGAGCCGCATCAAGCCCAGCCTCGCGGGCCTGTCTGCCGAGGCGAAGCTGGCGCTGCGCGCCACCCAGGGCCTGCCGGTGCCCCTGGTGGAGGTCCGCGTCGAGTCGCTGGAAGGCCCCGCGCCCTGGGACGGCAAGGCCATGGGCGAGCTGATGGTGCGCGGCCCCTTCATCGCCAGCAGCTACTTCAAGAACCCCGCCGAGGCCACCAAGTTCACCGAGGACGGCTGGTTCCGCACCGGCGACATCGTCACCACCAGCCCCGAGGGCTACGTCCGCATCACGGACCGCAGCAAGGACCTGATCAAGTCCGGCGGCGAATGGATCAGCTCCGTGGACCTGGAGAACGCCCTCATCGGCCACCCGGCCGTGGCCGAGGCAGCGGTGGTAGCCGTGCCGCATCCCAAGTGGGACGAGCGGCCCGTGGCCTGCGTGGTGCTGCGTCCCGGCGCCTCCGCCACGCCCGACGAGCTGCGGGAGTTCCTGGCCCCCAAGTTCGCCAAGTTCTGGCTGCCCGACGCCTACCTCTTCCTGGAAGCCATCCCCCGCACCGCCACCGGCAAGTTCATGAAGATGGCCCTGCGCAAACAGCTCAAGGACTTCCGCTGGTCCGGCAACGAGTGAGGCCGGCTCGCATTCAAAGAAACTGATCACCACCGATGAACACCGATAAGTTCTGATAAACACCGATAAAAAATGATAAAAACAGGAACAGATGTTTTTTTATCTCTTTCTTTATCAGCTTTTAATCGGTGTTTATCGGTGTTCATCGGTGGTTAATAAGCTTTTTTTCTTTCAGTGGCCAATGGCGCTGAAGCCGCGCCACTCCCGCCCGCTCACACCCAGTCCTGGAGGACGCGGCGCAGGTCGGTCATGTCGCAGGGCTTGTGGAGCACCCGGACGCCCGGGTACTGCTCCAGGAGCCCCTGCGCCCGATCGTCCACGTGGCCGGAGAGCATCAGCACCGGGAGTCCGGGCCAGCGGGAGCGCAGGTGGCCCAGGGTCTCCAGTCCGTCCATGTCGGGCATGTTGATGTCCATGATCACGAGGTCCGGCAGGGGCCCCTCCGCCAAATGCCGCAGGGCCTCCCGCCCGCCAGAAACGCCCTGGGGGTGGTGACCCACCACCTCGAGCATGTTGAGGAAGGTCTCCCGCACCAGATCGTCATCATCCACCAGGAGCACCCGCAGGGTCCGCTGGGAGGAGGCCGGGGCGGCCTCGGCATCGGCTCTGGCAGGCGGCTGAGCCGGCGCCAGGGGGAAGGTGAGGGCGACCCGGGTGCCGCGGCCCGGCTGGCTCTGGATGTCCATGGCGCCCCCATGGGCCCGCATGGTCCCGAAGACCTGCGAGAGGCCCAGGCCCGTGCCCTTGCCCGTGGGCTTGGTGGTGAAGAAGGGCTCCATGGCCCGGGCCAGGACCTCCGGCGGCATGCCTTCGCCATCATCCTGAACCGTGAGCACCAGGGCCCCCGGCTTCTGGAAGCGGGTGCTCAGCGTGATCCGGCCGCCGCCCGGCATGGCGTCGCAGGCATTCATGCAGAGGTTCATGAGGGCATTGGCCAGGGCGCTGGCCTCGCCGAAGAAGTCCGGGAGGCCCTCCTCCAGGTCCAGGTCGATGGCCATCTTCTTCAGCGTCGTCCGCTCCAGCAGATCCGCCTCTCTGCGAACCAGCTCGTTGAGGTCGAGCCGTACGGCGGAGTCCAGGTCCTTGCGGCTGAAGTCCCGCAGGCCCTTCACGAGGTCCCTGCCGCGGATGGCGGCCTGCAGCAGGGCCTCCGCATCCCTGACAATGGCGGGTGTATCCGGGTGGCGCGCCTTCAGCAGGCTGGCCACAGCCATGATGGCGCCCAGCACGTTGTTCATGTCGTGGGAGACCCCGCTCGCCAGCCGTCCGAGGCTCTCCAGCCGCTGCAGGTGGTTCAGCTCCTTTTCCATGCGGCCGCGCTCGGCTTCGGCCCGGACCTCCTCGGTCCGGTCGACCAGGGACACCAGCACCCGCGAGAGGTCCCGCTCATGCCCAGGCACCACGGAGAGGCGCCGCTGCAGCTCGAGTGCGCGCCCCGTGAGGTCGACGATCGGCAGCTCGAGCTCCACCTCGGTGCGCCCCTCGAAGAGCTGGGCCAGCTCCTCCCGGATGACAGCCAGCGAGTCCTCGGTGAAGTAGTCGGCGCGCTTCCGGGCCAGCTCCATCTGGCTAGAAGTCCCCAGAAGTCGCAGGCCAGCCGTGTTGACCTCCAGCACCCGCACCCGGGAGAAGAGCTCCCGCAGCACCGCCGGGTGGGCCACCAGGTGGGCGCGCAGATCCGTGACACCCTGCTGCCGCAGCTCCTCCAGGCGCTGGGCCACCAGGGAGAAGTCCTCCTCCAGCACGGCCACCGGGGTGTGGTCGAAGAGGCTGCGGAAGCGCTCCTCGCTCTCCCGCAGGAAGTGCTCGGCCTGCCGCCGCTCGGTCACGTCCCGGTCCACGCCCCGGTAGCCCAGGAACTCGCCGGCGGGTCCCAGGATCGGCAGACCGGTGGTCTCCAGGAGCACCTCCCGCCCGTCCTTGTGGAGGACGGTGTTGGGGAAATCCTGGATGGCCTCGCGGCGTGCAAAGGTCTTGAAGACCTCGTCAACCAGGGCCTCCCGCTCGGCTTCGGGGAACAGGTCGTAGAAGTGGACCTTGCCCACCAGCTCCTCGGGGGTGTAGCCCAGGAGGGCCTCCACCACGGGGCTGGCATGGGTGTAGAGACCCTTGGGGTCCAGCTCCCAGATCCACTCCTCCGCAGCCGCGCTGATCTGCCGGAAGCGCTCCATGCTCTTTTCGAGGGCGGCCTCGGACTGCTGACGCGCCATGCGGGTGCGCAGGGCCGCGACCCCGAAGGCCAGGGTGTTGGCCAGCTCCGTCAGGAGGTGGGCCTCCTTGGCGTCGAAGGCATCGGGCCGAACCGAGTAGATGTTCAGGGCCCCGAACACCTCGGCGCCCATGAACATCGGCAGCACCAGGGATGAGGCATAGCCGCGCCGAGTGGCTTCGGCCCGCCAGGGCGTGAAGCGGGAGTCGGTCAGGATGTTCTGGGCCGAGGAGGCGCACCCGGTGCGGATGGCGGTCCCCGTGGGGCCCCGGCCCCGCTCGGTGTCCGCCCAGGTGAGGCCCAGCGTCTGCAGGTAGCCCACCTCGAAGCCTGCCTGGGCGACGGGCCGCACGGTCTTGGCGGCGTCCTGCTCCGCAAGGCCCACCCAGGCCAGACGGTAGCCGCCGACCTCCACGATGATCCGGCAGACCTCGTTCAGCAGCACCTCTTCGTCCGTGGCATGGATGATCGCCAGGTTGCAGTCGCTGAGGGCGCGGAGGTCGCGGTTGACGCGCAGCAGCTCGTCCTTGGTGTTCTCCCAGCCCGTGACATCCGTGCCGACACCCAGCAGGGCGAAGGGGCGACCCTCCGGGTCCCGGACCAGGCTGGTACACAGATCCACGTGGAGGGCCGAACCATCCTTCGCGCCGTTGATCACCTTGCCGTGCCAGTGCCCCTTGGCCAGGGTCTCCTGGACGAGGGAGCGCTGCTGCTCAGCCTGGAGAGCATCCATCGCATAGAGCTCCGTGGTCCGGCCGAGGAGCTCTTCCCGAGGCTTGCCGAAGGCCCGACACTGGGCCTCGTTCACGTAGATGATCTGCCCGAACAGGTCCGTGACGGTCACCATGTCCAGGGCCTGATCCAGGGCCAGGGCCTGCAGGCGCTGGCTGGCCTCGGTGGTCCGGCGCTCGGTGATGTCCTGGTAGCTCAGGAGCAGGGCGCCCTCCTCCTGGGGAATCGCGGTGACCTCCAGCCAGAGGGGCACCCCGTCGCCCCAGTCCAGGCGGACCCGAGCGGGCAGCGTCCCGCCCCCGAACCAGGCCTGCTCGTTCAGAGGCAGGGGCGAGCCGTCCTCCGCCGACACCTGGCACCCGGGATCGAGCCGTTCCAGCGAACCGACCACCTGCCTGCCCCGCCTCAGCAGCCGGAGCGCCGCCGGGTTGGCCTCGAGCGTGCGTCCCTCCGCATCCAGCAGCACGAGCCCCTGGGGCAGTCCTTCCAGGAGCCCGCTCCAGCCCAGGCGGGAGGATGCTGCCTCGCCATGGGAAGGTTTGGGCATGGAGGCTCCGGGATCGTCTCAGGATCGCTGTATCGGCCTACCCCTGGATCTCCTGATTTCGAGCCTCGGGCCAGCCAGGGCGCAGGGAATGGGTAGATCTTGCCATTGTTGCCAATGCAGACCCGGTTAGCGGCCAGACTCCGCAGAAAAGGCCCTCCACGAAGTTCACGAAGTAGCCCTGCGGGCGCAGGAAGCACACGAATGCGCCATGGCGCACCCCGGGCATCCCCAAGGGGGCGGCGGCTGGCTGCGGCCCCAAAAAGCCGTTCCAGCCGCCGCCCCCTTGGCCGGTCGCAAGCGACCGGGGGCCGCAGGCCCGGATGCCCTCTCGGCGCGATGACTGCGCCTTCGTGTCTCTTTGAATCAGTTCTTCGTGTCCTTCGTGGAGATCATCGAAGGCCCAAATTAGCAAAGCGCGGCAGATGACCGGCAACGCCGATGACGTCCCAGCCCCTCAGTGGCGCAGCAGCTCCCGGATGGTCTCGATGGCGTCGGGGTTCTCCAGGGCGCTCAGGTCCCCGTGCACGGTGCCTTCCCGGGCCAGGTCCCGCAGCAGGCGGCGCATGATCTTGCCGCTGCGGGTGCGGGGCAGGGTCGGGGTGAAGACCACCCGTGAGGGCTTGGCGAAGGAGCCCAGCTCCGCGGCGATGCGATTGATCAGGCCCTGGGCCAGCTCCGGCGTGGCCTCGGCCCCGGCCCGCAGGATCACGAAGGCCACGGGGACCTCGCCCTTGACGGGATCCGGCACGCCGATGATGGCGGCCTCGCTGACGTCCGGGTGGCCGATCATGGTCGCTTCCAGCTCCATGGTGCCGATGCGGTGCGCGGCCACGTTGATGACGTCATCCACCCGGCCCGTCACCCACACCTGGCCGTCGGGGTCGATGACCGTGGCGTCGTAGCTGTTGTAGCGGCCGGGATAGCGGGCGAAGTAGGTGGAGACGTAGCGCTGGGGGTCGCCCCAGACGCCCCGCACCAGGCTGGGGAAGGGCGCCGCCAGGGTCAGCACGCCCAGGGTGCCATCGGGCACGGGAACCCCCTCGAGGTCCACCACCTCGGCCTTGTAGCCGGGCAGCGGGTGGCCGCAGGAGCCGGGCTTGGTGGGGGTCATGCCCACCATGCTGGAGGTCCAGCCGGTGCCGGTCTCGGTCTGGCCGTAGGTGTTGTTGAAGAAGATGCGGCCGCCACCGAGCACATCCCGGCTCCAGTACCAGGTGTCCGGGTCCAGGGGCTCACCCACGCAGCTGATGAGCGTGAGCCGGCTGAGGTCGCGACCGTCCATCCAGACATCGCCCGCCCGCCGCAGCATGCGGAGGGCTGTGGGCGCCGTGAACAGCTTGGTGACGCGCAGGCGCTCCATGACCTCGTAGAAGTGGCTGGGCTCGGGCCAGTCCAGGGCGCCCTCGTAGGCCACCAGCGTGGCCCCGTTGGCCAGACCGCCCACCAGCGCCCAGATGGGGAAGGTGAGCCAGCCCACGTCCGCGGTGCACCACAGCACATCGTCGGCCTGGGGCAGCAGGGACCACTTGGTGTTGGCGTAGACGCCGACCAGGAAGCCCATGCCCGCGTGGATCAGGCCCTTGGGCTTGGCGGAGGTGCCCGAGGTGTGGATCAGGAAGCCGGGCTCGTTGGCCTCCATGGGCTCCGGCGGGCAGTCGGCGCTGGCCGTGGCCATGAGGTCCGCGTACCAGAGGTCCCGGCCCGGCACCATGGGGACCTCGCCGCCCATGCGCTGCACCACGACCACGTGCTCGATGGCCGCAATGCCTTCCATGGCCGTGTCGAGGGTCTCCTTCAGGATGACCCGCTTGCCCCGGCGCACGCTGGCATCGGCCGCCACCACCACCTTGGGCTGGGCGTCCTCCAGGCGCTCCCGCACGGCCTGGGCGGAGAACCCCGCGAAGATCACCGCGTAGATCGCGCCAAGGCGGTAGCAGGCGTGGCAGGCAATGAAGGCCTCGGGGATGTTGCTCATGTAGACGGCGACCCGGTCGCCCTTCTTGACGCCCAGGCCCTTCAGCACCGAGGCGAAGCGGGCCACGGCGTCCAGCAGCTGCGCGTAGGTCCAGGCCTCGCGGGCGCCGTCCTCACGCTCCCAGTAGAGGGCCACCTTGTCGGGCTGGGTGCGGGCATGCCGGTCCACGCAGTTGAGCGAGACGTTGCTGCGCCCGCCCTTGAACCAGGTGAAGTCGGGAAAGCCGCCCTCCAGCGTCTTCTGCCAGGGCGTGTACCACTCCAGCTCCCCGGCGATGTCGGCCCAGTAGCCCTCGGGATCCTGCCGGGCCCGCTCCAGGTAGGCCAGGGTCTCTTCGGGGCTCATGGGCGCCTGGGCCTTGAGGGCCGCCGTGGGCGGGATCAGGGGCTTCCCGAGGTAGATGGGGGGATCTTGTTCGCTCATGGGGCTCTCGGTCGCGGAAAAGGGAGGGTGAATACCGCAAGGTTAGCGCAAGGAAGGGTGGTATTAACTCCCCCAAAAGGTAGACAGGGATGATCCAAATCACATGTCCGCACAGGTTAAAAGAGCCATCGGTAAACTGACATCGAGGTCAAGTCTGACTTGCCCGTGCCGATGCGGGGAACCAAAGGACAAAGGCATGTCGAAGGGCCGTACGGGAGCCATCCTCGCCAGCGCCGGAGCCCTGCTCCTGGCGGGCGCGGTGCCCGCCTTCGGCCAGGTTCGGGGCGCCGTGGCCACGGCCTCGGCCGAGATCTGCCAGCCCGTCTCCATCCAGAAGCCCGCGGACCTGAACTTCGGGGGCATGATCGCCACCCGCAGCGCGGGCCAGGTGGTGCTGGGCCAGGACGGCGCGCGCCGGGCCTCGGGCGGGGTGGTCCTGGGCAGCGCCGAGGCCGTGTCCTCCGCAGCCTTCCAGGTGGCCGGGGAACCCCACGCCACCTTCACCGTGAGCCTGCCCGCCAGCATCGAGATCATGTCGGGCCTAAACCGGATGACCGTGGCGGGCTTCAGCACCGGCGGCAGCACGCAGGTCCTGGACGCCCGGGGTCGGCTGGCCCTGAGCGTGGGCGCGACCCTGGGCGTCGAGGCCAACCAGCCTTCGGGCAGCTATGCCGGCAGCTTCACCGTGACCGTGGCCTACAACTAGGCCGGGACAACTACGTAAAACTACGTATCTAATTGATTATTTTAGAGTTCAAATATCAGCTCATGATATTTTGAACCTAATCCAAGGCTCCTGGCGCCCCGGCAGGGATTGTGGGGAGTCGGTCCTGTGAGGACATCCCGAACCTGGGGTGACGCCTCCAGAACCTTGGTCTTGCTCCTTTGTTGTCTGGAACCCACAGAACCCCAAACGCCCGGTGGGCGCCAGCAGACCTCAGGAGCGCGCGATGCCCAGCACCAGGCTCCAAGCCCTCCGATCCTGGCGGCCTTGGCTGGGGTTGGCGGTGACCCTCATCCTGTCCCTGATCACCTTCTCCTGGTCCATGCACGAGGACCGCAGGCATGCCCGTGATCAGTTTGAGGCGGATGCGACCCTCCTCCAGGAGCGCATCGCCCGGCGGATGGCCTTCCACGAGCAGCTCCTCCGGGCCGGCGCCGAGTCCATCTCCCAGCGGGAGGCCCTGCCCACCAAGGAGTCCTGGAGCCACTACGTCAACAGCCTGGACCTGACTTCCTTTGGCATGGCCTACCGGAGCTTCGGGGTCGTCGCCTGGCACCCCGCATCCCCCGTGGCAGAGGCCGGTGGGAATGCCGCCAGCGCACCCCAGGCAGCAGGCACCAGCGCCGTGGTCACAGTGGAACCCCTCCACGACCAGAGCCAGGGCATCCTGGGCCGGAACCTCTATGCCGAGCCCCTCCGGAGGGCCGCCATGGCCCGCGCCTGCGACACCGGAGCTCCCACCCTCACAAACCCCGTCACCCTCACCCGAGAGGACGCCACGGTCAACCCGACCGGGGTCCTGTTCTTCGCTCCGATCTACCGGCAGGGCAGGCCCCTGGGCACCGTGCCCCAGCGGCGGGAGGCCCTCCTGGGGTGGGTCTACCAGGCGTTCCGGATGGAGCCCCTGCTGACCGGCATCCTGGAGCCTTCACCCAAGGGCACGGGTCTGGAGGCCTACGTCGGCCCCTCCCTGCAGGAGAAGGACATGCTCTTCCGCCTGGCCCCTGATGGGCCTCCAGAGGCGGCGCCCTACCTCACCTCCAGGACCATGGAGCTCTATGGGCAGCGCTGGGTCCTCCGTGTCTGGGCGGGGGTCCACCCGGACGCGTTCCCGCCCCAGCAGGGGCGGTGGAACCTGCTGCTGTTCCGCCTGCTGGTCAGCTTCGGCGTGTTCTATCTGCTCTACCGACTGGAGCGGAGCCGCGTCCGGATCACGGAGCTCGCCGAGGACCGGCTGGAGCGGATCCAGCTGCTGTCGGACTCCGCCGTCGAGGCCATCTTTCTCATGGACCGCCAGGGCCAGTGCACCTTCATCAACCCTGCCTGTGTGCGGATGCTGGGTTATGACGGCGCCGACCAGCTGCTGGGCAAGAACATGCAACAGCTCGCCGGCATCCGCCTGCGGGGCCGCTGCGAGGCCTGCGAGCAGCCCTGCACCGAAGTGACGGGCCGGGTCGGCCGGATGCTCCCGGCAGGCTCCCCCGGCACCAAGATCCCGCCCTGCGAGATCTTCCAGGCCCTCAGACGGGGCACGGGGACGCACGTGGAGGGGGAGCGACTGCGGCGGGCCGACGGGTCGACCTTCCCGGTGGATTACTGGGCCTACCCCTACCGCAGCCAGGGCAAGGTAGTGGGCATGGTGGTCACGTTCGTGGACACCACGGCGATGCAGGTGGCCAACGAGGCCCGCAAGAGCGTCGAGCAGAGCCTGGCCTTCGCCCTGGATGCCACCGGGGACGGTATCTGGGACTGGGACATCCCGAACGACTGGGTCAAGCACAACGCCCACTGGTGCGAGCTCCTGGGCCTGGAGGAGCAGTATCTCGAGCACCCGATCGACTTTCTCGAGACCGTGCTGGAGCCCGAGGACCGCGCCCTGGTCTGGGCGGGCATCCAGACCGCCCTGGACGGGGGAATTCCCTTCGACGGCCGCCACCGGATGCGCCGCGCCGATGGCAGCCTGATCTGGGTGCATGACCGCGGCAAGGTCGTGCTGTGGGACGAGACCGGCAAGCCCCTGCGGCTGGTGGGCAGCATCACGGACATCACGGAGCTCGTCGCCGCCAGCGAGCTGCTGCGCGACGAGATTGACCGGGCGAACGCGCTGGCTCTGGAGGCCCAGGCGGCCAGCAGGGTCAAGTCGGAGTTCCTGGCCAACATGAGCCACGAGATCCGGACCCCCCTGAACGGCATGATCGGCATGGTTGGCCTGCTGCTGAAGTCTCCCCTGGAGCCCAAGCAGCGCCGCTACGCCGAGTCCGCACGCATCTGTGGCGATTCCCTGCTGGAGCTCGTCAACGACGTGCTGGATCTCGCCAAGATCGAGTCCGGCAAGCTGGTCCTCGAAGAGACCGACTTCAGCCTGGCGGTCCTCCTGGAGGAGTTCCAGCTGCTCATGGCCCCGGTGGCTGCAGAGAAGGGACTGGCCTTCACCTGCACCCTGGCTCCCGAGGTCCCGGACCGCCTGCGGGGGGATCAATATCGCCTGAAGCAGGTGCTGCTGAACCTGGTGGGCAACGCGATCAAGTTCAGCTTGGGTGGAGAAGTGAGCGTTCGGGTGGAGGTCCTCCTCCGCGCGGAAGAGGAGACCCACCTCTGCTTCCGCGTCAAGGACACGGGCATCGGCATCCCTCCGGACAAGCTTGAGGAGATCTTCCAGAGCTTCACCCAGGTGGACACCTCCACCACCCGGAAGTTCGGTGGCACCGGGCTCGGCCTCACCATCTGCCGACAGCTCACGGCCCTCCTGGGGGGCGAGATTGGGGCCACCAGCGAGGAAGGCGTCGGCTCCGAGTTCTGGTTCACCGCCCGGCTGCGGCTGCAGCCTTCGGGCGCCGTCGGCTTCGAGATGCTGGCCAAGGTTTCCGACTCTGCACAGAACTTCGGCACAGGCCGGGTTCTGCTGGTCGAGGACAACGAGGTGAACCAGGAGCTGGCCATGGCCCTGCTCGAGGGCTGGGGCCTGGTGCCGGACCTGGCGACGGATGGCCTGGAGGCCCTGGAGGCCCTGCGGAAGCACCGCTACGACCTGGTCCTCATGGACATCCAGATGCCCAATCTGGATGGGCTGCAAACCACCCTCGCACTGAGAAGCCCCGAGTCCGAGGTCCTGGACTGCCAGGTGCCGGTGGTGGCCATGACGGCCCACGCCATGCGCGAGGACCGCCAGCGCTGCCTGGACGCAGGCATGGACGGCTACCTGGCCAAGCCCATCGAACCCGCAGCGCTCCTGGAGGTCCTGAACCGCTACCTGCCCAAGGTCGGCGCGGAAGCTGCGCCGCCTGACCTGCCGGCGGTCTTCGAGCCGGAGGCCTTCCTCCAGCGGCTCATGGGCAGCCGCAAAGCCGCGGGCCGGATCCTGGAGCTCTTCCTCACCTCCACCCCCCCGGTCCTCGAAGCCGCCCGCACCGCTGCGGCTGCCGGAGACTGGGAGCAGACGGGCCGGAAGCTCCACCTGCTGGCGGGCTCCTGCGCCACCGTCAGCGCGACCCGGCTCTACGCCCTGACCCGGGACCTGGAACAGCTCGTGAAGGAGGGTGACCATGCGGCGGTGGCCGCAGGCCTGCCGAACTTGCCCCTGGCCTTCGAGCAGTTCCACGCCGTGGCGCCCCTGTTCCTGGCCGAATCGCCGACCGCGACCCCTGCGCCCGTGACACCCGCCCCGGGCCTGCGCGATGATGGGGGGATGGAGGCCTGATGGAACGGAGCCGGGTGCTGATCGTCGAGGATGACGCGGTCCAGCGCGAGTTCCTGTCGGTGATCTTCGAGGAGGGCCCCTACCAGGTGGCCTGTGCCGGTTCCCTGGCCGAGGCCCGCCAGGTCCTCCTGCGCTTCCATCCCGAGGTCATCTTCCTGGACTACCAGCTGCCGGACGGCAACGCCTCGGAGCTGCTGCGCACCCTCGCGGAGGATGAGTCGGCGCCCCCGGTGGTGGTGATCACGGCCCTCTCCTCGGTGGAGCTGGCGGTGGAGCTGATCAAGGAAGGCGCGGCCCAGTTCCTGGTGAAGCCCGTGGAGCCCGGCGCCCTGCTGGCCCTCTGCCAGCGGCTGCTGGAGCAGGTGCGCGAGAAGCGGGTCAACCTCGTCCACAGCCGGGTCGAAGGCCAGCACACCCTGAATCCCTTCTTCGGCGTGAGCCCGGCCATCAAGGCCCTGGAGAACCGGGTCAAGAAGATGCTCACGGTGGCTGTCCCGCTCCTGCTGCACGGCGAGACCGGCACCGGCAAGAGCGCTCTGGCCCGCTGGATCCACAAGCACAGCCCCCGCAACGCCCACCCCTTTGTGGAGCTGAACTGCGCCGGCCTCAGCAAGGACCTGCTGGAGAGCGAGCTCTTCGGGCACGAGAAGGGCGCCTTCACCGGGGCCGCCACGGCCAAGGCCGGCCTCATGGAGCTGGCTCACCGGGGCACGCTCTTTCTCGACGAGATCGCGGAGATGGACCTGCAGGTCCAGGCCAAGATCCTCAAGGCCATCGAGGAGCACACCTTCCGGCGCCTGGGCGAGAACCGCGACCGCAGCGCGGACTTCGGCCTCATCGGGGCCACCCACCACAACCTGGAGCAGATGCTGGGTAGCGGCCAGTTCCGCGAGGACCTCTACTACCGCATCAGCACCCTGCAGATCACCATCCCGGCCCTGCGGGAGCGCCGGGAGGACATCCCCATGCTGGCGCGGCTCTTCCTGGCCCGCATCGCCAACCAGTGGGGCATCGGCAGCCTCGAGTTCTCCGCCGAGGCCGAGGGCTGGCTCCGGGAGCAGACCTGGCCCGGCAACATCCGCGAGCTGAAGAACACCCTGGAGCGGGCCGTCCTCACCCGCCAGGGCCATGTCATCGACGTGGGGGACCTGAGCCTGGGCGCCAGCCCCCGGCGGGAGGCCCCGGTGGTGGCGGGCTCCCCCGAAGCGGCCCTGCCCCGGGCCTCGAGCATGACCCTGCTTGAAGTGGAGCGGCGGCACATCCTCCGGGTGATGGAGGAAGTGGGCTTCCAGGTGGAGGCCGCGGCGCCTTTGCTGGGGATTCCCCGCAGCACCCTCTATGTAAAGCTCAAGACCCACGGCATCTCAACATCCAGAATCCAGAAGTAGAATCTCAATTCTAGATTCTAGATACGATTGATTCGAGATTCGAAATTGTAAACCTTTATTTAAGGGTTGTTAGCGACTGCTTCAAGTCTGGCACGGGACTTGATATGGAGTCTATGTGAACAACAACCCTCCAGCGAGGATCGCCCTCCTGGAGCACCCCACACCCATTCGCACCTGACCGGTGCAACCCGATTCTGGAGTTTCCCATGCGCGTTTCCCGCACCCTCTTCCCCGCCCTGCTCGTCGTCGCCGGCCTCCCCGCTTTCTCCCAGGCCGTCGTGGGCGCCCCCACCGCCAGCGCCACTGCCCTGGCTTCCGCCAAGATCTACCAGCCCATCTCCATCAAGAAGGCTGCGGACCTGAACTTCGGCGCGATGATCGCCACCCCCACGGCCGGCGTCGTAAAGCTCGACGTCACCGGTGTGCGCTCCGCCTCCGGTGGTGCGGTGCTTGCCAGCGCAGCGGGTGTTTCTGCCGCCGCCTTCGACGTGGCCGGTGAGCCCAACACTTCCTTCAGCGTGGCCCTGCCCACCAGCATCCAGATTGCCTCGGGTGCAAACAGCATGACGGTGGACAACTTCGTGACCGACGCGGCCGCCTACCTGCTGGACGGAACCGGTGCGCACGCCCTGACCGTGGGTGCGAACCTGAGCGTGGGCGCCAACCAGGCTGCCGGCCTCTACAGCGGCAGCTTCTCGGTGACCGTCGCCTACAACTAAATCAACCCCAACAACGCACTCCCAGACTCGGCTCTGATTCCTCTGGGGATCAGAGCCGAGCCTGCGGAAGGGCCCGGCGGGCCGGCCTTCAGGCCCCCGCGCAGCCCTAGCCTCATCCTGGTGCGGGGACAAAGGAGCCCGTCATGCGACCCCTCATCAGCCTCCTGGCAGTTCTGCTGGCCATGCCCGCCTTCAGCCAGGCCGCCGCCCCCAGCGCCAGCGCCACCGCCACGGTCCGGGCCAACATCCAGGTGCCCCTCTCCATCACGAAGATGTCAGACCTGAACTTCGGCACCACCATCGCCACCCCCCTCGCCGGCAAGGTGACCGTGGACCCCTTCGGCGTCCGCACAGCCACCGGCGGCGTGGTCCTGGCCAACACCAGCGTCTTTGGCGTCTCGGCCGCGGCCTTCCAGGTCAACGGCGAGGCCAACACCACTTTCACCGTGCTCCTGCCCGCCAGCGCCCAGATGACCTACGGCGTGTTCAGCATGCTGGTGGACGGCTTCGTCACCGACGGCGCCCCCTACAAGCTGAGCGTCAACGGCGGCCAGCGGCTGGGTGTCGGCGCCACCATGACCGTGGGCGCCAATCAGGCCCCGGGCCTCTACTCCGGCAGCTTCACCGTCACCGTGGCCTACAACTGAGGCCAACATGTCTTCATCGCCGCAACATCCCCCCCAAGATCCCCCGCCGGCCGCCAGGCCCGCGTCGGTAGAACCTCAGCCCCGTGAGGAAGCCCCAATCGCGATGGGCTCCCCCGAGGCGGCCCTGCCCCGGGTCTCGGGCCTGACGCTCCAGGAAGTGGAGCGGCGGCACATCCTCTGGGTGATGGAGGAAGTGGGCTTCCAGGTGGAGGTGGCCGCCTCGCTCCTGGGGATTCCCCGCAGCACCCTCTATGTGAAGCTGAAGGGCTATGGCATTCAAACATCCAGATTCCAGAATCTGCGTCCAGAATCCGGAATGTAGATATGTGTTGATTTGACTCAAAAAACATAAATATTGATAAAAATAATCTTAGTGTTTGTTTCAATTTTGGCACAGCCCTTGATATGAAGTCTGTATGAACAACAACCCTCCAGCGAGGATCGCCTCCTGGAGCATCCAACACCTTTCGCACCTGACCGGTGCACCCTGATTCCGGAGTTTCCCATGCGTGTTTCCCGCACCCTCTTCCCCGCCCTGCTCGTCGTCGCCGGCCTCCCCGCCTTCTCCCAGGCCGTCGTGGGCGCCCCCACTGCCAGCGCCACCGCCACCGCTTCCGCCAAGATCTACCAGCCCATCTCCATCGCGAAGACGGCTGACCTGAACTTCGGCGCGATGATCGCCACCCCCACGGCCGGCGTCGTCACCCTGAGCTCTGCCGGCGTGCGCACCGCCACCGGTGGCGCGGTTCTCGCCAGCGCCGCGGGTGTTTCCGCCGCCGCCTTCTCGGTGGCCGGTGAGCCCAACACCTCCTTCAGCGTGGCCCTGCCCGCCAGCATCCAGATCGCCTCGGGTGCGAACAGCATGACCGTCGACACCTTCGCGACCGACGCGGCTGCCTACCTGCTGGACGGCACCGGCGCGCACTCCCTGAGTGTCGGCGCCAACCTGAGCGTGGCCGCCAACCAGGCTGCCGGCCTCTACAGCGGCAGCTTCTCCGTGACCGTCGCCTACAACTAAACCAACCCCAACCACGCTCTCCCAGACTCGGCTCTGATTCCTCTGGGGATCAGAGCCGAGCCTGCGGAAGGGCGGACGCAGGCCAGCCTTTAGGCTCCCGCGCCAGCGCCCTGGCCTCTGCCGTCAGCAGCCCAACCCTCCCGCGAGGACCGGCCTCCCGGAGGATCCCTTCCCCCTCTCGCACCTGCCTGGTGCCGCTTGATTCTGGAGTTTCCCATGCGCGTTTCCCGCTCCCTCTACCCCGCCCTGCTCGTCCTCGCCAGCGCCCCGATGTTCGCCGCCGGCGGCGCCGCCCCCGCCGTGGTCGGTGCCCCCACCGCCAGCGCCACTGCCACCGCTTCCGCCAAGATCTACCAGCCCATCTCCATCGCGAAGGCTGCGGACCTGAACTTCGGCGCGATGATCGCCACCCCCACGGCCGGCACCGTCAGGCTCGACCCCGCCGGCGTGCGCACCGCTTCCGGTGGTGCGGTGCTCGCCAGCGCCGCAGGCGTCTCCGCCGCCGCCTTCGATGTGGCTGGTGAGCCGAACACCTCCTTCGCCGTCGGGCTGCCTGGCAGCATCCAGATCACCTCGGGTGCGAACAGCATGACCGTCGACAGCTTCACGACGGGTGCGAGCGCCTACCTGCTGGACGGCGCCGGCGCCTCCGGCCTGAGTGTCGGCGCCAACCTGAGCGTGGCCGCCAACCAGCCTGCCGGCCTCTATACCGGCAGCTTCTCCGTGACCGTCGCCTACAACTGATTCAACCCTGACGCACGCCCTGAGCTCGGCTCTGATTCCCTCGGGATCGGAGCCGAGCCTGCGTAGGGGCAAGCAACGCTGAGGAGGGCCGAGGCGCCGAGGAAAGTGAAGAACGGCCAGGTCCGCAGTATTCGCATCACCGTTTATCCCCGTTCATCACTGGTTAAAAAAGGGCTTTTGGAATCGGTGATGAACGGTGATAACGGCCTCTGGCCGCAGCTTCGCTCCACCTCCGTTGGCCCTTTTCAGGGGAGACAGGCCCAGCCATTTAACATCCAGAATCCAGAAATTTTGATCCCATTTCCAGATTCTAGATATTGCCCTTTCAATCTCGAAATTTTAAATGAATAAATAAATGGTGTTATAGATTTTTCAACTCTGGCATGGGACTTGATAAGTCTCTATCAGCACCACAACCTCTCCAGTGAGGATGGCCCTTCTGGAGCAGCCCCACCCAGCCCGCTCACGCCTGTTCCGGATAGCTCCTGCGTGACCGCGGCCCAAGCATCAATCCTCCCCCCCTCTTTCCAGCACGTCTCTTCGGGCCCCGGCCCCATGTCGCAACACCCTTTACGCGGAGCGGGCAACCGCTCCGCGCCTTTGGATGAGCATCCCCCCCGATTGGACCCCGAGATGAACTCGACAAGCAGCACGCTCAACGGCCTCACCAGGACCCTGCTCCTGGCTCTCTCCCTGTGCCTGGGCACCGGCCTCCTGGCCCAGGCGCCCCCGCCACCCAAGGCCGTGGGCGGCGACCTGCTGGTGGCCCCCACCCGCCTGGTCTTCGACGCAAAGCTGCGCTCCGCCCAGCTGACCCTCCTCAACACCGGCAGCGCCCCGGCCACCTACCGCCTCACCTACATCCGCATGGAGATGAACGGGAAGGGCGAGCTCAAGGAAGTGCAGCCCGAAGGTCCCTCCGTGGCAGAAGAGATGGTCCGCTACGCACCCCAGCAGATCACCCTGGAGCCCGGCGTGCAGCAGACGGTGCGCATCCTGGTGCGCCGTCCCGCCGACCTGCCCGAGGGCGAATACCGGGCCCACCTGCTGATCCGCGCGGTGCCCAAAGAAGATGCCGCCCCCGCGGAGGCCGAGCCCAAGGAGCCCAATGGCGTGGCCATCAAGCTCACGCCTGTCTATGGCGTCTCCATCCCCCTCATCGTGCGCCAGGGGGACACCCCCACCACGCCCGGCTTCTCCCAGGTGCAGGTGGCGCGGGAAAACGATGGCCGCACCCTGCTGAAGTTCGCCCTGCAGCGCCTCGGCGGCAAGGAGTCCGTCTTCGGCAATGTGCAGATCACCCAGCTGAGCCCCGGCGCCAAGGACGTCAAGGTCGCCGAGTGGCGGGGCATCGCGGTCTATCCCCCGCTGGCCGAGCGCACCATGGAGATCCCCCTGGGCCCGCTCCAGGTGCCCCCCGGCTCGAAGCTGCGCCTGGCCTTCGTGCACCCGGAGCGCGGCAGCGTGCTGGCGGAAACCCAGATCGTCGTCCAGTAACCGGGCCCCGTCTCCATGTCGTGGCTGCGCAAGTCCCTGCTCGGAGTCTGCCTCGCGGCGGCGCTCTTTGGGCAGAGCAAGGCGCCTGAGCCGCGGAAGATCAGCATTCTGACCGTGCAGGTGGGCATCCAGGCCATGGGCGATCCCCTCCTGGTGCAGCAGCAGGGCGACAGCACCTGGATCCCCCTGGCCGAGCTGGCCCGCCAGCTCTACCTGGCCATCACCGTGGACCCCGTCGCGGGCGTCGCGGAAGGCTTCGTCATCGAGGAGAAGAGCCGCTTCAGGCTGGACCTGAAGCAGCGCACGGTGCAGGCGGAGGGGAAGAGCTTTACCTTCGAGGCCGACACCGTCTTCTTCGAGGGCGAGGAGTGCTACGTGGAGCTGCGGTCCCTGGGGGCCTGGCTGCCGCTCCTGTCCAGGCTGAATGCGGACTCCGCCACCCTGGAGATCCGGCCCCTGCGCCAGCTGCCGGTGCAGGCGCGGTGGAAGCGCGAGAAGGACGCCATGCTCTCCTCGGGCCACGGACCGGTGCGGATCTCCTACGACCCCCAGGCCCATCCCTACGCGCCCATCGCGGCCCCCTTCGTGGACCAGAGCCTGGGCTGGGCGGGCACCGCGCAGAACGGCACGATCCACGGCGCGGGCACCGCCACCACGTTCATGTCCGCGGACCTGCTGTGGTCCCAGGCCACCGCCTACCTGAGCACCGACTTCAGCAGCCCGGGCACCCTCTTCCGCGGCAGCCTGGGCCGCCGGGATCCCGATGGCAAGCTCCTCGGCCCCCTGGGCGCGCGGGAGGTGACCGTCGGCCGCCTGGATGTGCAGGGCATCGAATACGTCAGCAAGAGCACCACCGGCAACGGCGTGCTGCTGAGCAACTTCGCCCTGAACCAGGACCAGTACTTCGACCGCAAGAGCTTCCAGGGCGAGCTGCCCCTGGACTGGGACGTGCAGCTGTTCCACAACGGCATCCTGAAGGGCTACCAGATCAGCCGGGCCGATGGGCGCTACGCCTTCCCGGATGTGCCCCTGGACCCGGGCAGCAACGAGTTCCTGCTGGTCTTCCACGGTCCCCTGGGCCAGCGTCGGGAGGAGCGCCTCTCGGTGCTGTCCGAGCCCGGGCTCGGCAGCGGGGGCTTCCTGCGCTACCGCCTGTCCTACGACCACCCGGAGGGCAAGGGCGCCTCCCGCGCCCAGGCCACCTTCGACTGGGGCGTCAATCGCTCCTTCGTGCCCTTCCTCTCCGTGGTGGACTACCCCTTCGGCAGCGCCGCCAAGACCTACACCCAGACCGGCGCCCGGGGCCAGGTCTCGGGCGTGGGCTACCAGACGGACTGGTCCCACGACGCCCAGGGCGGTGATCTCTTCGAGACCAGCCTCAAGGGCAAGTGGGACCGGCTGGTGTGGAACCTGCGCCACCTCGAAGGCCGCAGCTTCAGCAGTGAGGTGCTCCAGACGGACCGCGGCTTCCTCAAGAGCCGCACCCAGGGCAGCCTCTCGGGCGGCCTCCAGACCTGGGGCGAGGGCCTCAGCAACGTGCGGCTCGAGGTCAAGCAGGACAAGTTCACCACAGGCCTGTCCGAGTCCCAGATAGCGCTGAAGGAGGGCCACAACTACCAGGGGCTCTACCTCACCAACAGCCTCGTCTTCCAGGACTACGCGGGCACCCGGAACCTCGGCGGCGAGCTGCTCGGCCGCAAGATCCTGGGCAGCTGGATGGTGCAGGGCCAGGCGGGCTACTCCCTCAGCCCCAAGGGCACCCTGGACACCCTGGCGGTCTCCCTGGACTCCCTGTGGGCGGGCAACCACCAGGTGCAGCTGGCGGTTGCCCAGTCGCTGGCCAGCCGCCAGCTCCGGCTGAATGCCGGCCTGCACAGCACCCTGCGCGGGCTGGACTTCGGCGGCAGCATCGGCTGGGCCCGCCAGGGCGGCTGGACAGTGGGTGTCCAGCTGCGGACCAGCCTCGGCCAGGATCCCTCCACCAAGAAGTGGCACACGGATCCCCGGCCCGTGGCCTCCGCAGGCAGCGCCGCGGTCCTGGTCTTCATCGACCGCAACGGCAACGGCATCATGGACGCCGACGAGAAGCCCGTCGAAGGCGTGGGCTTCCTGGTGGACGGGGTGCCGCAGGAAACCAAGACCGACGCCACCGGTCATGCCCTGCTGATGCACCTGCCCGCCAACCGGGACGTGAACCTGGCCCTGAACATCAACGACCTGGAGGATCCCTCCCTGCAGCCCGTCCGCAAGGGCCTGCGCTTCGTGGCCCGGCCCGGCCTGCCCCTGCAGGCCACCTTCCCGGTGGTGGCCTTCGGCGAGGTGGCGGGCACCCTGCGCACCCGGGGGCCCGCGGGCGCCAAGGTCCTGGCCGGCGTCACCCTGGAGCTGGTGGATGCCAAGGACCGCGTGGTGCAGCGGCAGGTGTCGTCCTTCGACGGCTACTTCGACTTCGCCGACATCCCGCCCGGCAGCTACCGCCTGCAGGTCCCCGCCACCTGGCTGAGCAAGCGCCAGCTGAAGCAGGCCAAGCCCCTCCCCGTGCAGATCGATCCCTCCGGCAGCCAACTCCTGGGCCTCCTCGTGGACCTGGTGCCCGAGGCGTGACACCAGCTCCTCATTGCGTGCAGAAGAAGGATCACCACGAAGACAGGTAGAAAAGCAGGGCCGACCAGTTGCCCGCCCGGTGCCCTGGCCAGGCCCCCTCGTCCTCTCCTTTGTGTTCTTTGTGCCCTTTGTGGTTAATCCCTTTTTTTGATCGGGCCCACCTCAGACAAGGGGTGAGTAGGTAGGGCGGAGCTCCCTCTTGGCCCGCCTAAGTTCGGTGCGGTAGAACACCTGTTGAAAAAGGCTGTTAACCACAAAGAACACAAAGAACACAAAGGGCACCAAGTGGGCGCGGACCTCACCCCCTTGGCAGAATTGCCAGTGCACTGGATACTGGGGGTTCCAGGATCTTTGTGAGTTTCAACATGCGATCCGGAGAGAGCCGGAGGCTCATGTGAGCGAACAATTCCTTGATACCAACGTCCCCGGCAACCCGGCCTACCACTTCACGATCCAGCCCCCCGTGCGCGAGGGCGGCGCGGGCTGGCTCCAGCGGCCCGAGCTGATCCCGGGCGCGGGCACCGCCACCCAGTGCGTGCACGGCGGCGTGCAGCCGGATCCCTCCTACGGCGCCGTGATGCCGCCGCTGTACCTGTCCTCCACCTTCGCCTTCAAGGACATCTGCACCAACGCGGGCTATGACTACACCCGCAGCGGCAACCCCACCCGCGCGGCCCTAGAGGAGGCCATCGCGTTGCTGGAGGGCGGCCACGGCGCCACCTGCACCAGCACCGGCATGAGCGCCATCCTGGTGGCCCTGAACCTGCTGCCGCACGGCAGCCACCTCATCAGCACCGTGGACTGCTACGGCGGCACCTTCCGCCTGCTGGAGCACGCCAAGCGGTTCTTCGGCCTGGAGGTCACCTACCTGGACCTGGCGGACCTCGCCGCGGTGCAGGCGGCCTTCCAGCCCAACACCCGCATGGTCTGGATCGAGACGCCCTCCAATCCCCTGCTGCGCCTCACGGACATCGCCGCCGTGGCCGAGCTGGCCCATGCCCAGCCGGACTGCCTGGTGGCCGTGGACAACACCTTCCTCTCGCCCTTCCTCCAGCGCCCCTTCCAGCTGGGCGCGGACCTGGTCATCCACTCCACGACGAAGTACCTCAATGGCCACAGCGACGTGGTGGGCGGCGCCGTGGTGGCGGCGCCGGGCCGGCTGGCGCTCACCCAGCAGATCCAGAGCGTGAACAACCTGCTGGGCACCTCCCAGGCGCCCCACGACTGCTTCCTGGTGCTGCGCGGCCTCAAGACGCTGCCCCTGCGCATGCGCCAGCACGAGGCCAACGCCCAGGTGCTGGCGGAGTTCCTGGCGGCGCATCCCGCCGTGGGCAAGGTCCACTACCCGGGCCTGACCACCCATCCCCAGCACGCGCTCGCCAAGCGCCAGCAGAAGGGCTTCGGCGCCATGCTCAGCTTCGAGCTCAAGGAGGGCGGCAACGCCCGGCTGAACCACGTGCTGCGCGGCCTGCGCTGGTTCACCCTGGCCGAGAGCCTGGGCGGCGTGGAGTCCCTGGTGGCCCACCCCGCGTCCATGACCCATGCCTCCATGACCCCCGAGGCCCGCCAGCGCGCCGGCATCAGCGACGACCTGATCCGCCTGTCCGTGGGCCTCGAGGACGTCCAGGACCTCCGCGAGGACCTGGCGCGGGCGCTGACGTTCGGGTGAGGGGGGGCCTCGGGCTGTCGGCTATGAGCTGTCAGCGGTCAAAAAGCGGGTTCCAACGGGAGGTTGGGGCTGGGCCGCAGCGCCTAAAGCAAAGGACTTTTTAACCACCGATGAACACCGATAAACACCGATAAACACCGATTAAAAGCTGATAAAGAAAACGGCAAATAATATAAAAGCAGTTGTCTTTATCATGTCTTTATCGGTGTTCATCGGTGTTCATCGGTGGCAAAAATGCTTTTTTCAGTGGCTGTTGCCCTTGCTCGGCTATCAAGAGCGGGTTCCAACGGGAGGTTGGGGCTGGGCCGCAGCGCCTAAAGCAAAGGATTTTTTAACCACCGATGAACACCGATGAACACCGATTAAAAGCTGATAAAGAAAACGGAAAATAATATAAAAGCAGTTGTCTTTATCATGTCCTTATCATGTCTTTATCGGTGTTTATCGGTGTTCATCGGTGGCAAAAAAAGCTTTTTCGGTGGCTGCTGCCCTCGCGCCGAAAGGCCCCCTCGCCGGGCCTGGTTGCCGTGCGTTTTAAACAATACTTAATCATTTTAATTATTTTAATTGACTATTTGATCTCCCGCTATTAGCCTTGGGTCTTCGGATGCAACCCCAACCCCCTTCCAGGAGTCCCCCATGACCAGGTCCTACCGCCCCGAGACCGTCGCCCTCCATGGCGGCCAGTCGCCGGATCCCGTCACGCTCAGCCGCGGCGTGCCCATCCACCGCACCAGCTCCTACGTGTTCAAGAACACCGAGCACGCGGCAAACCTCTTCGCGCTGAAGGAGCTCGGCAACATCTACACGCGCCTGATGAACCCCACCACGGATGTGCTGGAGCAGCGCATCTCGCAGCTGGAGGGCGGCGCCGCCTCCCTGGCCGTGGCGTCCGGCACTTCGGCCATCTTCTACGCCATCATCACGCTGGCGCAGGTGGGTGACCACATCGTCGCCGCCAACAACCTCTACGGCGGCACCTACACGCAGTTCGACTCCATCCTGCCCGCCTTGGGCATCACGACCACCTTCGTGGATCCCAGGGACCCCGAGAACTTCCAGCAGGCCATCACCGAGAAGACCCGCGCCATCTACATCGAGAGCATCGGCAACCCCGTCCTCGAGGTCGCCGACATCGAGAAGATCGCCGCCGTGGCCCACCGCAACGGCCTGCCCCTCATCGTCGACGCGACCTTCTCCACGCCCTACCTGCTGCAGGCCATCGCGCACGGCGCCGACATCGTGGTGAACTCCCTCACCAAGTGGATCGGCGGCCACGGCACCGGCATCGGCGGCATCATCACCGACTCCGGCAAGTTCAACTGGAAGGGCGGCCGCCACCCGCTGTTCTCCGAGCCCGATCCCAACTACCACGGCCTGCGCTGGGCCCACGATCTGCCGGAGCCGCTGGCGCCTCTGGCCTTCATCCTCCGCGCCCGCACGGTGCCGCTGCGCAACCTGGGCGCGGCCATCGCGCCGGACAACTCCTGGCTCTTCCTCCAGGGGCTGGAGACGCTGCCCCTGCGCATCGTCCGCCACAGCGAGAACGCCCTGGCCGTGGCCAAGTTCCTGCAGAGGCACCCGAAGGTGTCCTGGGTGCGCTACCCGGGCCTGCCCGAGGATCCCAGCCACCCCCTCGCCAGCAAGTATCTGAAGAAGGGCTTCGGCGGCGTGGTGGTCTTCGGCATCAAGGGCGGGAAGGACGCGGCGGTGAAGCTCATCGACGGCATCACCCTGTTCTCGCACCTGGCCAACGTGGGCGATGCCAAGAGCCTCATCCTGCACCCCGCCAGCACCTCCCACTCCCAGCTCACCGAAGCCCAGCAGCGGGCCGGCGGCCTCACGCCGGACCTGGTGCGCCTCTCCATCGGCATCGAGCACATCGACGACCTGCTGGAAGCCCTGGAGGACGGGCTCGCCAACGCCTGAACCGCCATGACCGAGTCCTGCCCCATCTCCCCCGACCTCCTCGATGACCGGGCCACGCGCATCGGCGCGGGCCTGGTCATCCTCCTCACCCTGGTCAGCCTGAGGCTCGGCCAGGTCTGGCTGCCGCTGCTGCTGGCCGCCGACTTCGGCCTCCGCAGCCGTGGCTGGAACCGCTGGAGCCCCGTGGCCCAGGCCGCGCAGACCCTGAGGGCGGCAGCGGGACTTTCGCCCAGGCCCGTCAATGCCGGGCCCAAGCGCTTCGCGGCGCTGGTGGGGGCCGCCTTCACCCTCGGCATCGCACTCGCGCTGCACTTCCAGCAGCCCAGGCTGGTGCTGGCCCTCGCCGCCGTGCTGATCCTGTGCGCGGCGCTGGAGGCCTTCCTGGGCTTCTGTGTGGGCTGCAAGGTCTACAGCCTCCTCCAGGCCACCTTCCCCGCCCGCGTCGTTTCCCCGGAGCACCCATGAGCACTGACCCCGTCCGCCTCTGGCGCAAGCAGTCGGCCTCGGAAGACTTCTCCAGCCTGGTGGCCGCCATCGTGGCCAGCGACCTGGCCGAGCCCCGGACGCGGCACATCGACGCGGGCTCGCTGCCCAGCCGGGACGCGGTGATCGACCTCGTCAAGAAGCTGCGGGAGCTGCTGTTCCCGGGCTACTTCGGCAAGCAGAACCTGTCCACGAAGACGCTGGATTACTACGTGGGCGAGCTGCTGGGGGACATCCGGACCCGGCTCTTCGAGCAGGTGCAGAACGTGCTGCGGCATCAGGCGACTCGGCACGGCAGCCCCACCCAAGACTTCGAGTCGGCCGCGGAGGACATCGTCCACGCCTTCCTGGAGGCCATCCCGCGCCTGCGCGCCATCCTGGCCACGGACGTCCAGGCGGCCTTCGAGGGGGATCCCGCCGCCGTGGACACGGACGAGGTGATCTTCTCCTATCCGGGCATCTTCGCCCTCACGGTCCACCGCATCGCCCACGAGCTCCACCGGCTCCAGGTGCCCCTGATCCCCCGCATCATGAGCGAGTACGCCCACGCCCTCACGGGCATCGACATCCACCCGGGCGCGACCATCGGCGCCTACTTCTTCATCGACCACGGCACCGGCGTGGTCATCGGCGAGACCACCGTCATCGGCGATTACGTGAAGATCTACCAGGGCGTGACGCTGGGAGCCCTCTCCACCCGCGGCGGGCAGTCGCTCAAGGGCGTGAAGCGCCACCCTACCCTGAAGGACCGCGTCACGGTCTACTCCGGCGCCTCGATCCTGGGCGGCGACACCGTCATCTGGGAGGAGGCCGTCATCAGCAGCAACGTCTTCGTCACCCAGACCGTGCCGCCGCAGACCCGGGTCACGGTGAAGAACCCCGAGCTGCAGTACCGCAACCACCTGCCCCAGGAGTTCAAGCAGGACGTGCCGAGCGACTGGGTGATCTGAGCCGCTGCGACCCTGATAAAAAACCTTTCAAGCAACCGAGATGTGACCATTTTTTTTGTCACCTCGCGGAGGCTCTGTGAAAAAATGGAGCCCACCACGCGAGGGAGCTGCACCCATGGGTCGAGAGATTTTCTTCAACGGGGGCTTCCACCAGGAGACGGAGAAACTCCTGAGCATCCAGGATCGGGGGCTCTGCTTCGCGGATGGCCTCTTCGAGGTCATCCGCTGCGTGGACGGCAAGTTCCTGCTCTTCGGGAAGCACCTCCGGCGCATGCGCGAGAGCGCGGCCTTCCTCGGCATGGACTTCCCCTACACCGCCGAGGAGCTGCTGGAGGCCTGCCGCGAGCTGTCGCGCCGCAACGGCATCCAGGACGGCGAGCTCTACCTGGAGATCACCCGCGGCGAGGCGCCCCGCTACCACCCCTTCCCCGAGGGCGTGCGGCCCAACTTCTTCATCGTCCTCATCCCCCTCCGGAAGATGCCCGAGGGCTGCTGGTCTGTGGGGATCAAGACCGTCACCTTCCAGGACATCCGCTGGGGCTACTGTCACATCAAGTCCATCAACCTGCTGCCCAATGTGCTGGGCAAGCAGTACGCGAAGGAGAAGGGCGCGTTCGAGGCCCTCTTCTATCGCGATGACGACCGGGGCCGCTACCTGACCGAAGGCCCCAGCTCGACGATCTTCTGCGTCCGGGACAAGGTCCTGATCACCCCTGAGCTGGACAACATCCTGCCGGGCACCACCCGCGCGTGCGTGATGGGGCTGGCCCGCGCGGATGGCCTGGAAGTGCATGAGCAGCGCCTGTACCTCCAGGACTTCCTCACGGCGGACGAGGCCTTCATCTCCAGCACCGTCTCCGAGGTGATGCCCGTGGTGGAGGTCGATGGCGCCGTCGTCGGCGGGGGGCGCATGGGTCCGGTCACGGCCCGTCTCCAGGACCTGTACCGGGAGTTCAAGAAGGACCACCTGGAGTAGGCGCCCCATGCTGCCCGCCCCCGCCCGACCTCGCCGCCGATCATTGGCCACACTGCTCCTGGCCGCGGGCTTGGCCCTGCCGCTGTTCGGCCAGACGACCACCGCGCCGAGCACCCCGCAGGCCCTGCTCCAGGCCCTGGCGAACCCCGACCCCCGGCGGCGCGAGGAAGCCCTGGTCCGTCTGGGCAACCTCGGTCCCGAGTCCCCGGCGGCGGTCCAGGCCCTGGTGGCGGCCCTGGGCGACGAGGACCTCTACCTGCGGGGGGCGGCCGCCCTGGCCCTCGGGCGGATTGGCGCACCCGCCGTCCCGGCCCTGACGCAGGCCCTCCAGGGGCCCCGCAGCGAGGTGCGCTGGTCCGCGGCCATCGCGCTGGGCCGAGTCGGTTCCCCGGCCCTGGTGGCCCTCCCAGCCCTCACCAAGGCCCTGACAGATGCCAGTGAGCACGTCCGTCAGGCGGCCGCCGTGACCCTGGGCGGCCTCGGCCCATCCGCCCGGTCGGCGGCGCCCGAGCTGACGCGCCTGCTCAGCGACCGGGACGAGGCCGTGCGGGCGGCGGCGGCCCTGGCCCTGCGGCAGGTGGACCCGGCGGGACGGGCCAGCCAGCTCACGCCGAAGGCCCTGGCGGCCACCCTGGACGAACTGGTCCCCGCGCTGATGGCCGAGCTCCACGTGCCCGGCGTGGCCGTGGCGCTGATCCAGGACCGGCGCCTGGTCTGGTCCCGGGGCTACGGCGTCCGCAACGCCCAGACCCGGGAGCCGGTCACCCCGGGCACCGTCTTCGAGGCCGCGTCCATGAGCAAGCCGATCTTTGGCCTGCTGGCGCTGCAGCTGGTGGAGCGGGGCCGCCTCGACCTCGACCGGCCCCTGGAGGCCTATGCGCCGGAGCAGCTCCTGCCCGAGCAGCCCGAGCGCCGCCGGGTGACCGCCCGCATGGCCCTCTCCCACACCTCCGGCTTCCCCAACTGGCGGCCGGGCGGCGAGGAGCGGGAGGGGCCGATTCCGCTCCGGTTCGCGCCGGGCTCGCGGTTCAGCTACTCCGGCGAGGGCATCTTCTACCTGCAGCGGGTGCTCGAGCGCGTCACGGGCCAGCCCCTGGATGCCTGGGCGACCCGGGACCTCTTCGCGCCCCTGGGCCTCACGGCCACGGGCTTCGCCTGGACGGCGGCCCTGGGCGCCCGCCAGGCCAGCGGCCACCGCGACGACGGGACCGTGCTGACCACCTCGAAGTACCTGCACCCCAACGCGGCCTACTCGCTCTACACCACCGCCGAGGACTACGCCCGCCTGCTGATCGAAGTCATGAAGGCCGAGCGGGGCGAGTCGAAGCTGCTGGCCCAGGTCTCGGCCCGGGAGGCGCTGGCCCACCAGGTCCGCCTGGACGCCCGCGACCCCATCGAGCGGCCGGGCGCCGCCCGCGGCACCTCGGTCTTCTGGGGCCTGGGCTGGTCCCTCAACGCCACGGACCAGGGCGACATCGCCCACCACGGCGGCTCCAACATGACCGGCTTCCGCTGCTTCTCCCAGTTCTCGCCAAGCCGGGGCACCGGCCTCGTCATCCTGACCAACGGCACCCAGGGCAGCGACCTCTGGACCCGCGTCGTGGCCGCCATCGGGGATCTCTGAGGCCGGGTTTTCAGTCGGATGAAAAGGATTTTTTTACCACCGATGAACACCGAGAAAGGCTGATGAACACCGATAAAGACCCCAACCCCGGCGCTGACGCCTGAGTTGGGATGAAAATGATCCAACGCGAAGGCGCAAAGACGCGAAGGGATCCCGACACACCCGCACGGGTCCGCCGCAGGCGGCTTCCGGCCTAGCCGGAAGTGATCCCGGGGGCGCCGGGACCGCGTCCCAAGAAGCGCAGCCCCGGCGCCCCCGGGATCCAACCCGTGCCGAGCGAGTGGCAGTCCCCTGCTCCTCCTTGCTTGATCAGCTTTTCATCAGCAGTTATCGGTGTTCATCGGTGGTTAAAAGCTTTTGTCGTCATCGCCTTGCGAATCGATCCGCCTCGCTCCCGCCCAGGTTGACCTAGATCACTGACCGATGGGTCAACAATGGAGCCAACGGCGGCAGCGCCCGCGCCATGAAGGCACGCGGAGGCTCACCGCACGGAGGAGCGTCCCATGGGCCTCGAGAAGATCCTGCGCAGCCACCGGGAGGAGATCCTGGCCAAGGCCATCGCCTCCCTGCACCGGTCCCACCTGGAGCACTACGAAGCGGCCGGCGCCGACGAGATCCGCGGACGCCTCGGCACCCTGCTGAGCCTCGTGATCACCGCCGTGCTGGAGCGCAACCTGGCCCCCGTCATAAGCCACGCCAGCTCTGTGGCCACGGCACGCTTCGAGGCGGGCGTGGACCTGGCCGAGGTGCAGACGGCCTACAACGTCCTCGAGGAGGTGCTCTGGCTGGAGATCCTGAAGACCCTGCCCGCCGCCGACCAGGCCGAAGCCCTGGGCCTCGTGGGCACCGTCCTCGGCACCGGCAAGGACATGCTCGCCCGGAAGTATGTGTCCCTGGCCACCCAGACCCACACGCCCTCGCTGGACCTCAAGGCCCTGTTCTCGGGCACGGATAGCCTCTAGATCAACGTGATGGCGTAGAGCACCGACAGCACGGCCAGGGTGACCATGCCCATGGCCGCCAGGTTGGCGGTGCGGCGGGTGCCGAACATGTAGGTGTAGGCCACCTTGAGCATGTTGTTGCTGGCGCTGGCGATGACGATGGCCTGCAGCACCTGGGCGGTGCCGATGCCCAGGTTGCCCTGCAGCACGGAGACCACAAAGGGCGTGATGTCCGAGCAGCCGACGACGAAGGACAGCATCCGGAGACCCATGCCCTGGTAGAGGATCAGGACGTACTTGGTCGCCAGGGACACCGCCACGAACATGAAGGCAAAGAAGAGGGCGGAGTTGATCTCGAGGGGATTCTTCCGCAGGGCCGGCTCTTCGGTCTCGCCCGGCACGAAGTCGGTCGCGGGATCGAGCAGCGCCTCCGGCGTGCTGACCGGAACCTCCTGAGGCACCAGGACTGGCTCCAGACTCTTCCGCCGGATCCAGATGCCGTAGGCCGCCGCGAGCAGGGCCAGGATCACCAGGGCCGGGCCCACCTGCAGGGCTAGGCGGAAGCGGAAGATCGCGACGAGGACCAGCAGGCGGAGATACATCATCGAGACGGCCAGCAGGATCGCCGCCGCGGCTTCTTCATCGTGACCCGGGCTGCGCTTGGACTTCTTGGCCAGCACCAGCACCGCCACGGTGCTGGAGTAGACGCCGCCGATCAGGCCGGTGAGCAGCAGGCCCTTCCGGGGGAACAGGTAGGTCTGCAGCACGTAGCCCAGGTACGAGATGGTCGTGGTGATCACCACCGCCATCCAGATCTGCCGGGGCGTGACGGGCAGCGAGTCGAAGATCTGACCCACGAGACCACCGCCGAGGGGCGTGCTGGGGATGAGGGGGAGGACCACGCCGGCGATCGCCAGGAACTTGCAGGCCGTGACCACCTCGCCGGTCTCGAGCCGGTCCGTGAAGACGCGGATCTTCCCCTTGGAGTGCAGGACGAAGAGGATGGACACGCCGAAGAGCACCAGGAACCAATGGGGCTGGTTGAGGGCCACGGGTCCGGTGGTGTAGGTCATCAGCGCGATCAGCACGCCGATGAGCCCCGGGCTCTTCTTCTGCCGGACCTTGTTGCTGTAGTAGACGAGCAGGAAGGGCACCACCGCGGCCATGCCCAGCAGGAAGGCGAAGGGGCCGATGGCCGGAATCTGGTAGAGCATGAAGCCGAGCATGCCGAAGAACACGAAGGTGCGGACCGTGCCAAAGGTGTCGAACTTCTTTTCACTCTCGTAGTAGTCGCGCAGACCGATGCCGATCAGCGTACTGATGGCCATGGTCAGGAGAAAGGGCGCGACCTGGGGTGGGAACATACAGAACTCCGGAGCGCGAGGCGGTGGGGACTGAGACAAGGGTGGCAGGGGCTCCCATCCTTGAACCCCGGGGCGGCTCCCCCCCCTTGCTTAAGGCCGCCCCAGGGGTAGTGCGGACTGAACCTTGACTAGACCATGCCCATGACGCGCTTGGCCGCCTTGAGGTAGTTCGTGTTCGGCAGGTCCTGGAGGCCGAGGCCCTCGATGACCTGGCGCATGCCCTCGTAGTTCTCGCTCTCCGCGCAGGCGGTCTCCACCATGGCGCTGTTGAACCAGACCTGGGCGTACTCGCAGATGATGCCGTCGATGGTGAAGCCGTAGCGCATCTTCTCCACGGTGACCGGCACCAGGTCCGCGTGCTTCCGGGCCAGGGCGATGAACTCGTCGATGGTATACATGGCCTGCTCGAGCTTCGCCTCGACCTTGAGGTGCGACAGGATCGTGGTCAGGTCCTCCTGCTTCACGGGGAACTGGAACTTGCCCCGGGGCTGGAAGATCTCGTAGCCGTCGGGTGTCTCGCCGGTCTTGGTCTTGATGTCCAGGAGCCCGTCCCGCACCTTCACGTTGGCCTCGTTGGTGTTCGCGGACAGGAAGTAGGTCTCGGCCGGCATGCGCCGGGCCTGGAAGAGGACCGTCTTCCCGTTCCACATCTTGCCCTTCACCAGGTCGATGACCCCCGGTCCAAAGACCCGGAACTCCGCGCGGGGGATGATCTTCAGGGCGTCGGCGGCGCTGGTGGCGGCGTTCTTGGCGAACACATCGGACATGGGGTGCTCCTGTGGAGGGGTGGATGGAGGGGCCATCCGGTCGGGGGTTCCCTGGAAGTCAGGGGAGGAAGGAATCCGCAGGGCCTAGAGGACCAGCGCGGCGTAGAGGAAGGACAGGGCGGCGATACCCGACATGCCGACGGCGGTCAGGCGGGCGGTGGTGCGGTGCCCGAACCCGAATGTGTAAGCGGCCTTCATGACATTGTTGGAGGCCGTCGCGATGACGATGGCCTGCAGGATGGGGCCAGCACCGATGCCGAGGTTTCCCTGCAGAACGGAGACGATGAAGGGCACGATGTCCGAGGCGCCCACCAGGAAGGACAACATCCGCAGGCCCAGCGCCTGGAAGTGCAGCAGGACGAACTTGGTGATGACCGACACCGTGACGAACATGACTGCGAACAGCAGGGCCGAGTTCAGCTCCAGGGGATTGCGCTCCTTCATCTCCACCTCGGAGCCAGCGGGTGTCGCCATCAGCTCCAGTTCGGTGCCCCGGCGGAGCCACCAGGCATAGGCGCCGGCCAGCAGGGAGAAGAGCAGGAAGGGCGGCAGCAGGCGGAGGGCACCTGAAGGCATAAAGGCCGCTACCAGGAAGAGGATCCGCAGGTACATGGTAGGGGTCGACAGCATGATGGCCGCCGCCGCCTCGCGGGCCTGGCCCTCCTGGGCCCGGGTCTTCTTCGAGAGCACGAGGACCGTCATGGTGCTGGAGTAAAGTCCCCCGATGAGCCCCGTCAGCAGCAACCCCTTTTTCGGGTAGAGGTAGGTCTGCAGCACGTAGCCGAGATAGGAGATGGCCGTCGTGACGACCACGGCCATCCAGATCTGGTGAGGCCCGACCGGGAGGATCGAGAAGACCCGCCCCAGAATGCCCGCCGTCGGGAGCTCTGAGGGGATCAAGGGCAGGACGACACCTGCGATCGCCAGGAACTTGCAGGCAGTCACCACCTCGCCGGTTTCAAGGCGGTCCGTGAACTGCCGGATGCGGCCCTTGGAGTGGAGCACGAACAAGATGGTGATGGCGAAGGCCACCAGATACCAATGGGGCTCATGGATGACCACGGGGCCGACGCTGTAAGTGAGGAGGGCGATGAGGACGCCGATGAGGCCCGGGCTCTTCTGCTGGCTGACCTTGTTGTTGTAGTAGACCAGCAGGAAGGGCCCCGTCACGACCATGCCGACGAGGAACGCATAGGCTCCGATGACGGGAATTCGGTAGAGCATGTGGCCCAGGAGGCCCAGGAAAATGAACGTCCGCACCGTGCCGAAAGTGTCCCGCTTCCCTTCCTGTTCGTAGTAGTCCCGCAGCCCGATGCCGATCAGCGTACTGATGGCCACCGTGAGCAGGAAAGGCACGAACTGAGGGGGCAGCAAATCGGACTCCAGAAGGGACGGTGACTGGACACTGACATGACGGGGGTCAGGACGCCTTCTTGGCGACCAGATCCCTGAAGTAGAAGAGGTAGAGGCCCGCGAGGATGACCCCGGCGAGCAGCCAGCCGAGGGAGCGCTGGCGCGGCACCAGCTCGACGGCCATGGAGGTGGCATCGCCCTGGTGCACGTTGGCGTAGGTGAGGGTGGCGGCCTGCTGCCCGTCCAGGACCGACAGCAGCACTCGGGGGCCGGTCTCCTGCTTCTCCAGCTTGGGGAGCTGCTCCCGCACGGCCTGGGCGATGAGGCCCTCCGGGAACAGGAACTCCAGGCGGTAGACGCCGATGGGCGTCTCCTGGGTGTTCACGAAGCCGTGTCGGAACAGGCGGCTGCCCGCGGGCAGGGCGCCCTTCTCGCCCGGGGCCGTCTTCAGGGCCTGCAGGGGCTGCTTCACAAGGAAGGAGAACCGCAGCGCCACCGGCGCATCGAGGGCGGTCGGCAGCTGGAACCGTAGGGTGCTGACGGTGTCCCGGGCCCCCAGCTCCAGGCGCGTGCCGGGCGGGGCCTCCTCGAGCTTCAAGTCTTCTGGCGCGGAGAACCCGAGGGGCAGGACCAGCAGGCCCGCCGGACAGTGGCCCACGAGGACCGTGGCCGTGGCCCGGGCGGAGCCGTCCCGGGCGGCCGTGAGCCGCACCTGATAGGACGGCAGCTCCGTGGCCAGGGCCAGGGCCGAGGCCGCGAGAAGCGCCGCGCCAAGGCGGAGGGACCTCATGGCGCCACCGCCCAGAAGGCCGGCGTGATGCCCAGCCAGTGGAACCAGGTCGCGCCGGAGAGCACGAGGATGATCACGCCGATGGTGCAGGTGAGCATGCCGTGCTTGAAGTTGTCGCCGACGGTGAACTGGTTGGTGGAGAACAGGATCACGTTCGGCTTGCCGCTGATGGGCAGGCCCACCACCCAGTCGATGCAGAGCGCGGCGGGCAGGGCCAGGGATACCGGGTTCCACCCCAGGGCCTTGGCCATGGTGATGATGATGGGGATCATGATGAGCGTGCGCACGGTCTTCGAGGTGGTGAGCAGGTGGCTGTACATCATCACGGCGATCACGACGGTGTAGGTGAAGCCGAAGGGCACGCCCTTGAGGTTCATGCCGCCGAAGAGCATGCGCACGCCCCACTCGGCGGCGCCCGTGTCATCCAGGGCCAGGCCGCCCGCATAGGCGCCGGCGCTGAAGATCAGCAGGTGCCAGGGGATGTCCGCCTCGGCCCAGGACAGGATGCCCCAGCGGGGGAACAGCACCACCACGGCGCCCAGCAGGGCCGCGAAGGGGGCGCTGATCTCGACCCCGAACCAGCGCATGTGGAAGATGTCGGTCATCCAGAGGAAGAGCACCATGCCGAAGATGGCGATGGCCTTCTTCTCCTGGAAGCTCAGGGGGCCCATGGACTCGTACTGCTCCCGGACCAGGCCCAGGCCGCCTTCGAGCTGGGGCACCTGCTCCTCGGGCTTGATGCGGAAGAGCAGCTTCTGGCCCAGGATCCACATGAGCAGCATGGTGACGATGGCGACGGGGGCGCCCAGCATCATCCAGTCCATGTAGTAGACCCGGTGGCCGCCCATGTTCTGGATGAGGCCCACGGCGATGAGGTTCGCGGAGCTGCCGGTCATGGTGACGGAGGAGAGCACCGAGATGCAGCCCAGGTTCAGCAGCATCATGTTCTTGCCGAAGTTGTTTGGCGTGGCTTCCGTGGACCCGTAGATGGTGGCGACGACGATCATCAGCGGCAGGGTCATCACGCAGCGCGCGGCGGTGGCCGGAATCAGCGGGGCCAGCACCAGCTGCAGGACCACGAAGGCCAGCAGCGCCCAGCTGGCCTTGTGCCCGAACCGCAGCACCAGCCAGAGCGCCATGCGCTTGGCGAGGCGGGTCTTGACCAGCATCGAGCTCAGGATGAAGGCCAGGAGGTTGAGCCAGATCACCTCCATGCCCAGCACATCCATGATGGCCTTGGCGTTGGAGGTCCGCGTCACCAGCAGCAGGAACATCAGCACCAGGGAGGTGACGTAGGTCGGGAAGGGCTCGGTCACCCACCACACCAGGGCCAGGGCGAAGCAGGCCGCCCCGGCCTGGGCGGAGGCGCTGGCCCCGGCCCCGGCAGGCAGGTAGAGGATGACCAGGAACAGCAGAATCCCGCCCGGGAACCCCAGGTACCGCATCCAGCGCTCGTTGGCGCTCTGCGCCTCCCGGGTCTTCGAGGAGAGGGTCATCTTCTCCATGTCCAGGAGGTCCCGGAGCGAAGGCTGGGTGGAAGGCGTTGGAGCGGCAGCGGCCATGCGTGAACCAATAAAGGGCGGGTCACCGTGGAGGGTGACCCGCGGGAGGGGAACCTAGGCTTTCGTCCAGTCCTTGAAAGGGTGCTTCAGGAGGTTGGAGTTGAAGTAGCGGGGATCGCTGGAGACTTCCTCCCGGATCCAGGCGGGGAAGTCGATCTTCTCGTCCTCGGAGGCCAGCTCGATCTCGGCGACGACCAGCCCTTCATTATCGCCATGGAAGACGTCGATCTCCCAGGTCTTGCCGCCGTGGACTTCCTTGTGGCGGTGCTTGTCGATGAGCGGCTGTTCGCAGAGATTGTCCAACAGGATGGCAGCATCCTCCACGGGAATCAGGTACTCGAACTCGGCCCGGGTCACCCCGGTGGTGATGCCCTTGATGGTGAGCTTGGCCTTGGCGCCTTCGATGCGGACGCGGACCACCCGCTCCTTCTGGGCGTTCAGGTAGCCCTGCTTGAAGTGGGTGCCTGCATTCTGGGGAGTCCACTTGCTCAGGTCGAGCAGATACTTGCGTTCGATTTCCTTGGCCACGGGGGCTCCTGTCGGGTCAGTGTTGGGTAGAAAGGTGAAGGGCGGTCTTCAGGCCCAGGGGGTAGCAAGTGTTGGTGCGGGTCTGAAGGCCTAGACGGTGGATGACCTGAAGGGTCAGAACGGGATCCTCGTGTTCGATGCTGAAGCTTTCCACCTTGACCGTTCCGCTGGTGAGTTCAGTCACCTCGCAGCTCGCTCCATCCAGGAAGAAGCGCTTGGTCCGCCGGTCGTATTCGACCACCCGAAGTTCCGGGCTCTGAGGCAGAACCTCGTGCAGGAACTCGGATTGGGTGTAGTGAGTGCGTTCCAGAACGGGAAGGGGAAGCCCCCAGGTCTCGAAGAGCTGCCCAACCACCCTCGCGGTGCAGGGGAAGGTGGCGTTCAGGACGGAGTCCCAGCGTTCCAGCCCACCTGGGCCCACCTGCTTGCGCCATTTCAGGAGGATGGACTCGTCGGCGATCAGGACATCGTGCAGGCTCTTCAGGCAGAGGATGCTGATTTCATGGGCGTCGATGGAGGCGGCCTGCAGGGATCGGTGCTGGAAGCGGCTGAGTTCCCCTTCCAGCGGGACAAAGGTCCGCCATTCCCAACGAGGCATGGTGAAGGGGGCGGCGCTGCTCATGGGTTTTCCGGAAACCAGGGTTGGGAACCGGAACCGGAGGGGTCCCATCTGGGAAGCCCCTCCGGTGTCCAGTGAACCGACTAGAAGGTCACCGCCACGCGCATGTTGGTGTAGTTGAAGTTGTCGCTCGGGATCTTCGCACCCGTAGCGCTGTAGGCCTTGCTGGCCATCGCGTTTTCGTTGTTCTTCACGGTGGTGTAATTGAGCATGAAGCGAAGGTACTTGTTCACGTAGTAGTTCAGGCCCAGGGTGGTGTTCTTCTCGATGCCGCCGAGAACAGGATCAATGGCGGTCTTATCGTCCTGGTTCATGACGTTGTAGCGGGCCACGATTTCCCAGGCGCCGTTCTTTCCGTTGGGCGTGACGCCCTTGAAGAAGGCATCCCCGTTGTCATAGCGCCGCTGACCGCCAAAGACGTAGGCCACCTGGCCGTAGTAGGTCGAGAACTTGTGATCGACCGTGCTGGCCAGCTGAACAGCGGCGGTCGTCGCCACCTGAGAGACGCCGTTCCAGACCAGCATCTGCGTATCGCGGCGCTTGACCTGGGACTGCTGGTACTCACTCTGCCACGAGAGATTGCCCCACTGGCCCGCGAACTCGGCGCCCGTCTGACTCAGCTTGTCGACGTTGGTGACTGCGGCGTTCAGGAACTTGGCCTTGCTCTGCTTGTTGGTGCCGGGACGGCAGGAGAAGTCCCAGGTGTAGTCGCCCGGGGCGCCAGCATTAGGCGTCCGCTGGGCCACAGCCAGGCCCAGGTGGACAAACTTGTTGTCGGCCACTGCCACGGGGAGGAAGGTGAAGCGCGCCGCAGCGCCCCAGCCCTGGTTGTCGGTGATCTTGTAAGTCACCAGCTTCGGGAACGCCTTACCAGCGGTCTGCACCGCGGTTGGGTCCTGGGCCGGAGTGTCAGCCACTTCCTGCGCGTCCGACGTGTCGTCGATGGCCTGCCCGAAGAAGGCCACCTTCCCCTGCCAGCGCTCGCCCCACTTGGCAACGCCCACACCGATGTGGCGGGAGGGGGTCCAGGAATCCGTGAAGGAACGCTCCATGCAGAAGATGTTGCTGTCGGACATCAGGGTGTCCATGCCGAAGGGTTCTTTGAAATGACCCACCTGGATGAGGGTGTCCTTGAAGCCCGTGTAGCCGGCCCACATATCCTTGACGCCGATGGCATTCAGGGAGAAGTCCAGCTCTCCTTCGCCATACCAGTTGTTGCCCAGGGTGGCCTTCCAGCCCAGACGTGCCACCCGCAGGAAGGCGCCGTTGGTCAGCTTGTAGTTGCCGCCCGAGAAGTAGGTCCCGTCCAGGAAGACGCGGCCGGTGAACTTGACGTTGAATCCAGCGCCCTTGAGGTCGTCGTCCTTAGATTCGGACTTGCTGAGCAAGGCCACCTTCTTTTCGAGATCGGCGATGCGCTTGTCGGTATCCGCTTGAGTCTGGGCGAAGGCGGGAGCCGCCAGCAGCAGCAGGGCCAGGGGGGTGAGGAAGGATTTCATGGTGTCGCTCCTAGGTGAGCTTGGGATGCGGGTCACAGGGGCCCGCGAGGGGGGAGTGAGGGATTGCCCGGGCGAGCCCAGGGCCAGGTCTACTTCAGCAAGGGTCGAGCCATTCATTACCAAAAGGTTAAGTGATTGTGATCGCACGGAATAGAGCAAGGGGTTTGGGCCAGCCCCGCGGCTGCCGTGCGGAATCTCGCACAGCCCTTGCGGGGATCCGCTTCCTATTGGGGCCCGGCGCCCTGACGCCGTTCCTCCAGAACCACGGGACCCCCCTGCTCGGGGACCCGGAGCACCCAGTAGCGATCGAAATCCGCGATCTCCGGGAAGGACTCCGCATAACCCAAGGCGGCCACCAGGTTCATGAGGGTGTCCGAGTGACCGCAAACCACCACGGTCTGGCCCCGAAATCGTTCCAGGAGGTGCCTTCCCAACACGCGCTCCCGGCCCCGTCCATAGATCTGCAGGGGAAGGCCCACCTGCCGGGCCAGGGGTTCAAGGGTTCGTTGCGTCCTCACCAGGTCTGAAGCGAACAAGGCCGTGGGCGCACAAGCGCCGAGCACTGGCACCAACTGCAAAGCCCGCCGCTGGCCGGCCTTGGTCAACTCTGCGTTGTTGTACTTCGAGGTCTTCTCCGCGTGGCGCAGGAGGACCACTGTGACCTGGGCGGAGAGGCCGGCCCAGCTGAGCAAGAGGACAAGCAGGAGGCGCAACATGGGGGCTCCACAGAGAAAGGGAGAGACCCGTGCGGGCCTCTCCCTTCGTGTTGGTCAGGTAGCTGATGGCGCGCGAAGCAGACTGCTACTCGCCGATGTTGCGCGCCCCGGCCCACTTGTAGAGCATCGGGTTGCCGTCCTTGTCCAGAGGCCGCTTGTCCGCATCCTTGATGAAGGCCCCTTCAAAGTCACTGATGGCATCCCCCACCAGGCGCAGGGTCTCCTTCCGGCCCTGGACGCTGAAGGTGCCGCCCTCCTTGGCCGGACCGAAGCCCGCTTGCAGCTCCGCCAGCAGGCCCGGCGCGGCCTTCTCGATCTGGTCAAGGCTGGTGTAGGGGCCATAGAGACCGTCCATGGGCACGACCACCACGCGGCACTCGGCCTTGCCGGCCAGGCTGCGGGTCACGAGGGCCAGGGCCCTGCCCCGCACGAGGGTTCCGGCTGGCGCCGCAGAGCCAGGGAGATAGGCCCAAAGAGCCTGCCCCGAGCCGCCCTTGTCCTTGCCGAGGAAGGAGCGGGGGATACGGCCCAGGGCCACGGCCCGCCCACCCTTCTTGGCCTTGGCGGAGGGCTGATCCACCAGCACGTTCACGGTGCCATCCGCGTTCATGGGACTTAGGGAGACCAGGAAGGTCTTCTCCAGGTCCTTGGTGGGCAACTGGATGCTGGGGGGCACCGGATCGGCCGCATGGGCCAGGGGAGCCATGCCCAGACCGAGGGCGAAGACCAGGCGCAGGGAAGAACGATTCATCAGATTCATGGAAAAACTCCTGTAACCATGGTGAAGGGTCGACGGGCTCAGGGCTTCTTCGCAGCCAGAGCCACCTTGGAAGCCATAACCACCAGGCCCGGACGCTTCTTCTTCGCGGGATCCTCGTAGACCACGGCGGGACTCTTCTCGAGCTCGGCCTGGATGGCCTCCGGACCGTATTCGAAGATGAAGCGGACGGGGCCCCAACCGGCACCACCTGGATCCAGCACTTCCTGGATCAGGCTGGCGGCGTTCACCAATTGGTCGGGGGTCCGATCCGCATTGCTCTTGGAGTAGCGGCCGGACTTGTTGTTGATGACCCAGGCATTGAGCTTCTTGTCATAGAGCAGCTCACCACTGATGCGGCCCGGCTGGCCTGCCATGGCCGAGGCGTGGCCATAGTTCTCACCGGTGCCCGGCTTCTTCTGGCTCTTGTCCTCAGGGCGGAGGAAGCCCTTCTCGTAGACGCGCCCGTAGGGATTGGGGGTCTCGGGGACGACCGCCAAGCGGCCATCGGCGTCGATCACCCAATTGTAGGGCGCCATGGCCGGATCCAGGTAGCCCTTGAATTCGCGGGAAGCCACCTGCAGGTAGGGGCTGACCACCACACGATCCTTGGCATCCGCCTCGTAGTGCTTGATGTAGGCAGGCCTGGCCAGGAAGCCATAGCGAGTGTCCAGGGCCGTGGCGCCGTAGTAGGCCTGGAAGTAGCGCTCGGTCTTGGAGGATTGGTCCACGGCCAGCAGATCCGCCTTTTGCAGCTTCTCCTTCACAGCGTAGTAGAGCATGTCCAGCTGGACCCGGTCCTTCATGTAGCCGGTCCAGGCCACCTCCACCAGGGTTTGTCCGGTGCCCGGGAAGGACCAGGCGGAGATGCCACTCTCCTTCAGGCCACCTGCCAGGGGATGGTTCGGCTTGAACTCCGCGCTCCACATCTTGGCGACACCCGGAGCCGTGAGCGAGGACAGGGGCTTCAGGATCACCTCCAGCTGCTTGTGGAGGGGCGGGCAACGCTTCTTCAGGAACTCCAGGCTCTGGCCCATGGTGGCCTTGGTCGGGTCCGCCAGCCACTCGTCCTTCTCATAGCGGATCTCGGCGGAGATGGTGTAGCCGATCTCGCCGAAGTAGTCCTGCTCGTACTTGGGCTTCTCGCAGATATCCAGGTCGATGAGCTCATCGATGTTCGTGGAGCGGGCCTTGATGGTGAAGAGGCCCTTACGGAGGCGGACGATAAGGTGCGCCTTGTCGAGCAACCGGTCCCGGGTGTCGATGTAGGCACCCTCCTTGGGCTTCTCCAGCTTGCCGACCTCGCCGATGCTCTTCAGGGATTCCAGCAGGGGCGCCAGGACCTGGTCGATGTCCTTGTCCGTGAAGGAGGGGGCCTTCAGGGTGTAGTGGTACTCCAGCGTCTGATCTACTTTGTCGAATTTCTGCGCGAGGGTCTGGGGCGGCTTCTGCGCCATGGCCGGGACCAGGCTGATGCCCAGGGTCGCGGCGAGGACCGTGCAGTTGAGGGTCTTGGACAGGTTCATGGAGGCGCTCCAAGGATGGGGAAGGGCGATGCAGTACGACCACAGAGCCTGGGATTGAGCAGGCGTGCGGGATCAAGCTGCATCAAACATGCCAAGGCGGTCAACAAAGACCGTTCCCCGCCCGCACTGGGTTCCCGAATCACACCAACGGGCACGGCGGTTCCACCCTTGCGGAGATCCGCACAAGGGTGCGAAGACCCGCACAAGGGCCCCTCCTCAGGTTTGGCCTAGTCGGGCAGGGGCCGATTCAACAGGACCCGAACCTTGGAGCCCCCCCAGCGACCCGACGCGGGCAGGTTGAGCTCCTTGAGGGCCTCGCCCAACACCTGGATCATGAACCTTTCCCCTGCCGCGTGGGCTGCGGCTCCCTGGTAGTAGCCCCCACCGAGGCGATAGGAGAGGTCGAACAGGAAGATCGGGCCACCTTCGGTCTTGGACCAGCCCTCCATGGACACGGGGAAGGACTCCAGCCCTGGAGCACCCAGGGAGCCCGCCTTCACCTGAAGGGCATAGACCTTCGTCGACACCAGACGGGTGCTGGCGGGCAGGCCCAGCTTCAGGAGTTCCGGCAAGTACTTCCCGAAGTCCCCCAGACGGAGGGCACCCAGGTCCTCGGCAGCCACCTGCCAGCTGCTGCCCTTTTCCACGTACTCCGTGAGGTGGCCTTCCCGGCCCAGCCCCACATTGCCTTCGGCTTCCGTGGTTGCCTGGGCGCCCTGGACCAGCAGCGGCGTTGCCAAGGTTCGCGCCGCGTCAGCATGGATGGCCTTGACCGTGACACTGCGCCGCCCGTCCCCCTTGCGGGCCTTGGTCGTCACCCGCAGGACATAGCCCTGCTTCCAGAGGTCCTGGTTGGGGGTATCCAGGTATTCCTTGATGGCGGTGTCGACCTTCAGGGGCTTCTTGCCCGTGCGGGCCGTGGTGGCGAAGCCGCCGGTGGTGGTGGCCTCCTCGACCCGGCGCCAAAGCTCCGCGAAGGCCGCGGCTGGCGCCTGGGGCAGGCGAGCGGGATCCACCAGCCACTTGAACTCCCGGCCCGAGAGGCCACTCAGGACCGGGGCCGGGTGCTGTTGGATCATCCTCAGATGCAGGGCTCCTGGTACCTCCGGGGCCGCTGCGTTGGCCACCGCCAAAAAGCAGGAGCAGGCGAGAGTCAACTTGAGCGGCAGTGCCATTGGGATCCCTTCGAGTGGAATGGCCCGACCCCTGCAAAGCACCACCCCCGGGGGGGAATGGCAGGGCCATCGAACCAGATGAGTATTGCCGAAGCGGCGAATCATAGTGGAAGAGCGCCGAAGCACACCGCAGGCCGACGCAATGGAACGTAGATGTACTCAGGCACTGGCCAACTCCGGCACCCGGACCCAACCTTAGTCGAAGGGACCATTCATCTTCAGGGGCAGGCGTGAACCGTCCGCCAGGCCCTTGAAGCAGCCCCCCTTCTGGTAGAGCCACAATTCCCCGGACCCGCCGGCCTGGAGGTTGGCATCGATGCCGAAGATGCGGCCCCCATGGAAGGCCGTGATGCCGGTCTTCAGGGTCGAGTGGCCCACGACGATGGCGCGGACGCCAAAGGCCCTCAGCAGATCCTCGACCTCCGCCTCGGTGGCATCCGGGCGCTTCGCCTCCTTGCCGGGGATGAGTCCCCGGTACCAGATGGGACCCTCCCGACCCTGGAGGCGCGGCTTCCCGGCCTCATCGATGGAGCGCCGGAAGGCCGCGTTGAAGGCGTCCAGGTCCTGCTCCTCGGCCATCATGGCGGGCGAAGGCCCCCCATGGACGAAGAGAAAGGTCCCCAGGCGCAGCAGGACCGGGCGGCTGCGGAGCCAGCGTCCCTGTTCCGTGCTGGGGCCGTAGAGGGCCTTCTGGTCGAGCCCAAGCAACTTCTTCTGAAGGTCCAGGTAGTCCGGGTGCAGGTACCGCTCATCGCCCCGAAAGGCGAAGATCTCGTGATTGCCCAGGATCATGTGGACCCGGCCCCCGGCCTTCCGGGCCCGGACCTCCAGGTGGCGCAGCAACCAGAGGCAGTCCGTCACGCGACCCCCCCGATCGAACACATCCCCCAGCACCACCAGGTGGCCCCGGCCGAAGGTCCATTGGCGCTTGGCGTCGATCACGCCGTGGGCCTGGAGCAGGGTCGTCATGCCCGCGAGGTTGCCGTGGATATCGCTGAGGGCGGCGATGCGCTCGGGCAGGGGCAGGCTGGCGGATTCGGGAACCGGCGCCCCGGGCTCCAGGCGCAGCGGGCCCAGCCCCGGCAACTCCAGATCGTAGGGCGCCCGCAGCCGGGTCTCCTGGGCCTTGCCCTCGCGCACGCTCAGCACCCGGGCCTCGGAGCCCTCCCACAGCACGTAGGGGCCATCGCTGCGGGGCGGGGCGGTCTGGGCAGACAGGGGCGACAGCAGGGCCGCCAGCAGGAGGGCCGCCAGCGGCTTGAAGGGGAACAGCCGGAGGGCGCTCATTCGCGAGACAGGCCCAGGGCCTTGAGGCGGTCATAGAGGGTGCGCCGGGCCATGCCCAGGATCTGGGCGGCCTCGGTCACGTTGCCCGCCGTGCGCTGCATCACGCGCTCCACGTGGAGCCGCTCCATCTCGCGCAGCGACAGCAGGGCACCCGAGGAGTCCGGAGTGGTGTCCAGCCGGACCTGAAGGCCCAGGGCCCCGGCATCGAGCTGATCCCCCTGCTGCAGGATCATGGCCCGCTCCAGCACGTTGGCCAGCTCCCGGAGGTTACCGGGCCAGTGGTACTTCAACAGCGTGGCCTCGGCCTCGGGGTTCAGCTCCACCTGGGCCTTGCCCATGCGGCGGCAGACATTCTGCAGGATCGACCGCGCCAGGAGGGGGATGTCCTCGGGCCGCTCCCGCAGGGGCGGGATGCGCAGCGTGAGGGTGCTCACCCGGTAGTAGAGGTCGTCGCGGAATTTCTTGGTCCGCACCGCCTCTTCCAGATCCACGTTGGTGCTGGCGATGAGGCGGATGTCCACGTGGCGGTCCCGCACATCCCCCAGGCGGCGGAAGGACTTCTCCTCCAGGGCCTTGAGCAGCTTGGGCTGGATGGCCGGGTCCATGTCCCCGATCTCGTCCAGGAAGATGACGCCCCGGTGGCCCACCTCCAGCAGGCCCTGCTTGGCGGCAATGGCTCCAGTAAAGGCGCCGCGCTCGTGGCCGAAGAGCTCCGTCTCCAGCAGCTCCCGGCTGAGGCCCGCGCAGTTGAGGTTGACGAAGGCCTCCTCCCGCCGGGGTCCGTTGGTGTGGATCCAGCGGGCCAGCACGCCCTTGCCCGCGCCGGTCTCGCCCAGGATGAGGATGGGGCTGTCCCACTCCAGCATGAGCCGGGCCTGCTCCTGCAGTCGCTGGATGCTGGCGCTCACGCCCTGGAAGGGATCCATGGGGCTGGGCTGCTCGCGGGTGGCCACTTCTTGGCGCTTGCGGAGCCGCTGCTGCTGCAGGAGACGGCGCACCAGCACCAGGAGGGTCTTGGATTCCACGGGCTTGGTGAGGAACTGCTCGGCCCCTTCTTTGATGGCCCGCACCGCCAGGTCGATGGAGCCGTGGGCCGTGAGGATGATGAAGGGCGTGTCTTCGCTGAGCCGCTTGAACTGGGGGAGAAGGTCCAGTGACGTGCCATCCGGCAGGCTGTAGTCCGCCACCACCACGTCGTAGCTGCCGCTGCGGAACAGCTCCGTGGCCCGCTGGCAGGTCTCGGACTCATCGACCTCCAGCTCGTTGGCGCGCAGGAAGGCCGCCATGCCGTGCCGCACCGCCGGGTCGTCCTCGATGATCAGGATCTTGGGCTTAGGCAAGCGGCTCTCCGATCAGCTCCATGCGGCGGCGGGGAGCCGGCAGCTTCACGATAACGCGGGCCCCGGCGCCGGAGCGGTTCTCCACCTCGACGGTGCCCCCGTGCTCCTCCACCACCCGCTTCACGATGGACAGCCCCAGGCCCGTGCCGCCCTTGCGGCGGGTGAAGAACGGCTCGAAGGCCCGGGCGATGCTCTCCGGCTCGAAGCCCGCACCCTCGTCCTCCACACTGAAGGTCCACCAGTCATGGCCCTGGTCCCGGAGGTGGCGTCCCCGGATGGAGACGGTCCCGTGCTCGGGCGAGTGGTGCAGCGCGTTCTCGACGAGGTTGCGGAACACCTGGTGCATGCGCCGGGCATTCAGGGGCAGCACCAGCGCCTCGTCCTCCAGGGCCAGGCGGACGGTGCTGCTCCGCGTGAGCCGCAGGGCCTCGCAGGAGCGCACCGCGTCATCCAGCAGGTGGCGCACCCGGCAGGGCTCGGGGTTCAGGGTCCGGGGCTCGCCGTAGTCGCGCAGGTCATTCATGAGCCCCTGGATGCGCTCGGCGCTCTCGCGCAGCGCCACCAGGAAGGGCCGGTAGCGCGGCTCCTCGCCAAAGGTGGCCTCGAGGGCATCCAGGTTGATGGAGATGCCGTAGACCGGGTTGCGGATCTCGTGCACCACGCCCCCGACCAGGGCCCGCAGCGACTCCTCCGCCCGCCGCCGCTCGGTGATGTCCGTGCACATGCCCGCCATGCGGGCGGGGCGGCCATCCCCGCGCCAGGCGACGACCTTGCCGGCATCGAACACCCACAGCCAGTCGCCGGACTGGGTGCGCAGCCGATACTCCGCCTGCACGCCGGGGAGCCGTCCCTCCAGATGGGCGTTCAGGGCGGCCTCCATCTGCAGCCGGTCCTCGGGATGGATCAGGTCCAGGCCTGCCTTGATGGTGGGTCCGACGGCCTCGGGCGGGTAGCCCAGCATCCCGGACCAGCGGGGGCTGCGGTAGACGCTGCCGCTCTCGAGATCCCAGTCCCAGAGGCCCTGCTGGGTGCCCTCCAGGGCGTAGTTGAGGCGTTCCTCACTGGCGCGCAGCTCGGCCTGGGCGACCTTCAGGGCGGTGATGTCCCGGGAGATGCCGGCGATGCGGTGGATCCGGCCCCACTTGTTCCGCACCGGGGTGAGGATCGTCTGGAAGGTCCGGGTCTGGCCCCCGACCGGATGTTCCTCCTCGAACTGCAGGGGCGTCCCCTCCTGGACGACCCGCTCGAAGTGCTTGATCAGCTGCTCGGCGCTGCTGTGGGACAGGCACTCCGCCGGAGCCCGGCCCGCAAAGTCCGGGTTCAGGAAGCTGCCCCCGGCGTGGAGCGGCGGGTTCACGGTCTCGAAGGTCATCTCCCCCTGCTCGGAGATCCCCACCACGTAGATCCAGTCGTAGAGGTTCTGGAACAGCCCGTCGAAGCGGTTGGCCGCCTCCTCGCCCCGGGGCGGACTCGCGGGGAGCTGCGTCTGGGTGCGGAGCGCGGTCAGCCGGGCCCGGGCACGGCGGAGGGCCCCGGGCACCTGGGCCGGGCGCACGCAGGTCTCGTGGAAGCCTTCCCGCAGGAAGTCCTCGACGCGGGCGGCGTCCTCGTTGGGAAGCCGGACGAGCACCGGCAGCTGCGGGTGCTGGGAGCGGAAGGTCTTCAACCGACTGAGCCAGCGCTCCGTGGCCTTGGTGCGCCACAGCAGCAGCGCGTCCGCCGGACCGCAGACAAAGGACTCCAGCTCGGTCTCGTTCCAGCGCGTGATGTCGATGCAGGTGGGGCTGGGTTCCCCTTCCGCCACCAGCGCCCGCACGATCTCCGCCCGGGCAGAGGTGGGGACGCCCACCGCCAGGAGGTGGAGGGAGGGAGGGGAGGTTGGCGGGGCGGTACTCACAGGTTTGGCCTTGAAGTCGGGGCGATGATGGCACCAACAGGCCCCGGGTGTCTGTGACCCGCACCCCACCGGATCGCGGCAGCCCCCTGCCCAGTTCACTTAGTAAAGCAACTTCCAGGCTTATCCGAGGGACCGACCCGAAGGCCTGGGACATGAAAAAAGCGCGGGGGCCGCAGCCCCCGCGCTTGGTCGAGATGAATCGGTCTATTCCGCTTCGGTGGCCAGGACGGGCTCCGGAGTGATGAGGTCCTCGGCCTCCCCCTTGCGGTCCAGGGTGGCGTGGAACTTGTCCCAGTCCAGCTCGTTCTCCCAGCTGGCCATGACCACGGCCGCGAGGCAGTTGCCGATGTGGTTGGTGATGGCGCGAGCCTCGGACATGAACTTGTCGATGCCGAGGATGAGGGCCATGCCGGCCACGGGGATGCCGGGCACCACGGCCAGGGTGGCGGCCAGGGTGATGAAGCCGGAGCCGGTGACGCCCGCGGCGCCCTTGCTGGTGATCATGGCGACCACGAGGATGCCCATCTGCTGGCCCAGGGTCAGCTCGATGCCCAGGGCCTGGGCGATGAACAGCGAGGCCAGGGTCATGTAGATGTTGGTGCCGTCCAGGTTGAACGAGTAGCCCGTGGGGATGACGAGGCCGACGATGGACTTCGACAGACCCAGCCGCTCCATCTTCTCCATGAGGGGGATCAGCGCGGACTCGGAGGAGCTGGTGGCCAGCACCAGCAGCAGCTCGCTCTTGATGTAGCCCACCACCTTGAAGATGTTGAACCCGGCGATGCGGGCGATGATCCCCAGCACCCCGAAGATGAAGATGGCGCAGGTGGCGTAGAAGAGCAGGATCAGCTGGGCCATGGGCACCAGGGACTTCAGGCCGAACTTGCCGATGGTGTAGGCGATGGCGGCGCCGGCGCCCAGGGGGGCGAGGTACAGGATCTGGTGCATGACGCCGAAGAACATCTTGCTGACGCTCTCCAGGAAGTTGATGAGGGGCTGCTTGTACTGGTCCTTCATGGCGGCGACGGAGAAGCCGAGCAGCACCGAGATCAGCAGCACCTGCAGGATGTCGCCATCGGTAAAGGCGCTGAACATGGTCTTGGGGATCATCTTCAGCAGGTGCTCGGTGATGGTCATGTGCTGCGCCTGGGCGACGTAGCCAGCCACCAGCTTGGGATCGAGCTTGGAGGGGTCTGCGTGGAAGCTGCGGCCGGGGCCGAAGACGTTGGCCATCACGAGGCCGACCACCAGGGCCAGGGTGCTGACCACCTCAAAGTAGAGCAGGGCCTTCCCGCCCACGCGGCCAGCCTTCTTGATGCTGCCGGAGCCCGCGATGCCGAGCACCACGCTGCAGAGGATCACCGGGGGGATGAGCATCTTGATGAGGGCGATGAAGCCGTCAGCCATGGGCTGCATCTTCACGGCGACGACAGGGTAGAAGTGCCCCAGGACCGCGCCGACGATGATCATGAACGCGACCCAGTTGTACAGCTTTGTTGCAGCACGCTTCAACATAAAGACCTCCAGGGTTTCTATGACTATCCTGGAGCGGCTGGGTGGAATCGGGTCGTTATGGAAGTTGATTCCTGGTATTGGAACTATTGTAAGCAGGCCCGTCAGAGGAACCGCCGGGCCTCGCGCAGGTGGGACCGCTGCAGCAGGAACCGGTGCACGGGGCGCCCGCCGGTGCCGTAGCCGGGTTCCATGCGCAGCACCTTGAGGGTGCAGAGGAACTCGAAGTACTTCCGCACCGAGACCCGGGAGATGCCCACCAGCTGGCCGACCTCCTCACTGGTGAACCAGGGCGGCTCTGCCGGCCACTCGGCAATTGCCTCCAGCAGCTTGGCCAGGGTGTTCCGGTCCAGTCCCTTGGGCAGCGCCTCGGCCCCCCGGGCCTCGGCGGGCCGCCGGGCCAGGCGCTTGTCCAGCGCCGCCTGGTCCAGGGCTTCCCCGTCCCGGATCATGTGGTGGGTCTCCCGGTAGTGGTCCAGGGCCTCCTTGAGCCGCTCGAACTCGAAGGGCTTGATGAGGTAGTCCACGGCGCCCAGCTTCAAGGCCTTGCTGATGGTCGCGGTGTCCCGGGCGGCGGTCACGAAGATCACGTCCACATCCAGGGCCTGCCGCCGGATCTCCTCCATGAGCTCGAGGCCGTTCTGTCCGGGCATGAAGATGTCCAGCAGCAGCAGGTTCACCGGATAGTTCTTTAGCGCCTCCAGGGCTTCGGTGCCGCTGCGAACCGAGGCCACGATCTCGAATCCCGCCACGCGGCTCAGGAACATCCGGTTCAGCTCGGCCACCATGGGATCGTCTTCGACCAGCAGCACGCGGATCATGCGTCCTCCCCGGGGAACAGCGCAAAGGAGGCCGTGAAGGCGGCGCCGCCGCCCTCCCGGTTCTCGCCCCGCAGGCAGCCGCCGCGGGTCTCGATGGTGCGGGCGGCCTGCCAGAGCCCGAAGCCGCGGTTCTCGCCCTTGGTGGAGAAGCCCAGGGTGAAGGCCTTGGCCAGGACCTCGGCCGGCAACCCGGGGCCGCTGTCCACCACGGAGAGGTGCACCTGGGTGCCTTCGGGGCGCAGCGAGACCTGGATCTCGCGGCGGGTGCCCTCCCCGATGGCCTCCACGGCGTTCTCCAGCAGGTTGCCCAGCACCGTCACTAGGTCATGGGAGGACGCGTCATCGGGACAGGGTGGCAGCGAGGCCTCCTGGTCCAGGCGCATGAGGATGTTCTGCTCCCGCGCCGAGGAGAACCGGGCAAGCAGGAAGCCCGCCACCACCGGATCCTTGACGCGCTGGACCACGAAGCCCACTTCGTCGTCGAGCCGCCCGGCCACGCCCGTGATGTAGCTCTTGAGCCGCTCGTACTCCTCCAGCCGCACCAGGCCCAGGATCACGTGGAGCTTGTTCATGAACTCGTGGGCCTGGGCGCGCAGGGCATCCGCGTAGAACCGGACGCCGGTGAGCTGCTCGGCCAGCCGGTTCACTTCCGTCTTGTCGCGGAAGGTGGCCACGGCCCCGGTGATGCGGCCCTCCACCAGCACGGGGACCCGGTTCGTCAGGATCTTCAGCCCCAGGATGTCGCCCTCCTGGTCGTACTCCGCCTGGCCTGTCTCGACCACGGTGCGGAGCCGCGAGCTGGGCAGCACCTCCTCGACATTCCGACCCACCAGCTCGCCGTGGCTGCCCGCCAGGGCAAAGAGGCGCAGGGCCTCCTCGTTGACGATGGTGACCACCAGATCCTGGTTCACCCCGATGATCCCCTCGCGCACCGAGTGCAGCATGGCGTTGCGCTCCTGCAGCAGGGTCGAGATCTCCTGGGGCTCCATGCCCATGAGGATCCCCTTGATGCGCCCGGCCAGGTACATGGCGCCCAGGATGCCTGCGGCAAACCCGAAGATCCCCCCGAACAGGATGCGCTTCTGCACGCTCAGGATGGCACGGTCCACGCCGGACTTGAGCAGGCCCACGGCCACCGCGCCCACCTGCCGGTCGCCCTGCCACACGGGCGTGAAGGCCCGCAGAGAGACGCCGAGCGTGCCCGTGGCGACGGAGAGATAGGACTGCCCCCGGTAGACCTCGGCGTCGTCGCCGCCGGCGAACCGGGCGCCGATCTGCGATAGGGTCGGGTGGGAGAGCCGGATGCCGCTCATGTCCATGACCACGACATAGTCCGCGCCGGCGGCGAGGCGGACCTGCTCCGCCAGCTCCTGGACCTGGCCCTGGGGGCGGCGGCCCGAGAGCCCATCCCGCACCACCTCCGACTCGGCCACGATGCGCGAGAGCAGGACCACCTTCTCGCCCAAGGCATCCCGGGCCTGCTGCTCCATCTTCCAGTCCACCAGGATGCCCGTCACCAGCAGGGCCAGGCCCAGAATCAGGCTCACCAGGAGGGTGATCCTGGCCCTGAGCTGGAGGAGGGGACGCATCCGAGGCATGGTAAGCACCATCCTAGGCCGGAAACCTGGAAATCAGGGCCGGAAGGGGGCCGGCAGCAGGATCGGATTGACCGAGGTCCGGCGCACGATCTGACGCTTCTGGAGGTCGTACTTGTAGAGCCAGGTCGTTTCCTTGTCGGGAATGGTGGAGGTCGCGAACACCCGGGCGTAGAGGTAGCGGTTGGCCCGGTCCAGGCGGACATCCTCGGTGCGCTCGTTGGCGGCCAGGGGAATGCCCGTGCTCCCGGTGGCCGAGTGCATCGCAGGGGCCGGTTCCTCGACCACCTCAATCAGAATCGGCTGGGCCCGGTTGCTGGCGGTGATGCCCACCGAGACTCCGGCCTGCAGGGCCACCTTGTCCTGCCAGCGCACCACCGCGCCCTTCTCATCCCGCTGCACGCTGAGGCGGATGGGCAGCGCCTCCAGGTAGGCCTGGGCCAGGAAGTGCTCCGCCAACTTCGTGTAGCCCACCCAGCCGCCCAGGCCCATGAAGAGCAGGACAAAGGCCGTGAAGCTGACGAGGTAGGTCATGGGCTTGAAGGTCATGCGCGGCTCCGGGCGAAAGGGCATCCGACCCCGCCCGTGGCGAGGCGCAGGGCATCGCAGGGACCGGTGGGACATGAAAGAGGATAGCCAGGAAGGGCGGAGGGCTGCCCGCAGGGGGGCGGAGCCTCAGCCCAGCCGCAGCTCGAAGCGCTGTTCGGTCACCGGCTTGCCCCACTGGCTGCCCTGCTGTTCCTGCACCAGCCGGAACCCGGCCTTCTCGTAGAGGTGCCGCGCGGCCGCCAGGCCGTCGAAGGTCCAGAGGTAGAGTCTGGCGTAGTGCCGGGCCCGGCAGAACGCCACCGCGGCCGCGAGCAGGGCGTTACCCGCCCCGGTGCCGCGCACGGCGTCCGAGGCGATGAACCAGCGGAGGTGGGCACCCTCGGTCCCGGCGCGGGAGCCATCGATGGCGAGGGAGCCTTCGACCCGGCCATCCACCAGCATCAGCCAGAGCCCGTCGCGGCCGTCCTGGTAGGCCTCGCAGAAGGCCGCCAGCTCCCGGGCCACCTTGCTCTCGAAGAAGAGGCCGAAGCCCACCCGCGGACTGTAGTAGGTGGCGTGCAGCTCCGCCACGCGGCCGATGCAGCCGGGCAGATAGCCCTGATGAAGGACGGTGGCCATGGGGTCCCTCCAGGGAAGACCCTAGCAGACCGCGGCAGTCCTGGGCGGGGTTGCCTCTCGACCCGGCAGGGTGCGACATCCTGTCGCATTCCAATCCGGGTCTCCCTCCGTATCTTGAGAAGCATGGACCGCCAAGTCGGACTGCCTCCAGGAGCGCACATGGGCCGGACAGGCTGCGGAAGAGAAGGAGCCCCGAACCTGGCTTTCCAGCCCTTCGATCAAGACCCCTTTTTCATGGCTTCTGAGTGGCTGAGTGATACCCCTCACGGCCCTGACAAGCGCAGGAAACAGCGGCAGTTTCTGGCCCTTCTTGCCGTGGAGCTCATCCAGCGTTTTCGTGCCGAAGAAGCGAGTCTTAGATCAAATTCTGATGAAGCTCTAAAGGTGTGTCGCATGGAAAATCACAGGATGGCCCGCCAGATAATGACGCTTATCAGGCGCGCTGATCTTGGCCTTGCCATTGAACCAAGTCTCCGAGCCTTACTCAAAGCCTGGAGACGCCATCAGCAGCGCACCTGTGTTTTTGATGATTTGAACAGATGTCATTAGGGTGTGACATCTTGACGCAGGTCCGGCAAGACAGAAGGCGCTAGGGTCATTGAATCCTATGGAGAATGGCCCATGCGCCTGTCCCGCTTCTGCATCCGCCTCTCCCTGGTCTGCGCCCTGCCGGTGGTCACCGCGCAGGCCGACGAACGGGCCAGCAAGCCCACTCCGAAGCCTGAGCCTTCGGCCGTGGTGGAGGTCACGGCGCCCCTGCCCACGGAGCCCCTCGTGACAGTACTGGACGCCAAGGCCCCGCGCCAGCCCGTGCCTGCCCAGGATGGCGCGGAGTATCTGAAGACCATTCCCGGCTTCTCGGTCATCCGCAAGGGCGGCACCGATGGCGACCCGGTGCTGCGCGGCATGGCGGGCTCTCGGCTCACCATCCTGCTGGACGGCGAGCAGATCCTGGGCGGCTGTGGGGCCCGCATGGATCCGCCCACGGCCTACATCTTCCCCGAGTCCTATGACCGCATCACCGTGGTGAAGGGCCCCCAGACCGTGCTCTACGGGCCGGGCAACTCTGCGGGCACCGTGCGCTTCGAGCGCGCACCCCAAGGCTTTCACCGGCAGAGCGCAACCGGGTGGTGAGGGCAATGTCCTCGCGGGAGGGTGTAGGATCCCCGGAGGGGTGGTTGTGCCAGGCCAGGGCGGTGGTGGCACCGTAGCGCAGGGCTTCCCGGAAGAATTCCCGGGGGCTGATGAGGGTGGCCGTGGACGTGCCCTGACTAAGGACTCGGTCTGCCAGGAGCTCGCCCTTGGCATTTAGGGCCAGCATCCCGAAGCGCTCCTCAGTCCAGCCCTGGACCTTGGGAAGGAGGTAGGTCCCGGCGGCGCGGGGGCTGGTGATCCGCGGCGCCTCGATGCAGCGGGTGCTGCGGCGCTGAACTTCCTGGAGGATGGCAAAGCGGGCCATCTCGATCTTGGTGAGGCCCAGGGCCTGCAGCTCGGCCGGCCCCAGGGTCACCAGGCGCCCCAGGCTTTCAACCTGGCGAAGGATCTCCTCGGCGCGACCAGGGCGGATGCGGTTCAGCATGGCTTCGATGAGCTGGGCGTCGGAGAGGGCCTCGGGGCCGTAGAGGGCGACGGTCTCGGCGACGGGGAAGGGCTTGGCGGGTGTCCGGAAGGACTGGGGGTCGATGAGAGGAAGACCGGAAGGGGTCATGGCGTTTCTCCGTGCCCACCGGGCCGGGGCACGAAACGCCGGGGTCCCCCGCTCCCCAGGGCTGGACCGGGAACGAACCGGGCAACGCAGTGAACCGGGCAGAGAACGGGTAGGCCCGCCGTGGCGCGGGATCAGGACAACCGGCAGTGCATGAACCGGGAGGGGCGTGAGAAGCCCTGCTGCCAATGCTCCCTTTGCTCGGTTGTAAGCTGCCAGATCGGAGTAATCCCTCCTTACATGAAAGCTTGACGGTCCTGTTGATAGGTATCATGGAATATCGCCACTTCAGATTAAACGCCACGATGCAGGCCCCGCTTGAAACGGAAAAACTCCCGCGTCAGCTGGATGGATGGAATGGAGGTGGAGGATCGACCTAGTCCGAACTCAGCGTGATGATTCGAGCAAACGATCAGGATCGGCGCATCGACGAAGCGGGTGCAGCAGCCTTGGACCTACTGGATGAGAGCGGCGAAGCCTATCTCGGTCCAATTAAGGCCAAGGGCTGCAAATTCGGCAGGCCCCATCCCTCGGAATATTATTGGTTGGAGTGTCTATAGGAGTTAGCCAATCCTAATCACTTTCCTGTGGACCAGACCCAATCCCCCTGCCGCGGGTCATAGCTCCCATCCTTATCAACAGGTGCGACCTGTCCGCCCTCATCCGTCCCGTTCCAACCCACGGAGTAGAGCCTGAAGCCATCCCCCTGGCGGCGGTAATGTAGCGGAGTGCCGTTGATGACATCGTGAGGAACCTGAGCCAAGAATGGCCCAAGAGCTTCCAGGTCATCAGGGTAGGCCCCAAGCGCAAGCCGATGCCGCTCCAGGGCGCAGGCCATGCGGGCCATGTCCAGGTCCGACTGGGCCCTGGCCGCACGAGCATTCTGCGCCAGAAGGGCTGGGAGGGTCATCCGCGCGATCCAGTTGTAGGGGGTATTTCGCTGGGTGGAGAAACGAGCCTCGGCCATCTTCTGCTTGTCTGCATGAACCAGGTGGCCTTTCTGGTCCAGGATGATACCTGCGTGAGCCACAAACTCACGGTCCAGGGACACCAAGTTCTGGTATATCCACCCCTTCGGTATGAAGGCCCAGCGAAACGCGTTTCTCACCTTGTGGATGGGGGCGACAGTCGGATCAAACTGCCCTAAGAACGTAGTCCGAGCTTCCTCGGCGTAATGGGTCCAGGCCAGCGCCAACCCGGCCCGCTCAAAACCCCACCCAAGATCCATTGAAGCAATGGTGTCAATAGGAGCGAATGCTGCCTCAAGGCGCACGAGTTGTGCCTCGTTCCAGGCATGAGCCTGAAGTCCCTCCCACACCGGCTGAAGAAAAATCCCCACATAGGCAAGGCGCAGCAACTGGGAGATCAGGTGAGGTTCCCCTTTGAAGTTCTGGATCAACTTCAGGCCCGTTAGCACATCCTCAAGCGCCGCCTCCGACTTGCCTGCCTGAAGACGCGCCAGGGCCCGCAGTCGGAGGGCGCGTGCAACGGCTCGCAGGTTTAGGAGAGGCGGAAACCCCTCGATATCGGCGTAGTCAGCCATGAACCGGCATCCCGGTCGTCGAGCTGCCTCGGCCAACTGGTCGAGTTTCGAATCAAACGGTTGGGTCACGGTCTCTAGGTTCTGCCCATCTAGCTCTTTACTGAAGGCGATATAGTCGGCGCTCTGGCCTAGGCGGAAGTTCCCAGCGGTCGGTGGATTGGTGAAGACAGATCGGATCGCCAACCAAGCTGGGCCAGCACTAGAACCCTTGGGACTCGTGATCTCGACCACGATGGGCGCCTTCGCAAAGTTATCGGCATCGGGCAATTGCCTTGGCTCATAGTTCATGACGTCATAGCGGAAGCCCGAGGCTTCCTGAGAGGCCTTCCAAGTCTCCCAGGCCCGGCGACCGCGCCAGTTTTCCACTAGATGGAAGGTGATCAGTAGGCCCATGAGGGCACCCAGGGTCAGCAACATGCGCTTGATGAAGAGTTTCATAGGATCCTGCTTTCAAATCGTCTCAAAAGGACTACCAATCCCCGCCCGAGTGGTTACAACGACATCTGGGCGAGGCGCTGTTTAGCCCGCTGGCGGACCTCCGCCGGCAGGCCACCCTCCCGAATGAGACGGCGCAGGGCCTCTGCCGCTCGGCGCTGCCTGAGGGCGGCCACGAGGTCGATAAGCGCCAACTGAACCTCAGGACGATCCTGGGCAGACAGAGCCAGCTCGATGCGGGGGCTGATCTCGGGATCGGAACAAAAGATGTAGAGAGCCTCCACTGCCGAGAGGCGCACCTCCAGGCTGGGGTCGTGGCCGATGCGGTCCAGCAGCGCGGGAACCATCTCGACCGGACCAGAGTTCTGCTGGTTCACCAGAGCGATGGCCTCCATGCGGTCAGCAGCGCTCCCCCTCCGGAGCCTCGCCATGCCCGAATCATCCCTGCCGCCACGAAGGAGGAAGCCCAGGGACATGCCCGCCGACAGCAGCAGGAGGGCCGCTGCCGACAGGGGCATCCACCAGCTACCCAGAAAGGGATGGGACTTTGAGGTCGCGGCCAATTCGAGGGCCAGTCGTTGGTGGAATCGTTGGGACAGTCCTTCGGGGGGATCGGGGTGAGGCAGGGCGTTCAATCCCTCCATCAGCCGCTGCAGATCACGGCAGTCCGCACACTGGGCAAGATGCTCTGCCAGGGCTTTGGATGCATCAGTGGCCGCCTCTTTCTTCTGGCCGTCGAGAATCTCGGTCTGGAAGTCCTGGCACATCATGACGTGACCTCCTGGGGTTGAAAAAAGAGGGAGCGCAAATCATTCATGGCTCTATGGACGCGCACCTTGAGAGTGGATGGGGTGCAGCCGAATATGGTGGCGAGGTCCTGGGAACTCAGATCTGGGTCCTTGTAGAGCAGTAACAGTTCTCGCTTCTCTTGAGGCAACCGGGACAGGGCTTGGCCCAACAGGACCCGGTCCGCATGGGCCTCTGCCACCTGGTGGGCATCCGGGCGCGTGTCCGCCACCTGCTCCGCCTCCTGGAGATGGGTCAAAGGTTGCAGCCGGCTCTGGTGATCCGCCAGGACGTTCCGGGCAATGCGGTAGAGCCAAGGCCGAAAGGCTGATCCTTCTTTGAAGGAGGCGCTGTAGCGAAGCACCCGCAGGAAGACCTCCTGGGTCAGGTCCTCACTAAGGGCAGGTTGCCGAGTGAGATTCATGAAGAAGCCAAAGAGAGGCCTGTAGTGCCGATCAAAGAGCAAGCCCACCAGATCACCTCTCCCTGCGCGGACTTGGCGCATGAGTTCAGTGTCGTCAAGTGGTAGCAAGGGGATCTCCATCAATAGGGATTACCGGAAAAGACGAGATCCGTTACAAATTATTTTTTGCCCCCTGGAAGCCCTAGAGAGTGCAGTACCTCATTAGTTCAGAAATCACTAGTGTCCGGTTAAAAGTCAAACAATGGCAGTTGTTTAGAGAAGCGGTCCTCGTGGATCTGGATTTCCTCCTTCGCAAAGGCCCGCCGTAGCTCGATTTTCTCGAAAACGGAGTCCGACAGGATCTGTAGCAGCTGATAGAGCGAGGCCTCGAGTTGGAGTTCCTTCTTCACGATAGCAATCAG
>CAIOFF010000031.1 GCA_903857495.1 uncultured Holophagaceae bacterium | reverse complement strand
CGGCTGGAACGGCTTTTTGGGGCCGCAGCCAGCCGCCGCCCCCTTGGGGATGCCCGAGGTGAGTCCGGGCGCATTCGTGTGCTTCCTGCGCCCGCAGGGCGTCTTCGTGAACTTCGTGGAGTGTTTTTTTGCGGAGTCTGATCGATGACCAGATTCGCTGAATGCAAGTTGGGATGAGGCGCCCTCAGGACGCACGCGGCCCAGGCCTGCCAGACTGGGGAACCATGACCGGCCACCTCTTCCTCGTCCCCACCCCCATCGGCAACCTCGGCGACCTCACGGACCGGGCCAGGGAGGCCTTGGCCGGCGCCGACCTGGTGGCCTGCGAGGACACCCGCCGCACCGGGGGCCTGCTGAAGCACCTTGAAATAGACAAGCCGCTGCTGCGCTTCGATGACCACGCGGGCGCCGCGGCCTACGAGCGCCTGGGCCTGGAGCTGGCCGCGGGCCGCACCGTGGCCTACTGCAGCGACGCGGGCATGCCCGGCATCAACGATCCCGGCTTCGAGATCGCCCGGGCCGCCCGGGCCGCGGGCGCGAAAGTCACCGTGCTGCCCGGCGCCTCGGCGGTGCTGCTGGCGGTGGTGGCCTCGGGGCTCCCCTGCCACAGCTTCAGCTTCCGGGGCTACCTGCCCAGCCGGAGCGAGCCTCGGCGCACGCTGCTGAAGCAGCTGGGGGCCGAGGAAGAGACCATGGTGGTCTTCGAGACGCCCCACCGCATCCACGACACCCTGGCCGACCTGGAAGAGCTGCTGCCGGACCGGGAAATCGCCCTGGGCCGCGAGCTGACCAAGCTCCATGAGACCTGGTACCGGGGCACCCCGGCCCAGGTGAAGGTCCAGCTGGGCCGCGAGGACCGCGGCGAGATGGTGCTGGTGCTGGCCGGGGCCGGGGCCAAGCGGGTGGTCACGGAGGCTGCCTCGGACTTCGACGGCGCGGAGCTGCCGCCCTGGGCCAAGGCCTACCTCGCCGCCGCGCGGGAGGGTGGCATGACCCTCCGGGAGGCGGTCAAGCCCCTGGCCAAGCACCTGGGCGTCTCAGCCTCTGACCTCTACCGACAAGCCTCCCTCATCTGAAGAAGACGTCCGACAAGCTCAGCTTCATGGCTTTCATCACAACCGGTCGAGATGCCGGGTTGTGTTCGTGGGGGGCTGGGTGTAGGTTGGCGATGGTTTAGTCGTCTTTGGAGTCAGGCGCCGGGTGTGCGGGGCACACGCGGTGAGCAGGGCCGGGTGTGCAGTGCCGGTCCCATCCCGGGGAGAAGCCCATGTCCCAAGCCGTCACGACCCAAACTCAGGAATCGGTGCAGCAGATTCTGCAGAAGCATCCCCGCGATGCTGGCGAGCTGCTGCAGATCCTGGTGGCGGTCCAGCACGCCTACCACTGGGTCTCCGAGGAGGCCGTGGGTCTCATTGCCGAACACCTCCGGGTGACGCGCGCCCACATCCGGGGCCTGGTGGGATTCTATTCGTTCCTCAGTGACAGCTTCCTTGGCGACTACGTCATCTACCTCAGCGACAACATCACGGACCGCATGCTCGGCAACAAGGAAATCGGGAAGTACCTCTGCAGCCGCCTGGGGGTGAAGCTGGGAAGGGTCCGCAGCGACGGTCGGGTGAGCGTCCACTTCACCTCCTGCACGGGCATGTGCGACCAGGGACCGGCGGCCCTGGTCAATGGCCGGCCGGTCACTCGACTCAGCCGGGAGCGGGCGGACCGCATGGTGGACCTCATCATGGCCCGGACTCCGGTTTCGGACTGGCCGCCGGAGCTGTTCCTAGTGGAGGACAACTTCCGCCGCTCCGATGTGCTGTTCCGCCGTGCCTTCGAGCCCGGGGCGGCCCTCAAGTCCGCACTGCTGCGCGGTGGGGATGAGACGCTGAAGGCGATCCAGTTCGAGGAGGCGGTGGATCCTGCCTCGGGCATCGCCTGGAAGCGCGGCGCTGACGAGACCCTGAAGGAGCTCTACCGCTCCGACCTCCGGGGCCGGGGCGGCGCGGGCTTCAAGGCCGCCCTCAAGTGGGAGGCCTGCCGGGACACACCGGCGCCAGAGCGCTATGTGGTGTGCAATGCCGACGAGGGCGAGCCCGGCACGTTCAAGGACCGCGTCATGCTGAGCAGCTTCGCGGACATGGTGTTCGAGGGCATGACCCTCTGCGGCTACGTGGTGGGCGCCAGCCAGGGCATCCTCTACATCCGGCAGGAGTATTGGTATCTCAAGACCCACCTGGAGGCGGTGCTGGCCCGGCGGCGGGAAGCGGGCCTCCTCGGCCGGAACCTCCTGGGCAGCGGCCACGCCTTCGACATCGCCATCCACTGGGGCGCCGGGGCCTACATCTGCGGCATGGAGTCCGCGATGATCGAGTCCATCGAGGGCCGGCGCGGCAAGCCCCGGAAGCGCTGGCCGCTGCCCGTGGTGGCTGGCGTGGAGAAGCGCCCCACCGTGGTGAACAACGTGGAGACCTTCGCCGCAGTGGCCATGGTGGCCCTGAAGGGGGGCGCCTGGTTCGCGGGCCACGGCACCATGCACTCCACGGGGACCAAGCTGTTCTGTGTCTCCGGCGACTGCGAGCGGCCCGGCATCTACGAGTATCCCTTCGGCGTGAGTGCCCGGGAGATCCTGCGCGACTGCGGCGGCCTGGACGCCCAGGCCGTCCAGGTCAGCGGTCCCTCCGGCACCACCATCACCCAGCAGGAGTTCGACCGCACCCTGGCCTACGAAGACCTCACCACCGTGGGCACGTTCATGATCTTCGGGCCCCAGCGGGACATGTTTGAGGTGGTCCAGAACTTCACCCACTTCTTCCAGCACGAGAGCTGCGGCCTCTGCACGCCCTGTCGCGTCGGGACCAGCCTGCTGGCGAACCTGGTGGACCGGGTGGCCGCAGGGAAGGGGAGCCCCCTGGATCTGGAGGAGGTCCAGCGGATCAGCCACCTCATGAAGACCACGGCCCACTGTGGCCTGGGCCAGAGCGCTCCCAACCACCTGGTGGACAGCCTGGCGAAGTTCCGGGGGGACTGGGACAAACGGATGATGGTGGGCGGCTTCGAGCCTGCCTTCGACCTGGACGCCTCTCTCGAGGAAGCGCGGCAGCTCACGGGCCGTGATGACGACGCGGCCCATTTGTGAGGGGGTGATCCATGTCTCCGGATTCCAACAGGACTTTCTTTCTCGATGGCCAGGAGATCCCCTTCCGGGAGGGGCAGAGCGTCTTTGACGCAGCCATGTCCGCGGGGGTCTTCATCCCGCACCTCTGCCACAACCCCGACTATGAGCCGCACAGCAGCTGCCGGCTCTGCACCGTCATCGTGAACGGGCGCCCCTTCGCCTCCTGCACCCAGCCTGCGGTGGCGGGCCAGATGGTGCAGAGTGACACGGCTGAGCTGCGGGCCATGCGGCGGACGCTCACCCAGATGCTCTTCGTGGAGGGCAACCACTACTGCCCCTCCTGCGAGAAGAGCGGCAGCTGCAAGCTGCAGGCCACGGCCTACCATCTGGGCCTTCAGGACAACCACTACCCCCAGTTCTTCCCCCGGCGCGAGCTGGACGCCTCGCATGCCGACATCATCCTCGACCGGGATCGCTGCATCCTCTGTGGCCTCTGCGTGCGGATCAGCCGGGACGTGGACCGCAAGAACGTCTTCGCCATGACCGGCCGGGGCATCCACACTGTCATCGTGGTGGATTCCGCCAGCGGACTGCTGAAGGACAGCCGGGTCACCGTCGAAGACGAGGCCGTCCAGCACTGCCCGGTGGGCGCAATCCTCATCAAGGGGAAGGCCTTTGAGGTACCCATCGGTGAGCGTGTCTATGACAAGGAGCCCATCGCCGCGGCCAGTGTCCGCCGGTTCCAGGCGCGGGAGGCGCTCACCCATGGCTAGCAGAGTGAAGGTCGCCACCTGTTCCCTGGCCGGCTGCTTCGGCTGCCACATGTCCTTTCTGGATATCGATGAGCGCCTGCTGGACCTGCTGGAGCTCATCGAGTTCGACCGCAGCCCCATCAATGACATCAAGACCATCGAAGGCATCGTGGACTTCGGCTTCGTGGAAGGCGGGCTCTGCAATGCGGAGAACGTGCACCTGCTGAAGCACTTCCGGGAGCACTGCCGGGTCCTGGTCTCCGTGGGCGAGTGCGCCATCACCGGCGGCATCCCGTCCATGCGGAACCACCACACCCTCAAGGAGTGCCTGTACGAGACCTACATCCGGGGGGTCGGCGTCGAGAACGCGCACATCCCCGATGACGCCGAGCTTCCGCTGCTGCTGGACAAGGTCTATCCCCTGCACGCGGTCGTCCGGGTGGACCACTACCTGCCCGGGTGTCCCCCCTCGGCGGACGCGTTCTGGCACTTCCTCACGGAGCTCATCGCCGGTCGCGATCCCAACCTGCCCCTCCAGCTCCTCCGCTACGACTGATCCAGGAGAACTGACCATGAGCCACAACCTGGAATCCGCCGCCAACCCCGAGGCCCTGAGGCGCGTCGTGATCGAGCCGGTCACCCGGGTGGAGGGCCATGGCAAGGTCACCATCCTCCTGGACGAGCAGAACCGGGTCCACCAGGTCCGCCTGCACATCGTGGAGTTCCGGGGCTTCGAGAAGTTCATCCAGGGCCGACCCTACTGGGAGGTGCCCGTCCTGGTCCAGCGGCTCTGCGGCATCTGCCCCGTGAGCCACCACCTGGCCGCCGCCAAGGCCGTGGACATGCTGGTGGGGGCCCGCACCCTGACTCCGCCCGCGGAGAAGCTGCGCCGCCTGCTGCACTTCGGGCAGATGCTCCAGTCCCACGCCCTCCACTTCTTCCACCTCGCCAGCCCGGACCTGCTCTTCGGCTTCGACTCCGAGGTGGAGCGGCGCAACATCATTGGCGTCATCGCCAGCCACCCGGAGCTGGCCCTGCAGGGTGTGAAGCTCCGCAAGTACGGCCAGGAGGTCATCCGCCACATCACGGGCAAGCGGGTCCACGGCACGGCGGCCTTGCCCGGCGGCATGAACAAGGCGCTCAAGGTCGCCGAGGTGGACGAGCTCCGGGGCGGCATCGCGCAGGTGGTGGCCTGGAGCCAGGCGGCGGTGAAGCTCAGCCGGGACTTCTTCACCTCCAGCGAATACAGCGCAGCGTTCGGGACCTTCCCCTCCAACCACCTTGGACTCATCGGGGCCGGCGGGGACCTTGAGCTCTACGATGGTGGTCTGCGGGCCCTGGATGCCGGGGGCGCCACCATCTTTGACCACGTGGACTACACCCACTACAACCGCTACATCCGCGAGGAAGTGAAGTCCTGGTCCTACATGAAGTTCCCCTTCATCATCGGCAAGGGTGCCGAGGAGGGCTGGTACCGAGTGGGGCCCCTGGCGCGGCTCAACATCTGTGACCGGGTGTCCACTCCCCTGGCCGAGGCCGAGCGCCAGGCCTTCCGGGCCGCCGCCGGCGGCGGGCTGCAGCAGGCCACGCTGGCCTACCACTGGGCCCGCATGATCGAGATGCTGCACGCCGCCGAGGCCATCGAGCGGCTGCTGGAGGATCCCGACCTGCTCGGCACGGACCTGGTCACCCGGGGCGCCCGGGCCCTGGAGGGCGTGGGCGTGGTGGAGGCCCCCCGGGGCACCTTGTTCCACCACTACAAGATCAACGAGAACGATGTGGTGGAGAAGGCCAACCTCATCGTGAGCACCACGAACAACAACCAGGCCATGAACGAGGCGGTGCGGCAGGTGGCCGCCCGCTACCTGGATGGCCGGAAGCTCACGGAAGGGCTGCTCAACCACATCGAGGTGGCCATCCGGGCCTACGATCCCTGTCTCTCCTGCGCCACGCACGCCCTGGGCCGGATGCCGCTGGAGGTGAGCCTGCTGGCTGCCGACGGCGAGCCGCTGGATCTCCTGGTGCGGTCTGCTGAGGGAGAACTCTCCCGACCCACGCTGTGAGCCCATCCGTGGTTCTCTTCGGCTATGGCAACCCCAGCCGGGGGGATGACGCCCTGGGCCCGCTGCTGCTGGACCGGGCGGTGGCTTGGCTGCGGGACCACCCTGACCTGCGGGTCACGCCTGTGGCGGATTTTCAGCTGCAGATCGAGCACGCCGAGGACCTGCGTGACCAGGCTCTGGCCCTGTTCCTGGATGCGGACGCCGCCTGCCCGCCGCCCTGTGCCTTCCGTCGCGTCTACCCCGCGCGGGACAGCAGCTACACCACCCACGAGCTGAGCCCCGGGGCGGTCCTCCATGTCTACGAGCGGATCACCGGAGCGTCCGCCCCGCCTGCGTTCGTCCTGGGCATCCGGGGGGCGGCCTTCGAGCTGGGCGAGCCCCTGTCCGCCGCTGCCGAAGCCCACCTGGCCGCAGCCTGGAGTTTGCTGGAAGTCCTCCTCGGCAACCCCAGCTGCGAGGCCTGGACGGCCTTGCTGCCCGCGGTAGAGTAGCTGCATGCATGAGCTTTCCATCCTCGAAGGGATGATCCAGGGCATCCAGGAGGAGGCTCTGGCCGGCGGCTTTGCCCGGGTCGTGCAGGTGCGTCTCGAGGTGGGCAAGCTATCGGGTGCCGAGGTGGAGGCCCTGCGTTTCGCCTTTGATGCGGTCTCCCAGGACACGCTGGTGGAGGGCGCCACCCTGGAGATCCTGGAACTCCCGGGCACGGGCCAATGCCAGGACTGCGGCGCCGAGGTGGAGATCGAGGCCCGCTTCGACCTGTGCCCCGCCTGCGGCGACGGCTTCGTCACGGTCACCGGCGGCACGGAGCTGCGCATCAAGGACATCGACGTCGAGGAGGCCTGACCATGTGCACCACCTGCGGTTGCGGAGGCGACGGCGCCACCCTGGACGGCCACGCCCATGCCCACGAGGCGGCCCCGCTGCGCCCGGGCCGGCGGCGGGTCAGCCTGGAGCAGAACCTCCTGGCGAAGAACGACGCCCTGGCGGCCCAGATCCGGGCCCGCTGCGCGGCCCAGGGCTGGTTCACGCTGAACCTCGTCAGCAGCCCGGGGTCGGGCAAGACCACCCTGCTGGAGGCCACGATCCGGCGCCTGCAGGGGCGGGTGCCCGTGGTGGTCATCGAGGGCGACCAGCAGACCAGCCAGGACGCGGACCGCATCAAGGCCGCGGGTGCGCCCGCGGTGCAGATCAACACCGGGAAGGGCTGTCACCTGGACGCGCACATGGTGGGCCACGCGCTGGACCTGCTGGCCCCGCCCGCCGGGGCCGTGGTGATGATCGAGAACGTGGGCAACCTCGTCTGCCCCGCGGCCTTCGATCTCGGCGAGGCGCACAAGGTGGTGATCCTCTCGGTCACCGAGGGCGAGGACAAGCCCCTCAAGTACCCGGACATGTTCGCCGCGGCGGACCTGCTGCTGCTCAACAAGGTGGACCTGCTGCCCTACCTGCGCTTCGATGTGGAGCAGTGCCTGGCCTTCGCCCGGCGGGTGAACCCCGGCATCGAGGTGCTCCGCGTGTCCGCCCAGTCCGGGGAGGGTCTCGACGCCTGGATCGCGTGGATCGAGGCCCGGCGCCTCGCGCCCCAGCAGGCCTGATGCCGCGCCGGCGCTTCCAGGTCCGGGGCGTGGTCCAGGGCGTGGGCTTCCGGCCCGCGGTCTACCGGCTCGCCCTGGCCCGGAGCCTCACAGGGGTGGTCTGGAACCACGCCCAGGGCGTCACTGTTGAGGCCCAGGGCACCGAGGCGAAGCTCGCCGACTTCGAGCGAGCCCTCCGCGAGGAGATTCCTGCGCCGGCACGGATCCAGTCGCTGGTCGTCGAAGCCATGGCCGAAGTACCAGGCGAGGCCGACTTCCGGATTCGGGTGAGTGGGCAGGGCGAGGCCCCGCGCCCCGTGGTGCCGCCGGACCTGGCCCTGTGCGAGGCCTGCGCCGCCGAGGTGGATACCCCCGCCGAGAGGCGCCACCGCTACCCCTTCACCAACTGCACCCGCTGCGGGCCGCGCTACACGATCATCGAGGGTCTGCCCTACGACCGGCCGCGCACCGCCATGAAAGCCTTCCCGCTGTGCCCGGACTGCGCGCGGGAATACGCGGATCCCCTGGACCGCCGCTTCCACGCCCAGCCCATGGCCTGCCCGGCCTGCGGCCCGAGGCTCGCGCTGCAGGCGGGAGACGGCACCGTCCGCGCCGAGGGCGAGGCCGCCTTGGCCGCTGCCGCCGAGGCCCTGGGCCAGGGCGCGGTGCTGGCGCTCAAGGGGCTGGGCGGTTACCAGCTGCTGGTGGACGCCACCTCGGCCGAGGCCGTGGACCGCCTGCGCCAGCGGAAGCGGCGGGAGGCCAAGCCCTTCGCGGTGATGTTCCCAGACCGCACGAGCCTCCTGCGGGACTGCGAGGCCTCCCCCGAAGAAGACGCCTGGCTGGCTTCGCCCGAGGCGCCCATCCTGCTGCTGCGGCGGCGGTCCGGCGGCGCGGTGGTGGCCGCGGTGGCGCCGGGCAACCCGCGCCTGGGCGCCTTCCTGCCCAACACGCCGCTGCACCGCCTGCTGCTGGCCTCCGCGGGGCGGCCCCTGGTCTGCACCTCGGGCAACCTCAGCGACGAGCCCATGGCCTTCGAGGATGACGAGGCGCGCCGACGGCTTGGCTCGCTGGCGGACCTGTTCCTAGGCCACGACCGGCCCATCACGCGGCCCGTGGACGACTCGGTGCTGCGGGTGGACATCGACGGTCCGACGATGCTGCGCCGCGCCCGAGGCTTCGCGCCCCTGGCGGTGCCCCTGGGATTGGGCGGCCCCTGCGTGCTGGCCCTGGGCGCCCACCAGAAGAACACCGTGGCGCTGCTGAAGGGCGGGGAGCTGGTCATGAGCCAGCACCTGGGTGACCTCACCAGCCTGGAGGGCAGCGACCTGCTGGCGCGCACGGTCACGGACCTGCTGGCCTTCTTCGGGGCCCGGCCGGAGCTGCTGGCCTGCGACCTGCATCCGGACTACGCCAGCACGCGCCTGGCGGAGCGGCTGGCGGCCGAGTGGCAGGTGCCCCTGGTGCGGGTGCAGCACCACCACGCGCATGGCGCTGCCTGCGCCGCGGAACACGGCCTGACGGGGCCAGTCCTGGCGCTCACCTGGGACGGCACCGGCCTCGGCAGCGATGGCACGCTCTGGGGCGGCGAGGCCCTGCGGCTCGAGGGCGCGGCCTGCACGCGGCTGGGCCACCTCAAACCCTTCCCTCTGCCCGGAGGCGCCGCGGCCGTGAAGCAGCCCCGCCGCAGCGCCGCGGGCCTGCTGTGGGCGGTCCGGGGTGCGGGGGCGCCACCGTCGGCGCTGGCCGACGCCTTCGATGGTGCCGAGTGGGCGCAGTTGCAGAGCCTGCTCGCGGGGGGCTTCAACAGCCCCCTTACCTCGAGCCTCGGCCGCCTCTTCGACGCCGTGGCGGCCCTGGCGGGGCTGCACGCCCGGGGCGGCTTCGAGGGGCAGGCGGCCATGGCTCTGGAGTTCGCGGCCGGCGAGCGGGTGGAGGCGCCCTACGGCTGGGACTTCCGGGACGGCAGCGCGGACCCCGCGCCCCTGGTCGAGGGCGTGCTGGCGGACCTGGCCGCGGGCCGGGACGCGGGCTTCATCGCCGCCCGCTTCCACGCGGCCCTGGCGGAGCTGGCCCTGGCCTGGGCGCAGCAGGCGGGCCTGCCGGACGTGCTGCTCTCCGGCGGCTGCTTCCAGAACGCCCTGCTCACCGCGCGGGTGCAGGAGAAACTGGCCGGGGCCGGCTTCCGCATCCACCGCCATCGCGCCTTCCCCCCCAACGACGGCGGCATCTCCCTGGGGCAGGCCGCTGTGGCGGGGCTGACGACCGCTGGCCGGTGAACTCCTGTTCTTGCCCATCACCGTTCATCACTGTTCATCACTGGTTAAAAGATCTCCGGACTATCGGCCAGCTTATGCCTGGCGGTTTCAAGTTCCAAGTGCAACAGGCTTGGGTGGGTTTGACCAGAAGGCCTGGAAATCAAAAGCGCCTTCTGGAAGGAAAAGCTCTGCGGGGCATTTCCAGCCGAGGGACTTCCTCGGGCGGACATTGAGGGTCCAGG
>CAIOFF010000030.1 GCA_903857495.1 uncultured Holophagaceae bacterium | reverse complement strand
CACCCCGGTGATCACCGCGCCCGCGTCCGTCACGGCCGGGCAGGGGGGCTACATCGCCTCGGCGCCCGCACAGGCCGGCATGACCCTGGCGTGGTCCATCACCAACGGCACCCTCACGGCGGATGCTGGCACCACCAGCGTCACCTTCACCGCGGGTGCCACCGGCACCGTGGGTCTCAGCTGCGTGGCTGCCAACAGCCTCGGCGCGGTCTCCGCCGCCGGCAGCGCCAGCCCGGCCATCGTGGCCGCCCCCGTGGCTACCAGCCTGCTCGCCGCCACCAACCCCGTGGCCTACGGCGGCAGCACCACCATCACCCCGACCTTCACCGGCGGCACCGGCAGCGTGAGCAACGGCGTGGGCGCAGTCACCAGCGGCACGGCCTTCAGCAGCGGCGCCCTCACCGCCGCCAAGACCTTCACCCTGACCGTCACCAACAGCCTGGGCAGCACGGCCACCACCACCCTCACCGTAAGCCCCAAGGTCGTCAGCGTGGGCGCCATCAGTCCCGCCGCGCCGACCGTCGCAGTCTCCACCGCAATCACCTTCAGCAGCGCGGTGACCGGCGGTATCACCAACGGTGTGGCCTGGACGGCAACGTCCGGTGCCATCACCGCCGGCGGCGTCTGGACCGCACCGGCCACCGCCGGCAGTGCGATCATCACGGCCACGTCGACGGAAGATGTGAGCAAGACGGCCACGACCACCGTCACCGTGGTGGGCCTGCCGAACAAGCCCGTCATCACGCTCAGCCCCTATGTCACGGGCTCCCTGGCCGGTGTCACGGCCACCGTGCCCGCGCAGTTCGGCATGACCTTCACCTGGACAGCTACCGGCGCCACCATCACCGCCGGCGCTGGCACCAACACCATCACCTTCACACCCGCAGCCACGGGCACCGTGAGCCTCAGCTGCGTGGCGAGCAACTCCCTCGGGAGCCTCTCAGCCGCGGGGACCGCTGCTGCCACGATCGTTGCCGCTCCTGCAACCCCCACCCTGGTCGCAGCGGTCAACCCGGTGCTGCTCGGCAGCTCGACCACCATCACGCCTACCTTCACAGGAGGCACCGGCACCGTAAACCTCGGCGTGGGCACCGTCACCAGCGGCGTCGCCTTCCCCACCGGGACCCTCACCGATCCCAAGATCTTCCTCCTTACCGTGACCAACCAGGCCGGCACCACGGCCACGGCCACCCTCACCGTCCGGGTCCAGGATGTCAAAGTCACGGCCATCAGCCCGCTGGCTCCCGTGGTCTCGGTCAACAGCAGCACCTCCTTCGCCGCCACTGTCACCGGGGCGGCCAATACCAGCGTCATCTGGTCTGCCACGGGGGGCAGCTGGCAGGGGAATACCTGGACCGCCCCCGAGACGGCTGGAACCTACACGATCAAGGCCACCAGCTCGGCTGATCCCTCCAAGTCCGCCTCCACCACGGTGACGGTCGTGACCCCCCCGGCCCAGCCCGCCGTGGATGCCCCGGCCAGCGTCACCACCGGCAAGGCGGGCTATACCGCCTCGGTGGCTGCGCAGTCAGGCATGACGTATGCCTGGACCATCCAGAACGGCCGTATCACGGCTGGGGCAGCGACCTCCAGCGTGACCTTCACCGCAGGGGCCACCGGGCAGGTGAGCCTCTCTTGCACGGTAAGTGATGGCGGGAGCACCAACCTCTCGGACACCGCCCTCATCTCCATCGTTCCCTTGGCAGTCATCAGCGACTTCTCCGCCAGCAAGGCCGATGTGGCCGCCGCCGGAGCCTCCGTCCTTAGCGCCACCTACCGGGGCGGCACCGGTGTCATCACGCCCGGCGGCCTGGCCCTCGCCAGCGGGGCCACCTTGACGGTGAACCCTGCCACCACCACCACCTACACCCTCACCGTCACCAACGCCGCTGGAGACACCACCACCGCGGCCCTCACGATCACGGTAGGTACCGCCCCCAGCATCAGCCTCTTCAAGGCCAATCCCGCCACCATCACGACGGGGCAGGGCACCCTGCTGACCTTCTCGTTCACGGGAACCGGCGTGATCACCCCCGGTGGGGTCAGGGTTACCAGCGGCGAGCAGCTGGCGGTCTCCCCCGCCGCAACGACCACCTATACCCTGACGACCACCAGTGACTCCGGGGCGACCGCCACGGTCACCACGACGGTCACGGTGCTTGGCTTCACCAGCAAGTTCGCCTATGTGGCCAACTCCGGGGGAGGGATCTCGGCCTACACCCTCAGTGATGGCACGGGGACGCTCACCGAGTTGGCGACCTCGCCCATTGATGTCGCGGTGAATACCCTGCATGTCACCAGCGACCCCCAGGGCAAGTTCCTGTTCGCGGTCAATGGGGACGGGCTGGCCGATGTGCCGAACACCCTCACTGCCTACACCATCGCCGCCGACACCGGGGCCCTGACCAAGGTGGCCACCTATCCCACGGGCACCAACCCCTGGGCCAGCGCCGTGGACCCCTCGGGGAGCTACCTCTACGTGCGCTGCGACAGCACGCTCTCGGTCTTCGCCATCAACCCCGCGACGGGGGCTCTCACGGCCGGCACGCCTGTCACCACGGCCGGTGGCACAGGTGATGTGCTGGTGCATCCTTCGGGCCGCCAGCTCTACACCGTTGGCCGCACCAGCGACCAGCTCCAGGTCTTTGGCATCACTGCCAGCACGGGTGTCCCGACCCTCCACAGCTCCCTGGGACTGCCCTCCGGGGCTGGCGCCCTGTCGCTCGCACTCAGCAACACGGGTGAGGTGCTCTTCACCAAGAGCGAAGGCGCCGCTGGGGGCGCCGCCCAGGAATGCATCGTCTATGCCTACGCAGTGGAGATCGAGGCCGGTGGCCTCCTGCCGCTGGCTCCGACGGACACGGGCCTCACCCAGGCGGATTCCTACCATGGCGTCTCCGCGAACCCCACACAGCCGGTCATCTACCTCACCCTGGCCACCACCGGTGACGACTATGCGGCCTATGCCTACAACCTCCAGACTGGCGTGCTCACGCCCCTGGAAAGCAGCCCCTACGAGCTCTTCGGCGGGACGGGCTCCGATAGCCTGGTGGTGAGCCGCAATGGCAAGTGGGGACTCCTGACCAACTACAACGGCAACCAAGTCGCCATTGGCGCCATCGATCCGGCCACGGGCGTCCTGCTCGGCGCCACCAAATACAGCGCAGGCAGCTTCCCCGTCTGCGTCACGGTCGTGGGCACCATCCAGTAACACCCGTACCCGAAGTCACCAAACCAAGGGCCGACCGCTCAAGGTCGGCCCTTGGTCTTCTTTGGAGGGACCTTGGCTCCGTCTCCTCTCTCGAGTCGGACCCCCTACCTTGCGAAGAACGGATCCAGGACCACGGCAGCGGTCAGCACCAGGGCGAAGAGGTTGATGTTCATGAAGACGCGGCGGTAGAGGACCGCATCCTGGCCGGGCTTGAGGAGGGGCAGGGAGCCCGCCACCAGCCAGAGGGCGCCGAGGCCCAGCATGACCTCCGCGGGCCAGGAGACCAGCACCCGGAAGAGGGGCAGCAGGCCGCAGGCCGCGGCGGTGCCGCAGGTCCAGGTGAAGGTCAGGCGGGACAGCCGGGGTCGTCCGAAGAGGCCCACCAGAGTGGGGTAGCCGGCCTCCTCGTAGCCCTCGGCGTGGAGGCCCACCAGCAGCCAGAAGTGGGGCACCTGCCAGATGAAGAAGACGAAGGCCAGGGCGAGGACAGAAGGGTCCGCGACGCTCCCGCCGGCGGCGGTCCAGCCGATGGCGGGGGGCAGGGCGCCGATGAGGGAGCCCGGCACCACCGCGAAGGCGCTGACACGCTTGAGGGGGGTGTAGAAGCCGTTGTACCAGCCCAGGGCCAGGGCGCCGAGGAGGGCCGAGGTCAGGTTGTGGGCCAGCAGCAGGATCAGGAAGCCCGCCAAGGCCAGAGAGACGGCAAAGACCGTGGCCTGCAGTGGTGTGAGGTCGCCCCGGGGGATGGGGCGGGTGGCGGTGCGCGGCATCAGGGCGTCGAAGCGATGCTCCTGCACCTCGTTCAGGGCACTGCTGCCCATGGCCAGCAGCAGGATGCCGAGCAGGGTGGTGATCAGGCCGCTGTCGCCTCCCCGCAGGAAGGCCACGTAGCCCGCCGCCGCCGTGAAGGTGGAGGCGCCGGAGATCCGGAGCTTGGTCAGCTCCAGCAGGTTCGAGATGGGGTTGGACTTGGGGAGGGGAAGGGCGGCGGCGCTCATCGGCTAGTCCAGGGTCTTGATGTAGCGCACGACCTCGTCCAGCTCCTGGGCCGTGAGCGCGGTCTTGGGCATGGCGGGCGGATAACCGCGCACCACCTGGGCCGAGGGATCCGTAATGGAGCGGCGGAGGTAGGCGTCGTCGACGGTGATCGTGTGGAGGTTGCCGGCGACCAGCACCTGGGCCTCGCGGCCGTAGATGGCCTTGAGGGTGGGGCCCACCTTGGGCTTACCGTCCACGGAGTGGCAGGCGAGGCAGCCTTTGGCGGTCAGCACGGCCAGGCCCATGGGCTGATTCGCCAGGTCGGGGTGGGCCTCGGCGGCGCGCAGGGTCTTGCCGGGTTCCGGGGCATCCTCGCCCCCGAAGTACCAGGCCTTGAACTCAGCCTCGGGCACGACGACGACCTTGCTCAGCATGAGGCTGTGGTCCACACCGCAGATGACCGTGCACTCGATGTCATAGGAGCCGGGCTTGGTGGCCTGGAACCAGGTGGTGTTGGTGCGGGCGGGCACGGCGTCGATCTTGAGGCGGAAGGAGGGCACGAAGAACCCGTGGATCATGTCAGCGCTGCGCACGTCCAGGCGCATGGGCTTGCCCAGGGGGGCGAAGAGGACCTTGGTCTGCTTGCCGTTGGGATACTCGAAGGACCAACTCCACTGGCGGGCGGTGACCTTGATGGCCATGGCGTCTCGGGGGGCCTGGCGCATGTATTCGTAGTTGGTCCAGCCGTAGTAGAAGATGGACAGGAACAGCACCAGGGGGATGGTGGTCCAGAGGATCTCGAGGCCCACGTGGCCCTCGATCTGGCTGGCGACGGGGTTGCGCTTCTTGCTGTAGCGCACCACGAAATAGATCATCAGCACCGTGATGAAGATCAGGAACACCACCGAGAGCCCGAACACGTAGAAAAAGACCGCGTCGGACTTCTGGGCAGACAGGGCGGCTTGGTTCATCCAGTCCATGGGAGCCTCAGCGGAAAGCGACGTCGGAAAAGAGCAGGGCGAAGAAGATCAGCAGCGTGCCGAGGGTCACCAGGACCACGACCTTGAACACCGGCCCCTCGTATTTCAGGTGCATGAAGTAGTAGAAGACCAGGCCGGCCTTCAGGGGAGTCAGGGTCATGAGGCCCCAGACGGCGTAGGTCTGACTCACATGGCTGAGGCCCACCAGGCAGCCGGTGAGCAGGAGCAGCAGCAGCCAGACCCCGATGAAGGTGCCATAGCCCGGGTGCTCGATGGGGGCTTCGTGGGAGTGCAGGGTGTCATTCATGGGAGGTTCCTAAGACCGAGCATCCAACTTGGCTGGAGGCGAGGTGGGGGTCCGGGGGTGTGATCCCCGGAGGATATCAAGCAGCGAGGTAGAACAGCGGGAGGAGGAAGATCCAGATCACGTCCACGAGATGCCAGTAGAGGCCGCTGTTCTCCAGGTGGATGTAGCGGTCCTGGCGGATGCGGTCCGTGGCGACCCACCAGAGCATCACGCTCAGCACGGACAGGCCGGCGATGACGTGCACGCCGTGCAGGCCCGTCATGGTGAAGTAGAGCCCGAAGAACACCTGCTCCCCGGGGGGCAGGGTGGCCAGGTGGGCCGAGTTCGGATAGAGCCCGTGGTGGAACTTGGCGCTCCACTCGAAGCCCTTGATCACCAGGAAGGTGAGGCCCAGGCCCAAGGTGGTCCCGAGCAGCGCCATGGCGCGCTGCTTCTCGCCCCGCTGCACTGCCACGATGGATAGCACCACGGTGAGGCTGCTGGTGAGCAGAACCAGGGTGTTGATCACTCCGAGGGTGGCGTTCAGCTCCATGCCGCCGTGGTGGAACTCCGCGGGGTAGCGGTAGCGCATGTAGGAGTAGCCGATGAAGAGGCCCCCGAAGAGCACCATCTCCGTGACCAGGAAGAGCCACATGCCAAGGCGCGAGCCCAGGTCGTCGCGGTGAACGTGCCCGCTCATCGGTGCTCCTCCTGCTCAAAGTGGTAGGGCCCCCGGGTGATGGTGGGGATCACGTCGAAGTTCTCAAGCGGCGGCGGGCTGGGGATCGTCCACTCCAGGGTGACGCCGCCCCAGGGGTTGTCCTCGGCCTTCTCGCCCTTGAAGGTGGCGTAGAGCAGGGTGGCGAAGAAGATGACCAGGCCCAGCACCAGGAGCCAGCTGCCCACGGTGGCGATCACGTGCATGGTGTGGAACTGCGGCAGGTGGACGTAGTAGCGGCGCGGCATGCCCATCATCCCTAGGATCATCATGCCGAAGTAGAGCATGTTGAAGCCGATGAACATGGGGAACCAGGAAGCGTAGATGGCCTTCTTTGAATACATCTTCCCGAACATCTTGGGGAACCAGTAGAGCAGCGCCGCAAAGAGCGCCATGCCCGTGCCGCCGAACATCACGTAGTGGAAGTGGCCCACGATGAAGTAGGTGTCGTGGATGTGCACGTTGATGGCCAGGGCGCCCTGCATGACGCCCGTGAGGCCACCGATGCAGAACAGGAAGATGAAGGTCAGGGCGAAGAGCAGGGGCGGCTGGAAGTCGATGCTGCCCTTGTAGAGGGTGCTCACCCAGTTGAAGACCTTGATGGCGCTGGGGACCGCCACGACCATGGTCAGCAGCGAGAAGATCATGAGGGCCATGCCGCTCATGCCCGAGGTGAACATGTGGTGGGCCCACACCAGGCTGCCCACGCCGGCGATCGACATGGAGCTGAAGGCGATGGCCTTGTAGCCGAAGATGGGGCGCTTGGCGAAGGTGGGCAGGATCTCGGAGATGGCGCCCATGGCCGGCAGGATCATGATGTAGACCGCCGGGTGCGAGTAGATCCAGAAGAGGTGCTGGTAGAGCAGGGGATCGCCGCCCTTGGCCGGGTCGAAGATGCCGATACCGAAGAAGCGCTCGAGGATCACCAGCAGCAGGGTGATGGCCACGATGGGGGTGGCCAGCAGCTGGATCCAGGCCGTGGAGTAGAGCGCCCAGCACATCAGGGGCATGCGGAACCAGTGCATGCCAGGCGCCCGCATGCGGTGGATGGTGGTGATGAAGTTGATGCCCGTGAGCATGGACGAGAAGCCCAGCACGAAGGCCGCAAAGACCGCGAGGCTGACGTTGGTGCCGGTCTTCAGGCTGAAGGGGGCGTAGAAGGTCCAGCCGGTGTCCGGGGCGCCGCCGCCCGTGAAGAGGGACAGCACCGCGAGGATGGCGCCTGCGATGAAAAAGTACCAGGAGGCCAGGTTCAGGCGGGGGAAGGACACGTCCTTGGCCCCGATGAGGATGGGCAGGAAGAAGTTGCCGAAGATGGCCGGCAGCCCGGGCACCACGAACAGGAAGATCATGATCACGCCGTGGACCGTGAAAAGGGCATTGTAGGTCTGGGCCGTGATCAGCTTCTGGAAGGTGGTGAGCTGCACCAGGCGCATGACCAGGCCGATGCCTACGCCTACGAAGAAGAACGTCATCATCGAGTAGAGATAGAGCAGGCCGATGCGCTTGTGGTCCGTGGTGGTGAGCCAGGCCAGGACGCCCGTGCGCGTCCCGGTGTCCACCAGGTAGCTGGGCTCGGGGGTGGTGGCGTGGGTGCCGCTCATGCGTTCTCCTCGGTCTTGGTCTTGCCCTTGCGTCCGCGCCCCAGAAACACCAGGAACACGCCGGCGGCCATGAGGATCACGATGGCGCCGATGCTGGTGGTGTTCAGGACATAGCGCCGACCCGCGGGGTCATAGCTGAAACAGAACTTCAGGAACTTCTTGATGGTGGGCTGGGCCTCGCCCCGGGCCGCCTCCTGGGCCGCCAGCTGGACATCGGCGGGCAGGTAGGTGGTGCCATACATGTAGCGGGTGACGCGGCCCTCGGGGCTGATGAAGATGATCGCGGCCGCATGAATGAAGTCATCGTTCTGGCGCTTGAACTTGAAGCCGACAGCGTCGGCCAGGGCGCGGGTGGTGGCTGAGGGACCCGTGAGAAAGCGCCAGGCGTCTGGTGGGAAGGGGCGCTTGATCTCAGCCAGGTAGTTGGTGCGCTTCTGGGCGGCGACCTCGGGCTCGTCCCGCTCGTCGAAGCTCACGGTGAGCACCTGGAGGTCCTGGCCCGGGATGGCCTGGGTGCGGTTCAGCACCTCGGCCACGCCGCCCAGCTGCGGGGTGCAGATGCCGGCGCAGCGGAAGTAGTTGAGAGTCAGGATGGTGGGCTTGTTGATGAGCGAACGCAGGGTGACGGCAGTGCCGTCCTCGGCCTTGAGGACCAGGTCCAGGGGGATGCTGGCGCCGAGTTTCTCGTCGATCCCCACTTCCTCGGGGGCGCTGGCCGGGGCGGCCTGGGCCTTCAGGCCGACCGGACCCGTGGCCAGGGCCAGGAGGGCGAGCGGCAGCAGGAGGCGGCGGAGGGAGGGGAGGCTCATGGCGGTTCTCAGCGGGGGGTTGAGGCGGGGGGGATCGGGTGCGTCAGGGCATATTCCCGGGAGAGGGTGTCCACGGCCCGGCGCACGGGGATGCGGGTGGGGATGACCTCACCGGCGCTGGCGAAGAGCTTCTCCAGGGCGGCGATGGCCTTGGGATCGCTGGCGCCGTGCTCGAAGGTGCCCAGGGACTGCACCACGTGGGCCAGGGCCATGCGGTCCTTCTTGGAGAGGTAGTTGTAGGACACCATGGAACTGCCCTTGATGCCCTCGTCCAGCGTCCGGTAGATGTCTTCCAGGCGGGTGCCGTTCTTCCAGGCGGTGCCCTGGGTGAAGTTGCGGGGCTTGGGGTTCAGGCCTGTGCCGCCAGGGCCGTCGCCCTTGCCTTCGGGGCCGTGGCAGGTGGCGCAGGTCTGGGCGTAGACCGCCTTGCCCCGGGCCATCAGCGCCGGATTGGGCGTCAGCACCGTGCGGGGATCGATGGGCGGAATCACCTCCCGGGCCATGGCGGGGTAGTCCGTGGGGTCCAGCCAGCCGGTCTCGCCCTGGACGGCCTGGACCGGGGCGTCCGGCAGGGTGTGGGCCTGGTAGCGCAGGCCCGGCAGCACCGTGAAGCCGAAGAAGGCGGCGATGAAGATGAAGCCGATGACCACCATGAGGGCGGTCAGCAGGCGCTTGAGCTCGCTGGGGGAGAGATACTGGTCGATCATAGGCGGAACTCCAGACCCTCGCGGAGGAAGGGATCGCCCACCGGCATGTCCTCACCCTTCTGCATGGCGCCCCGGACCCAGAGGAGGATCCCGCCCAGGAAGAAGAGGGCGAAGCTCAGCTCGGGCCAGCTGAAGCGCGGGCTCCCGCCAAGCGCCGGGAAGATGAGCCAGTAGATGTCGAGGACGTGGGCGCCGAGCATCAGCAGGGCCACGCGGCGGAGCCGCTTGGGATCCCGCTTGGCGTCCCGGGTGACCAGGGCGAAGAAGGGCAGGATGAAGTGGAGGCCCGCCAGCGCGAAGGTGATGGCCCGCCAGGCGCCAGTGAGGCGCACCTTGTAGTAGATGACCTCGTCGGGCATGTTGGCATACCACATCAGCATGTACTGGGCGAAGCCGATGTAGGACCAGAACACCGTGAAGGCGAAGAGGAAGGCGCCGAGGTTGTAGAGATGGTCCTGGCGCACCCCCTCCAGCCGGCCCTCGCCCTGGAGATACAGCAGGGAGAGCGCCGTGGCCGAGAGGCCGCTGAGGAAGGCCCCGGCGAAGATGTAGACCCCGAAGATGTCGCTGTACCACTCGGGCGTGAGGCCCGAGATCCAGTCGAAGGCCACCAGGGTGATCACCAGCGCGAAGATGGCCATGAAGGCCGGCGCGAACTTGCGGGCGCGGAAGTTGAAGGCGGGGTCCCTGCTCACGTCCTGCTTGAGCGACCCGCCCACCAGCACGGCGAGGGCGATGACGCAGAGGACGAAGGCCGCCACGGTGCGGACGGAGAAGAAGGGCAGGCTCAGCCAGAAGGCCTTGCCCGCCAGGATCGGGTGGTGGGCCGCCTCGGGCCGGGAGCCCGGGTAGAGCACGGGCACCGCGCCCAGGGCGATGAGGCCCACAGGAATGGCGGGCAGCAGCAGGGTGGCCAGCCGCTCGGGGATCCGGCGGATGGGCACACTCCACTTGGCGCTGACCAGGTGCTCCAGGGCCACGATGAAGAGCGAGCCCAGGCCCAGGGTGAACATCAGGACGAACCAGAGCACCCAGTTGGCCCAGAAGCGCTCGGGACCCGCGGCGAAGTAGGTGCCCAGGACGCCGGCGGCGCCCAGGGCGACCGCGCCAAGGAGAATGGGGGGAGTCGGTTTCTGCTGGCTCATGGTGCGACCACCTTCAGGTCCTCGTCCGTGGCGTTCTGGGCGCGCTGGAGGGCGCGCACGTAGTGGACCACCGCCCACCGCTGCGGCTCGGTGAGGTAGGCCGCGTGGGCGGGCATGGCGTTCTTGCCGTTCACGACAGCCCAGTAGATCTTGCCGTCCGGGTAGTCGCGGAACTGCTGGGCCTGCAGGTTCGCGGGCTTGGCGCCGTAGGCGGCGGTGAGGCTGCCCGCGCCGTTCGCCAGGGCGCCATGGCAGACCTCGCACCGGTTGGTATAGACCTTCCGGCCCTGGGCGAAGACGTCCTTGGTGCGGGGCAGGGGGTTCACCAGGTTGGCCGATGCGTCCTGGGTGCCGGTGGCCGTGGGCAGGTAGCCCCGGGCCACGGTGCCTGGCACCGGCGGTTGCATGCCATGGCCGTCCTTGAAGAAGGTCGAGGCCTTCTGGGCGTTGAGGCGCGGCTGGTCCTGCATGTACTTCATGGGCGCCAGCAGCGGGAACCACTTGATGAGGGAGAAGATCCCCAAGCCCGCCACCAGGCAGGCCACGAAGATGCCGCCCAGGGTGCGCAGGATGTAGTCGCTGGTGAGGAAGGGGCTGCGGTCCGGGGCGGGCAGCACCTCGATGTCCACCGCGCCCGCGGCCTCGAGGGCCTGGGCCGCGGCGGCGCTGTCGAAGGCCTCGCTCTCGGCCTCCAGGGCCAGGGCGTAGCGGTCGCGGGTGATCCCCTTCATGGCCTTGGCGGACAGGACGGGATGGCCGAAGAAGGGCAGCCGGTTGAGCAGCAGCAGCATGCCCAGGCCCGCGGTGAAGGTGGCGAAGAGCACCGTCACTTCGAACATGATGGGGATGAACGCTTCCCAGGAGGCCGCCGACTTGCCGCCGGTGATGATCGGGTAGTCGATGGCGCTGATCCAGTACTGGAACCCGAAGGCGGTGAGCGCGCCCAGCACGCCCATGACCAGCACCATGCCGCCCAGGGGAGAGCGGCGCAGCCCCAGGGCCTCGTCGATGCCGTGGATGGGGTAGGGCGTGTAGGCCTCGACCGTGCCGAGCTTCGCCGCCCGCAGCTTGGGGATAGCGTGCATCAGCGCGTCGGGCGTCTCGAAGAGGCCGAGGACGGCGTAGGCCTTTTTATCGGACATGGCAGGCCCCCGGGGACAGGAAAAACTCTCGCAGAGGGTCGCAGAGGGGGCGGAGAGAGGAGGAGGACAACCCCTCGAACGATTTCCTCTGCGCCCCTCCGCTGTCTCCGCGATCTCTGCGAGAGTGGTTTCCTTTCAATTTTTTATTCATGGCTGCCCCCGTGGCTCGGCTGCGCGTCCGGGAGGATGGCCTTCACCTCGGTGGTGGCGATGACCGGCAGCACCCGGGCGAAGATCAGGACCAGGGTGAAGAAGAGGCCGAAGGTGCCGAGCAGGATGCCGAAGTCGACCATGGTCGGCTTGTAGATGCGCCAGGCGGAGGGTAGGTAGTCCTGGTGCAGCGAGATCACGATGATCACGAAGCGCTCGAACCACATGCCGATGGTCACGCCGATGGCCACCAGGATCATCCAGAAGTAGCTGCTGCGGCACTTTTTGAACCAGAGCAGCTGGGGGATGAAAATGTTGCAGCTGATGGTGATCCAGCCGGCCCAGCCGTAGGTGCCGGTGATGATGTTCATGAAGCCGTGGTGCAGGTATTCGTTCATGGAATACCAGGCCGTGAAGCCCTCCATCATGTAGCTGTAGCCCATGATGCAGCTCATGGCGAGGATGACCTTGTTCATCACGTCCAGGTGGCGCATGGTGATCAGGTTCTTGAGCTGCATGGTCTCGCGCACCACCACCAGCACGATTACCACCATGGAGAACCCGGCGAAGATCGCGCCCGCCACGAAGTAGGGCGGGAAGATGGTCATGTGCCAGCCGGGCACCACGGAGGTGGCGAAGTCGAAGCTCACCACCGAGTGCACCGAGAGCACCAGGCCCGTGGCCAGGCCCGCCAGCAGCAGGTAGGCCTTCTCGTAGTGCTGCCAGTGGGAGGCGGCGCCGCGCCAGCCCAGGGCCAGGACGGTGTAGATGGTCTTGCGCAGCTTGCTGGTGGTGCGGTCCCGCATGGAGGCGATGTCGGGGATCAGGCCCAGGTACCAGAACATCAGGGACACGGAGAAGTAGGTGTTCACCGCGAAGACGTCCCAGAGCAGCGGCGAGCGGAAGTTGGTCCACAGGGCGCGCTCGTTCGGGTAGGGGAACAGCCAGTAGGCGAGCCAGGGCCGGCCCACGTGGATGAGGGGGAAGATCACGGCGCACATGACCGCGAAGATGGTCATGGCCTCGGCGAAGCGGGCGATGGCGTTGCGCCAGCGCTTCCGGAAGAGGAAGAGGATGGCGGAGATCAGCGTCCCGGCGTGGCCGATGCCCACCCAGAACACGAAGTTGATGATGTCGAAGGCCCAGAACACCGGGCTGCTGTTGCCCCAGGCGCCGATGCCGGTGGTGAAGGTGTAGCCGATGCAGGCCAGACCGATGCCCAGCGCTGTCAGGGTGACGGCCAGGGCCAGATACCACTGCTTCGGAGGCTTGGTCTCGGGGAAGGCCAGCACTTGGTCGTCAAGGCTGCCCGGCGTGACCTTGCCCACGGTGAGCGCGGGCTCCAGCAGGCCTTCGGGGATCGGGACCGCGTGGACGGAGGCGTCAGTTCGCATGGTGACCTCCCTCGACGGGGTTCTTCAGATCGGCCAGGTAGGTGATGGCGGGCTTGGCGCCCACCTCCTCCAGCACGCGGTAGGCCCGGGTGGCGGTGACCAACTGGGCGATGCGGCTCTCGGGGTCCTTGAGGTCGCCGAAGACGATGGCGTCTGAGGGGCAGCCCGCCATGCAGGCAGTGGTGACCTCGCCGTCCAGGATCGAGCGGCCCTCGCCCTTGGCGCGGATCTTCACGTCGTTGATGCGCTGCACGCAGAAGGAGCACTTCTCCATGACGCCGCGCGGTCGCACCGTGACTTCCGGGTTGTAGGCCAGGGTCTCGGGCTCGGTCTTGTAGGCGGTGTATTCCAGGAAGTTGAAGCGGCGCACCTTGTAGGGGCAGTTGTTGGCGCAGTAGCGGGTGCCCACGCAGCGGTTGTAGGCCATCTGGTTCAGCCCGTCGGGGCTGTGGTTGGTGGCGTTCACGGGGCAGACGTTCTCGCAGGGCGCGCTGTCGCAGTGCTGGCAGAGCATGGGCTGGTGGACCACCTTGGGGTTCTCCAGCTCGCCCTCGTAGTAGCGGTCGATGCGGATCCAGTGCATCTCGCGGCCCTTGGCCACCTGCTCGGGACCCACGACCGGCACGTTGTTCTCGGACTGGCAGGCCACCACGCAGGCGGAGCAGCCCACACAGGCGGCGAGGTCGATGACCATGCCCCACTTATGGTCCGGGAACTTCTGCTCCTCGTAGAGCGTCACCAATTCGGGCTGGTGGTGGTGCCCCTGGGGGTGATGCAGGAACTCGTCCATGGTGAGGGAGCGCACGATGTCGCGGCCCTCCATGCGGTGGTGGCTCTGGGTGCGGGAGAGCTCCTTCCGGCCGCCGGCCTTGGCCAGGCGCGCGCCCTGACGGACATTCGCGGTAGTCGGATCCAGACCCAGGAACGGGTAGGCGTTGGCGCCCACACCCTTGGCGACCCCGCCGGTGGTGCGGCCGTAGCCCAGGGCCAGGGCCAGCACGCCCTTGGCCTGGCCGGGCTGGATCACCGCGGGCAGCCGGAGGGTGGTGCCCTCCAGGGTCAGGGTGACGAAGTCCCCCTCCTGGATGCCCAGGGCCTGGGCGTCCTGCACGGACACGGCCACGGGGTTGTCCCAGGTCATCTTGCTGATGGGATCCGGCGTCTCCTGCAGCCAGCTGTTGTTGGCGTGGCGGCCATCATGGGGGGCGAAGCCCGGGAAGAGCACGAGCTCAAAGCCCTCGGCGCCCTTCGCTGCGCGCTCGGCGGAGGCCACCGAAGCACCCCTGAAGGCCGGGGCGGTGGGCTTGGCATCGGTCTTCACCAGGCCGTCGTGCAGGGCCTGCTCGAAGGTGCCGCCCTGCAGCCCGGCCTTCTCCCAGCGGGCGCGGAGGTAGGCGTGGTAGTCCGCGGCCGGGGCGGCGCCCAGCGCCTTCAGGAGGCCCAGGAGCACGTCCTCGCCCTGACGGGTGTCGTAGAGGGTGCCCACCGTGGGCTGCTGGAGCACTGTGGCGCCGGGGGTGGCGTAGTCGCCCCAGCTCTCCAGCCAGTGGTTCTCCGGCAGGACCAGCTGGCACTGGGCGGCGGTCTCGTCCTCCATGAGGCCGATCCAGGCCCGCAGGGGCACCTTGGCCACAGCGTCCTTCCATGCAGTGGCTCGGGCATAGGTGAAGGCGGGGTTCACATCCCAGAAGATCGCGGCGGCGTAGCGGCCGGCGGCCATGCCCTGGACAGCGGCCTCAAGGTCCCTGGTGGTGGCCAGGGGCTCGGCGGGGCTCAGGGCCATGGCCTCGGAGCCGAGCATGGCGTTGAGCAGGTGGGCGGCCTGGTGGGCGGCGGCGGGCATCTGGGCGCCGCAGAGCACCACGGCGTTGCGGCCCGCATGCTGGAGGTCCTTCACCAGGTTCGCCCAGGCCTGGGTGGGGACATCGGCCGGAGCCCCGCCGGGCAAGGCAGAGAGGTTCGCACCTGCGGGCAGGGGCAGACCCTTGGCGGCCAGCTCCCGGGCCAGCGTGAAGGCCAGGGCTGCCAGGCGGGAAGGCGCCACCGGATAGCGGTGGTCGGCGTTGGTGCCGGTCAGGGTCAGGGGGCCTTCGAGCACCCAGAGGCGATTGATGGGCTCCTTGGCGCTCTTCAGGCGGCGCTGCGCGCCCCAGGCAGCCAGGGTCTCCGGATCCTCACCATTGAGGAAGTCCGCACCCAGGGACAGGATCACCTTGGCCTTGGCCAGGCGGGGCTGAATGGCCACGCTCTGACCGTAGCTCACGCGGGCGGCCTCTTCGGCGGCGTCCCCGGCGGCGGGCTCGTAGGCCAGGTGCTCGAGGGTCGGCAAGGCGGCCTTGAGGTCGGCCAGCAGGGCCTTTCGGGTGGGCGAGGCGACGGCGCCCGAGAGCAGCAGCACGGGCTTGCCAGTGGCCTTGGCGGCCTGCAGGCTCCCGTGGAGCCTGGCCTCGGCCTCGGTCCAGCCAATGGTCCGGCCCTCGGCTTTGGGGGCGCGCAGGCGGTCGGGATCGTAGAGCCGCAGAACATCGGCCATGGCGCGGGGGCTGGTCTTGCCCCGCACGCCGGGGTGCTCGTCGTTGCCCGTCAGGTGGATGGGGCGGCCCTCCCGGGTCTTGACCAGGACGGGGTAGACCCGGCGGCCCTCCTGGAAGGCGCTGGCGTAGTAGTTGGCCACGCCCGGGGTCACTTCCACGGGGCGCTTGGTGTAGGGCACCACGGTGCCCTGGCCCTTGCGGTCGCAGCCAACCGTGGCGGCCAGGGCAGCTGCGGCGCTCACCAGGCCCAGGAAGTCGCGGCGGGAGACGCCGCTCTGGGGGGGCAGGCCGTGGACGTCATCGTAGGCCGGGACTGCGCCCGGCAGGAACTCATCGTGGGCGGCCTGGCGGGCCTCCGGCGTCTCCACGCGCTCTTCCAGCGTGCGCCAGAAGCGGGGTGCTTCCACGGGGCCATGATCGGGGAGTCGGGTCTTCATCGGGTCATCCACGGCGCTTGATGGCGTGTTCGGGGGGCGTGACGGGAATCCGCTGGAGGGCCAAGGCAGGCGCCTCCGGGGTTTCCCGGTCGGACGGGAAGGCCAGGCTCAGGGCCTGGCGACCCAGCAGGAAGGGGCCCGCCAGCAGGGCGGCGGCCCGGTCGAGGAGGGGTTTGCGGTCGGCGTCGGCCATGGTCGGTCTCCCCTGGGTCCTAGCGGTGGCAAGCGGCGCAGTTTTCGGCGCCCCGGGTGATCTTGGAGCCCGGCGGCAGCGCCGCGTGGGGGTCGCGATGGCAGGCCAGGCAGTTGCCCATGCGCATGCCCATCTCGCGGGTGATCACCTTCATGGTCTGGACCTCTCCGTGGCAGCTCTGGCAGGCGATGCCCGCGTTCACGTGGGGCCGGTGGTCGAAGAAGACGTGGTCCGGCAGGGTGTGGACCCGCTGCCAGGGCAGGGGCTCCCCGGTCTGGGCGATGCGGGCCAGCTTCTGGATGGCGGGGCGGTCGGCCTTGGTGACCTTGTGGCAGCCCATGCAGAGGTCCACGCTCGGAATGCCCGCGTGCCGGGACTTGTCGACGCCCGAGTGGCAGTACTGGCACTGCATGCGCAGGGTGCCGGCATGCAGCTGATGGCTGAAGGGGATGGGCTGTTCTGGGGCATAGCCCTTGGCGAAGCGGTCCGGCTCCGTGAGCCAGCCCACGGAGAGGATCGTGACGAGGATCGCCACGGCCGCGGCCGGCAGGACGAAGCGGAACGCTCGGTCGAACGGGTGCATGCACAACCCCTTGGGAAGCGCTGGTCCGCGGGTGAGGCCGGGAGACCATCGGGGAATAGGTGGGACGTTGTCAGAGCCGGTGTTCGGGCCAGGACTATTGCGATAAGCGCATGTGTAGAAATAATTAATGAAATTTAAAGAGGAAGCGGGTTGGAGCTGTGATGACAACAACCTGGGTAAGTTGTGCCGTTGGTCACGATGATAGAGCACGCGGAAACGATTGTTTAACTATTTTTTCTGAGACACTTCCATGCATTTAAGACGATTTTGGGGTTGTCTATATCTCCCTCATCCGAAAGAACGATTTCCTCCATGATAGGTCCCCTGATTCCGGTCCCTCCGGCGGGGGTCCGGACAGGGCAACCCCTGGGCTGGAAGGGGCCAGCCCGACACCCGTCCTTGCCCGCGGGAGCCTAGCTCGGGAAGCCCATCCAGGGTTTCAGCAGGCCCAGGTGGCCGAAAAGAGCTCCCATGCGCTCCACGGGCAGGCCCATGACGGTGGAGAAGCTGCCTTCCACGGTCTCGATGAACAGGGCGCCGATGCCCTGGATGGCGTAGGCGCCGGCCTTGTCCATGGGCTCCCGGGTGCTGACATACCAGCGAATCTGCGCCTCGCTGAGGGGGCGGAAGAAGACCTGGGAGGTGTCCACGAAGCTGTGGCAGGTGTCGTTCTTCTGCAGGCAGAGTCCCGTGTGCACCTGGTGGGCCCGGCCCTGGATCAGCAGCAGCATCCGCACCGCGTCTTCCACATCCACCGGCTTGTTCAGGGTGTGGTGGTCCACGGCCACGGTGGTGTCGGCGGCCAGGACCCAGCGGCCGGGGTTGCGCTGGGCAATGACCTCGGCCTTGAGCTCGGCCAGGCGGAGGACCAAGTCCGAGGGGTCCTCGTCCAGCAGCGGCGTCTCGTCCACGTGGGGGGCCTGCAGCTCGAAGGGGATGCGCATGGCCTCCAGCCACTGGCGCCGCCGGGGGCTGCCGCTGGCGAGGATCAAGGGCTGCGTCGCCCTGTCGGAGAGACCGGGCAGGGTCTCGCTCACCGCAGACCCCGGGTCTTGAGATCGGCCGTCATCACGCGCATGTGGATGCTCTCGACCTCGGTGCCCAGCCGGAAGCCGAAGCGGGGGTAGAAGTGCTGGCGGTCGCGGGTCTCGAGGACGAAGCGGGTGACCTCGCCCACCCAGGGGTGTCGCAGGCCCCATTGCACCATCTGTCCGGGGATGTCGTACTCCATCATGTCCCGGGCCGTCACCATGTCGTAGAGCTTGGCTTCGTAGGCATGATCCGACCAGAGCCGCGTGACGCCCACCAGGCGACCGCCCTTGTTGCCCTCCGGCACCAGCCGCGCCGTGAGCAGGTGCGAGCAGGCCAGCAGCCGTCGCCACTGCTCGATGGTGCGGTCGGCGGTCCAGTAGACTTCCTCCGCCTGGAAGAAGATCTGGAGCTCCCGCGGGTCGATGCTCCAGGTCTCGTCCCGGAACGCGATGGTTCCATGAGGGGTCGACAGGGGTTCGGGTGTGAGGAAGTCGCGATCCATCAGGGTTTCCAAGAGAAGGTTCCCCATCCTAGCCGCGGGAGGAGGCGCAACGCGAGGATTCCCAGCGCGAGGGTGCTGGCCAGGAGGGGCAGCAGCCAGCCCGAGCGGGCCGGGGTATGCACCGGGCGCCACTGCAGCTCCAGGGCGTGGGCGTCTTCGCTGAGGGGGTCACCCCAGAGCTGGAACCGGCCGTCCTCCCGGAAGAGGCCGGACTTGCCCGTGAGGGTGGCGCGCACCAGGGGCACGCCCAGCTCGGTCGCGCGCAGGCGGATCTGGGCGGCGTGCAGGTCCGTGGCGATGCTGCGCTCGAACCAGCCGTCGTTGGTGTGGTTGGAGAGCAGCTCCGCCTGGCCCAGCGCCAGCCCCCGGCGGGTCCGCTCGGGCAGCAGAGCCTCGCTGCACAGGAGAGGATGCACGCGCAGGGGGCCGCTGGGCGCGGGCACCGGGAAGGCGCAGCCCTCGCGCAGCTCGCCTGCTTCCTGCGAGACGAAGCCCAGCTGCTGGTCCAGCCAGCGGCGGAAGGGCTCGGGTCCGGGTACCCGCTCGCCGAAGGGCATGGGTTCGGTCTTGGCGAAGAGGAAGGACGGCTGGCCCGCGGCTTCGCCGCGCACCAAGTTGAAGAGGCCCCCCTCCGTGCCGTAGAGCCAGGCCACGCCGCGGCGGGCGGCCTCGGCAGTGAGGCGCGGGTCGGGCTGGCGGTCATCGCGGCCCAGGACCGAGCTCTCGGGCCAGAGCAGCAGGGTCGGGCGATCCTTGTGCGGCAGTCCGCTGGCACGCAGCAGGGCGTCGCTGCGCCGCCACATGTCGGCTTCCATGCCCGGCAGGCGCTGGCCCGCGGGGTAGTTCGGCTGGATCAGCGCCACATCCAGGCTGCGGACAGGGCCTCGGGGCAGCAGGAGCCAGGCCCCGCCACCCAGCGCCAGCAGGCCCAGCGCCAGGGCTGGGCCCGCCAGGACGCGCCGGAGGGGGGCGCCTTCCGCCAGGGCCGCGCCCGTCCAGGCACCGGCGCCCCAGGCCAGGGCCGACAGGCCGGACGCGCTCAGGAAGGCGGCACTGCGGGCAGTCCAGGGCAGGGCGCCAAAGGCCGCGCCCCAGGTCCACGGATAAACGTGGAAGCCCCAGGACTCCCAGGCCAGCAGGAGCAGGGCAGCGCCCAGGGCGGCGCCCAGGGGGCCGCTCCGGCGGCCCAGCCAGCGGGATCCCAGGATCACGGCCCAGAGGCCCGTGGCTTCCCAGAGACTCAGCAGCACCATCCCCAGCAGGGCCACCCCAAAGGGCAGGCCTCCCTTCGAAGCCAGCGTTTGGGGCACCCAGGCGTAGAGAATGAGCAGACCTGCGAGCAGGGTGAGCCAGGTCCAGAAGGCGTGTCGGCCCCGGAAGACGGCTTCCATCAAGAACACCGGGAAGGCCAGGGCCGCGACGGGTTCCAGCCAGCCTCCCAGCGCACCCGGATAGCGGAAGGCCAGGGCGAAGAGCGATGCCAGCACGGCGGTTTCCAGGGGGCGCAGGAGCCAGGGCGTCTTCACGGGCGGGGTCCGCCCCGCCGGGCGGTCTCGAAGCAGGCGATGCCTGCTGCCACGGCGGCGTTGAGGCTCTCGAGGCCCTGGATGGGGATGGCGAGGCGCTGCACGCCCTCGGGCAGGGCCACGTCCGCCCAGCCATGGCCCTCATTACCAACCCAGAGGCGCAGGGGCTCGGCCAGGTCCGCCTCGGCCAGGGGGAGGGCGCCGGGTCCCCCGTCGAGGGCGAACCAGTGGCCCTGATCGGGGACCAGCGCGGCCACCCGGCGCAGGGGCAGCAGGAAGGCCGCGCCCATGCCGCCCCGCAGGGCTCGGGGGTGGAAGGGGTCGGCGCAGCCCGGCCCCAGCAGGGCCTCCTGGAAGCCGAAGGCCGCGGCGCTGCGCAGGATCGCCCCGAGGTTGCCGGGATCCTGGATGCCCCAGGCGCCGATGACCCGAGGCGCCAGCGGGCCCGTGGGCTCGGGTCCCAGGTCGACCAGGAGGGCGTGCTCCGGGGGGCTGCCGGCGTCCGCGAGCTCCCGCATGAGCGCCTCGCCCAGCACCTGGGTGGGCACGGCCAGGGCCGCCTCCAGGGGATGGGGCGCGGCCTGCTCCAGCCGCAGCCAGAGGGCGGGCCCGAGCCGCGCCCCGGCGGGGGTCTGCCGGGCTTGGGCCCAGGTCTCGATGAGCTTCTCCCCCAGCAGCAGGGTGGCGCCCCGCCGGGCGCCGCCGGGCCGGAGGCGGGCCTGGAGCTCCTGGAAGCGCGGGTTGGCCTTGCTGGTGAGGGTGGGCGACATGGCGCTTTCAGAGTACCCGTTCGGGCGGAGGGCGTGGTTGCGTGGTTTCCGGCATCCGGGGCATGACTGGTCTGCGCTGATCTGCCACCCTAACCGGCAGGCCGTGGGCTCCTGCAGGGATCCGGTTTAGACTATCGGCGACCCACGCAGCTTTTCATCGATTCCCCCAAGCGCCCTCCAGGAGCACCGATGCAACCTTTTGTCCCCTCTGACCAGAACCTGCGGGAGTTCTCGCTGCGGGCCGTGCTCATCGGCCTCGTCATGGCCGTGGTGCTCGGCTCTGCCAATGCCTACCTGGGCCTGAAGGCGGGCATGACCATCGCCGCCACCTACCCGGCCGCGGTCATCGGCATGGCCCTCATCAAGCTCATGAAGGGCACGATCCTCGAAGAGAACATGGCCCGCACCGTGGGCAGCATCGGCGAGTCCGTGGCCGCCGGCGCCATCTTCACCATTCCCGCCTTCGTCATCAGCGGCATCTGGCCGAAGTTCTTCACCATGGGCAACTACGTCACCAGCTCGCTGATCATGTTCGCAGGCGGCGTGCTCGGCATCATGTTCGTGGCCCTGCTCCGCCGGGTCATGGTCGAGGACGCGGAGCTGCCCTACCCCGAGAGTGTGGCCGCCGCCGAGATCCACAAGGCTGGCGCCCGCGGTGGTAGCGGTACCAAGTTCCTGTTCGGGGCCATGGGCCTCGGCGCGGTGATCCAGGCCCTGGTGCAGGTGCAGCTCTTCGCCACCACCTGGGAGCACTTCGTGAGCTTCAAGGCCACGGCCATCAACCTCGTACACGGCTGGAAGGCCAAGGTCGGCGGCGGCATGCTGCTCAGCTCGCCCGGCATCAGCCCCGCCTACATGGGCGTGGGCTACATCATCGGTCCCAAGCTGGGCGCCCTGAACTTCTCCGGCGGCATCATCGCCTGGGGCCTGCTGGTGCCGATCATCACCTACTTCCTGGCGCCGGGCGTCCTCCCCGAGGGTGCCGCGGAAGGCGACTGGATCGCCCTGTCGGTGTCCGTCTGGAAGTTCATCGTCCGCCCCATCGCCATCGGCGGCATGCTCATGGGCGCCTGCTTCACCCTCTTCAAGATGCGCAAGAGCCTGGCCACGGGCCTCAGTCGCTCCATCTCGGACGTCAAGAAGGCCGCCTCCGGTGAGCACGTGGTCGACCGCGTCAATAAGGACCTGCCCTTCACCTACGTCATGTTCGGCCTGGGCTTCGCCGCCCTGGTGACCTTCCTCATCACCTGGCGCATCTTCCAGGTGAGCCCCATGGTCTCCCTCGTGGCGGCCCTGGTGGTGGTGATCCTGGGCTTCTTCTTCTCGGCCATCAGCGGCTACCTCGTCGGCATCATGGGATCGAGCAACAACCCCATCTCCGGCCTGACCCTGACGGCCCTGGTGATCACCGCCCTCGTGATGGTGGTTCTTGGCGTCAAGGGCCGCGAGGGCGTGGCCGCCGTTCTGGGCGTGGCCGCCGTGGTCTGTGTGAGCGCGGCCGTTGCCGGTGAGATGCTGCAGGACCTCAAGGCCGGGCACATCCTGGGCGGCACGCCCTGGCGCATGGAGATGGGCGACCTCCTCGGGGTGGCCCTGGCTTCCGCCGTGCTGTTCATTCCCCTGATGGTGCTGCACGAGGGTGACATCTCCGCCCAGGGCACCAAGCGCATCGCCGAGCTGACCGCCCAGCAGGTGCAGGTGGTGACGGCCCCCGATGGCGCGACCTACACGCTGGACCAGGTGAAGCAGCTCCCCGCGGACCAGAAGAAGGCGGTGCTGTCCCTTGACGCCGGCTTCGGCTCCAAGCAGCTGGCCGCGCCCCAGGCGGGCCTCATGGCCCTGCTCAGTCGCGGCATCGTGGAAGGCAAGATGGCCTGGCCGCTGATCATCGTCGGCATGATGATGGGTCTCGCCTTCATCCTCATGCAGGTGAAGAGTCCGATGCTGGTGTCCGTGGGCATGTATCTGCCCCTGGAGACGACCTTCGCCATCTTCCTGGGCGGCCTGATCAAGGGCGTCGTCGAGATGGTCGGTGCCAAGCGCGGCCTCAACGAGGCCCAGAAGGTGCGCACCGAGAACAACGGCGTGCTGCTGGCCGCAGGCCTCATCGCCGGGGAGGCCCTGGTGGGCCTGGTCTTCGCCGCCTTCGCCTTCTACGAGGTGAAGTTCCAGCTCACGCGCTTCGTCTGGGGTCCCACCAACGCCCCGGGCGCCTTCTGGATCAGCCTCCTGATCCTCGCCGGGATCGCCGTCTACCTTGTGCGGGTGCCCCTGGCCAACGCCGGCGCCGCCGACGAGCCCGCGCCACCGAGCGCCAACTTCTAGAGTCCGGGGGTTCCGCGCTGCGCGCACACCCCCGGGCCCCCGCGCCAAGGCCCGGCTTAGCCGGGCCTTGGCTTACACCCTTCCTGCCGCCCTGGAGCAACTGCCATGCGCGCTTTTCCTGATGAGGCCTTCCTGGCCCTGGTGCCCACGCCGGCGGTGGCGGCGGAGCCGGGCGAGGCGGGCAACCTGGTGCTGATCCGACCGAAGATCGTCTCGCCGCGCTGGGCCTGGCTGCTGCGGCTGATGAAGAAGCCCGCCTACCGCGTGCGGCTCGATGCCCGCGGCAGCGCCGTGTGGCGGGCCTGCGACGGGCTCCGGACCGTGGCCCAGGTGGTGGCGGTCATGGAGGTCACCCACCCCGGTGAGGCCGATACCCAGCTCCGGACCGCCCAGTTCCTCCTGGGACTCGCCCGGGGGAAGTTCCTGCGGCTGAGCTGAGCTTGAGCTCCCTACTGGAGCAGCTGCTCCCAAGGGATGTCGTAGGAGGTGCTGCGGCCTCCACCGCCGATGTGGACGAGACACCCGGCCTGGACCAGATGGGCAAGATCCCTCGTGGCCGTGGCTTTCGTCGTCTTGGCAAGGCTCTCGTATTTCCGGGCGTTGATCCCGCCCTCAAACCCGCCTGGCCCTGCATCAAGCAGTCGGTTGAGCGCCTTTCTCTGGCGCTCGTTCATGTCGAGTTCTCGGTGCTGGGCCCAGAAGGCAACCTTGGCGAGTGTCCGTTTGACGGCGCCTGCGGACACCTCGCAAGCCTCGGGGACCTGAGTCAGGAACCACTGCAACCAGGGCGTGACCTCCAGCCCGCCCTCGAAGGCCTGGGCTTCCTGCAGGGCCGAGTAATACTGCCCTTTGACAGCATTGATGCGGGAAGACATCCGGTAGAGGAAATCGCCCCGCCCTTCATCCTGGGCCAGGGCTAGGTCGGTCACAGCTCGGGCGAGCCGGCCATTCCCGTCCTCGAAGGGGTGCAGGGTCACCAGCCATAGATGAGCGATTCCCGCTCGAACCAGACCATTGACGGAGCCCCTGGATTCGTTGAACCAGGCGATGAATGCATTGAGGTCCTGCTCCAGACGCTTCCGGGGGACACCCTCGAAATGGACCATCTCCCGTCCCATCGGGCCGGATTGAACGACCACTTCTCCTGGCCTCAGGACTCCCGTTGCGAGGCGCCCCATCCCGGAGGCTGACTCGGGGAAGAGGGCCTTATGCCACCCGCAAAGACGCTCGGCACTGAGGGGTTCGGCATGCCGTTCGGTCGCATCGCAGAGGACGCCCACCAGGCCATCCGCATCCCGGGAGAGGGGACTCGTCTGATCCCACGGGAGGTTCAAGTGCCGCGCCACAGAAGCTGCGACAGAGGCCGGATTGAGCTGCTCCCCCTCTATGGCACTGGTGCTGATCCCTTCATTCTGAAGGACCTCGGCCAGCGCCTCCCAGGTCAGGCTCTTATCCATGACCTTCCCGACCATCCGGAGCTGTCCCTGCGCCCCCGTGGCCCGCGCCAAAGGCTCAGCAAGGCTCCCCAGGTCCCACTTGAATCGGGGCCATTCGGGGTGCTGCCAGATCCACTGGGGTTTCATAATCGGCTCATTCTCTGATCCGATTATGAGCCCTATTCGCCTCATTTCCAGGGATTCTTGAACGAAAATCCCCTCACTCCAAGGGCAGCAGCCCCTGGCGGTTGCGGATGATGGCGGGGATGTGGAGGTCCTCGGCGCCGCCGGCCAGCTCGCCGCTGGGGGTGGGGGCCTGGGGCATGAGTCGGGTGGGCGTGGGGCCCTGGGGCTCCCCGGCTGGTCCATCACCGTAGAAGCGGCCGCTCTCCGCGTTGGGCGGGAGGGGCTGGGAGATCGCGGGCAGCAGCGCACTGTAGGTCTGGACCGGGACTTCGGCGGTGCCGCCCAGATGGGTGCTGGTGCGACGGTCCCGGAGGAGCTGGTCGTCCTCGAAGCCGCTGGCGAGCACGGTGACCAGGACGCGGTCCTCCATCCCCTCGCCTTCGACAGTGCAGGCCTTGATGTCAGGCCGGCCGCTGTAGTGCTCCTGCAGGTAGTTCATGGCGGTCTCGATGGCCGAGGCCTCCATGACCTCCCAGTCGGCGGTGATGGACACCATGACGTTGGCGGCGGCACCGCTCTGGGCGCGCTCCAGCAGGGGGCAGGCCAGGGCCTTGCGCAGGGCGTCCATGACGGCCTCTTCACCCCGGCCAGCGCCGGTGCCGATGAGGGCCTCCCCGCCGTTGCGGAGCACCGCCTCGACGTCGGCGAAGTCACCGTTGATGATGCCGGGCTTCAGGATCAGGTCGGCGATGCCGCGCACGCCCTGGATCAGCACGCCGTCGGCGACGCGGAAGGCTTCCTTCATGGTGACGCGGGCGTCGCAGACGCTCTTGAGGCGCTCGTTGCTCACCACGATGACGGTGTCAGCTGTCTCCCGCAGGTTGGCCAGGCCGTCCAGGGCCAGGTCGCCCTTCTTCCGGCCCTCCCAGGCGAAGGGCGTGATGACGACGCCCACGGTGAGAGCGCCCAACTCCCGGGCATAGTTGGCCAGCACAGGGGCCGCGCCGGTCCCGGTCCCGCCGCCCATGCCTGCGGTGATGAAGACCATGTCGGCGCCCTGGAGGGCAGCCAGCACTTCCTCGCGGCTCTCTTCTGCAGCCACAGCGCCGCGCTCGGCGTTGCCGCCGGCCCCGAGGCCCCGGCTGCTCTGGGGACCCAGGGGCAGCTTCAGGTGGGCCTTGCTCTGGGCGAGGCTCTGCTGATCGGTGTTCATGGCGATGAACTGCACGCCGGTGACGCCGCTGTCGATCATGCGGTTGATGGCGTTGCAGCCAGCGCCGCCCACGCCGAGCACCTTGATGTTGGCGCCAGGCAGGGTGTGGGGGCAGGGCAGGTAGGGGGTCTCAGACATCGGGGCTCCCGAAGGGGTCATGGGCTAGAAGAAATTCCGGATGCGTTCGAGCAGGCTGCCCCCGCGATCAGGCTTGACGCGGGTCTCCGCGAGGTCCCGGGCCAGGGTCTTGACGGCGCCGAGGGCGTTCACGAAGTAGGGATTGCCCGTGGCCTGGGGCAGGCCGGCCACGCCCTGGATCCGGCCCAGGACGACCCGGGGGCGGCCCAGCAGGGTCTGGGCGAGGATGGCAAGGTGCGTGAGCAGAGCGCCGCCGCCCACCAGGTGGACGCCGCCGTGGATCTCGTGCATGAGGCCGGTGCGGCCCATCTCGGCGAGCACCAGGTTCAGCAGCTCCGCGGCGCGGGCCTGCAGGACTTCGGCGATCTCGCGGCGGGAGACCGTGCGGCCTTCCTCCTCGAGCTCGACCGACTCTTCGGCGGGCACGAGGGACGGGAGCACCGTGCCGAAGCGGATCTTGATGCGCTCGGCTGCGGCGATGCCGCCGAGGTGCTTGGTGATCTCGAGGTCCCGGGTGAAGTGCGCTCCGCCGATGGGGATGATCGCCGAGTGGAACAGGGTGCCGTGCAGGAAGATGCCCAGGTGGGTGAGCTGTTCCCCGATGTCCACCACCACGGCGCCGTTGTCGCGGTCTTCCCGGCTCAGCACGGCCTCGGCGCTCGCCAGGGGGGAATACATCAGGTCCGCGCCGTGGAGCCCCGCGTTCTTCAGCGCGAGCTGGATGTTCGTGACCACGGGATTGGGGGCCACGATGATGCGGACCTCGGCCTCGAGCGTCTCGCCGAACATGCCCACGGGGTTGCGGATGTCGCGCTGGCCCTTGATGTGGAACATCTGCGGGATGCGGTGGAGGACCAGCTCCTCCTTGGCCAGCTTGCAGCCGTTGGTGGCCTGCTCGAGCACGCGGTCCCGGTCGGCGGCGGAGATGATCTTGTCGCTGCTGGAGATGGTGATGGAGTCGCGGAGGTTCTCGCCCTTGAACTGGATGCCATCCACGGCCACGCGGATGCCGTCCACCCGGGTCTGCCCCGCGGTGTTCATGGCTTCCTCGACGGCCCGCACGACAGCGCGGGTGCTGATGTCCATGTCCGTGATCTGGCCCTGGGTGATGCCGCCCTGGGAGGCCGCCTGACCCATGCCCGTTACATTGATCGTCCCGTCTTCCTCGTGGACGGCCACCACCGCCACCACTTTGCTAGCACCAAGATCGAGTCCGAGGAGGACGGCGCGCTGAGGCATGAAGATCCTTTTCCTTGCTCTAGGTTTATACCATTTCCATCCCCGGAATTGAGCATTCCTGGGCGGAAAAAACACCCGTTCTATTTCTGTTGGTCAGCGCGGTGCCTTGGGCGGAGCGCTGGCATCCTCGGGCTCTCCGACGGCCACCTCGTCATCCCAGCGCAGGTCGATGTACCGCAGCCGGGCCAGATCCGGCCGCTGGGCGAGGCGGTCTACGAAGAGCCCCTGGAAATTGGGCACATTTTTCGTGACATCCTGGCGGGAGAGGAAGATCGGGGCCGGAAGCCCGTCGATGTAGGCCACAGGCCCCTTGGGGCCATCCCGCAGCTCGGTGATGCGCTCATAAAAGCCCTGCTGTTTTTCCCGAAGAATGCGTGCGGCACTCACGAGGCGGGCCAGTCCCTGGTCTGTCTGGCTGGCGGGATCCACCACCACAGGAATGGGATTTAGGTTGGCCTGGCTGACCCGGTCGAGCACCACGCCGTCATCCGAGACCAGGAAGACCCCGTTGGGCCGCACCAGCCAGAGCACCGGGCGGCGCTCCTCGATGGCCAGGCTCAGGCGGTCCGGCGGGTCCTTGCGGATCTGCAGCCCGCGCACCCAGCGCTTGGCCTCGATGCGGCTGCGCAGCTCCTCGGCATCCACCCAGAAGAGCGGCTTGCCCAGGACCAGCTGCTCCGCCAGCTTCTGGATCTCCAGCTGCCGCTCGCCCCGGCAGCCGCTGACATTCACTTGCTCGATGACCAGCTTCTGGAGGCCCAGGTAGCGCGTGCCGAACTCCAGCAGCCCCCAGCCCGCGAGGCCCAGGACCGTGAGGGTGAGGCCCGCCCGGACCCAGGGAAACCAGGGCCGCCGGGGGCGGGTTCGGGGGAGCATGGCCATGGGGTTGAAGGTAGCAGGTTGGCTGTCGGCTATCAGCTATCGGCTGTCAACGGATGGGGCTTGGCAGGCCCATCGGTATAGGTCTTTTGATAGCTGACAGCTGAGAGCCTTCAGCCCCGCCAGATCTCCACCTCGGGCTCCAGCTCCACGCCATGGGCTTCCAGCACCCGGGCGCGGACCCGCTCCATGAGCTCGGCAAACTGGGCGGCGGTGGCATGGCCGTGGTTCACCAGGAAGTTGGCGTGCTCGGGGCTGACCTCGGCGTCACCCACCCGGAGGCCCTTGAGGCCCGCCGCGTCGATGAGACGCCCGGCGCTCTGGCCAGGGGGATTCTTGAAGATGCAGCCGGCGTTGCGCTGGGAGAGGGGCTGGCTGGTGCCGCGTTTCGCCCGGTACTCGGCCACCTGCGCGCGGATCGCGGCGGGGTCGCTGGCCGCCAGCCGCGCCGTGGCGGACAGCACCACGTGACCGGCTGTGAGGAAGCTCCCGCGGTAGCGGAAATCGCCGGGCTGGGGGGCGCGCTCCACCAGCTCGCCCTCCGGGGTGAGGAAGCGGAAGCGGGTCAGCACGTCCACCCACTCGCGGCCGTAGGCCCCGGCGTTCATCCGGATGGCTCCGCCCAGGGAACCGGGGATGCCGCTGGCGAACTCGAGTCCTGACAGGCCCGCCGCCGCTGCGGCTTCGGCCAGGGCGATGTGGCCATGGCTGGCGGGGGCCGTCAGCTCGGATCCCTCGCGCTGAACCAGCTTCGGTAGGGCCAATCGCAGGACCGGGGTCTCCACATCGCCCAGCACCACCAGGTTCGAGCCGCCGCCCAGCACGCGCCAGGGCAGCCCCTCGCGGACGCAGGCCCGCACGAAGGCCTGGGCCTCGGCCTCGGTGGTGGGTTCGAAGAGCCAGCGGCAGACGCCGCCCACGCCCAGGGTGGTGAGCCGGGCAAAGGGCACGTCCCGGCGGTGCGGGAGGCCCAGCAGGTCATCGGGGAAAGGGTGCATCATCGGGTCCAGTATGGACTGGGGAGGTTCCAGATGAAGGTGCTGCTCTTCGGTGCGACCGGCATGATTGGGCAGGGGGTCCTGCGCGAGTGCCTGCTCGATCAGCGGGTGACTGAGGTCCTCGTGATCGGGCGCAGCCCGTCCGGGCAGGTCCACCCCAAGCTGCGGGAGCTGCTCCACGCGGACTTCTTCGACTACTCGGCCGTCGCGGGCGAGCTGACGGGCCTGGACGCCTGCTGCTTCTGCCTGGGCGTCACCTCAGCGGGACTCAGCGAAGCGGCCTACCAGCGCATGACCTGCGACCTCACCCTGGCTGCGGCCCAGACCCTGGTCCGCCTGAACCCGGCCATGACCTTCTGCTACATCTCCGGTGCCGGGGCCGACAGCTCGGAACAGGGCCGGGTCATGTGGGCCCGGGTGAAGGGCCGCATCGAGAACGCCCTGCTCCAGCTGCCCTTCAAGGGGGTCTACCTCTTCCGCCCCGGCGCCATCCGGCCCCTCCACGGCATCACCTCCCGGACGACCCTGTACCGCCTGCTCTACGTCCTGCTGGGGCCCTTCTGGCCGCTCCTGAAGGCGCTCTCACCGGACAGCTTCACCACCACGGAGCAGCTCGGCCGGGCCATGCTTCAGGCGGCGCTGGCAGGGGCGCCCAAGGCCATCCTGGAGACCCCCGACATCAACAAGCTTTAGGGTCTTCAAGCGCCAGCAGCCGGGCCTTCCGCTCGGGGGTGCCGAAGGCGCTCCAGCCGCCGGGGCCGCTCGCGGCCACCACGCGGTGGCAGGGCACGAGGATCAGGATGGGGTTGGCCTTCACGGCCTGGCCCACGGCCCGGGCCGCGCCCGGCCGACCCGCCAGCAGGGCCACATCGCCGTAGGTGAGGGTCTCTCCCGGTCGGGTGGCGCGCAGCACGTCCGCCACCCGGCGCTGGAAGGGCGTGAGGTCCGACAGGTCCAGGGGGAGGTCCCGCAGGTCCTGGTGCTGGCCAGCCAGGTGAGCCATAAGCCGGCGCACGGCGTCGTGGACCCAGGCAGGCGCCGTGGCGGCCTCGTCTGGGCCCGGGGTCTCGGCAAAGCGCAGCAGGCAGATGCCCTCGGGGCTCCAGCCCAGGCGGAGGCGACCCAGCCGGGTGGCGAAGGACAGCTCGCGGATCATGAGGCCGCGGCGACCTCCCCCTTGCGCGGGATGAGGGCCATGGCCCGCTCGGCCAGGGCGGTGATGGTGAGCGAGGGGTTCACGCCGATGTTGGCGGAGATGGCCGCCCCGTCGATGACGTAGAGGCCCTCGTAGCCGAAGAGGCGATGCTGGTGGTCGATGGCGCCGGTCTCCGGGGAGTCCCCCATGGGGGCGCCGCCGAGGATGTGGGCCGTCGTGGGGATGCCCAGGAGGGTCTCCGTGAGGAGGCTGGTGGGGTAGCCATCCAGCTGGTGGGCCACCCGCCGGGCCAGGTCCGTGGCCTCATGAGCCCAGGCCTTGGCCGGGGGCCCGTCGCCCTTGGTGGTGATGGCCCCGCGGAAGAAGGCCGTGAAGGGGCTGCGGCCCAGGCGCATGCGGATGTGGCCGTCCACCGTGCGCATGTAGAGCAGGATCATCGTGTACTTGGCCCAGTCCGGCACCAGGTAGGCCCGCACGGTCTGGATGGGGTGGCGGGCCACCAGGCCCAGGGCGCTGAGGATGCGCTGGACGAGGGTGTCCCCCGGGGCGTTGGGCAGCATCAGGGTGCGGAAGACCCCGGAGCCGGCTGAGTAGCGCACAGGCTCCAGATGGCTGTGCTCGTCGGTGTGGAGGATGGACCCGATGGCGATGCCGCTGGAGAGGTCCTTGTCCCGGCGGGGCGTCACCACACCGATGAGGACCTCGCTGTTGGTGCGGATGAAGTCCCCAATGCGGTCGGAGAGGCGGGGCAGTCCGTCGCTGCGCTCCTTGAGCTGGAGCAGCAGGGGCACGGTACCCGTCACGCCCCCGGCGAAGATCACCTTGGCGGCCCGGTAGGTCTTGCGGGCATTGAGGGCAGGGATGGCCCAGGTGCCATGCCGGGCCTCCAGCTCATAGCCGCCCTCGGGATGGGGGCGCACCCAGGTGACTTCGGTGTCGGCCTCGATCTCCAGGCCCCGCTTCTCCGCCAGGTAGAGGTAGTTCTTGTCCAGGGTGTTCTTGGCGCCGTGGTTGCAGCCCACCATGCAGCCGCCGCACAGCTCACAGCCTGTGCGGTCGGGGCCCTCGCCGCCGAAGAAGGGATCCGGCACGGTCTCCCCCTTCTTGCCGAAGTACACGGCCACGTTGGTGTGCTCGAAGGTGTCGCCCCGGCCAATCTGCCGGCCCACTTCCTGCAGGACCTCGTCGGGGTAGGTGAGGCTGGGGTTGCGGGTGGCCCCCAGCATGCGCAGGGCTGTCTGATAGTGCTGGGCCAGCTCGGTCTTCCAGTCCGCCAGGCTGCTCCAGGAGGGGGACTGGAAGAAGGGATCCTTGGGAATGGGCAGGGTGTTGGCGTAGACCAGGGAGCCGCCGCCCACGCCCACGCCCGAGAGGGCTGTCACGTTAGGCAGGAAGGTCATCTTGAAGAGGCCCCGGCAGCCCACATAGGGCGCCCAGAAGAACCGCTTCAGGTTCCAGGTGGTCTTGGGGAAGTCACCCGTGCGCAGGCGGCGGCCCTTCTCCAGGACCAGGACTTTGTAGCCCTTCTCTGTGAGCCGCAGCGCGCTGACGCTGCCGCCGAAACCGGAACCGATGATGATGTAGTCCCACACCATGGCCATGCTCCCCGCTGTCCTGGATGGATGAGTGAAGCCTAGCACTCGGCGGGCCTGGAAGCCATTTAGGAAGCTGCCCCGGCGGGCGGGGTGCACTAGGCTAAGGTCATGCGCTGGCTCAGCATCGACCACGGCACCAAGAAGATCGGCCTCGCCTTCTCAGACGAGCTGGAGATCCTCTCATCGCCCTTCGAGGTCTGGCCCCAGGAGGGCGAGCGCACCCTGGAGCGCCTGGCGCGCCTCTGCCGCGAGGAAGGCGTCCAGGTCCTGGCCGTGGGCCTGCCCCGCCACAAGGACGGCGCCGAGAGCGAGACCGCCCCCGCCGCCCGAGCCTTCGGGGAGGACTTGGCCCAGCGCACCGGCCTGCCCCTGCGCCTGGTGAACGAGCACCTCAGCAGCGCCGAAGCCGAGCGCCTCCTCCGCGAGCGCGGCGTGAAGCCCGAGAAGCGTAAGGCGATGCTGGACGCGGCCGCGGCGGCGGTGATCCTGGCGGAGGTCCTGGAGGACCGGCGGGCCAGGGGGGTTCCCGCGGATCGGTTGGATTAAATCCGCAATTCGCAATTCGAGAATTGCGAATGGTTAACGGCTATCAGCAGGCGAAGCCTATCCCAGCCTTACCGTTCGCATGCAGCGCTCGGCGAGGCCGGGGTTGTGGGTCACCAGGAGGGTGGTGGGGCGCAGCTCGGCGTGGAGGCTGGTGAGGAACCCGAAGACCTCCTCGGCCGTGGCGGGGTCCAGGTTGCCTGTGGGCTCGTCCAGCAGCCACAGGGCGGGCTTGCGCACCAGGGCGCGGGCGAGGCCGGCCCGGGCGGCCTCGCCGCCGGACAGCTGGCTCGGAAACCGCTCTCCCAGGCTGCCGAGGCCCACGGTGCTGAGCAGCTGGCTGATCCAGGCCTCGCCCTCGGCGGAGGAAGTGCCGTCGATGAGGAAGGGCATGTGCAGGTTCTCGCGCACCGTGAACTCCGGCAGCAGGTGGGGCTGCTGGAAGGCCAGGCCCACGCGGCGGCGGCGGTAGAGGGCCCGGGCCTCGGCGCCCTCGGGGACGGGCTCGTCGCCCACGGTGATGCGGCCCCCCTCCCAGTGGTCCAGGCCCGCAACGCAGTTGAGCAGCGTGGTCTTGCCCACGCCGGAGACGCCGACGATGGCGCAGAGGCTGCCGGCCTCCACGTCCAGGGAGAAGCCGTCGAAGACCGGGTGGGCGTTGCCCGGGTAGGTCTTGTGCAGGTCGGTGACCGTGAGTGGGTATCCGATCATTCGGCCCTCAGCGCATCGACGGGGTCCAGGGCGGCGGCCTTCTTGGCGGGGTAGCGGGCCGCCAGCCAGGACACCAGCAGGGGCAGGGCGGCCACCAGCACGATGTCCAGCACCTTGAGCCGGAAGGGCATGTAGGTGATGAAGTCGTAGACCGCGGCCGGCAGCTTGAGCAGGCGGAAGTGATCCAGGACCAGGCAGAGGGGGACGCTTGTGCCCAGGCCCCAGGCCGTGCCCACAGCGCCGATGCGCAGGCCCTGCAACTCGAAGAGCCGCTGGATCTGCTTCGGGGTGGCCCCGAGGGCCAGCAGCACGCCCAGGTCCCGGCGCTTCTCGGTCACCAGCAGCACCAGGGAGGCCACGATGTTGAAGGCGGCCACCAGGATGATGAGGCTGAGGATGGCGGCGAAGAGCCACTTCTCCACGGTGAGCGCCGCGAAGAGGGACCGGTTGGAGTCCCGCAGGTCCGCGGCGTGGTAGGCGGGTCCGAGGGCCTTCAGCAGGCGGGGCTTCACCTCGGCGATGGCGTCGATGCTGCGGCTGCGCACCTCGATCATCTCGGCCCGGCCCTCGGAGCGGGCCATGCGCGTGGCGTCATTCAGGTGGATGAAGGCCCAGGCCTTGTCGTATTCGGAGCTGCGGCTGTAGAAGGTTCCCGCCACGCGGAAGGCGGCCACCTTGGGCTGCTGGCCGCCCAGGCCCAGCTCCAGGCGGAACACCGCCAGGGCCACGGTGTCGCCCACCCTCAAGGCAAGGCGCTGGGCCAGCTCCTTGCCCAGGATGATCTCGCCCTCCTTCAGCTGCTCGATGGGGGCGGGCTGCATGGTGTCGAAGATGCTGGAGGTGCCGTGGGCGGTGGCGGGATCCACGGCCTTCACCACGACGGTCTCCGGGGGCATCTCGCTGTTGGGACGGCGCAGCAGGCCCTTCTCCAGGCGGATGGGGGAGGCGGCCTGCACGCCGGGGACGGCGCGGATGGTCCGCAGGGTGGCTTCGGTGTCGGGGATGTCTCCGGCCAGGTTGAAGACCGTGAAGTGGGCCGTGGCGCTGTACAGCGTGGCCTGGATCTCTTCGCGGAAGCCGTTCATCACCGCCAGGGCCACCACCATGGCGAAGACACCCAGGGCCGTGCCGCCACGGGCGAAGCGCACCATGGTCCGCACGAAGGCCCCCTTGCGGTGGGTCTTCAGGTAGCGGTCGGCGATGATGCTCTCGAAGCGCGGCATGGCACCAGAGTAGCCTGGGCGTGGAGTGGGGCTCTAGCCGATCCCGAGGTGCCCTTCGAGCATGCGGCGGAACTCCAGGTCCAGGTCGTAGGGCTTCACGAGGATCTGCGCCACGCTGGCTTCCTGGGCCCCGATCACCAGGTCGGCGTCCACGGAGTCCTCGGCCAGCACCACCTTGGGCATGGCGTCATCGAGGCTGCTGCGCAGGAAAGAGGCCAGGGCCAGGCCCTGGAGCTCGGCCACGCCGCCGTCCACGAGGATCAGGTGGATGCCGGGCCGGCCCACGTGCTCAAGCAGCTCGGTCAGCGTGTCGGCGCAGAGCACCCGGCCGTAGCCGTCGGCGCTGAGGAAGCTGGCCAGGGCGTCGCGCTTGGACCCGGCGGGCATGGCCAGGAGCAGGCCGCGGGCCCGCTTCTTGACCCGCAGCAGGGCCTGGGAGCGGTCGTCCACAGGAGGCGGTTCCGGGGCCGGCTCCGGGGCACTCACGGGAACAGCGACTGGCGGCAGCTCCGGCGGGGGCGGGGCCGCCTCGGCCACAGGTTCGGCCTCGACCTTGGGGGCGGGTTCGGGCTCCTTCTTGGCCGCCGGCTTGGGCGTGTACTTTTCCTGTTCTTCTTCCCGGGCCGCCTCGGACTGGCGGCGGGCCTTGGGGGGCACCGAGGTGGGGATGGCTCCGGCGCGGCCGGCCACGAGGCTGCGGACGGAGCCCAGCATCCCCTCTTTGCCTGGCTCGAAGGCGATGCCCAGCAGCACACCCTGGCTGGCGTCCAGCCAGGCCACGGTGCCGCCCAGCTCCAGGGTGGGGCACTTGGGCAGCTTGGCCATCTTGATGAGCATGAGGGGCTGGCCCACCGGCAGCATGTTGGCGCCCATGTGCATCTTCCGCTGGGTCTTCACGTCCATGGCGCGGTCCACGCGGACGCAGATGCCGGTCTCCGAGATGTTCTCGATGGTCCCGTTCATGCCCACGCCGTCGAAGAGCCCCGTCAGCACGGTGACGGTGGCCCCTTCCCGGGGGTTGAGCCGGGCCCGGGGCTTCTTCCGGCGCTCGGCCAGGGCGATGGAGGAGGGCACCTCCAGGGTCGCCGAGCCCGGCTTGGCTTCCAGCAGGCGGGTCGGGGCCTTGAAGCGGAGCCCTTCCTGGATGAAGAGCAGGTTGATCTCGCCCCCCTTGTCCACGGTCAGGGAGCCCTGGGGCGCGACGATGACCTTGTCCTCCATCACCGAGAGGAAGGTGGCGGGCACCTCACGGCCCCGGTGATCCACCAGCAGCAGGGCGGCCCGGACCCGCTGGGCGTCTTCCAGGTAGGCCAGCACCAGCTCGGATCCCTCCGACGGCTTGGTTTTCTTCATTCCGAACATGGCCATGAAGGCACGGCTCCCTGAGGCAGGTGGGGACTTTTCTTTGCAAGTGGCGTCAGCTTGGCACGGCGCCTCTTTCAACGCATCGTCCCAGGGGTCAGGGGCTTGATTATTGTCCGCAGGCAGGGCAGCTTTGGCGTATGGATCAAACCCCCCTCCGCTGTCTGCTCATCGCCCGCCAGGGTCAGGGGGACCGGGAGGAGCGCATCCAGGACCACCTGCTGGAGCTGGCCGAGCTGGCCCGCAGCTGCGGCTTTGAGGTGCAGGCGCGGCGGAGCCTGCGGCGGGCGCTGATCGCGCCCAAGACTTTCTATGGTTCCGGTCAGCTGGAGGCTTTGGCCGAGGAGGCCCGGCGGCACGAGGTGGGCTACCTGATCTGCAACGACGAGCTGAGCGGCAGCCAGGTGAACGCCATCGAGAAGCTCACGGGCCTTGCCTGCATGGACCGGACGGGCCTGATCCTCGCGATCTTCGAACAGCGGGCCCAGACCCGGGAGGCCAAGGCCCAGGTGGAGCTGGCCCGCTGTGAATACGAGCTGCCCCGACTGAAGGGCGCGTGGACCCACCTGGAGCGGCAGGGCGGCGGTGTAGGCCTGCGCGGCGGTCCTGGCGAGACCCAGATCGAAGTTGACCGGCGCATGGTCCGCACCCGCATCAGCCAGCTCAAGCGGGAGCTGAACCACCTGGAGCAGGTCCGGAAGACCCAGCGGCAGGGGCGTCCCAAGGGCCTGCCCCGGGTGGCCCTCGTGGGCTACACCAACGCGGGCAAGACCAGCCTGCTGAAGGCCCTTACCGGGGAGGGGGAGCCCCGGGACCTGCTCTTCGCCACCCTGGACACCACCACCCGCAAGGCCTTTCTGGGTCAGGACTTCGATCCGGAGACGGGCGAGGCCACCCAGGAGCCCCGGCACTGCCTGGTGGCGGACACCGTGGGCTTCATCCGGAAGCTGCCCCACCAGCTGGTGGCGGCCTTCCGCAGCACCCTGGGCGAGGTCCGCACGACGGATGCCCTCCTGGTGGTGGCCGATGCCGCCCACCCGGATCTGGAGGAGCACCTCAAGATCGTGGGAGCCACCCTGCGGGAGATCGGCTGCGAGGCTGAGGGCGTCGAGGCCCAGCCGAGGCTGCTGGTGCTCAACCAGGTGGACCGCCTGCACCGGCCCCAGCGGCTGGACCTGAAGAAGCGCCACCCCGGTGCTGTGCAGTCCTGCGCCACGGAAGGCACCGGTCTCGACGAGATCAGGACCTGGCTGCGGGAGCTGGTTCCGGGACCACCCCGGCCCCGGGAGCTGGAGGCCTGGGAGCTGCCGGAGAAGGTTCCGACCGAGGTCTAACTCAGGGCTTCCGGGGCCGCCTCGGGATTCTTCCGGGGCAGCAGGCCCACGGTGGCCGCCATGCCCAGGGCCAGGAGGATCCGCAGGAAGAAGAGGTTGCGGCTGAGCCCATGGGCCTTGTTGTAGGCCACGCGATCGGCGTGGTCCGGGGCCAGGGTCTCGATGGGGGCGTTGATGCGGGCCCGGATGGCCTGGATCTTGGGCGTCAGGATGAAGGAGCTGGCCAGGCACATGAGGAGGGCCACGGTCAGGGCCGCGCTCCAGAGGCGGATGGGGCCGACGAGGTCGTCCTTCACCTCAGCCACCCAGCGGCCGCCCCAGCTGAGGCCAGCCAGAGCGAAGACCGCCCAGGCCGCCCAGTCCAGGCGCCCGATGATCAGGCCCGCGATGCGGCCGGCCACGTCCCGGCTGGGCAGCTCCCGGAAGAGGATGGGCGCGCTGAAGATCCCGAAGCCCAGGGCCGCTCCGGCCCAGAGCAGGAGCAGCAGCACAGCCAGCTGGTCGAGGCGACGAAGGATCGATGGGCTCATGCTACGGGCCTTGGCGGAGGGAGGTGGAGTGGCGGAAGGCGAGGGCTGTTTCTACCACTCGTTGTAGGGGATCTGGTTCGTGCCCTTGTCCGTGGAGCCGCTGCGCACCCGATAGACGCCCATCTCCGAATCGGGATTGTCCGGATCCGGCGGTTCCAGCTCGGTCTGCCAGGTGTCCCGGGAGCGGGTCATGGGGTCTTCGGGGATCTCCCGCAGGTAGCCGAACTCCTTGAGAGGGGCGAGGCTGGTGGGATACTTGCCGCGATCCGCCCGGTGCTGCTCCAGGGCATGGTTCATCTGGAAGAGGTTTTCCTTGAGGACAGCCTCCCGGGCTGTCAGCAGCTTGTGGCGGTAGCCCACCAGGCCCACCGTGGCGAGCAGAGCCAGGATGGTCATGATCACGACCAGTTCGATCAGGGTGAAGCCGCGCTGGCGGGACAGGGAAGGGCGCATGGTTCCAGCTTAACGCACCCGGGGACGACCGGAAGCCGGATGGTAGAATCAGCCCGGGAGTTACCCTTGCGTGGAATCAGCCGGTGCTCGCTTGGTCTAGTGGCGCTGCTCCTACCGCTGCTCCTCGTGGCCTGCAAGCGTCCGGAGACTGCCATGCAGGAGCGGCCGGTCCAGCGGCTGGAGCTGGTCCTGAAGGTCGACGGCGCCACGCCCGAGGAGGAGAGGACCGTGGCCACGCAGCTGGCCGCAGGACTGGGCGTGCCCGTGGACCCGCCGGCCGAGCCGCCCCCGGGCTCCATCCGGGTGTTCCGCCTGACCCTGGAGGGCCACAAGAACCCCTATGAGAGCCGTGGGCTGGGGGCCACCTGGGCCGCCACCGTGGGTACCGGCACCCTCTACGGGGCCCTGCTGCCGGGCATGGCGGGAGGAGTGGGTCTCGCCGCCATGCCGATCGGCGCTGGCCTGGGCCTGATTGGCGGGGTGGCCTACGGGCCAGCCCACTACGCGAACAACCAGGCCCTCCTGAAGAAGCTGGGCTACCTCCCCTGGGTCTTCGACGCCACCTGGGAGGTGCTGGAGCGCAACCCGCCGCCCCTGGAGTCGGTGGTCGCCAGCAGGCGCCATGCCTACCTGGACCTGGGCCCCCACCTGCGGCCCCTGCCGGAAGCAGACCGCAGCGAGGCCGCGGCCCGGAAGGCCAGCCTTCAGGCCTACGTCGAGGCCCTGCTGAAGCTTTTCCAGAAGAAGGGCTAGGCCCGAGCGGAAGCGCCCGCAGGTGGTATGTTTAGCCAGGCCGAAGGTGAATCCGGGGGGCTCTCCCCTGTTGTTCTGGGTGGGGCGATGCTGATCGAAGAGGCGGTCCGGTTCCTTTCCCAGATTCCCCCCTATCAGTTCCTGGAGGGACCCGCGCTGCGGGAGCTGGCCGAGAGCCTCACCCTGGTGTTCCATCCCAAGGGAGCGATCATCCTCCAGCAGGAGGGACCCTCCGGGGACAGCCTGCACATCATCCAGAAGGGCGTGGTCAAGATCACCCTGCGGCCCAAGGGCGGGGCCGAGGAGGTGGTGGTCGACTACCGGGAGCGGGGCGAGTCCTTCGGCCTGGTGTCCCTCATGGGCGGCCAGCAAAAGACCACGGCCATCGCGCTGCAGGACACCATCTGCTACCTGTTGCCCAAGGAGCGGCTGAACGAGCTGGTGCTCACCCATCCCGCCATCGCCGAGTACCTGCTGCAGTTCCACCTCACGAAGTATGTGGACATGACTTCGCGTGAGATGCAGGGCAAGAGCCTGTTCCTGGGCAGCAGCGACCACCTGCTGTTCACGGCCCAGGTGGGGGAGATCTGCCGCAAGGTCACCACCGTGGTCGGCCCGGAGTCCACGGTCCGCCAGGCGGCCCGCCGCATGGCGGATGACCGCCAGAGCGCGGCGCTGGTCATCGGGCCCGGCGGTGGCCCCATCGGCATCCTCACGGACTCGGACCTCCGCTCCAAGATCGTGGCCCAGGGCTGGTCCATCGACCTGCCGGTGTCCTACGTGATGAGTCATCCCGTGGTCTCCGTGGACGAGAAGGATCCCTGCTTCGAGGTGGTCCTCAAGATGCTGCAGGGCAACATCCACCACGTGGCTGTGACCCGGGAGGGTGCCCTCCGGGGCATGGTGACCAACCATGACTTCATGGTGCTGCAGGGCCGGAGCCCCCTGGCCTTCTCCGAGGACATCGAGCGGCAGACCAGCCTCGACGGGCTGGCCCCGGTGTCCCAGAGGGTGCTGACCATCATCGGCGGCCTGCTGCGGGAAGGGGCCCGGGCCGCCAACATCGTCCGCATTATCTCGGAGCTCAACGATCGCGTGGTCCGGCGGTTGCTGGATCTGGCCGAGCAGGAGTTCGGCCCACCGCCCGCCCCCTACTGCTGGCTATCGCTGGGCAGTGAGGGTCGGAAGGAACAGACCTTCCGTACGGATCAGGACAACGCCCTGATCCATGCCGATGTGGCGGAAGAGCTGCGCCCGAAGGTGGAGGACTACTTCCGCCGCTTCACCGTATTCATGCGCCAGGGCCTGGTCCGCTGCGGTTTCGAGGCCTGTCCCGCCAACTACATGGCCAGCAATCCCGAGTGGCGGCAGCCGCTCTCGGTGTGGAAGCACTACTTCACGGGCTGGATCTCCGACCCCACCCCGGAGGCCGTGCTGAAGTCGCTCATCTTCTTCGATTTCAGGCCGCTCTACGGGGATGAGTCTCTGGCCTGGGAGCTGCGGGAGCACATGGCTGAGCTCGTGTCGGAGTATCCGGCCTTCATGGGGTTCATGGCCAACATGCTCGTGCGCAACCGGCCGCCCCTCGGCTTCTTCGGTTCGGTGGCCGTGGAGCGCAGCGGTGAGCACAAGGACGGCCTGAACCTGAAGATCAAGGCCGTGGCACCCCTGGTGGACATCGCCCGACTCTTCTCCCTGGAGAAGGGGGTCCGCGCCGCGTCGACCATCGAGCGCCTCGAGGCACTGCGCGGTGGCACCACCCTCATCTCGGAGCGGGTGGACGAGCTGGAGCAGGCCTTCGAGTTCGTCACCTTGATGCGGGTCCACCACCAATACCGCCTCATGGAGGCCGGGAAGACCATCGACAACTTTATCCGCCTGGACGCCCTCAGCAGCCTCGAGCGGCAGTCCCTGAAGAACACCTTCCGCCTCATCCTCAAGATCCAGGACCAGGTCCTGGAGCGCTACAAGGGCTTCATCCTCTGAGGGCGGATCCATGGCATGGCCAGCTTGGTGGGATCGGATGGTGGGGCGGCCAGCCTCCGAGGCCAAGCGTCCGCTCGAGGTGATCCCCTTCACCGTCCTCGACACGGAGCTGACGGGTCTGGACGATCGGCGCGATGACATCGTCTCCATCGGGGCCCTGCGCATGCGGGGCGGGCTGATCCGGGTCGGGGACACGTTCCAGGCCCTGGTGAAGCCGGGGGCGGTCCTCGATGGCCGCACTGTCGTGGTCCACCGCATTACGCCCTCGCAGCTGGAGGAGATGCCCCCCATTGACGAGGTCCTGCCGCCCTTCCTCAGCTACCTGGAGGGCACGGTCCTGGTGGGACACTGCATCGCCCTCGACCTCGCCTTCCTGAACCGGGACGCCCGGCGTCTGGCGCTGACCCCGATCCGCAACCGGGCCGTGGATACCCTGGCGCTTTTTGGCTGGCTCCGGCGCCGGGCCGCCGAGCATCCCGCCTTCTCCCTCGAGGCGACGGCTCCCAGCCTCTTCGACCTCGCCCGGGCCTTCGAGATCGAGGTGGAGGCCGCGCACTCGGCCATCGGGGACGCCTACGTCACGGCCCAGGTGCTCCAGCGCCTCCTGCCCTTCCTGGCCCAGGCGGGCATCGTGGACCAGGCGGGCCTCTGCCGCGCCGGGCATCCCGATCGCCAGCTGGCGAACCTCACGGCATCCGACGGCCACCAGTCCTTCTAGAACACCCTCCAGCGCGTCCCTTCTCAGGATCCCTTGGCGGGCAGAGAGAACCACTCTCGCAGAGGGGCGCAGAGAAGGCAGAGGCTCCGGAGGAAAACAGGATCCTTCTCGGCGGTCCTCCGCCTTCTCGTCCTTATCTCTGCGAGGGTAGTTTTTTTAAATAGAAAAGGCCGGGGATTTCCCCGGCCTTTTCTACTCTTCCGACCAACGTCCGGAGACGTATCTGACTCAGTGCTTGGTGGTGGCGCCGGAGGCACCGAAGCCGGTCTGGCCACGGACATACTGGTCTTCGAAGGCGTCGATCTCCGCCTTGGCGCGGTCGCTGCCGTCCAGTTTGGAGAAGATGTAGGCCAGGCCGAAGGCGATGGGCATGGCGAAGAGGGCGGGCTGGGTGTAGGGAAAGAGTGGCTTGGACATGTGGATCACATCCACCCAGACCGACTTGGAGAAGAGCACAAAGAGCACGGCAGAGATGAGGCCGCCGTAGCCGCCCCAGAGGGCGCCCCTGGTGGTCAGGCCCTTCCAGAACATGGAGAGGATGAGCACGGGGAAGTTGGCCGCGGCCGCCACGCCGAAGGCGAGGCCCACCATGAAGGCGATGTTCTGCTTCTCGAACAGGATGCCGAGGACGATGGCGACGAAGCCGAGGCAGATGGTGGCCACCCGGGAGACCTTGATCTCCGTGGCTTCCGAGGCCTTGCCCTTCATGATGACGCGGGCATAGAGGTCGTGGCTGATGGCGGAGGCGCCCGCCAGGGCCAGACCCGAGACCACCGCCAGGATGGTGGCGAAGGCGACCGCCGCCAGGAAGCCCAGCAGCATGTTGCCGCCCACAGCCTTGGCCAGGTGCATGGCAACCATGTTGCCGCCGCCGATGAGCTTGGCGGCGGGGCCCACGACGCCCACCTGGCCGTCGGTGAAGAAGGCACCGTTCTTGCCGACGATGATCATGGCGCACAAGCCCATGAGGAAGATCACGTTGAAGAAGTAGGACACGAAGCCCGTGGCGTAGAGCACGGACTTGCGGGCTTCCTTGGCGTTGGTGACGGTGAAGAACCGCATGAGGATGTGCGGCAGGCCGGCAGTGCCGAACATGAGGCCCAGGCCCAGGGAGATGGCGGTCACGGGGTCGGCCAGGAGGCTGCCGGGATGCATCAGCTTGGGGCCGAGCTTGTGGGCTGCCATGGCCTGCTGCATGAGGTTGTGGTAGGAGAAGCCGAACTTGCTCATCGCCAGGACCATGACGAGGGTGCCGCCGATGAGCAGCATGCAGGCCTTGATGATCTGCACCCAGGTGGTTGCCACCATGCCGCCGAAGATGACGTAGACCATCATCAGCAGGCCGACCGCGAAGATGGCGATGTTGTAGTCGAGGCCGAACAGCAGCTTGATGAGCTGGCCGGCGCCCACCATCTGGGCCAGCAGGTAGAAGCAGACCACGGTCAGCGAGGAGATTGCCGCCATGGTGCGCACCTTGCCCTGGTCGAGGCGATAGGCGGTGATGTCCGAGAACGTGAACTTGCCCATGTTCCGCAGGCGCTCAGCCATCAGGAACAGGATGATCGGCCAGCCAGCGAAGAAGGCCAGCATGTAGATGTAGCCGTCGTAGCCCTGGGTGTAGACCATGGCGCTCAGACCCAGCAGGGTCGCGGCGGACATGTAGTCGCCAGCGATGGCGAGACCGTTCTGGAAGCCGGTGATGCCGCCGCCGGCCGTGTAGAAGTCAGCGGTGGACTTGGTGCGGCCCGAGGCCCAGTAGGTGATGCCCATGGTCAGTGCCACGAAGAGACAGAACATGCCGATGGCGTGCCAGTTGGTGGGCTGTTTGGCCTGGATGCCGTCCAGGGCCGGGCCGGCGAAGGCCAGGGTGGACAGGGCGAACATGCCCAGAGCCGTGACGATGCGGTTCAGACGGCTCATTACTTGCCCTCCTTCTGGGCTTCCTTGATGATTTCCTGGGTCAGCGAGTCGAACTCGCCATTGGCCCGGACCACGTAGATCGCAGTCAGGATCCAGAAGAAGACGAACATGAAGAACTCGACGACGACGCCGACGGTCAGCATGGAGCCTTCGGAGATGGGGCGGCCGAGCAGGGCGGGCTTGAACGCCACCACCAGCACGAAGCCATAGAACATCACCAGGGTGATGGCAGACATGGTCCAGGCGAAGCGCCCCCGGCGCTTCACCAGCGTCTGGAACTTGGGATTGCTCCGCATCAGTTCATACATCTCACTGCTCATGGCTGGTGCCCCTCCTTGTGAAAGTGGTGCCCTACCTGCCCGGTGTGGGGAGTAGGGGTATGGCATTGCTGTACAGGTTGGTAGATGAAGAAATCATATAGGACCACCTGCTCGTATGCAAGCGACGGCGTCGTCATGAAACCCAATAAAAAGGACCCGCGAACGGGTCCTTTTCGGGGTGGAAACGAAGGTCGCGTCAGCTGAGGCTGGTCGCGATGACCTTCTCGCGGCTGAAGAACTCCAGCACGTCGCCTTCCTTGAGCTCGTCGTAGCCCTCGATGGCGATGCCGCAGTCGAGGCCGTTCTTCACCTCGGAGACATCCTCCTTGAAGCGCTTGAGGCTCTTCAGGGTGCCTTCGAAGAGGGTCTCCTCGCCGCGCTTCACGCGGACCTTGTTGCTCTTCTGGACCTTGCCCTCAGTGACGAAGGACCCGGCGATAACGACGCGGCCGATCTTGAAGAGCTGGCGAACTTCCGCCTGGCCGTGGACGGTCTCCTTGTCGGTGGCATCCAGGAGGCCGACCATGGCCTGCTCGATCTCCTCGGTGACCTTGTAGATGATGTCGTGGAAGCGCAGATCCACGCCTTCCTCACGCGCCAGCTCCATGGTCTTCTTCTCAGCCTTGGTGTGGAAGCCGATGATGGTGGCCTTGGAGGCCTCGGCGAGGAGGACATCGTTCTCGGTGACGGTGCCGGCGGCGCTGTGGATGATGCGCACGCGGACCTTCTCGGTGCTGAGCCGCTCCAGCTGGCCCACGAGGGATTCGACAGAACCCTGAGTGTCAGCCTTGATGATGAGGGGCAGCTCCTTGACCTGGCCATCCTTGAGCGTGCTGAAGAGGGTCTCGAGGGTGGCGCGCTGCTTCTGCTGCGCGGCCTGCTTGGCCTTCTCCTGGCGGAAGGTGACGATGGTGCGGGCCTTGGGCTCGTCCTCCACCACCTGGTAGTTGTCGCCGGCGGAGGGCACTTCCTCGAAGCCGAGGATCTGCACCGCGCTGGACGGACCCGCTTCCGAAACCTTGCGGCCCAGGTCGTCGAACATGGCGCGGACGCGGCCCATGGTGGCACCGGCCACGAAGATGTCGCCAGCGCGCAGGGTGCCGCGCTGCACCAGGACCGTGGCCACGGGACCCCGGCCGCGATCAAGACGGCCTTCGATGATGGACCCGGCCGCGGGACAGTCGTAGACGGCCTTGAGCTCCTTCATGTCGGCCACCAGAAGCAGCGTCTCCAGGAGCTCGTCGAGGCCCTGCTTGGTCTTGGCACTCACCAGGACGGCGGGCACGTCGCCTCCGTAGGCTTCGGTCTGGACGCTGTACTGGAGCAGGCCCTGCTGGACCTTGTCCGGGTTGGAGCCGGGCTTGTCGATCTTGTTGATCGCGACCACGAGGGGCACGTCCGCAGCCTTGGCGTGGTTGATGGACTCCACGGTCTGGGGCATGACGCCGTCATCGGCGGCCACCACCAGGACGGCGATGTCCGTGACCTTGGCGCCGCGGGCACGCATCTTGGTGAAGGCTTCGTGACCGGGGGTGTCGAGGAAGACCACCTGGCGCATCAGGCCCGTGTTGGGATCCTTCACGTCGACGTGGTAGGCGCCCACATGCTGGGTGATGCCGCCCGCTTCCCCGGCGGCCACCTTGGTCTTGCGGATGGCGTCCAGGAGCGAGGTCTTGCCGTGATCGACGTGGCCCATGATGGTGACGACGGGAGGCCGGGGCAGCTTCTCGCCCTGTACCTCGCCGGCCTCATCGGCCATGATCTGGACATCCTCTTCGAAGGTGACGATGTCGGCCAGGAACCCGAACTCACGGGCGATCTCCTTGGCCATCTCGGTGTCGAGAGGCTGGTTGATGGTGGCGAAGATGCCCCGGTGGAGGAGCTTGGCCACGACATCCTTGGCGGGGCGGCTGCACTTCTCGGCGAGTTCCTTGACGGTCACGCCTTCGGACAGCATGACGATGCCGATCTCGTCTTCGATGTATTCGCCGGCGACCTGCTGAGCGCGGGAACGGGGCTGGCGGAGCTTGAGGTCGAGTTCCTCTTCCTTGCTCCGGACGTAGCCGCCCTTCTTCTTCTTGCCACCCTGATGGGCGCCGCGACCGGGGCCCTTCTGGCTGTTGGGATCAATGGGGCCTGCGGCCGGGAGGGAGGGGCCACGACCAGGGCCGCCGGGACGGGGGCCGCCGGGACCGCGACTGGGGCCGCCGGGACCGCGGTTGGGGCCCATGCCAGGACGGCTGGGGCCCATGCCAGGACGGCTGGGGCCCATGCCGGGACGGCTGGGACCGCCGGGACCGCCGGGGCGTCCACCAGGTCCCTGGGGCCGCACGCCGCCCACAGGACGGGCCTGGGGCAGCTGGATGTAGCGGGCGGGCTCCTGGACTCGGGGGGCGGGGGCGGGGGTATCCGACATTTTGATGCGGGAGTAGCCCTGGTCTGTCCTCATCTCGGTGATGGCAGGCGGGATGTAGGGGCGCCGCGTGGGATTGGTCGGGGGCAGGGGCTCGTGGCGGACTTCCCCGCGGCCGGTGTTGGTGGCCATCTGGAGGACGGCCTTTTCCTTCTGGGGCATTCCGGACCGCTGGACATTGCCCGGGGTCTGGCCGGGCCGCTGCACGATGGGTCGCGCGCCGGCTTCGGGGCGGGGCCCGGAGGACAGGGGCGCGGAGGCGGCACCGGTCACCTGGGGCTGAGCCGGACGCGGGGCCATGGGACCCGTGGGACGGGCCGGAGGCAGCTGGATGTAGCGGGCGGGCTTGTCATCCCGGGGGGCCGGGGCGGGCGTGCCGGAGGACACCTTCAGGCGGGAGAAGGTCTCCTGGGGCTCCGGGGCGGCCACGACGGGCTTGGCCGGGGCCGTTTCAGCGGCCGCGGCGGGAGCCTCGGCCCTGACTTCGGGGGCGGGCTCAGGCCGGGGGGCCGGCTCGGCGGCGGCCACGGGCTCGGGGCGCGGCTCCGGCGTGGGCTCGACCTCGGGTCGGGGTTCGGCCTTCTTCACCAGGACCGCGGGGGCGGGCCGGGGGGGCTCAGGCAGGGCCTCCGGCTCGGCCTTGGCCGCGGCGGGTGGGCCCTTGACGATCCGGACGGCGGCGGAGGGCTTGTGCAGGGCGAGGGGAGGGGCATCGGATTCGCCCTTCTGCTTGCCCTGGAAACCCCGGCGCAGTTGATCCGCCTGGTCATCGGTGAGGTTGGAGCTATGGCTCTTCCCTTGGAGGCCCAGACGCTTCTCACAGGCCTCAATGACCTCCTGATTGGCGACTCCGAGCTCTTTGGCGAGTTGGTTGATACGCAGCATGTAAGCGGACTACCTCGGCCTGGGGGTGGGAATAAGGGAGGGGCTGCAGGACTACAGCCTACTCCCCGAAGTGAGCCTGCACGGCATCGATGAGACGGAAGGCCAGATCCTGATCCAGACCTTCCACCTGCATGAGCTGTTCGGCAGTCACAGTGTAGAGGGATTTGGCGTCGGGATAACCCGCGGCGGCTAGGCGCTCCGCGAGGGTGGCATCCAGGCCGTCGACCTGGATGATGTCGAGGAGGGAGGAGGCCGGAGCCTCTTCCTCGGCCGCTTCGGCAACCGGCTGCGGAAGCGCCAGGCCCATGGCGGCCTCGGCTTCGCGCCGCTTGTCGGACTCGCTGCGGACATCGATGTTCCAGCCCGTCAGCTTGGCGGCGAGGCGAACGTTCTGGCCCCGCTTGCCGATGGCGACGCTGAGCTGCTCGTCGTCCACCACGACCTCGACCCGGCGTCCCTCAGGATCCACCAGGTTCACGCGGAGGGCCTTGGCCGGGTTCAGCGCATTGGCGATGAACTGGGCCGAGTCGTCCGAGTAGCGCACGATGTCGATCTTCTCGTTCTTCAGCTCGCGGATGATGGCCTGGACGCGGCTGCCCTTGAGGCCCACGCAGGCGCCCACGGGATCCACATCGGGATCGAGGCTGTGGACGGCCACCTTGGCGCGGTCCCCGGCTTCCCGGACGCAGTTGCGGATGACCACAGTGCCGTCATGGATCTCGGGCACCTCGTTCTCGAAGAGCTTGATGAGCAGCCGCGGATCGGTGCGGCTGACCTGGACCTGGGGGTCCTTGGCGCTGCGATCGACGCTGACGATGACGACCTTGATGCGCTGGCCCTTGTCGAAGCGGTCCCCGCGGAGGGCCTCGCTGCGGCGGAGCATGGCTTCCACCCGGTCGATCTCGAGGATGATGGCGCTCTTCTCGAAGCGCTTGACCTCGGCCACCAGCACCTCGCCGATGCGGTCGGCGAACTCGGTGAAGATGCGCTCGCGCTCCGCTTCCCGGACCTTCTGCACCAGCACCTGCTTGGCGGCCTGGGCGGCGATGCGACCGAGCTGGCTGGTGTCCTGGGGCAGCCAGAGCGTGTCGCCCTCGGCGGCATCGGGGTTCAGCTGCTGGGCTTCCGTCAGGCTGATCTCAAGATCCTCTTCTTCAACCTCGGCCACGACCTGCTTCAGGGCGTAAACGTGGAACTCGCCGGTCTCCCGGTCCATCTGGGCCTGGAAGTTGCCGTAGAAGTCCTGGGCATTGAAGTACTTGTCCGCAGCCTTGGCGAGGGCTTCCTCCACCGCCGCGAAGACGTCTTCCTCGGGGATCCCCTTTTCCGCAGCGATCATCTTCACGCTGTCAAAAAAGGTCGTTGCTACCGTTGCCATGTCAGGCCTCCTCTTCTTCGACGGCGCTTGTCTCTACGCCGCCGGCATCAGGTGCTTCAGTGAAACGGGCGGCCAACTGCTTGGGCCGCGGGGTCTTTTCCTCGTCGAAAGGCGCAAGACGCGCCTTCTGGATTGCCTCGAGGGGCACGGTCTTCAGGACGCCGTCCTCCTCCAGGGTGATGTTCGTGCCTTCCAGGGGGCCGATCCAGCCCTTGAAGCGCTTCTGCCCATTGATGGGCGCGGCGGTCTGCACGCGGCAGAGGCGGCCGGCGAAGCGGCGGAAGTGGTCCGCCTTGACCAGGGGACGCTCCATGCCGGGGCTGCTGACCTCGATGCCGAGCTTCTCGCGCAGGTCCGGGAACTCCACGTCGAGCCAGAGCAGGAGGCCCTCATGGGCGGTCGTGCAGTCATCCAGGGTGACCTTGCGGCGGCTGGTCTCGGCGTCCAGGTGGTCAATGTAGAGGCGCAGCACTTCGTCCTTGCCCTCGCGGGCGGTCTCGAGTTGCACCAGCTCATAGCCCAGCAGGGCCAGCTGGCGCTCGAGAGGAGGCTGCACTTTCTTCAGATCCACTGACACTCCGGGATAAAAACAAAAAAGGTGGGTCGAACCCACCCAGTCTTGGCACCCGAGACGGGAAGCCATGGCCGAATTGAGCCTGAAGTCTACCGCCTTTTGCCAGGAACCTCAAGGCGGCATAACGGCGCGTCCCCTGGCGGGAAACAAGCTGCTGCCCGGATGCAATTAGTTGGTGAGGGCTGGGGGCCCCTCGGATTCAATGGAGGTGAAGGGGGCGACCATGGCCACGATCCTGGACGGCAAGGCGCACGCGGACCGCATGCTCGAGGAGGTGCGGCTCCGGGTGGAGGCCCGGCTGGCCAAGGGGCTGCGCGCACCCGCCCTGGCCGTGGTGCTGGTGGGCGAGGACCCGGCCAGCCAGGTCTACGTCCGCAACAAGGGCGCCGCCTGTGGCCGGGTGGGCATCCGGTCCCTGGAGTTCCGGTTGGCCTCGGACACCCCTCAGGCCGAGGTGGATGGCCTCATCGACCGGCTGAACGCGGACCCCACGGTGGATGGCATCCTGGTGCAGCTGCCCCTGCCCAAGGGGCTCGATTCCAAGCGGGCCCTGCACCGCATCAGCCCGGCCAAGGACGTGGACGGGTTCCATCCCATGAACCAGGGCCTGCTGCTGGAGGGTCTGCCGGGCCTGCGCCCCTGCACCCCCACCGCCTGCATGTCCCTGCTGGCCCACCATGGCCTGGCCCTGAAGGGGCTGCGGGCCGTGGTGCTGGGCCGCAGCGAGATCGTCGGCAAGCCCATGGCCCTCATGCTGTTAGAGCAGCACGCCACGGTGACCATCGCCCACAGCCGCACCCGGGATCTGCCGGCGGTCTGCCGGGAGGCGGACCTGCTGGTGGCCGCCGTGGGTCAGCCCGGCCTGGTGGAAGGCTCCTGGGTGAAGCCCGGTGCGGTGGTGCTGGACGTGGGCATCAACCGGGTCGAGGACTTGGCCTTGGGCGAGCGCATCTTCGCCGCCGAGCCCCGGAAGCTGGAGGTGCTGAGGACCAAGGGCGCGGTCCTCTGCGGCGACGTCCGGTTCGGCGAGGCCATGGCAGTCGCCTCTGCCGTGACCCCGGTTCCCGGCGGGGTGGGGCCTCTCACCATCGCGGGGCTGCTGGCCAACACCCTCTGGGCGGCGGGTCAGACCCTGGCCTAGGCTCGTCCTATGGACAGAGCCCGCCGTCCACGTTCACGATCTGGCCGCTCATGTAGCTGGAGAAGTTGGAGCACAGGAAGGCCACCACGCTCGCCACTTCCTCGGGCTCGCCCTGCCGCTTGAGGATGGTGGGCGACAGCAGCTCCCGCTTGGTCTCCTCAGAGACGTCCGCGGTCAGCTCGGTGTGGATGAAGCCGGGGTTCACGGCGTTCACTAGGACGCCGAAGGGGGCCATCTCCCGGGCCAGACTGCGGGTCAGGGCGATGATGGCGCCCTTGCTGGCGCCATAGTTGGTCTGGCCGGCCATGCCGATGATGCCCGTGGGGCTGACGATGTTGACGATACGGCCCCACTTGCGCGCCATCATGCCCCGGACAAAGGCCTTCGTGGCGTAGACGGTGCCGCGGAGGTTCACATTCATGACCTCGTCCCACTTCTCCTCGCTCATGAGGATGAAGGGCCCGTCCTGCCGGGTGCCGACGTTGTTCACGAGGATGTCCACCGGCCCCAGCTCAGCCTTCACGCGGTCCGCGGCGGCCTCCAGGTCGGCTTTCACCCGCACGTCCGCCAACAAGGCCAGGGAGCGGCGGCCCAGGCCCCGGATCTCGGCGGCAGTGGACTCGGCCAGGTCCAGGTTCTTCTGGGCGTGGACCACCACGTCCGCCCCCCAGCGACCGAGCTCCACGGCGATGGCCCGACCGATGCCCCGGGAGGACCCGGTGACGAAGGCGGTGCGGCCGTGCAGGGGGAGAGGGTCAAAGGGCATGGATGGACTCACAGGATGCAGCTGTAGGATGGCTTACAGGAGTGCCGATGTCCAAGGATCTGGTCAGTCCCGACGCCCTCGAGGCCTTTATCCAGCTGCACCCGGAGTGGGTGGCGCAGGGGGACTCCCATGGGCTCACCCTCCGCCGCCGCTACGTGTTCTCCGCCTACCCACGGGGTCTGGGCTTCGTGGTCGCCGCCGCCGAATACGCCGAGCGGGCGAATCACCATCCCGACCTGACCCTCGGCTACCGCTGGGTGGTGGCCATTCTCACGACCCACGTCAGCCGCGGCGTCACTCAGCGCGACCTGGACATGGCCCTGGCCCTGGACAAGCTCTACCAGGAGCATATCTGAGGGTCCGGACTAGCGCCGCGTTGAGCCCGGCGGTCGGTTGAACCGCTCCTGCAGAGACTGCACCCGGGTCAGGTCCAGCCGTTCCGGGTGCGCCGGGTCTGTGAACATCAGCTCCCCTAGTTCGATGGCGGCGTGGCTGGAAGGCGGCTGCGTCATGAGCCGGGTGAGGCTCTTCCGCAGATCCCGCTCATAGAGGCCGAAGGTCTCCTGGCGGGGGGTCTCGTGGTAGGCCAGATCCCACACCTCCACCGTGGCCTGTCCGGCGCGCCGCTGGGGTGCCGGCAGAGGGCGAAGAGCGGCGTTGAGCAGCAGACCTTCCCAGCACCCTGGGGAAACAAGCTGCACCCGAGTGAGGGGATCCGTCTCGAACCTGGACCGGAAGCCTGGGCTGGTAACGGGCAAGCCGACCGCATCCTGGGCCGCCAGCGGCAGGAAAACTAGGAGGCAGGTCAGGAGGCGCATGGAACCCACCAGGGAGGGAAGGACTTAGGGTTTCCGGGGCTTGGGCTTGCCGGGACGGGGGGCCGGCTTGCGCGCGGGTCGACCCGCGGCTCCCTCAGTGTAGGTCCGCTGAGGGCGGTCGCCAGCAGGCGCGCCGCCGGGACGCGGGCGGCTCTCGGGCCGGGCGGGACGCTCGGCGGAGCCGAAGGTGCGGCGGGGCCGCTCTTCACCTTCGTCGCGACGGGGACGAGCGGGACGGTCGCTGGGGCCGGTGCGGGGACGGGTGTCGCCCTCTTCCCGGCGGGGCCGGGCGGGGCGCTCGGCGGAGCCGAAGGTGCGGCGGGGCCGCTCTTCGCCTTCATCACGGCGCGGACGAGCGGGACGGTCGCTGGGACCGGTGCGGGGACGGGCCTCGCCCTCTTCCCGGCGGGGCCGGGCGGGGCGCTCGGCGGAACCGAAGGTGCGGCGCGGCCGCTCCTCGCCTTCGTCGCGGCGCGGACGAGCGGGACGGTCGCTGGGGCCGGTGCGGGGACGGGTGTCGCCCTCTTCCCGGCGGGGCCGGGCGGGGCGCTCGGCGGAGCCGAAGGTGCGGCGGGGCCGCTCCT
>CAIOFF010000029.1 GCA_903857495.1 uncultured Holophagaceae bacterium | reverse complement strand
GAGCTATCCGCACCCACCCAGTTCGGCCTGACCGCGACCCCAATTCGCCAAATTTGGGTTGAGTCGAAGACACTCAAGTGCGCCCTATTTGGCCAAATTCGTTGCTTCCCGTTGGGTCAGGCAGTGCTGCCGGAAAGACACCTTCAACTGCGAGCATCCTCATGGCACTCGAAATTATGGAGACCCCTGATCTAGCCCATAGAGTCCAATCTAGAACCTATCAACGGTCCTGGCGATTGACCCAAAGACTGCATTTTTTTGTCAGGGTATCAAGCTTGAGTTCACCCAAAGCAAAGAGGGGAAGTTGAGCGTGTGTGAGGGTGGGTATGACTAGGCGATTCGCAACCTAGACACAGAATTGATCACCACTCAGACGTCCGTTGGCGTGGCTGGCCAGTCTGGTGACAAGGCCGTATTTGGGTTTGTGGCTATTACACTCAAGTTCCCGCCCCGACATTCCGCAGTAGACAACCTGGCTACCACTCCAGATGACATAGACGCCCGCCGCCACCGAGGGTACCTCGGCATTGGGCCATGCTGAGAATGAGTGGCGATCAGAGAATACGGTCTGAAGTTCCATATGAATTCAGCGAGAATCCCCAGTCCCTGCTTGGGTTTGCGGGGAGTTGGGGTGCTTGGATTCTGACTACATGGCCGGCTTAAGGTGGAGCAGGTCGAAGGCTTTCTGCTGTAGTGCGCTGGGCGTTGGATACAGGGTCAGCGTGGCCTTCTCGGCTTGGTTGAAGCGCAGGGTGTTGCGGGTATAGGCGGCGAGCTCGCGCATGAGGTCGCGGTAGCGCATCACCCTCATCCCGCCCTCGTTCAACCCCGTGGCCTTCTTCCCCGCATGGGCCTTTGGCTCCTTCTCCGCCCAGAGCAGTGGCTCCCAGGCTCGACGCAGGTGCCACTCCACGTGATAGGCCAGCATGCAGAGGAATACGTGGGCCCTCACCCTGTTCTCCAACCGGTGATGGATGGGGCGGATCTGCAGATCCATGTCCTTGAGGCTGCGGAACGCCCGCTCCACCTTGGACAGCGCCTGGTAGGCGGCCTTGGTCTGCTCTGCGTTCATTTGCTCGGCCGGTACTTTCGTGCGGATGACATAGATCCCATCCAGCGCTGCCTCCTGGGCGATCACCCCGGGGCGGCGACACCAACTCAGCCCGCCCGCCTGAATCAGGATGCGGAAATACTTCCCCATCCCTGTCCTGGCTAGCGCCTTCCCCGCTGCCATGCCGATATCACCTGCACCCTGCAGGGGCTTGGTCTTCCGCTGGGTCGCTTCCTGCACCTTTTGCAGATGCCGCTCCGTGGTCTGGAGCAGATCCTCCCGGCGCTTCACGCTACGTTCCTTGGTGTAGGGGTTGAAGCAGGCGATTAGGCGCTCCCCAGGGAAATTCGGGTGCTGAATCTCCGCCATGCGCTCCGTATCGAACAAACTCGGCGTGATCACCCGGGCCTCGGCCAGCTTCCGAACACTTGCCTCTTTCAAGGCCGTTACCCAGTCCAACCCCAGGGGCTCCAACTCCTCCCGGATGGTTGTCTCTGAAACCATGCCCCGGTCTCCCACGAGCACCACATGCTTCAGGCCGAACCGGCCCTTCAGCTTCTGAACCTGGTTGGCCACCGTCTGATGGTCATTGGTGTTGCCCTCGAATACCTCCACAGCCACAGGGCAGCCATCGGCATTGCAGAGCAGTCCGTAGGTGATCTGCATGCGGTCGCGGCGGTGATCCCGCGAATAGCCGAACCTCGCCAGGGGGCAGTGCTTCCCCTCCATGTACGAGGACGACACGTCATACAGCACCAGGCAGCCATTCGTCAGATGCTTCCTGGCCAGAGCATCCTCGATCTTCCCCTGGCGCTCAACCAGCCAGTCCATGGCCCCATACAACTCATTCTCGTCTGCCCCTTCCACACCCAACACCTGGCCCAGGGTAGAGGACCTGGTGCCTTCCGCCAGCAACACAGATAACGACAGCTTGCTCCCAGCGTGCAATACCCGTCCCGCCACCAGCACCATCGCCAGGTCCTTCTCCCGGCTCTTACGCGTGGCAAAGATCCTATCGAACCCCAACTCCCTCATCGTCCCCACCACCGCTGCTACATGGCCGTGAGGGCGCACCTCCGCCAGCTCAATCTGCTCGGCGACGGGCGCCAGCACCTCGCCCCTTAACGCCAGGCGCAGCGCCTCCACAGCAGCATCAGGGAGCATGGAGAGGTTCGCCACCGTGCGGTTCAGAACCCGCCCCTCCTCGCGGAAGGAATGACGTAGCAGGTGGGAACGGTAGACCTTATCACCGACTTTCTTGGTGATCGTGGCGACATGGACAGAGAGGTCTGACAGGCTCATGGGCACAAATATAGACCATTGCACCCATCAGTCAAGGCCTTTTTCTGTCTACATCGTGCAGGCAAACATCACTTCAAACCAAGACCACCGCTGCGTCTATCCATGAAATTCATATGGAACTTCAGTACGGTCTTCAGATGCCTAACGATAAGAGTCTAACCAGACCCGCCAACATCAAGATGATGAACGGAGCTGAATATGCGGGGCGACCAAAGTTGGTGAAGGGTCTGTCAGGCTGGAACCGATTGTAACGGATGGTTATCGGCAAATACTTCCCCGGACTTTTATAGTCTCCATGGCTAGAAGGATTCCGCTCTTGGAGTATCTCTGCAGTGGTGACTGCCCCCAAGACCAGTCGCTTGGCATCTTGGACTGCAAACCAGCATTCCGCAGGATGACGTCCTCACTTCGCAGAAGAACCGCAACAGGGCCAGCAGCCCGGAGCGTTTCTAATACAGATGCAAGGCTAGGCTCTATTGACAATAGTTGACTACGAACAATTCCAGCAGGGATCGCATGCTCATATATATAAGACGAACCCTTCCCGTAGAACTTGGATCGAGAATGAATGAGAGAGAGGTCCACATGATCATTCTTGAGTTGCGCCAAAGCTGAATTCGATATCTGGTAATGGTCCGCAGCCAGACTGAATTTTGCAATCATGTTATTGAGTAAATACCCCGCGTCACCCTTCAACAACCTGACCTCAGGGATTTGCAGGCCTGCTGCTATCCAACTAGAAAGAGCCCGCTGATCTTCATTTTCAGTCATAACCCATCTCGATTGATACTTATACCCAGTAGTGGGACTTTGCCGTGGATTGGATTGATTGCATAACTCTACGCCATCGAAGTCTCATCGAACAGTCCCACGTAGATCGCCACCAACATTGGCTCAGGCTGAACCCATCCAAGCAGGCCCAGGACCAGGTCTCCGCCCTCCCAGGCCCATGTCCAGCCTCGGTGCGCCAGCATGGGCTTCAGGTATGCCTCTGGCGTGTCCTGGAGGCTCCAGCCGCATCCTTGGCCGACCTTCACGGACAAGGTGGCCGCAGCTAACCACCTCTCAACCGCAGCCAATTCACGGTGCGAGGCTAGTCTGCCTGCATCACACCTTCCCGGTTTCGGTTCACCTGGACCGATGGTTCATGCAGAGGGTGAAGTGTAAGGAACTGGAATCGGGGAGAACGAATTCACGCCCCCCAATGCAGTCATGACGCAGGATAAAACAAGAAGGCCCATCGGTGTGATGGGCCTAAGTGTTGTTATTCTTGGTGGTCCCGGAGCGACTCGAACGCCCGACCCTCAGATTCGTAGTCGTGGATTCCAAAACTTCAGTGATCCCCAGTGATTAACGATTTTATTGATTTGATACGACTTATTTCCGTCTAGACCTTACATAAACCTCCGTGATCTTCGATTTTTGGTGTACCATTGGTGCACTACGGAGACACCCATGCCAAAGGTATCAACCAAGGCCCTGAGCGATACGCGATGCCTGAGAACTAAGATCAAGAGGAACAAGAAGGGCATCGCCGTGCAGTCGTACGAATGGGACTCAGCCATCCGAGGGTTTGGCTTGAGGATCACGACAACCGGCGCGAAGAACTTTTGTTTGAAGTTCATAGACAGCCAGAAGAAACAGGCCTGGATCCAACTTGGCCCCTACACAGGCGAAAAATCCCTTACTGCAGCCAGTGAACTGGCCGCCGAGTATCGCCGGATGATCGTCAAGGGCCTGGACCCTCGTAACGAGGCCAAGAAGCACCTCTTGACCCCGACCTTTGGGGAATTCACCAAGGACCACCTCAAGGAACTCACAGACCGCCTCTCCGACGCGGAGAAGGCCATCATCGCGGTGAAACCGAAATGGCTTCCGCCCTACCTCCATGGGACGAAGGTATTTCTCGATAAGATCGCGGTTCCCGTCCTTGGAACCCTTCGGTTGAACGAGGTCACGCGGAACCACATTCAGGCCCTTGTGGACGACACAGCCAAGGGACGGCGGCCATGGATGAAGCCCAGCGAGAAGCCCAAGAAGCCGACCAAGATCGCAGCGAACCGGCTCCATGCCGCCCTGTCGAAGCTGTTCACAGAGGCGGAGCGAAAGGGCCACATCCCCCAGGGTTCGAGTCCGTGCAAGCTCGTGGTGAAACAGGCCGAGTCCAAGGGACGCGAGAGGTTCCTGACCATGACGGAGTTCGAGTGGCTCGGAAAGGTGCTTAGGGATGCCCCTAGCTGGGGCGAGAAGGAGACCTGTCCCTATGCTTGGGTGAAGGATGAGGACGGGGAGCACCACCTCGAAATCCCCACTCCCTACACCCTTGGGGCTCTCCGGCTCTTACTGCTGACAGGGGCTCGATTGAGCGAAATCCTGAAGCTGCGGTGGGCCGAGGTTGACCGTGATCGAAAAATCATCCGGATAGAGAGCCACAAGACCTCCAGGAAGACCGGCGCCAAGGAACTTCCCATCAACTCTGCGGCGCTGGCCGTTCTGGACCACCTAGAAGGCCTATCAGGTCGAGAATTGAATGGGGAATGGGTCATCCAGGGCCACCGGCACGGCGCCCATCTGGTGAATCTCCAGAAGCCCTGGAGGCGCCTCCGCCAGGCCGTCTCACTGGCCTCTGAGGGCGCCGTCAACCTCGACGACCTGAGGATCCACGACCTCCGCCACAGCTTCGCCAGCGTGGCCGTTAGCACGGGTCAGAGCTTGCCGATGATCGGATCGCTAGTGGGCCACACACAGGCGTCCACGACTCAGCGTTACGCCCATCTGCACACCGATCCTCGCCATGAGGCCTCCGAACTCATTTCGGCCAAGATCGCCACGGCCCTCGGCTGATTCAACCCCAACCATGGGGCCCCGGCCCCGAATCCACCGATAGGACAAAGATGAGCATCGAGACAAACGACATTCTCAATTCCCTGGCTGCCCAACTTGAGGCCGTGGCCCACCTTCTAGGCACCACGGATGAGGCGATGCCACCGGAGGCCGCCCACGGCGTCGCGGTGATCCTGGGGGGCCTTGCAGCGCAGGCGCGGACGACCCTCACGGCGGCGGTGTGACGCCACTGGACACCATCGACGCCATGCAAGATGCCTACATCTCCAAGATGGGGCGGGCTATCCCCGTTGGGGAGTTCTGCACCGATGAGACCTTGGAGCGGGCCATCGTCCAAGCCCGGCTTGCCATGGCCGGGAAGCGGGGGCCTCTCCACTGTGACGAATTCCCAAGCACGCTTGAGGACTTGCCCGGAGTCGAATAACCGATCCGGGGGGCTGTGGTGCTTACGGATGCTGACTGTCAGCATTTTCTGCTGACGGATGCTGACCTTCACATCACTGAAACCTCACCGGGAGGCAGAGGCCGGAGGTGGAGGCAGACTATCCCCATCCAAGAGGAATAGTCTGCTGAGTTAATCGACCCGTACAGGCGGTCGTCCATCGGCCTCGTCAGCTTTGCCCATGACTCAAGTGCGCCCCCGGTTGTCCTGTAGGCGCTCGTCATGCAATCCGTTAACAACGGTGCCCCGCGCCTAACGGCAAAGTGTCGGGCGGGGTTCGTCCTGGTAGTCACCAGCACGGGAAGGTGGCGGTTTTTCGCCATACCTTCCAATCGAGATTCGCGGCCTTCTTTGGGCTTTCCAGGGCCCGTCCGCAGTCCACGGTCAGTTCTGGTTGTCAGTTCCAGGCGCCGTGTGATTTGGTGAATTCCCTACAGGTAGCTACTGGTAGCTACAGGTAGCCCTTCATGACGAAGGCCTCCGCCAGGGAGACCCCCTTGGAGGCCGCGAAGTACTTAATTTCGTCAATCTCAGCGAGAACGGGGTCGTCCATTCGAGAGTAGGCCTGGGCCGTGGTGAGGCCGTGGCGTTCGGCATAGGCGCGGAGGCTGGCGAGGTCGTCACTGTTGGTCATGGTTTTCCTCTGTCGTGTAGGGCTCCGCGTGGGAGCTGGTGGCGGGCTACTGAAATCGCTTTTCAGGCCCAATGCGGGTGATATAGGCCTCAAGCCAGACGCGGGCCTCTTGTGGCGCTATGCGGGCCCCGGCCACCAGGTCTCCGTCTAGGGGGCTGTGGCCGGAGCCTAGACCTGTCAGGTGTTCAACCCACCAGCTCAGGCGCTCCGGGGCGTGGGCCTCCTCGGCAAGACGGAACATAGAGTCGAAGATTTCAGACAGGGGGCGCCAATAAATGTTGTCTTCGTGCCCCGCCTCCTCAAATTCACGGTCCAGAAGCCAGGCACGGAGCGTGGCGACGTTCTCACGAAGCCAAGTCGGGCGCTTCACCAGCTCGGCGAACAAGCGGGTGCGGTTGGCCTCGGCGCCACCCAAAGTTTCGTCCACCGGCACCCCGAAGGCGAAGACCAGGAAGGGGGCCAAGTCGAGACTGAAGGATCGGGGGGCAAGGCTGAAGTAGGGTACCGGCGGGGCGGGTGCGGTGACGGCATGGGCCCATTCCACCTGGTCGATGGTGCTCAGCGGATCCGTGACCCGGAGGGCCTGCCGGACGGCTGACAACGGCTGGCCGCTGACAATCTCCAGGAAGGGGGGCAGCGTGGACTTGGCGGGCACCTTGCCCACCCTGGCCTTGGCCGCCTCTGCCGATGCCTTGAGGCCGCCCACCACACGGCGCCAAGTCCGGCGACTCACTGGCCCACCTGAAACCCAGCGGCGGCAAGTGTGGATCGGATCGCTTCCAGCTCGGCCTCCATTTCCGACCGTTCAAGGATGGCGGACAGGCTGGTGACGGCATGGGTCATGGCGCGGGCCCGTGGAACATCCAGTCGGTCAGCTTCCAGCTCTCCGAAGATCCACGCCAGGGCCCGGCGGCAATCGAGCTGTGTTTTCAGGGTGCGGCGGCGGGTTTTCGTGGTGCCGGGGGGGGTGGTCATGGATTCACTGACCCTTCAGGGGTTCCTGGTGTTTGGTGCCGTAAAAAGAGGGGGACTTGCTGACTTTCGCGCATCGGATCCGGCGGGGCCTGGTGGATTCCGACTGTCGGGTTTTGTCGGGTTTTGTCGGATTGGTGTCGGGTTTTGTCGGGTTTTGTCGGATTGGGACTTTCGCGCAAGCTGCCCGGCGGTGACGCGGGTCCACCGCCGGGCGGCCACGGTCACGCGAGGGCGGAGGCGCCCTTTTTGAGCTGGCTCATGAAGGCTTCAGCCTTGGCCTTTACGGCGGCCTGGAGGATGGCTTCATCGGCCTGAGCCTTGGCGTCGGACTCCGCCTTGGTCTTCGCCTCCAGGGCGGCCCTGAGCTGGCCTTCAGCGGCCTTCAGTGGGTCGGCACTCCATTGGGCAGCAAGCTCCAGGACAGCCAGGATGTCGGGGGCCTGGGCCTTGAGCTGACGTTCCACCCAATCCTGGAGGGTGCCTTCCTGGGAGTGATCGTAGAACCGGGAGATCGACCTGGTGAAGAACGTCTCCAGGATGCTGAGGGCCAGGGGGCTCTCCAGGGGGCCATGGTTGGCCGCGAAGGTCTGAAAACGGTTCAGGGTGACAAGGGGGACGGCGGTGGTCATCGGGCTTCCTGTGGCGTGTGGCTGGGCGCAGGGGCCCGGCTGGGGGTGGGGGACAGATGTAGGCCGGGGGCCCAGGTGTGATGGCCGATGCTGGCGGCGGCGGCGGATATGGCCTGGAGGAGGGCTGGGATTTCTTCGGCCCTTATTGCCATCCAGGAGACGGGCTTGAGGGTGGAGCCATCGAAGCCAGGCACCCAAACCCGGAGCATTAGGGCGGGGCTCTGGTTCATGTTTTCGATGGAGGCCCGCAGTTCGGACCTATCGGCGCGGCGGATTGCTGCCACTAGGCGGCCCTCCCGGATGACCTTGGCGGGTCTGGTCGGCTGGGGCTTGGATGGCGCTTCACCGAAGGCCTGGGCCACTTCCCGATCAAGCAACTCAGCCTCCCGGCGGCGGCGCCTCCCAAGGCGGCCCATGAACTAACCCGCCATCTGGAGCGACTGCCACCAGGCTTCGGCAGATTCGACGGGAATCAGCGAACGCCTGCCAGCCTTAATCCGAGTGATTTTCCCTTCGCGCATCATGGCGAACACGGTTCCCTTGGATAGGGAGTAGCGTTTGCAGAACTCGAGTACGGACCACGCGGCCCGGGGAGTTGAGGTGGTGGTGGTGTCCATGTCGATCTCCAGGGAAGGTGCGGAAGTTTCGCCGCACCTCCACAATCCCGCCCCGCCCTCAAAGCCGTCTATTCGTCCAGTTGAGAAAACGAGGGGCCCGAACCCGGAGACCAGTGACCCATTGAAGCTGGATAGTGCACGACGCAAAAAGGCCCAGGTAGTTAACCTGGGCCTAAGTGTTGTTATTCTTGGTGGTCCCGGAGCGACTCGAACGCCCGACCCTCAGATTCGTAGTCTGATGCTCTATCCAGCTGAGCTACGGGACCGTACTGAAAGAATGATTCTACCGGAACGCCGGGGAGTGTCCATCCCAAAGGCGCAGGGGCTCGGTGGTGGAGGCGCCGCAGGACTGGCCTGTGAGGTCCGTGGCGAGGCGGTCCATGAGGGCGCGGGCGGTGGTGAGCTTGCCGCCGAGCACCAGCGTGAGGTTCTTGAAGCGGGGGTGCCGCTCCAGGACGGCCTCGCGGCTCAGGTGCGTGGTCAGGCCGGTGGCGGCGACCAGGGGCCGCACGCCCAGCTCCTCGGCCCGCACAGGCAGGCTGCGCCAGGGCACCGCGGGCAGGTTCTCCTCCAGGGCCTGGAACAGCTCCTCGCGCTCGACCTGCACAATGGGCACCCAGCCGTCGGCCACCTCGCGCTCGGTGGTACCCACCTGCAGCAGCCCGTCCCGGGGGATCACGAACAGGATGCGGCCCTTGGGGCGGCGGACGGCCCAGGGGCGCTCGCAGCCGGGGACTGCGTCGAACCAGAGGTGGATGCCTGAAGAGAGGCGCAGCCGGGGGCGAGTCTCGCCGAACCAGGCCGCGAGGGCTCCGTCGGTCCAGGGGCCCAGTGCACTGACCCAGCGGCGGGCGCGGAGCTGCCGGCAGGCGCCGTCGCGACGGTCCCGCAGCCGCAGGGCCCGCAGCTCGCCGTCCGCATCCTCGAAGGCCTCGGGGTCGTGGTAGTCCAGGAGCAGCGCGTCGCTGGAGGCCGCCAGATCCTTCGTCAGCTCGCGGTCCCAGGTCATCAGGTCCGCGTAGGCCGTGGCGCCCCGGAAAGGGCCCCGGACGCTCCGAGGATCCGCCTGGTAGACCTCGCGCGGCACCGGCCCCAGGCGCAGCTCTGGGGGCCAGTCCGGGCGGTCGGAGCCCCAGTGGTCATAGAGGCCAATCCCGATCTGGTGGGCCAGACCCTCGGGCCAGGAGCGGTGGGGCATCCAGAAGGCCTCCCAGCGGCAGCGGCTCGGCGCGATGCGCGCCCAGGTGGCCCGCTCGGAGAGCCCCTCGCGCATCTGGCGGATGTCGCCTGTCAGCAGGTAGCGGATGCCGCCATGCAGCAGCTGGCTGGACCACTGGCTGGTGCCGCCGCCCACCTCGCCCTTGTCCACCAAGGCGCAGGAGACGCCACGCAGACCCAGCTCCCGCGCCAGCGCCGCGCCGTGGATGCCCGCGCCCAGGATGGCCACGTCCACCTCCAGCGGCCCCGGGAGCGGGCAGGAGCCTTGGGGCGGTGCGGGCCAGGCAGCTTCAGGCACGGGTCCTCCTGGCACCAGTGTGCCCGAGTGCCGTGTTCAGTAGACCGCGTCGGCGCCGCCATCAATGGGGATGACGGTCCCGGTGGTCCAGGCGCTCTCGTCGCTCAGGAGGTAGGCGGCGAGGGCCGCCACCTCGGCCTCGGTGCCCAGGCGCCCCAGGGGATTCACCCCGGCCAGCCTCGCCAGGTCTCCGGCGGGATCCGCGCTGCCTGCCAGCCGCGCCGCCACCATGGGGGTGTGCACGGGGCCAGGGGCGATGGCGTTGCAGCGGATGTGGCGGGGCGCCCACTCCAGGGCCAGGATCTTCGCCAGCATGTGGACGCCGGCCTTGGCCACGCTGTAGGCGGCGCTGTCGGGAATGGCGCGCAGGCCGATGTTGGAGCCCACCAGCACCACGCTGGCGCCGGGCTTCAGCAAGGGGCCCAGGTGGTGCGCCAGCAGCCAGGGGCCGCGCAGGTTGGCGGCGATCATGGCATCGAAGATCGCCACGGGGGAGGCTTCCACGGAGCCGGTGCTGAGCTCGCCGGCCGCCAGGAACAGCCCGTCCAGGGGCGGGCAGGTCCGGGTGAAGGCGCGGACGGCGGCCTCGTCCGCATGGTCCAGCGCCACGCAGACCGCACCCGGCAAGGTCTCCCGAAGGGCGTCCAGGCGTCGACCCGCAAGCAGCACCTCGGCCCCGCGCGCCTGGAAGAGCCGCGCCGCCACGCGGCCAATGCCGCTGCCGGCCCCGGTCACGAGGAGCCGCTTGCCGGTGAGTTCGGTGCCCGTCACGACCAGGTCCTCGGGTGTGTGGCGGCCCACTGGTGGAGGTGCCGGGCCATGCGACGGTCCTCGCCGTTGATGTGCTTGATGAGCCAGTCCGTGAGGAACTCGAGCACTTCCTCGTTGACGGCCTGCGAGTCCGCCACGAAGCGCTCGACCAGGCTGGCCACCTGCCGGCGCATGTCGTCATGGATGGCGCGATGTCCTGCCAGGCCGGCATACTCCGTGGCCTCCATCCTTTCCTCTTCCACCCGGAAGTGCTGCTCCACATAGTCGGCGAGGAAGGCCAGGAGGCCAGGAATCCGGCGGTCCACATCGTTGTCGTGGATGGCGGTCATGAGGGCGTCGACCTGCTCGAGCAGGCTCCGATGCTGCTGGTCGATCAGGGCGATGCCCGTGTCCCACTCGGGGTTCCAGACCAGCAGGCTCACTCGGACACCGTCATGGATGAAGTTCCTTGGTAGGCAGGCGCAAGGGCTTGCCGGGTCGGCCCCTACTTCGGACGGATGGAGGGGACGGGCACGACCACCCCGCCGCTGACTGCCCAGGTGAGGGCCTGATCGGCGTTGATCGGCAGAGGTCGAACCCGGGTGGCCTCGATCATGACGACGTAGCCGGAGGTGGGGTTCGGGGCGGTGGGCACATAGACCGCGACCATCTCCGGCCCCCCGTCCATGGCCCAGGAGCAGTCCCGGCTGGCCACGAAGCCCAGGGTGTAGGACCCGGCGTGGGGCCACTCCACGAGCACTACGTCCTTGAAGCTGCCGCCCTGCCCCGACTGGATGGCGCCCATGAGCTGGCGGGTGGCGCCGTAGATGGACTTCACCAGGGGCACGTGCATCATCACGTCATCGAGCCAGGTCAGGAGCTGGCGGCCGATGTAGTTGCCCACCAGGGCGCCCACGAGAACCAGCAGCAGCAGGGTGCCCAGGGCCGAGAAGAGGGCCAGCCCCCAGGTCGGCGGGTCCGGCATCTGCAGCAGGTGGGCCGCCCAGGTCAGCGGTCCCCGGAAGATGTCCAGCAGCGAGTTGAAGATGCCCTTGAGGATCCAGAGGGTCACCACCAGCGGCAGCAGGGTGAACAAACCGGCGAGGAGGTACTTGCGGATCATTCGGTGTCCTCGGGGCCGGTCAGGTGGCTGTTTTCGGCCATGATGCGGGGTCCCACCACCTTCCAGAAGCCATGGAAGTAGGAGACCGCGCTCCAGATCGCCAGGATCACGGCGCCCCAGAGCAGCAGGACGCCCATGCCCCAGAAGAAGGTGTAGGGCCGGTTGAGCTGGATGAAGAAGGAGAAGATCTCGTAGCGGGTCCAGAGGTAGAGCCAGTAGTCCAGGCGGGGTCCGAGCAGGAGGCAGGAGATGGCCGCCACCTGGAAGCCCATCTTCCACTTGCCCACGGTGCCGGCGGGGATGGTGAGGCCTTCCTCGCTGGCGATGCCGCGCAGCCCGGTGATGGCAAACTCCCGGGCCAGGATGATGAAGGTCATCCATGCGGGCGCCAGGTTGAGTTCCACCAGCGAGATCAGGGCCCCGGCCACGAGCAGCTTGTCCGCCAGCGGATCCAGGAGCTTGCCGAGGGTGGTCACCTGCTTCCAGCGGCGCGCCAGGTAGCCGTCCAGCCAGTCCGTGATGGAGGCGATCCAGAAGACGACCACCCCGATGACCTCATGGTTCGTCACCTTCGTCATCAGGACGACGACCAGCACCGGCACCATGAGGATGCGGGCGATGGAGAGAAGGTTGGGCAGGTTCATGGGGCGGGTGCGGGCTCCGCTTCCAGCCTACAACACGGTCAGGCCGCCGCGCGCAAGGAGCTTCTGCCAGCCTTCATCGGAGACCTGGTCGAAGGCGGTGGGGCCCAGACCGCCGTGGGCCAGGCTCGCCGCCGAGACATGGATCGGGATGCCCCGGCCCCGCAGGCCTTCCAGGATGACCAGGGCCCCGGGATCGTCCAGCAGCTCCACGGCCTGGTGGGCGAGGCAGACCCAGGGGGTGCCCACCTCCAGCAGGGACAGGGTCTCCAGCAGCAGGCGCCGGCCCAGGGCCCGGTCGCCAGGGGCGAAGGCGCTCCGCAGCAGCAGCACCGGCAGCCGGGGCGGCGCCGCCGGCACGACCGGAGCCAGGGGGCGGGAGGCCGGGGCCACCTGCAGCTCCCAGGGGTTGCCTTGGCGGGTCACGCGGACGATGCGGCCCTGCTTCTCCAGGTAGCCCACCACGTTCAGGCGCAGCAGCTCCTCCCCGCCCAGGATGCGCAGGGACTCGCCCGGATGCTCCGCCAGGAGGGCGCGCAGCTCCAGCAGGGCCTGGAAGACCGTGACATCAAGCAGCTCGAGGGTCAGCATATCCATGGGAGGGAACCTTCGCGTGCCAGTTGAACACCCGGATCCGCTGGCGTTCAAGTGCTGGCTTCATGCCGAGGCCCTTTCTTCGGGCTTCGCCCTGGCGGGTTTCGCCCCCTGCGACCCCTTCGAGGCGGACGCCGAGCGGCTCGGGGCCTGGTTCCAGGAGGGCCGCGGGGCCCTGCTGCCCTACCTGGACCCCGCCACGCTGCTCGACCCGCGCTCGGTCTTCCCCCAGGCCCGCACCGCCCTGGTGGGCTTCTTCCCGTATGCCCGCCCCGAGGCGGTCCCCGGGGCCGCCCCGGGCAGCCTGAAGCTGAGCCGCTACCTCTGGGGCCCGGACTACCACATGATCGTGAAGCCCCGCCTGACCCGCCTGCTGGAGGCCGCCCAGGCCCGCTGGCCAGGCCTGGAGGGGCGGGTCTGCGTCGACACCGCCCCCCTGCTGGAGCGCCAGCTGGCCGCCCGGGCCGGGCTGGGTTGGCAGGGCAAGCACACCCTGCTCATCGCCGGGAAGGAGGGCTCCTGGGGCTTCCTGGGGGTCCTGCTGCTGTCCGTGGACCTGCCGCCGGACGAGCCCTTCACAGCGGAGCACTGCGGCACCTGCACCGCCTGCCTGGAGGCCTGTCCCTCCGGGGCGCTGACCCCCTTCCTCCTGGATCCGGCCCGCTGCCTGACCACCTACACCATCGAGACCGAGGCCGAGCCCCCCGCCGAGGTGGCGGCCGCCCTGGCCAGCAGCCAGTGGGCTGCGGGCTGTGACGCCTGCCAGGAGGCCTGCCCCTGGAACCGGGCGCCAGTATGGGGCGATCCAGCCCTCTGGGGCGGCCCCAGCCCCCTCCACACCCGCTCTGCCGGGGACCTGCCCCGGGGTGCGGCCCAGTGGCGGAAGCTCACCCGGCGCACCGCCCTGAGGCGCGTCCGGGACCGCCACTGGCGGGCAACCTTGGTCCGGATCGAGAAATCCTAAATTTTCATTGGTAGTTTTCGGCTTTTTTTTCTATAAACAAACTTCCGGCCGAAGGTGGCCGCCCCGATTTGAGGAGGCCCCTGGAATGCCCATGAAGCACTGGACCGTCCAGGACGCCACGTCGCTCTACGGCGTAAAGGAATGGGGCAACGGCTATTTCGGCATCAACGCCAAGGGCCACCTCGAGATCACGCCCACCCAGGACGACACGCTCAGCTGCGATGTCTATGAGATCGTCCAGTCGCTGAAGAAGAAGGGTCTCCGGACCCCGCTGAACCTGCGCTTTCCCCAGGTGCTGGCCCACCGTGTGGTCGAGGTCAACGAGGCCTTCCGCCGCGCCATCAACGAGTTCGGCTACGAGGGCGGCTACCAGGGCGTCTACCCGGTGAAGACCAACCAGACCAAGGAAGTGGTCGAGGAGATCGTCCGCGCCGGCAACAAGTACCACTACGGCCTGGAGGCGGGCTCCAAGCCGGAGCTGATCATCGCCCTCAGCCTGGACCTGCACCCCGAGGCCCTGGTGCTCTGCAACGGCTACAAGGACGAGTCCTTCATCCGCATGGCCCTGCTGGCCCGCAAGGCCGGGCGCAAGGTGGTCATCACCGTCGAGAAGATGACCGAGCTGCCCCTGATCCTCAAGGTGGCCAAGGAGCTCAAGGTCGAGCCCCTCATCGGGCTGCGTGCCAAGCTCAACGCCCAGGGCTCGGGCAAGTGGGAGACCAGCGCCGGGGACCACGCCAAGTTCGGGCTCACCACGCGGGAGATCCTCGACGCCATCGAGGTGCTGGAGAAGCGCGACCTGCTGGACTCGGTCATCGAGCTGCACTTCCACATCGGCAGCCAGATCACGGACATCCGCAAGATCAAGTCGGCCATGAAGGAGGCCACTCGCATCTACGCCAAGCTGCGCAAGCTGGGCGTGCCCATCCGCTACCTCAACGTGGGCGGCGGCCTCGGCGTGGACTACGACGGCAGCAAGACCACCTTCAGCAGCTCCATGAACTACACCATCTCCGAGTACGCCGCGGACGTGGTCTACACCACCAAGGACATCTGCACCCAGGAGCAGGTGCCCATGCCGGACCTGCTCAGCGAGTCCGGCCGCGCCATCGTGGCCTACCACCAGGTGGTGGTGGTGGACATCATCGGCCTCATCGACACGACCCACACCAAGTACACCGTGACCCTCACGGGCAACGAGCCGCAGATCCTGAAGGAGCTGGCCTACACCCGGGACAACATCTCCATCAAGAACTTCGCCGAGATGTACCACGACGCCATCACCCAGAAGGACGAGATGCTCACCCTCTTCAACCTGGGCTACCTGGGTCTGGAGGACCGCAGCAAGGGCGAGACCCTCTTCTGGGAGGTCTGTCGCAAGCTGTCCCGCATCCTCAGCAGCAAGAGCCTCAAGTACGTGCCCGAGGAGTTCCAGGACCTCAACAAGAGCCTGGCGGACAAGCTCATCGCCAACTTCAGCATCTTCCAGTCCATGCCGGACCACTGGGCCATCGAGCAGCTCTTCCCGGTGATGCCCATCCACCGCCTGAAGGAAAAGCCCGGCCTGTCCGCGACCCTCTGCGACATCACCTGCGACAGCGACGGCAAGATGGAGAAGTTCATCGACCTCAAGGATGTCCGTGACGAGATCCCGCTCCACGAGCCCCGGGGCGGCGAGGCCTACTATGTGGCCTTCTTCCTCACCGGCGCCTACCAGGACATCCTGGGCATGCGGCACAACCTCTTCGGCGCCCCCAACGAGGCGCACATCATGGTCCACGAGGACGACACCTTCAAGATCCAGCACATCGTCAAGGGCGACACCGTGGACCACGTGCTGCGGAGCGTCCACTACGATCCCGACGTACTGATCCAGGGGCCCCAGACCAAGCGCAAGGCCAGCGCCAAGAACGATGCCGCCGAGGCCCTCCGGGCCCTCCTCACCGAAGAGCGGAAGCTGCACACCTACCTGGAGATCTGAGCGGCTGTCGCTGCGCCCCTAAGCCCAGCAAGTGGAGTCAAGACTCTGAGACATGCCCTCGGCACGGATGCCAAAGGAGCGCCGGGTGCCGCCGGTGCTGGTAAGGTCTTTCTTCTAATCCCACCCGAGTCGCCATGCCTTCAGGAAGCACCCTAGCCTGGCTCCGCCGAGCACCCGTCTGGCTGCGGGGCCTCATCCTCTGCGCCCCGGTCTACGTGGTCTGGCTCGCCACCTATCCTCCGCCCGGCAACCTGCAGCGGATCCTGGAGATCGGCTACCTCACGGTGCTGCAGGGCGCCACGGCCGGCCTGCTCTGGAAGGCCTCAGCCCGACCGGACCTGCCCCCGGGCTACCGCGGGGCCACCCGCTGGCTGGCCGGGGCCTGGTTCATGTCCTTCGTGGCCGGACTGCTGTTCCCCTTCACCAGCACCCTGCAGGGCCAGATCGTCGACCTGGGACTGGTGGACATCTTCTACCTCCTCGCCTACCCGCTCACCTTCCTGGGCCTCTTCCACCTTCCCAAGGCCGGCCCACCCCTGCCGGGGTTCTGGCGGGTGGTCCTGGACAGCGCCGCCTTCATCGGCGGCGTCGGGGCCCCGATCTGGGTCTTCGCGGTCCATCCGACGCTCCATGGTTCCCTGAACCTGGCGACCATCCTCAGCGTCACGTACCCGGTCCTGGCCTTCGCCGGAGTGATGATCCTGAACAAGGTGCTGCTTCAGTCCGCGCCCTTCCCTTCCCGCCTGGGCCTCAACCTCCTTCTGGCGGGCCTCGGCATCTCCTGGCTGGCGGACCTGATGTTCGCCCTGGAGATCACACAGATGACCTTCACCGGCATCCGCTACTGGGTGAACATTGCCAATGCCCTCTCCCTGGTGCTGGCCATGGTGGGCAGCTGGCGGATCCTCTCGGACCCCCCGCCCGTCCAGCCCCTTCGACCCGCCACCGTCAGTCCAGTCCCCATGATCGCCATTGTGTTCGTGTCGGTGGGCCTGGCGCAGATGCTCCTGAAGGGTAATGTGGATGGCCCCACCGCCGAGAAGATGCTGTTCGGCATCCTGCTCCTCATCTTCGTGCTCCTGCTCCGGGAGTTCCTGGCCCTGCGGGAGACGGCCCGGCTCGCGGCAGAGGCCGCCACGGCGCACCTGCAGTCCCGGTTCGTGGCCCTGATCCGACATTCGTCGGACCTGGTGCTGCTCCTCGATCCCCAGGGCAAGGTGGACTTCGCCAGTCCTGCGGCGAAGAACGTGCTCGGCCTCGAGGCGGAGTTCCTCGCCGGCAGGCAGCTCGAGGATTTCGTCCATTCCGAGGACCTGGCAGCCACGCAGGCCTTCCTGCAGGACCTGCTCAGGAGCAGCCGGACCCTCATGCACCAGTGCCGGATGCGACACACGGATGGGAGCTGGCGCACCCTGGAGATCTCCGGCAGCGACCATCTGGCAGACCCCACCGTCCAGGGGCTCGTCCTGAATGCCCGCGACATCACCGAGCGCCACCGCCTGGAGGACCAGCTGCGGGAGGCGCAGAAGATGGAGGCCGTGGGTCGGCTGGCCGGGGGCATCGCCCACGACTTCAACAACCTGCTGAGCGCCATCCTGGGCAACGCGGAGCTGGCGGAGACCCACCTCCCAGACGGTCACCCCGCGGAGCAGGACCTGCGGCGGATCTACGGGGCCGCCACCCGCGGCGCCGTCCTGACGGGGCGCCTCCTCTCCTTCTGCCGGAAGGATTCGCCCCAGTCCAAGACCATCGACCCCGGCGAGCTGATCCGGGGCGTGGCGCCCCTCCTCGAGGGCCTCCTGGGCGAGCGCATCCCCCTCATGCTGGACCTGGCCCCGGACGTGTGGCCCATCACCATGGACCCCAGTGAACTGGAACAGGCCCTCCTGAACATGGCGGCCAACTCCCGCGATGCCATGGCCGAGGGCGGCGTGCTCACCCTGAGACTCCGCAACGAAGTCGTGGCCGAAACGCTGATCACCCCATACCTGCCCATCGCCCCGGGCGAGACCGTGATCCTGGAGGTCGTGGATACCGGCACCGGCATGGAGGAGAAGACCCTCGAGCACCTGTTCGAGCCCTTCTTCACCACCAAGGGCCGCGGCAAGGGGACGGGCCTCGGCCTCGCCTCAGTCTACGGTTTGATGAAGGCCTCCCAGGGAGGCCTCGATGTCTGGTCCACGCCAGGAAATGGCACCACCCTCCGGCTGGCCTTCCGTCGGGCCCCGGGTCCGGTCGACGCCGTGGCCACCGCCAGCGGAGCGGAGGCCCTGCGAGGCAGTGAGACGATCCTGCTGGTGGAGGATGAGCCCGCGGTGTTGGAGTCCACCCAGCGCAGCCTCCTGCCCCACGGCTACCAGGTCCTGGTGGCCCGCGACGCCGAGGAGGCGCGGCTGGTCTTCAAGGCCCACTCGGCCAGCATCTCCCTCCTGCTCACGGACGTGATCATGCCCGGCGACAGCGGGCCGGTCCTGGCGGCGGAGCTGGTGGCCCTGCACCCGTCGCTCCGAGTGCTCTACATGTCCGGCTATACGGCCAATGAGCTGGGCCCGCACGGACTGGCACGGCCTGACGCGCCCCTGCTGCGCAAGCCCTTCACCGTGAGTCAACTCACCCAGCGCCTGCGGGGCATCCTGACGGGGCCGCCGGGGCGGGTCTGATCAGCCGCCCAGGTAGTGCTCGACGATCTTGGGGTTCGCCAGCAGGCTGGCCCCCGTGTCCGCCATCACCACCAGGCCGGTCTCCAGGACATAGCCCTGGGCGGAGATCTTCAGAGCCTGGCGGACGTTCTGCTCCACCAGCAGGACAGTCAGCCCGTCGCGGTTGATCTCGACGAGGGTGCGGAAGATCTCCTGCACCATGAGCGGGGCCAGTCCCATGGAGGGCTCGTCGAGCAGCAGCAGTCGGGGTTTCGCCATGAGGGCGCGGCCAATGGCCAGCATCTGCTGCTCGCCCCCGGAGAGGTTGCCCGCGTACTGCGCGGTCCGCTCCTCCAGCAGCGGGAAGAGGTGGAAGACCCGCGCCAGGCTGTCGGCCACGCCAGCCCGGTCCTGGCGGGTATAGGCCCCGAGGTCGAGGTTCTCCCGCACCGTGAGGGTGGTGAGGATGGCGCGCCCCTCGGCCACCTGGACGATACCCCGTCGGACGATCTGGTGGGGGGCGAGGCCCGTGATGTCCTCGCCCGCAAAGCGCACGGCGCCCGCCTTGGGGCGCAGCAGACCGGAGAGGGCCAGCAGGGTGGTGCTCTTGCCGGCGCCGTTGGCCCCCACCAGGGCCGTGATCTTGCCCTCCTCGAGCTGGAAGGAGACGCCCTTCACGGCGTCGATGTGCCCGTAGGCCACCGCGAGGTCCTGGACCTCCAGCAGCATGCTCATGGCAGCACCTCCGCCTCGTCCCCTCGGCCCAGGTAGGCCTCGATGACCTCGGGGCTGTTGCGGATCTCCTCCGGCGCGCCCTCGGCGATGATCCGGCCGAAGTTGAGCACGGCGACCCGGTCGCAGAGGTTCATGACGAAGCGCATGTCGTGCTCGATGAGGAAGACGCCGTAGCCGCGGTCGCGGATGTTGCGGATCTCCTCCATCAGCACGGCCTTCTCGGACGAGTTCATGCCGGCCACGGGCTCGTCCAGCAGCAGCAGCTTGGGCTCGGTGGCCAGGGCCCGGGCGAACTCCAGCTTGCGCTGCTCACCGTAGGAGAGGTTGTCCGCGGTGGACTCGGCCTTGTGGTCCAGCTTGACCCAGGAGAGCAGCTCCAGCGCGCGATCGCGGGAGCGCCGCTCGGCCTCCCTGAAGGACGGCAGCGCGAAGAGGGCCGCCACGCCGCTGTAGCTCGTCAGGTGGTGCCGGCCCACCATGACGTTCTGCAGCAGGGTCATGTCGGGGAAGAGCCGGATGTTCTGAAAGGTGCGGGCGATGCCCAGCCGCGTGATCTTGTGGGGCGCGATACCGGCGAGGTCCTGGCCCTGGAAGGCGATGCTGCCGGCGGAGGGCTTCAGCAGCCCCGTCACCAGGTTGAACACCGTGGTCTTGCCGGCGCCGTTGGGACCGATGAGGGCGAAGATGGCGCCGCCCGGCACCTCAATGTTGACGTCCTGCAGGACCTGCAGGCCGCCGAAGTGCTTCCCGACGCCGCGGATGGAAAGCATGCTCATGGCTTGCCCTCCCGGCGGGTGCGCCAGGCGCCGACGAGCTGGCGGAGGCGACGGGAGTCCCAGAGGCCCGTGGGCAGGAACAGCACCACAGCGATGAGGATCAGGCCGTTCACGGCCAGCCGGTAGGCGTGGAGGAAGCGCAGGAGCTCGGGCAGCAGAGTCAGGATGGTGGCCCCCAGCACCGGGCCGATGAGGCTGGAGATGCCACCCAGGATGGTCATGGTCAGGATGTCCACGGCGTTCTCGAAGCCGTACTCCCGGGGGCTGATGAAGAAGGTGGAGTGCGCGTTCAGGGCCCCCGCGAGCCCGGCCAGCACCGCCCCCAGCGTGAAGGCCGCGAGCTTGTGCCCCTCGACGTCGATGCCCATCATGCGCGCCGCGACCTCGTCCTCCCGGATGGCCTCGAAGGCCCGTCCCATGCGGGAGCGCCGGAGGCGTGCCAGGGCGTAGCCAGCCGCCGCGAGAATCAGGAGGATGTGCCACCAGGTGGTGAGGAGCGGGATGCCGTTCAGCCCCTCGGGACCGCCAGTGATCTCCAGGTTGAGGACCAGGATGCGGGTCACCTCGCCGAAGGCCAGGGTCGCCATGGCCAGGTAGACCCCGGAGAGGCGCAGCGTCGGCGCCCCGATGACGAGGGCCACCGCCGCCGGGGCGAGGGCGCCCGCCGCCAGGACCATGGGGAAGGGCCAGTGCAGGTGCAGCGTCAGCAGCGCGGCCGTGTAGGCGCCGATGCCCATGAAGGCCGCGTTGGCCAGGGACAGCAGCCCGCAGGAGAGGGTCAGCCAGAGGGAGAGGGCCAGCAGCGCGTGGATGCCCACCGTGAAGATGAGCGTGCTGTAGGTGGCCCAGAAGTCGGCGAAGGCTTCCATGTCAGGCCTTGCGTTCCAGCACCCGGCCGAACAGGCCCGCGGGCCGCACCAGGAGGATCAGGAACAGCAGGCCGAAGGCCACGGCGTCGCCCATCTGGGACGAGAGGTAGGCCTTGCTGAGCACCTCGGCGAAGCCCAGGAACAGCCCCCCGAAGAGGGCGCCGCGGATGTCGCCCATGCCGCCCAGGATGACCACCGCGATGCCCTTGTGGAGGATGGGCTGGCCCATCAGGGGCGTGACCGAGTTGAAGTTCAGACCGATGAGCAGCCCGGCGACGCCGCCGAGGGCCGCGGCGGTGAAGGAGGTGGCCAGGAACAGGCCCTCGACGTTGATGCCCAGGAGGGCGGCGGCCTTCGGGGACTCGGCGATGGCCCGCAGGGCGCGCCCCTGGCGGGTGTGCCGCAGCACCAGGAACAGGGTCGTCATGAGCAGGAAGGCGATGCCCACGATGGCCAGCTCCAGGGCCCGCACATGCACGCTGCCGAAGATGAACTCCCGGGTGGGGAGCAGCTCATCCGGGAAGCGCTGGACCTCGACGCCGAACAGCCCCTGGGCGGCGCTGGTCAGCACGGTGGTGGCCCCGATGGTGGCGATCATGGGGATCAGGTGCGGGGCGTGGCGGGCCCGCAGCCGCTTCAGGATCAGGGCGTCGATGGCCAGCCCCAGGAGGCCGGACACCAGCATGGCCGCCAGGATGCCCACGGCCAGGGGCGCCTTGAGGCGGGTCACCACGGTCAGGGCCGCGAAGCTGCCGGCCATGAACATGGCGCCGTGGGAGAGGTTGATGACCTCCAGCACGCCGAACACCAGCGTGAAGCCCAGCGAGAAGAGGGCATAAACGCTGCCCAGGGTGAGGGCGTTGACGAGCTGTTGTTCGAGCATGGGGCCTGGGGGAATCGCCTACTTGCCGGTGAAGAGCACGAACTTCCCGTCCCGGATGACGTAGATGAACGGCGTCTGGTCGGCATCGTAGCCCGCAGGCTTGCCGTCCTTGCCGACTGACTGACGGAACTTGAAGGGGCCGGTGGCGCCGCTGATGCTCACCTTGGGCAGGGCGCCATGCAGGGCTTCGCGGTCAGTGGCCACATTGCCGGAGACCTTGATGGACTTCAGGGCCGCGGCGGCGATGGTCAGGGCGTCATAGGCCTGGGCGGCGAACTGGTTGGGCTCGGCCCCGTACTTCTGCTTGTAGGCCGCCACGAAGTGCTGGTTCGCCGGAGTGGGGTTGGTGTTGGCCCAGGGGCTACCCACGAAGGTGCCCTCGCCCGCGGTCTTGGAGACCTCGAACAGCTTGGGGGAGTTGAAGCCGTTGCCGCCGATGAAGGGCGCCTTCAGGCCGAGGCCACGGGCCTGGACCATGAGGGTGGCCGCCTCCTCGGCGAGGCCGGAGCAGATGATGGCATCGGGGTTGGTGGCCTTGATCTTGGTGAGCTGGGCCTTGAAGTCCACGTCGCCCTTCACGTAGGTCTCGGTGGTGGTGACGGGGATCTTCTGATCCTCCAGGACCTTCTTGAAGACGTCATAGCCGCTCTTGGTGAAGGCGTCGTCGTTGCCGTAGATCACGGCGACCTTCTTGATCTTGTAGTGCTTCACGGCGGTCCTGACGGTCACCGGCAGCACATCGCTCTCCATGACCGAGTTCCGGAAGATGTAGGGGCCCATCTCCGAGATGCCGTTGGCGGTGTTCGACGTGCCGAAGGCCACCACCTTGGCGGCGTTGGCCACGGGGCCCGCCGCGAACATGGAGTTGGACAGCGTGGGTCCGAAGATCATCAGGACCTTGTCCTGGAAGATGAGCTTCTTGAAGACGTTGATGGCCTCTTCCTTCTTGCCCTGCTCGTCCTCCACCACCAGGACGAGTTTGTTCCCGTTGATGCCGCCCTTGGCGTTGATCTCGTCCGCGGCCAGCTGGAACCCGTTGCGGATGGGCACGCCATACTGCGCCGCGCCGCCCGTCAGGGCCTCGGCGATGCCGATCTTGAGGTCGCCCGCCACGGCGCTGACGGCCAGCAGCCCAGCCGCGGCAAAGAGGAGATGCTTGGTTGCTCGGTTCACGACAGCCTCCGAAATTCGGTGATGGGTTGAAATCGCCAGGGTCTGGTGGAGTTGTAGCCAAGGATACCAACAGGAGGAGGAATCCTGCAGGGTGAAGCTAATAATCTTCCCTGGAACACTTAGGGAAGGCCCCAGCGAGGCTCAGGCCGGCCCTTCCAAAGGTGGCTGTCGGCTGTCAGCTATCAGCTGTCGGCGAATTGAAGGCCTCGGCGGCATCGGTGGTGGTGGCCAGGAATTGGGGCCCCAACTGCCAGAAACCATGGGACCCACCGGGGCATGCCAGTGCGCCTGAGTGGGTCGGCGCAAGCCGACAGCTGATAGCCGATAGCTGACAGCCCTCTACCCAAGGTCAGGCTCCCCTGCCCTGGCGAAAGCTCCCACAATAGGCGAAGACCATCCAAGGGAGGCACCAGTGGACATCCAGCGCGTCGGCATCATCGGTTGTGGGCTCATGGGCTCGGGCATCGCCCAGTGCGCGGCGGAAGCCGGCTGCCAGGTCTGGGTGAAGGAAGCGGAAGAGACCTTCCTCGCCAAGGGGCTGGCCCGCATCCACGGCGCCTGGGACCGGGCCGTGGCCAAGGGGAAGGTCACCGAGGAGCAGCGCAGCGCCTGGCAGAAGAACCTGCAGGGCACCCTGTCCTTCGCCACCTTGGCGGACTGCGACCTGGTGGTGGAGGCCATCCCCGAGCGCCTGGACCTCAAGCTCCAGACCTTCGCGGAGCTCGACCGCATCCTGGGACCCGGGGCGATCCTCTGCACCAACACGTCCAGCCTCTCCGTGGCCCAGATCGGACCGGTGCTGGACCCCACCCGCCTCGGCCGCTTCGCGGGCCTGCACTTCTTCAACCCCGTCCCGGCCATGCCCCTGGTGGAGATCATCCGCACCCTCGCCACCAGCGAAGCCACCCTGGCCGCCCTCCGGGGCTTCGTCCAGGGCCTCGGCAAGACCGCCGTGATGGCCCCGGACACGCCGGGCTTCGTGGTGAACCGCCTGCTGGTGCCCTACCTGCTGGATGCCATCCGCTGCGCCGAGCAGGGACTCGCCACCACCGAGGATCTCGACGCCGCCATGAAGCTGGGCTGCGGCCATCCCATGGGGCCGCTGCACCTCAGCGACTTCATCGGCCTGGACACCATGCAGAGCGTGGCCGAGGTCCTCTTCGACGCCTTCGGCGAGCCCCGCTTCAAGGCCCCGTCCCTCCTGCGCCAGCTGGTCGCCTCCGGCCGCCTGGGCCGCAAGACGGGCAGCGGCTTCTACCGCTGGGAAGGCGAGAAGCGCATGGAGTCCTTGCCGCTGTAGGTCAAGCCTTTACCTATTTTATCTGTCTATCTCGGTATCGGCGCAGCCGATACCGAGCAGACCCCGAGACCCGTGGGTTAGTGGGGCAGCAGCCCATGGGCATCAATCCCGCGGAGCTTGGCTGGAACGGCCGGCAGACTCAGCGACACGGGCGCTTTCAGGAGTTCCTCGCGCCGGGCTGCGGCCCGTCGGGAGGCGGCCTGGACGAGCTGGTCCGTGATGACGAAGACAGCGATCAGGAAGAGAACGAGCAGAACGGTCATGATGCATCTCCCTGGCTAGTGCTTGATGTGGACTTCCCGGTAGTGGTGGATGAACTCCCGGATCGACCCGCCGATGATCCAGGCGAGCAGCCCGACGGTGAGCAGGCCCAGCGAGCCGTTCGTGATGTTCAGCCAGAGCGTCTCCGCGTTCTTCCAATTGGCCAAGTCGAACATATCAACCTCCTGTGGTGCTGTTGGTGCGGGGAACTGCCACTCACGAAGACTCGAGGTCTCCACCGTGCCGGGTGAGGAATACGGGTTCAGGCCGCGCGGTCACGGCCACTTGTCGAACGCGTGGCGTTGCGACCACGGGCTCGAAGATCGGAAGGTGCTTGACGACAAAGGAGAAGGCGCTGAAGCCGAGCGCGGTGATCCCGAGCATGATGAAGATCTCGATCAGGGACGGGAAGTAGGTCTGCGCCGGGTAGCTCTCCAGGCCTGTGATGGCGGTGTTCATGCGGTTGAGGGCGAAGCCCACCACCACCATTAGGGTGGCGGCATATAGCCCCCGGCGTGAGTTCCGGACCCGTTCCACGACCAGCAGCCCGAAGGGAATGACGAAGCCGATCAGCATCTCCGCATAGAACGCGAGGCTGAAGTAGGTCACGGTCGTCAGCTCGTGCCAGGCGCCTCGCGCCAGCAGGTTCTCGACCCGCACGACGAAGTAGAGTGCCAGGATGACGGCAATGACCTTGGCCAGGTTGGCCCGGAGCCGGGTCGGCAGCAGGTCGCGACCGCCCCGCGAAAAGACCAGGGACTCGAGAAGGATCATCGAGATCCCGGAGGCGAGGCAGGAGATGAAGAACAGCACCGGCAGCAGCGGCGTGTACCAGAGGGCATGCAGCCGGTTCGGCACGATGAGGTAGAGCGAACCGAACGAGGACTGGTGCAGCGTCGACAGCAGCACGCCGAAGATCATGAGGGGCAGCGAGATGGCATGGATCCACTTGATGGGCCAGAGGATGTTGAATCGCTCAAGCACAATCGGAGCGAACTCCAGGGAGAGCACGGAGGTGTAGAGCATGAGGCACCAGCTGATCTCGCACATGACGGAGTGCGGGTTCCACATCACCAGCGGATGCCAGAAGTGGTCGGGGCGGCCCAGGTCGAGGATCAGCACCAGGACCACCAGCATGTAGCCGATGAAGGCGGTCAGGATTGCGGGGCGCACGATCGGCTCGTACTCCTTGGCATGGAACAGGTGGACGGCGGCCACGATGGTGAAGCCGGAGGCGGCGAGGCCGATCCCGAGGAAGTCGAAGCCGATCCAGAGACCCCAGGGGAACTCGTCACTGAGATTCGTGGTGGCGCCAAGGCCATAGGTGAACCTCGCGATGGCGGCGAGGGTGCCGGCCAGGATCAGGGTGGTGGCGATGGGGTGCCAGCGGGTGATGCGGGGAAGCAGTCGGATTTTCACGGTTTGTCCTCAGGCCGGGGGGTCTCGCCCTTTTGCTCGGAAGCTTCAAAGGCCGCGACTTCAGTGCGCCGGTTGGTGATCCACCAGATGCCGCCGAGCATCACGCCACCCACAGACAGCACATTGGGAACCTTGGAGAGGGCGCTCATGGTCAGCATGGGCATGGGGATCTTCCCCAGCCTGGCGTCGAAGCCCAGCTGCTCGAAGGGAACCGGGCTGAGGTAGAGCATCGAGGTGCCGCCGACATCGTCCTTGCCGTAAATCCGGGGCACATACTTGGTCGGCTCGGCGCTGACCCTGCGGGCCGCCTCGAGCAGGAGCTCGTCACGCTCGCCGAAGATGGTCGCCCCGGTCGGGCAGGCTTCCGCGCAGGCCGGCTGGAGCCCCTTGGCCAACCTGGGCGCACAGAACTTGCACTTCTGGATGCGCGGCTTGGTGCTGCTCCACTCGTATTTCGGCACGTGGTAGGGGCAGGCCTGCAGGCAGTAGCGACACCCGATGCACTTTTCCCCATCGTAGGCCACGGGACCCGCGTCCGCCTTGCTGAGCGCAGCGACGGGGCAGACGGACACGCAGGTGGGGACATCACAGTGCTGGCACATGCGGCGGATGTAGAGGTCGTTGTACTTGCTCAGGGCGGTGTAGGCGGTGAGCGAGAGGTATTTCTCCTCGCCCGGGGGCAGCTGGTTCTCCTCCTTGCAGGCGCCCTGGCAGACGTTGCAGCCGACACAGAGCGTCAGATCGATCAGCATGGCTTTTTTGGCTGTCAAATTCCCACCCCACTTGTTGTGGTATTTCCTGGAATTGTTGGGTTGCTGGCGAGGTCTGTTTATAATTGACCACGTAGTTGATTATCAATTCCCGTGCCACGTCGGGTGACGGCCACCGAAGACACCTAATTCATTATTTATTTGATCTTACGAATTTGAACCAAGCCCACTCAGCCGTGATGCCCGTCCCGCCCACCGCCTCATGCGGCGGAACCGTCAAATGCGACGGTGGGCAATACGGGACAAAGCCAGACACTTTGTAAAGACTCTTGAAGATTATTTTTCCATTCGCTGGTTATTACGAAAGAACGGCCTACACTGATAGATGACCATTGCGTATTCAACGGTTGACATGGAGATCCATTGTCAATATTTTCTGAATCTTACGCAGCCCACATCACCAAGGCCTCTGGGGCCAAATTCCCCTTCAATCCGATTCACGGGAAGCGGAAAAGGGCAATCACCGCACACGTCTTCGAGGTGCTCCTGAAGCGACTGGAGATGAATGCGATCCTCGACACCACCCCCAACGGGGTCTGCATCGTCTCCTGTGACGGCGTCACCCGCTGCAATCCCGCCGCCTTCCGGATGTTCGGCGTCACTACCCTCGAGGAGCTGAGGCATTGCTTCGGCAGGAAGGGCGAGGCATTCGGCCTGCGCTGGCCCACCAGCCGGCTCTCCCTTCGCGAGGAGGAACGCCCTCTCACGCGGGCCCTCCAGGGCGAGAAGGTGACCGAGGTGCTCCTGGCCACCCACGGCGGATCGGGCGAGGAGATCACCCTCCGGGTCACGGCCGCACCCATCCGCATCCGGGGCCGCATCATCGGCGCCGTGGCCATCCACTCCGACATCTCTGTGGCGGGCCCCTCTCTTGGCGACCGCCAAGCTCTGGGGGAGCTCGCGCAGGCCGGCCGATCCACGGACCTGCTCGCCCGCGAGACGCACCTGCGGGAGCAGGCCGAAAAGGACCTCCAGAGCGCCCACGCCGAGATCCAGGACCTGAAGAAGCACCTCCACGTGGAGAACGAGCACTTGTTCCAGGAGATCAACCACACCTACAACTTCGGGGAGGTGATCGGCCAGAGCCGCTGCCTGGAGGGCGTATTCTCCCGGGTCGAGGCCGTGGCCCCGCTGGATTCGACGGTGCTCCTGCTGGGAGAGACGGGCACGGGCAAGGGTCTGGTCGCTCGCGCCATCCACAGCCGCAGCCTGCGCAGCCATCGTCCGCTGGTCATCGTCAACTGCACCGCCCTGCCCGGCAACCTGATCGAGAGCGAGCTCTTCGGCCGCGAGAAGGGCGCCTTCACGGGGGCCAGCTCCCAGCAGCTGGGCCGGTTCGAGCTGGCTGACAAGGCCACCATCCTGCTGGACGAGATCGGGGACCTGCCTTTCGAGCTGCAGGCGAAGCTGCTGCACGTCATCCAGGAGGGCGAGTTCAGCCGCCTGGGCAGCGCCCGGACGATCAAGGTCGATGTCCGCATCATTGCGGCCACCAACCGGGACCTCTACGAAGAGATCCGGCTGGGTCGGTTCCGCGAAGACCTGTTCTACCGCCTCAACATCTTCCCCATCACCGTCCCTCCGCTGCGGGACCGCAAGGACGACATCCCCCTGCTCGTGGAGTACTTCCTGGCCAAGCTGAACCGCAAGCTCAACAAGAACGTCCGGAGCATCACGAACGAGACCATGAGCGACCTCATGGCCCACGTCTGGCCCGGCAACGTGCGCGAGCTGGAGAGCGTCATCGAACGAGCCGTGATCATCTCTCAGGGCACCACGCTGCAGGTGCTGGACCACTTCAGCGCTCCCGGCACGGCGCCCGTGGCCCCGCAGGAAGAGGGCAAGCTGCTGGTCGATCTCGAGCGTGACTACATCGGCCAGGTGCTCCAGAAGACCCACTGGCGGATCGAAGGCGCCAACGGCGCGGCCAACCTGCTCGGCATGAACCCCAGCACCCTCCGGGGCCGCATGCGGAAAGAAGGCATCCGCCGGCCCTGATCCATTGGGTATGGGTGAAACGACTCGCCACTGAAAAAGTTCTATTTGCCACCGATGAACACCGATGAACACCGATAAGGGCATGATAAAAGAAACTGCCTTTAGGCCTGGAGCTTGAGGCAGTCCTGGGAATGGGAGCCATCCCGAAGGTGGGCCCATGCCTGAATGTATCAATGCCCCTCTGCGCTCTCTGTGTTCTCTGCGGTTGGCGTTTCTTCTTTCCCAGATTCTCCGGATGAACCCCCAAAATCAGGACCTGACCATCTTTGCTTGATCAGCTTTTCATCGGTGTTCATCGGTGTTCATCGGTGGTTACAAAGCTCTTTCCTTGCGGCGTTGCGGGTGTTGTAGGCTTTCGGGATGCTGGATGTCCTGCTGATCCCCGCGGTGCTGCTGGTGGCCTTCGCGCTGCAGGCGGCACGGCGCGGTGCCCACCGGCTGCACAGCTACCTCATGACCGCCGCCTTCACGGTGGTCGCCCTGCGGATGCTGCTGCGGCCCCGGGCCTTTCCCCCGGGCCACCTGGAGACGGGGCTGGCGGTGCTGGGCCTCGCGGGTGGCGCCATGATCCTGGGCCGCGGCGCCCTGGCCTGGCGCGAGGGCCGCAGCCGCAATCCCCAGATCCCCCGCTTCCACCGCGCCCTGGGCACCCTCACCCTCGTGAGCTTCGCCCTGGCCCTGGTCTTCTGGCTGCTGCGAGACCGGGCCTGAGCTGTCCATTTCACAAAGTCTGAACCACGAAGACCACGAAGATCCCATGCCGAGCATCTCGGTGCCTGGGTTTGAATGAAAAGGCCACCACCAAGACACCAAGGACACCAAGCGGCGCCGTCGCATCGCGCACGGGTCCGCCGCAGGCGGCTTCCGGCCCAGCCGGAAGTGATCCCAGGGGCCTAACCCGTGCTGAACGGGCTACAGTCCCCAGCTGCTGCGCGCAAAGTGGCCCCGCCCAAGGGGCCATGCACTTCTTGGTGTCTTGGTGCCTTGGTGGCGATCAGTTCTGTTCTGGCTGGATGTACTTTCAGGAGAGACCACGGAGGAAGGAAAGCCTCACAGCCCCAACACCCGCCGGACTTCTTCCATGCGGCGGCGGCTGATGGCGAGGCGGCCGGTGGCCAGCACCAGCTCGTCCTCGCCGGTCACCTCCCGCACCGCATCCAGACGCACCAGGGCATTGCGGTGCACCCGCAGGAAGCCGTGGTCCGAGAGGCGCTCTTCCCAGTGAGAGAGACTGCCATCTACAGGCAGGCGGCCCTCCGGCGTCCAGGCGACGCAGTCCCCCAGGTCCGCCACCAGGGCCTCCACCTCCTGGGGCCGCAGCAGGCGCGTGGCGCCCTTCTTCCGCACCGGCAGACGCAGCCACTCCTTTTGCAGGGGTTCGTCCTTGGGGTGGATACGGGCGATGGCCTGGGCCACGCCCACCCGGGAGATGGGCTTCAGCAGGTAGTGCACCGCCCCGCCTGCAAACGCCTCGATGGCGTGCTGCGGGTAGGCCGTCACGAAGACCAGCGCGGGCCGGGGCTCGGGCAGCATGTGCATCAGCTCCGTGCCCTTGATGCCCGGCATCTCGATGTCCAGGAACACCGCGTCCGGCCGCTGGGCCGCGATGGCCGCCAGGCCCAGGCGCCCGTTCTCCGCCGAGGCCACCACGCAGAGCCCCGGCAGCTCATTCAGCAGATCCACCAGGTGCTCCCGCGCCAGCGGCTCGTCCTCGATGACCACGATGCGGATCACGCCTGCCTCCACCGGAAGCCTACCCGATGCTGGCCCGCCACCAAGCCCATGTCCAGATCCTCAGGCTTCTCCAGCCGCTGGCGCAGGGTCGCCAGGGCGGTGCCGGTGCCTTGCAGCGCGCTGACGCCGGGGCCCGGATCCTCCACCCAGAGGTGCAGGGCGCCATCTTTCTGCTCCGCACCGATGCGCACCTCGCCGCCCTGCTCCAGGGGGGCCACGCCGTGCTTGACGGCATTCTCCACCAGCACCTGCAGGGACAGGGGCGGCACCTGGGCCGCCTCCAGGGCCTCGGGCACGTCCACGGTCACCCGCAGCCGCTCCCCCAGCCGCGCCCGCTCGATGCCCAGGTAGGCCTCCACGAAGGCCAGCTCTTCCTTTAGGGGGATAGTGGGCTGATCCGAGGCCGTAATCACTTGCCGGAAGAGCTGGGCCAAGTGTTCCGTGGTGGCCTGGGCGGCCTGCGGGTCTTTCTCAATCTGCGCAGTAAGGGTGTTCATGGCATTGAAAATGAAGTGGGGTGACAGCTTCGAGCGGATGGCTTCATCGCGTAAACCAAAACCCAGGCGGGTGACTTCCTTGTATGCATTCAGCGATTCAATGCCATTGACCACTGCCCAAGGGAAATAGGCGAGAATGAGCAATGCCATTGGGAATCCACTGCCGGCGATGGAAATTCCAGTCCCAGAGGCAACGACAATCAATAGCCACTTCTGAAGCTTTGTGGCTGAACGGAAAGGACCCTTCTCGCCTCTCGCCAGCGCGGAAACGAGCGCGCTCCTCATTCTTCGGATAAGAAGCCAATAACCCCACAGCAGCATACCCAGAACGAAAGTGGCTCCAATCGAGAGCCCCGTAGAGGCTATCCAGGGCCAGCGGGAACGAATCGCGTGGTGCCCAAGAACTGCGCCCACGGAGCAATCCACTAGGAGCAGGGAGACCAGGAGGCGGCCAGGACCGCTCTCAGTCCATTGATCCGGAGCACCAAGGTCCCAGCCGAGCAGCCAGGGAACATGACTTTTGGTTTGCGACTGTGCCATGGACATCTCCCAGGCTCACCCTAACGTCCTCGAAGACGTTGAAAATGACCCATGTTTTGAATTGGCTCACCTGAGACTTGAACGGTCTCATTCGGGGGATAGACGGCTTCCGAGGAGGATCTGAGTATTCGGAGCCTTGCGGCGACGCTACCAGGCGTCCTGAACGGTCTTCCCCGCCTCGGCGTGCTTGAGGGCCTTGAGGCCGATGTCGTGGCGGACCTGGCGGCCGGGCCAGGTGACGGCGGGGAGGGCGGCTTCGATGGCGGCGCGGGCGGTGGCGAGGTCCGGGGCAGAGGTGGCCAGGTTCAGCACACGGCCGCCGTTGGTGAGCCACTGGCCGCCCTGCAGGCGGGTGCCCGCGTGGATGACGGTGACCTCGGTGAGGCCGATGCTGATGGGCACGCCCTTCTTGGCGCCAGCCGGGTAGTCCTCGGCGGCCAGCACCACGGCAATGGCCGTGTGGGGCTTGAGCTTGAGGTCGCGGATCACCAGGCGGCCCTCGGCCACCTCCAGCAGCAGCGCGGCCAGGTCCTCGTCCAGCAGCTGCATCAGCACCTGGGTCTCGGGGTCGCCGAAGCGCACGTTGTACTCCAGCAGCTCCGGGCCCTGGGCCGTCCACATGACGCCCAGGAACAGCACCCCCCGGGCCACCAAGCCGTCCGCCCGGAGACCGCGCAGGGTGGGTTCCACCAGCCGGGTGCGCATGAGCTCGATGTCCTCGGGCCGCAGGAAGGGCAGCGGGCCGAAGGCACCCATGCCGCCGGTGTTGGGGCCCTGGTCCCCGTCGAAGATGCGCTTGTGGTCCTGGCAGGCGGGCAGCAGGGCGTAGGCCGCGTGGTCCGCGTCCACATCCGCCAACACATGCAGGGAGAGCTCCATGCCCACCAGGGGCGCCTCGAGGACCACCGTCTTGCTGGCGTCGCCGAACTGCCCCGCCAGGAAGGCCCGGAAGGTCGCCAGGGCCTCGGCCTCGGTGGCGGCCAGCACCACGCCCTTCCCAGCCGCCAGGCCGTCAGCCTTGAGCACGATGGGGAAGCCGTGGGACCAGGATCGGATCAGCGCCTCGCCTACGGCCAGGTCAGTCACGGTGTGGCTGGCGGCACAGGGGAGGCCGTGCCGCTGCATGAAGGCCTTGGCGAAGGCCTTGCTGCCCTCCAGGCGGGCCGTGGCGGCCCCGTGGCCGAAGACCGGGATGCCCAGGGCCCGCACCGCATCCGCCACCCCCGCCACCAGGGGCACCTCCGGCCCGGGCACCACCAGGTCCGGGCGGTTCGCGGCGCACCAGGCGGCCACGGCGGCGGGATCCTCCAGGTCCAGGGCGACCCGGCCGCCCAGCTCCGCCAGGGCATCACTGCCCGGGGCCGAGGTCAGGTCCGCGCCCCCGGCCTTGAGCTTCAGGGCCAGGGCATGTTCCCGGCCGCCAGAGCCGAGGAGCAGGATCTTCATGAGGACCTCCGGTTCCAGTATCCCCCATGGGCGGCGCGGACACCCAAAGGAAGGCACCGGGATGCCCAGGTCAAGAATGCCCCCCGACACTGGGGAATCGGGTTAGCATGACCCCGCTCGGAGGTTTCCCATGGCCACTCTCACGCTGAACGGCGTTCCCACTCACACCTGCGGCGAACTGCCCCTGCCGGGCCATGCCACCCCGCCCTTCACCCTCACCCGCAAGGATCTGACCGACGTCACCAGCGTGGACCTGGAGGGCCAGCGGGTGCTGCTCAGCATCTTCCCCAGTCTGGACACCGCCACCTGCGCCGCAAGCGTCCGGAAGTTCAACCGGTCTGCCGCGGACCTGGCCGACACGGTGCTGCTGTGTGTCTCGCTGGACCTGCCGTTCGCGCAGTCCAAGTTCTGCGGCGCGGAGGGTCTGGAGCGGGTGGTGACGGCCTCGGCTTTCCGGCACCCGGAGTTCGGCCAGGCCTTTGGCGTCACCCTCACGGACGGCCCCCTGCGCGGGCTCCTGGCCCGGGCCGTGGTGGCCCTGGACGAGAACGGCACGGTCCTGCACACGGAGCTGGTGACGGAGCTCACCCGGGAACCGGACTACGACCTGGCGCTGCATGCCATCCGGAACCACCACCATCCCTGCCCCGAGGACGCCCAGGAATCCACGGAGTAGCCCGCCTGGTGAGCCCAGCATGATCCCAAATCAGGGATCTGGCAGCCGTTAATGGCCAATAAATAGGCTGATTTTGCTTGTTGCGCCTGGTTAATTTCAGGCCATATTCAGCATAATTCAGTTTGGATTCCTTCGTGACGATGACATTCACAGCATCCCATGGAGGAAAGGTTCCTAAATGGGCAAAAACGGGGCAGCACATGAACCCTTCCAAGCCAGCATCCGAGTTCAATCCCGAGGAGGGACTCTTCCTCTTCACCATGGGCAAGCTGGTGGTGGCCCGGGAGATGGTCCATCAGCTGGATGAGGCCGGCTTCTACATCCAGGAGCACGAGCTCCTGGATCCGAACAGCTGGCCCCGGCAGAGCGGCCTGCCCGCGGCCCGGGTGGATGGTGTGCCTGGCCTGTTTTTCTGCCCCGGGGAAGTGATCCCCTTCATGAACGCCTGGGTGGATGCGGCTGACGAGGAAAGTGCGTGCGGCATCCCGAAGGCCTCGGGCGGAGACTCCGCCTGACGGGCATGCTCCAGGCCGGGGGCGTCAGCCCCGGGCCATGAGCCGGGCGCGGGTGTAGGGGATGAGTCCCCCCGCGTCCATGATCCCTTTGCGGGCGGCGGGAAGCTTCACCTGGTCGAAAGCCTGGCCCGTGGTGCGGTTCAGCACCTGATCCGCCGTGATCTCCAGCTTGTCGCCAACGCTCGCCTCGATGCCGGGGCAGATGACCACCTGCAGGCCCAGGTTGATGCTGTTCTGCAGGAAGATGCGCGAGATGCTCCGGGCGACCACGGCCAGATCGTAGCCCTTCAGCGTGGAACAGGCCTGCTCACGGCTGGAGCCGCAGCCGAAGTTCTCCCCGCCCACAATGACCGCGCCCGGCGGGAAGGCCTTGGCCTTCAGCGCGGCATTGAAGTCCGTGCGGTCGAAGAAGGCGAACTGCGGCGTCTCCGTGGGCAGCACCGTGGCCATGAAGCGGCCCGGATAGATGTCATCGGTGCTGATGTCGTTGCCGAGGGTGATGATGACGTTGGCCATGGCTCAGCCCTTTCGCGGATCGGTGATGACGCCGGTGATGGCGGAGGCAGCGGCCACCACGGGGCTGCAGAGGTAGACCTCGCCCGTGGGATTGCCCATGCGGCCCTTGAAGTTGCGGTTGGTGGTGCTCAGGGCCACTTCGTTGTCACCGAGGGCACCCTCGTGGACGCCCAGGCAGGGTCCGCAGCCGGAGTTCATGACCACGGCACCGGCCCGCATGAAGTCGTGGATGTAGCCCTGGTCCAGGGCCTGGGCGAAGATCTTGCTTGAGGCCGGGAACACCAGCATCCGGGTGCCCTCGGCCACCTTCTTCCCCCGCAGGATGGCGGCGGCGGCGGCCAGGTCGTCCAGGCGGCCATTGGTGCAGCTGCCGATAACGATCTGCTGCACCGGGATGCCCAGCACCTGCTCAATGGGCTTCACGTTGTCCACCATGTGGGGACAGGCGATCTGCGGGGCCAGGGCCGAGACATCGATCTCCACAGTCCGCACGTAGCTCGCGTCGGCATCCGGCGTGACGCAGTCGATGGCGTCCGTGACGCCGGCTTCCTCCCGCAGGTAGCGGACCGTCTCCGCGTCCCCGGGGACGATGCCCGAGGTGGCACCCGCCTCCACGCTCATGTTGCAGATGGCGATGCGGCCGCTGGTGCTCATCTGGCGGATGGTCTCGCCGTGGAACTCCAGCACCTTGAAGTTGGCGCCCTGGGCCGTGAGCAGGCCGATCAAGTGCAGGATCAGGTCCTTGGGGCCGACCATCGGCGGGAACTCACCCTTGACCACCACCTTGATGGTGGCCGGCACCTCGATGTTCACGGCGATGCCCAGGGCCCAGGCCGAGGCCATCTCCGTGGCGCCCACGCCGAAGCTGAAGGCGCCCAGGGCTCCGTGGCTGGTGGTGTGGGAGTCGGTGCCCACCACCACGAAGCCGGGCCGAACATAGCCGTACTCGGGCAGGATCTGGTGGCAGATGCCGCCCACGTCGCCGCGGACGTCGTGGAACTTGGTGATGCCATTGGCAGCCACGAAGCCCCGGATCTTCTTGTGGTTGGTGGCGGTCTTGGGGGACTCCGCCGGCACGCGGTGGTCGAAGATGATGGCGATCCGCGAGGGATCCCACACCGTCGGCGCCTGGCCCGTGCCCTGGAACACCTCCTGGAACTGGTTGATCACCAGGGCGGCGTTCTCGTGGGACATGGCCAGGTCCACCTTGGGTTCCACCACGTCGCCCACGGTCACGGAGGGCCGGTCCGCCGCGCGGGCCAGGATCTTCTCAACAACGGTCATGCCCATGGATGCCTCCTCAGATGACGCCTCGGGATTTCAGGTCGGACTGCTCAGCCTCGGAGAGCCCGAGGGCCCCGTAGACCTGCGCATTGTGCTCGCCCAGGGTCGGCGGCGGTGTCTCCACGGCCCCCGGGGTCTTGCCGAAGCGGGCCGTGAGCCCGAAGACCTCGATGTCCCCGAAACCCGCCACAGAAACCTTCTGCAGCACCTGCCGGTGCTCCGCCTGCGGCTGCCGCAGCGCTGCTTCAAGGCTAAGAATCTCCCCACTAGGAACATCCTTGGCGTTCAGTTCCCTAACCCAGAAACCGGTAGGTTTCTGGGCCAGCCGGGCCTCCAGGAGCGGGGTCAGCGCCTTGCGATTCTTCTTGCGCGTATCCCGCTCCTGGAAGCGGGGGTCGGTCTTCAATTCGGGCACCGCCAGCACGTCGCAGACCGCCTCCCACTGCTCCTGCTTGTTGGCCGCGATGTTGATGTGGCCGTCCTGGGTGCGGAAGGTGCCGCTGGGTGCCGCCGTGAAGTTGTCATTGCCCATGAGGGTGGGTTGCTCACCGCCGATGAGCAGGTTGGCCGCCACCCAGCCCATGAGGGGCATGATGCTGTCCAGCAGGGCCACGTCGATGCACTGCCCCTGCCCCGTGCGCTCCCGGTGAAAGAGGGCCGCCATGACCGCGAAGGCCGCATTGAGGCCACCCACGGTGTCGCACACGGGGAAGCCCGTGCGCAGCGGGCTCAGGCGCTCATCGCCGTTCACGGCCATCTCACCGGAGAGGCCCTGGATGATCTGGTCATAGGCCGGCTTCAGGGCATCAGGCCCGGTCTGCCCGAAGCCCGAGATGGCGCAGTAGATCAGCCGCGGGTTCAGCTCAGCCAGGACCTTGTAGCCCAGCCCCAGCCGGTCCATGACCCCGGGCCGGAAGTTCTCCACCAGGATGTCCGCGTCCTTCACCAGCCGCTTGAACAGCTCCTTGCCCTCCACAGACTTGGTATTCAGGGTGATGGACTGCTTGTTGCAGTTCTGGGCCAGGAAGCTGGTGCCCATGAGCCGCTTGTTGAGCTCCGGCACGATGCCCAGCTTGCGGGCCAGGTCGCCGTCCTTGGGGTTCTCAACCTTGAGGACCTCCGCCCCCAGCAGCGCCAGGTGCAGCGTCGTGAACGGCCCCGACAGCACATTCGTCAGGTCCAGCACCTTGATGCCTTCGAGGATCTTCTTGGACATTGAAACTCCCACCCGCTACTGCCCCTCATCTTCCTTGTTGTTCCCGTGTCTTTTTCTCACCGTTCCTCACTGTTCCTCACCGGTTTCAATCTCTTTTCTCACCGGCTTCCAGTCCTTCCCCGGAACCAGACGTCGGATCTCGGGTTTGGCAATCCCCATGTTGACAAGGAGACAGACGCCCAAGCCCGAGGCCCGAAGGTAGTTCAAGGCCTGTGCCATGTGCATGTCATCCAATGCCTTGACGGATTTTAGTTCCACGAGAACCTGACCTTCAACCAGGAGATCGGCGGCGAAGTTGCCCACAACAAGGTCGTCGCACCAGACCTCCAGGCCCTTCTGCTGTTCGACCCGGAGGCCGTCCTTGGTCAATTCATGCACCAAGGCGTTCTCGTAGACCTTCTCCGAGAAGCCCACACCAAGGCCAGTACTGACCTTGAAGACAGCGGCGAGGATTCTTTCGGTCAAGGGGTCGTGAACAGGCATGGTGGTGGCTCGAAAAAGTTCTGAAGCCGGGGAAGGAAACTGCGAAAGCAATTGAAACCGGTGAGGAACAGTGAGGAACAGTGAGAAAGACAACTACAAGGGAATCGGCCCGGCGCGGTGGACGCGGCCGGGGAGCTCGCGGCCGAAGTGGGAGGCGACGTCGCGGGCGACACTGACGAGGGTGGCGAGGTCGATTTCGGTGCGCTGGCCTGCGCGCTGGAGGCCATGGACCAGGTCCTCGGTGGCGACGTTGCCCGCGGCCACCTTGGTGAAGGGGCAGCCGCCCAGACCGCCGAAGCTGGTCTCGATGGCGGTGGCTCCGGCCTCCATGGCCGCATAGACGTTGGCCATGCCCAGGCCGTAGGTGTCATGGATGTGGGCTGTGACTTCCGCGGCCGGCTCCAGAGCCAGCACCTGCGCCACCAGGCGCTTCACCTGGGCGGGGTGGGCGTGACCGGCGGTGTCTGCCAGGCTGATGGCCGCGAGGCCGGCCTCCAGGTAGGCCTCAACCATGGCCCGCACCCGGTCCTCGGCGATGGCCCCTTCGAACCCGCAGCCGAAGGCGCTCTGCACGCTCACCTGCACCCGCCGCCCGGCCTGCCGGGCCTCCAGGGCCAGGGCGATGATGCGGCGCTGGGCCTCCTCGGTGCCCATGCCCGTGTTCTTGCGGCTGTGGGTCTCGGAGGCCGACACGCCAAGGCAGATGAGCGGCACGCCCACCGCCAGCGCCCGCTCCAGGCCCTTGTCATTGAGGACCAGGGCCGACAGCAGGGCCCGGTGGGATTCCCCCGCCAGGGTGCGGAACAGGTCGTCCGTGTCCGCCATCTGGGGCACCTTGTCGCCCCGCACGAAAGAACCCACCTGCACGATGTCCACGCCGCAGTCCGCCACCCGCCGGATCCAGTCCAGCTTCACCGCCGAAGGCACCACGACCGCCTCCGCCTGGAGACCGTCCCGCGGACCGACTTCATGGATGAGGATCGCGCTCATGGAACCCTCAGAGCTTCCGGGCGATGGCTTCGCCCATGTCGAGGGTCGTGGCACTGCCGCCCATGTCGTAGGTGCGGACCTGGCCCTCGGCGATGACGGCGGCGGTGGCAGCCTCAAGGCGGGTGCCCTTCTCGGTCTCGCCCAGCCAGTCCAGCATCATCTTGGCGGCCAGGATGGTGGCGATGGGGTTCACCTTGTATTGGCCCGCGTACTTCGGGGCGCTGCCGTGGCTGGGCTCGAAGACCGCCAGCTTCTCGCCGATGTTGCCCGAGCAGCCGAAGCCCAGGCCGCCCACCATCTGCGCCGCCAAGTCGCTGACGATGTCGCCGAACAGGTTGGTGGCCACCATGACGCCATAGCTCTTGGGGTTCTTCAGCATCCACATGGTGATGGCATCCACGTTGGCGTCATCCATGGCGATGCCCGGATACTCCTTCGCGATGCGCTTGCCGGTCTCCAGGAACATGCCCTCGGTGGCCCGCACCACGTTGGCCTTGTGGATGATCGTGACCTTGGGATAGCCGAACGTCTTGGCATACTCGAAGGCGGCCCGGATGATGCGGTCACAGCCCTTCTGGGTGTTGATCTTGCAGGTGATGGCGAACTGGTCGCCGGGGATGTCGGCGAAGTGGCCGAAGGGCTTGCTCAATTTCTTGAGGCAGGCCTTCAGCTCGTCGGGCACGGGGCTGAACTCCACGCCGGAGTAGAGGTCCTCGGTGTTCTCACGGAAGATCACCAGGTCGATGCCTTCCTTGTAGTTCAGGGGGTTGCCCGGGTAGCCCTTGCAGGGCCGCAGGCAGGTGTAGAGGTCGAACATCTGCCGCATGCGGACGATGGGGCTGCGGTAGATGAGGCCCTTGCCCTTCAGCGCCGGCACCAGCTCGGCCTCGGCATCCTTCACGGGCTTGGAGGTGATCGCGCCGAACATGGCGGCGTGGCTGGCGTGCAGCAGGTCGATGGTGCGCTGGGGGAAGGACTCGCCTTCGGTGCACCAGAACTCCCAGCCGATGTCGCCGTGGGTGTAGGTGGCATCGAACTTCAGCGCGTCGAGGCAGATCTTCGCGGCTTCCATGACCTCGATGCCGACGCCGTCACCGGGCAGCCACGCGATGTTGTACTGGCTCATGATCGTTCCTCCGGGCAGGTTCAGAGTCTCCCGGCGCCGACGCCAGGCCCGCCAATCATGCCCCCATCGTCAGCTTTCAGCCCGGGAAGCCATCACAAAACCCCCCGAAAACTGGCCCTGCCAGTAGTTCTTCCGACATTTCGTAAAAATCAGGCGGCTACTTGCAGGCGAGCCAGCTGGCGCCGGTGCGGACTTCGGCGGCGAGCTTCACGCCCAGGGGACCCAGGTCGTCGGCGCCCTCCATCGCATCCTTGAGCAGGGCTGCGGCCTGCTCCACTTCCTCGGGCGGGGCCTCCATGAGCAGCTCATCGTGGACCTGCAGCAGCAGGCGCGCCTGGAGGCCAGAAGCCTGGAGGCTTCGGTGGAGGCGCACCATGGCCCGGCGCATGAGGTCTGCCGCGGTGCCCTGCACGATGGTGTTCACGGCTTCGCGGAGCCCCTGGGCCTGGAACTGCTTGTTGGGGCTCTGCAGCTCCGGGATGCGGCGGATGCGGCCCCAGTGGGTCCGCACGAGCCCCTCGGCGATCGCCTGCTCCTTGGCGCCGGAAATCCAGGAGGCCACCTTGGGCATGCGCTCGAAGTAGCGCTCGATGAAGCCCTTCGCCTCCTTCTGGGAGATGCCCAGGTTGGCCGCCAGGGCGAAGGCCCCCTGGCCATAGAGCAGGCCGAAGTTCACGGCCTTGGCCTTGCTGCGGTCGTCTGCCGTGACCTGGTCCATGGGCAGGCCCATGACCTCGGAGGCCGTGCGGCGGTGGATGTCCTCGCCCGCCTCGAAGGCGGCCAGCAGCACCGGATCCTGGGCCAGGGCCGCGGCCACGCGCAGCTCGATCTGGCTGTAGTCCGCGTCGAGCAGCACCCAGCCGGGCTCGGGCACGAAGGCGCCGCGGATGGCCCGGCCCTCCTCGGTGCGGATGGGGATGTTCTGCAGGTTGGGATCGCTGGAGGCCAGCCGCCCCGAGGCCACGGCGGCCTGGTGCAGGCGGGTGTGCACCCGACCCGTCACGGGGTTCACCATCTGCGGCAGGGCCTCCACGTAGGTGCCCAGCAGCTTCACCATCTGCCGGTGGCGCAACAGCTCCCGGGCGATCTCGGCGCCCTGGGTCTCCGCCAGCTCCTGGAGCACGTCCTCATCGGTGCTGGGGGCCTTGGTCTTCCCGGTGAACTTCACCGGCTTGTAGCCCAGCTTTCCGAACAGGATGCCGCCGAGCTGGGCGGGGCTGTTGAGGTTGAAGGGCTCTCCCGCCAGCTCCAGCACCCGGGCCTCGGCCCGCTTCCGCGCCTCGTGCATGCGCACCGCCAGCTGCGCCAGCACCTCCCGGTCCAGCCGGATGCCGTGCCCCTCCAGCGCCGCCAGCACCTCCACCAGCGGCAGATCCACCTCCTCGTAGAGGCGCCGCAGCCGGTCATCCGCGAGCATCACCTGCAGCTTGTCGCAGAGCTGCAGGGCCAGGTCCGCGTCCTCGGCGGCGTACTGCACCGCCGACTCGAACTCGGCCTCGTCGAAGCGCTTCTGGCCCTTCCCCTTGCCGACGATCTCCTCGAAGGCGATGGGCTTCACGTCCAGGTGCCGCGTGGACAGGTCGTCCAGGTTGTGGCGCACGCCGCTCTCGAGCAGGAAGCTCAGCACCATGCTGTCATCCGCCAGCCCCGCCACCGGCAGGCCGTGGCGGGCCAGCACCTGCAGGTCGTACTTCAGGTTCTGGCCGCACTTGCCCACGGCCGGGTCCGCCAGCAGCGGCCGCAGCACGCGCCGCACGGCCTCGAAGGGCAGGTTCCGGTGATCCAGGTGGGGCGCCAGCTCCGCGAAGAAGGCCCCGGCCTCGCCCCGGAGGTCCAGCAGGCCGTCCGGCAGGCCGCTGTCCGGCAGCAGGCCTGGCAGGGCACCTTCCGTATCGGCGGTGGCGGGCTTCAGGTGCGCCAGGGGCACGTAGAGGCCCGCATTGGGCGCCCAGGCCAAGCTCAGACCCACGATATGGCCCCGGGTGGGATCGATGCTGGTGGTCTCGGTGTCGAGGCCGAAGCGGCCGGCGGCCCGGCAGGCGGCGACGGCCGCTTCCAGGTCCTCAAGGCTGGCCGCGGCCCGGTAGGTGCGGGCATTGCCCGATTCCTTGGCGGTCTGGGTGAACTCCTTGGTGAGCCCCTGGAAGCCCAGGGCCTTGAAGGTCTCCCGGGCCTTGGCCTCGTCAACGCCGGCATAGGCCAAGTCCGCGGGATGCAGGGGCAGCTGCAGGTCCGTCACCACGGTGACCAGGCGCTTCGTGAGGTCGAGCCACTCCGCGGCCCGGTCGAGGCCCTCCCGCTGCTTGGGCTTGAGGTCGGCCTTGGCGGCGATGACCGCCTCCAGGGTGCCGTGCTGCTCCAGCAGCAGGGCCGCGCCCTTCTCGCCGATGCCCGGCACCCCCTTCACGTTGTCCGAGGCATCCCCCACCAGGCTCAGGAAGTCCACCACCTGCTCGGGCCAGACGCCCATGCGCTCCTTGACGCTGGCGCGGTCATGCCAGATCTCCCCTTCCTTGGTGTTGAGCACCTGGATGTGGAGCTCGTCGTCCACCAGCTGCAGCAGGTCCTTGTCGGGGCTCACGATGACCGAGGGCAAGCCCTGGGCCGCGGACTCCCTGGCCAGGGTCGCCAGCACGTCATCAGCCTCGTAGCCGTGCAGCTCAACGATGGGGATCGAGAGGGCCTCCACCAGCTGCCGGATCATGGGGATCTGGGGGCGCAGGTCCTCGGGCATCTCCGCCCGGTTGGCCTTGTACTCCGGATAGATCACGTGCCGGAAGGTGGGCTCCGGCGTGTCGAACACACACGCGATGTGCGTCGGCTTGTGCTTCTCCAGCAGCTGCAGCACCAGCCGCGTGAAGGTGTAGGCCGCCCCGTTCTTCAGCCTTGGATTGGCGAAGTAGGCGCGAAATATGAACGCGAAGGTGTCGATGAGGTAGAGGCGGTCTTCAGGCATCCCCCCAGTCTGGCAGGGCCGCCGGGATTCAGGTTCCCGGGCCTGCCGTCGATAGGGAAACGAACCGCTCTGCCCTGGAGGACTCTATGCGTCAACGCCTCGCCATCCCCGCCCTTGCCCTGATCCTGGCGCTGCCCCTGGGGGCCCAGCCCGCCGAGCGGGCCAAGGCCGAGGCCCTGGTGAAGGAGGGCATCGCCTTCATGAAATCCAACGGCAAGGAGGCCTTCATCGCGGAGGTCCAGAAGGGCTCGGGCCGCTTCCACGCCAAGCCCGGCAACCCGCTCTATCTCTTCGTCTACGACCTGAACGGGGTAGTGGTGGCCCACGGGGCCGAGGCCAACCTGCTGGGCGTGAACCGGCTCAACGTGAAGGATCCGGACGGCAAGCAGTACATCAAGGAGAACCTGGCTGTGGGCCAGAAGAAGGGCGGCGGCTGGTCCGACTACAAGCGCATGAACCCCGACACCCGCAAGATCGAGCAGAAGACCTCCTTCTGCCTCGCCGACAGCGGCCTCGTCGTGGGCTGCGGCATCTACAAGTAGATCACTTCAGCCGATAGGCCCGGCGCAGGAACCACTCCCACCCGGCGGCAGGCAGCAGGGCCTTGAGCTTGCCGATCCACCGGGCGTCGTGGCCGATCACCACACGCCGGGGCGGGACGGCGGCGTTCAGCGCGTTGACGATGCGCCGGGCACAGGGCTCCGCGTCCATGGCGTAGCGGTCGGCCCGCTCCTGCCGCACGGCCATGTGGCGGGCCAGAATGTTCTCCCAGCGCGTTCCCCGGGCCCGCTCCGGCAGGTCCCCCCACAGCTGGCCCATGGTCTCCCGGAAGGCCGTGCGAATCGCGCCGGGCTCCACGAGCACCACCGCCACCTCGCGGCCCACCTCCAGGCGCAGGCTCTCAGCCAGGGCCACCACCGCGTGCTTGGAGGCGTTGTAGGCCCCCGCCAGGGGAATGGACAGGCGCCCCAGCATGGAAGCGACCTGCAGGATGCGGGCACCATGCTCCCGCCGCAGCAGCGGCAGGAAGGCATTGGTGACCATCTGCAGCCCGATCACATTCGTCTCGAACTGGGCCCGCAGCTCCTCGGCCCGCAGCAGCTCCAGGGGACCGACCTGGCCGTAGCCCGCGTTGTTCACCAGGGCCTTCAGGCGCAGGTCCGCGCAGGCCGCCACCGCCGCCGCGATGCTGGCCGCGTCCGTCACGTCCAGGGCCAGCACACGCAGATCCTCCCCCGGGGGCAGGTCCGCGAGGGCCTCGGTCCGCCGGGCCGTGGCGACCACGCCCCAACCCGCCGTGCGGCAGAGCGGCACCAGGGCCCGCCCGATGCCCGTCGAACAACCCGTGATGAGGACCCAGTTGCGCATAGGCTTTTCATCTTTTCACAGAATGAGAATCAGGGCGCCTCTGGCGCCCTGATTCTCATGGGCCGCCTGCGGCGGGAAAAGACTCAGCAGACGATGGCCAGCAGCCCCACCAGGTAGAAGCTGAAGTCCACGCTCAACTCGAAGCGGGTCCGGCCCGTGGTGAAGCGCTCGTGGAACAGCCACAGGTAGAGCACCGGATAGGCGGAGCACAGCACCAGCACCAGCGCCACGGCCAGGGGGTGGCCCTGGTTGCGATTCTGGAAGGTGAGCCAGAGGGTGCCCGCCAGCAGGGCGCCCAGCAGCACCAGCAGGATGACCTTGGTGGCGGCCTTGCCCAGGAAGATCGGCAGGGTCTCCTTGCCGATGATCTGGTCGTTCTGCATGTCGCGGATCTCGTAGATCACCGTGCGGACGAAGGCCAGGACCCCCACCAGGAAGGCCGCCGCGAAGGTCCGCAGGTCCCAGGCCCGGCCCTCCTGCCACACGGGCAGGAGGATCGCCACGCTGGCCAGGGCCAGGGACACCACCAGATCCTTGGAGCCCGGGATGCTCCGCAGGCTGAAGACCCGGCCGCCCACCGGGAACCGGTGCTTGTAGAGGGCGCCCACCAGGCAGGCCGCAATGACCACCAGCAGCACCTTGCTCCCGAGGGTGGCCGCCAGCACCAGCGTGAGGCCCAGGGCCGCCAGGGCGGAAGCCTGCAGGACCCGCTGGTTGCGCTCCAGGAACCGGGCCCGGGCCGGGCCCTTGGCGCCCAGCCCGAGGGGATCCAGAAACGGACTGAGCAGGTACATGGCGATCACATAGCTGGCCGTGAGCGCCGGATAGCGCCAGCCCAGGGGCAGGCCCAGCCACTTGTGCGCCCCGAGGGTCATGAGGCCCGCACCGATGGCCATGAGGGACGAAGACCCGAAGGCCGCCTGGAGAAAGTTGCGCCAGCGGCTGGGACCGTCCCCGAGCTGCTCCAGCACGTCCACCACCTCGTCCACCAGCCAGGTGGGCGTGGAGGCGCCGGCCAGCACACCGACAGTTTCGCTGCCCGTGAAGGCCGTGAGGTCCAGCTCTGCGGCGGTCTCGAGGTACTGCACGGGCTTGCCGTGCTTCCGCGCCAGCTCGGCCAGGTGCTTGGTGTTGCTGGAGGCCTTGCCGCCGACGACGATGACGGCGTCCACCGTGCGGGCCAGGCGCTCGGCCTCTTCCTGGCGGGTCCAGGTGTCCTCGCAGATGGTGTTCTCGAAGACCGCATCCCCGGCGCGGGTCCGGAGGTAGTCCGTGATCTCGTGGTAGTCCTTCACCGTGAAGGTGGTCTGGGCCACCACCAGCACCTTCTTCACCTGCTCGTCCGTGAGGGTCTCGGCCTCGGCCATGTTCGCGACGATGGCGCTGCCGCTCTCGGCGAAGCTGCGGTGGGCCACGCTCTCCGCATGGCCGTGGGTGCCCAGGATCACGGTGAAGTAGCCCTTGGGGCTCCACTTCTTGATCTTATGGTGGACCTTGGCCACCTCCGGGCAGGTGGCGTTGACGATCTTCAGCTCGCCCCGGGCCTGGCGCTCCTTGAGGCCGCGCAGGTCCTGGATGGGGATGCCGTGGGCGCGGATCACCACCGTGCCGTCCCGCACCGTCTCCGGGGTCTCTGCCACCGCTACGCCCCGCTTGCCGATGAGGTCCAGCGCCTGGGGATTGTGGATGAGCGGCCCCAGCGTCTGCACCGCACGCCCATCGTTGCGCACCGAGGCCTCCAGCACCGCGTCCATGGCGCGCTTCACGCCCCAGCAGAAGCCCGCGGTCTTGGCGACGATCACTTTCATGGTGGCCCCGAAATCCCGACCGGATTGGTCAGGTAATCATCATAGCGGGTCTGGGGCGGGGACGCATCAGACCCAGGGTTCTCGCGAAGTCCCGTACCCGGCTGCCAGGAGGAACTGCTCCGAGCCGGATAGATTTTCGGCTCCCGGCGCCACCTGACCGAGTTCGGGGGGGGAATCAGGTCGAGAGTTGTTCTCTACTCGGACCAGTGGAGCGTTGCAAATTCCGCGCTGGTCCCGGCTCATACGGGAACGGTCTATGATGATCTCGTGGTGACTGGATCGGGCCATGGCGTGGTGCTCAGTGAGGGGTTCGAAGGGGCCTGGCCTCAATCTGCGTCCAGCTCGGCGGATCCGGGGGCCTGGGCCACGGGTGTGGACGGCGTAGCCCAGGAAATCGTGGGCCAGAGTGGCCTGGCCTGGCGGAGAGACGTGATCTACCTGGGCTCCCAGGCCGTCGCCGAGATCGACGCGAATGGGGTTCACGAGCTGCACAGCGACCACCTGGGCAGCCCGCGCCTCATCACCAAGGGGGCGGGCACCTGGGCCAGCAGCCTCCTCGGCACCGCCGAAGCCACCCAGGCCTATGGCCCCTATGGTGAATTGCTCTCCCAGACTGGGAGCTACCTTCCCACCACCGGCTACACCGGCCACCTCCAGACCGATGCCTCCGGCCTGATCTACATGCGGGGACGCTACTACAGCCCCGCCTGGCACGCCTTCGTAAACAGTGATCAAGGCGCCGATCCCGGCCAGTGGAACCAGAGGGCCTATGTCGGAGGGAGTCCGTTCATGGGGACTGATCCGAGTGGGATGGCGGAGAACCGAGTTGACTGTGTTGGTGGTCTGGTCACTATCGACGGGATGCCCAATGGCCAACGTTGCACGGGCGGGTCTACCGGGGGTGGCCCCATTATTTATAATGACTGGGACTGGCCGCCAGACCCCAAGATTAGTCCGAGCACCATGCTACTTCAATTATTAATGGCAAGCTCTCGGAATATAAATATAAATATTCTTAGAGTTGAATTTTACGCAGGTGGGGTGGCGCCGCAAACTCCAAAACCCGATAAAACATCGAAGTATTGGGACTGTATTCAAGCGAACTTCGCGAGCACCGGAATAACCAAGGACTTCATGCTTGGACTCGCCAATGGTGCCTCTGCTGTTCTTGATCCGACTGGGCTAACAGGGATTGCTATTGGCACGGCACAGTTGAATGACCTGTCTACCAATTCGGCAATGGATAATGGTATTGGGGCGATGAGCCTCGGGGCAGGAACTGCGGGCTTTGTTAATCAGATTCGCCAGATTAACGGCGCAGGTAGAGCCCTGGGTTGGGCTGGCAGAACTGTAACTGCAAGCACCTGGATTCGCGGAGTGCCAGGACTGAACAAGGCGTTGGCTGCGGTTTCAGCGGTGTCCTCGGCAGTAACTATTGGGGCAAAAGCCCTGGCACTCCATGAACATTGCTCAAAGGAAGCTGGACTTTAGAAACTGAGGGCTTGCTGTGTCGATATTGATGCTTGGTCTATTTGGGTGCGCACTGTTGATCCCTCTTTTTGTGGTCGTCTATAAAAATGGAAAAATTTACGCTTGGGGCGCACCCATATTAAAGAGAGGAAACCCTGTCCAGTTCTGGGTATTTGTTTCTGTAATGTTGGGGTTACCGTTCCTGATTTCGATTGTGTTTGTTGCCGTGGGACTGAGGATACTGACATTACATGTGTAGCTCGCAAGCACGAAGAGCCCCGGACCTCCGGGGCTTTTCCTTGCCTGCTGGACCCATCCCCGCGTCCCGGTCCGGGGTCCGAGCCTGCGTGCGTTCCGGATCGACTCAGCCCGCAGCCATCAGCCCAGCCCTCCGCCGCAGACAGCGCGGCGCAGGGAACCCTGCCTGAAGGCTGTTCAGACTTCCCTGCGCTCCATTCGGTGTCCACGGCGCTGTGGAACCCTCCAGAGATGAGAAGATCGAAGGTTCAGCCCTTGCGTGGCCGCTAAAGTGTATTACACTAAGCTCCTGGGGGGGATTGATGGACCCCAAGAAACCTAGGCTGAGATGGACCCCGGTTGCGGAGGAATACATCCTCCTCAAGCATCGCGTCCCACGAGAGGCCCTGGATGCCTTGATGGACGCCAAGGACCTCTCGATGGTGAGTGGCCGCCTGGGACGCGTGATGCTTCAGGGGACCCTCAACGGGAAGCGCTACCGGCTGATCGTGGAACTGGTGGATCGCAAGGAATGGACATTCGAGCCGGTGACTGGGTGTCGCTACAGCACCGGGGATCTGAAGAAAGGCAGGAAGCCATGAGCAAGGTGACCAAGAAGGGACTCCATTGGGAGGAAGTGATCCAGGAGGCTGGCGAGCTTCCGAAGGGGCATGCCAGGAAGCCGTTTGCGGAGCGTGCGGCTGAGGCTGAGGCGTTGGCGAAGGAGATGAAGGGGGCTCCCGCAGGACGCCCCATCGTGCGGATGGGACGCCCCAGCAAGACCACGCCGAGGGTGGAAACCGAGCTGGTGACCTTCCGGACGGACAAACAGGAGAAGGAAGCCCTGGAGGCCCTCGCTGAGGCTCAGGGACGGAGTCTGTCCGAACTACTGCGTGAGGTTACCCATGATCTGGTGTCCACCTTCAAAGCAGGTCAGAAGACGGCCAAAGCCAGGGTGTAGCTTGAAGAAGCCGTGTCCGGGGGTCTCGCTGGCTGCTCTGATGGGAAGGTCTTTGAAAGGCCTTCGTTCTGAGCGGGTCTTCTTGCGTTGAAAGAGAAGGTGTCAGCCCACCTGTATGCATCTATTCAGCAGAGCCAGTATCCAGACACCGAAGGCGCTGCCCACCGCGACCCATCCGCGGCGGATGCCATCCCCGGGCAGGCAGGGACCGGGCGATGGCCAGGGCGGTTCGGGGGGCCCGTCAGTCACTCCCGACTGAGTCAGCCTGGGATATGCCCAGGAATACCCCGGGGTCCGTTCCTGCCGGTGAAACATGTATAGAAAATCGAAAATTCTAGGCATGTTCCACTGGACATGCGTAGAAAATGAGCGTTTTCTAGGTATGTTCTTCCCTGGGATCTGCCGTGACCACGCTCAATTCACTGGAACACCTGGACCCGGCTCGCTTCGACACGCCGAGGATTCTGAAGAAGCTGGCGAGCGCCAGCCGCTGCCTGGCTGAGCTCAAGGGCGTGGCCGCTGCGATCCCAAATCAGGCCATCCTGATCAACACCCTCGGCTTGCAGGAGGCGAAAGACAGCTCTGAGATCGAGAACATCGTCACCACCCACGACGAGTTGTTCAAGGGGGATGACGCGAGCCAGGAGTCGATCGATGCGGCCACGAAGGAGGTCCTCCGCTACCGCCAGGCTCTGCGCCGGGGATTCGCCCTGGTGGAAGAGACCGGGCTGCTGACGCTGAATCACATCCTTCAGGTCCAGGAAGTGCTGGAGCAGAACCGCGCCGGTTTCCGGAAGCTACCCGGCACTGCGCTGAAAAACAGCGCGGGTGAAGTGGTCTACATGCCGCCTCAGGATCAGCAGGAAGTGCAGCGGCTCATGGGTAACCTGGAGAAGTTCATCAACGGGGAGGTTCCCTTCGAGGCGGACCCGCTCATCAAGATGAGCCTGATCCACCATCAGTTCGAGAGCATCCATCCGTTCTATGACGGCAACGGACGCACCGGGCGCCTCCTGAATGTCCTCTACCTCGTGAAAGAGGACCTGCTGGACATTCCGGTGCTGTATCTGAGCAGCCGGATCGTCCAGACCAAGGCTGAGTATTACCGGCTGCTTCAGGCCGTGCGGGAGGAGGACGCCTGGGAGAACTGGGTCTTCTACATGCTCGACGTCGTGGAGCACACCGCCGCCCAGACCATCCAGACCATCGGCGCCATCAAGCAGGCTCTTCAAGACTACAAGCACCGCATCCGGGCCAAGCACAGGTTCTACAGCCAGGACCTCATCAACAACCTGTTCATGCACCCCTACACTCGGATCGACTATGTGGAGCAGGACCTGAAGGTGTCGCGCACAACCGCGACGAGCTACCTGGACAAGCTCGCTGAGGACGGGTTCCTGTTGAAACAAAAGCGGGGCCGGGGAAACTACTACATCAACGTCGCGCTGACCGCGATCCTGACCGGGCACCAGCAAGAGCCAAATGCGGAGTAGACCCGGTCAAGTGGCGGCTCAGATTCCGCCCCCCGCCTCCAAGTCCCCGGGTGGCATCTCCCCCCGCTTCCGGTAGGCTGGCTGGACCCCCCGCCCTGCCTGGAAGGATCGCCCCATGAATGCCGCGCTGCCTGACAAGGACCTGCCGCTGATGGAGGACATCCGGCTGCTGGGGCGGCTGCTGGGCGACACGGTGCGGGAGCAGGAGGGCGAGGCCACCTTCGAGCTCATCGAGCAGATCCGGCGCTGCGCGGTGCGCTTCCGCCGGGGCGGCGACCCCACGGCCGTCAAGGAGCTGAAGGGCATCCTCCAGGCCCTCACGCCGGGCCGGGCCATCCTGGTCATCCGGGCCTTCAGCTACTTCTCCCAGCTGGCCAACCTGGCCGAGGACCAGCACCACATCCGCCGCTCCCGGGCGCACCGCTCCGACGACACGACCCCCCGGCCCAGCTCCCTGGACCATGCCCTGGCGCAGGGCGCCGAGGCGGGCCTGGACGCGGCGGGGCTGAAGGCCTTCTTCGACTGCGCCCTGGTGCGCCCGGTGCTCACGGCCCACCCCACGGAGGTGCAGCGCAAGAGCATCCTGAACGCGCAGATGGAGATCGCCCACCTGCTGGAGGAGCGCGACCGCACCACCTCCACGCCCCGGGAGACCGCCCTGCGCGATGAGCACCTGCAGCGGCAGGTGCTGCTGCTCTGGCAGACTCGCATGCTGCGCGCCCACCGGCCCGCGGTCACAGACGAGGTGACCAGCGCCCTCTCCTACTTCGAGCGCACCTTCCTGCGGGGCGTCCCGGCCCTCTACGCGGACCTGGAGGATCGCCTGGCCCTGGATCCCGCCTGGGGCGACACGGAGCTGCCGCCCTTCCTGCAGCTGGGCAGCTGGATCGGCGGGGACCGGGACGGCAACCCCTTCGTCACCGCCGAGGTGCTGGAGCGCGCGTTGCGGATGCAGTCCCAGACCATCCTCGACTTCCTGCTGCGGGAGCTGGAGAGCCTCGGCTCCGAGCTCTCCCTCAGCCTCCAGGTGTCCAAGGCCTCCCAGGAGGTGCTGAACCTGGCGGCGAAGTCCCCGAGCAGCTCCCCCCAGCGGGCCGACGAGGCCTACCGGCTGGCCCAGTCCCTCATCTCCGCGCGACTCGAGGCCACCCGGCGGAAGCTGCTGCCCGATGCGGGCCCGGCCGCGGCAGAGGTCGTGGCGCCCTACGCTTCGGCGGCGGAGCTGAAGGCGGATCTCGACATGCTGGACCGCTCCCTGCGGGCCCACGGGGGCCGCCGCCTGGCCCGGGGCCGCCTGCGGGACCTGCGCCGCGCCGTGGCCGTCTTCGGCTTCCACCTGGTGCCCCTGGACCTGCGCCAGACCTCGGAGGTCCACGGCCGGGTGGTGGCGGAGCTGCTGGAGACCCTGCAGCCGGGCACCGGCTACCTGGCTCTCGACGAGGAGGCGCGCATCGCCCTGCTGGCGGCGGAGCTGGCGAGCCCGCGCCCCCTGGCCTCACCCTTCCTGGCCTACAGCGAGGAGGCCCAGGCGGAGCTGGGCCTCTTCCGCACCGTGGCCCGGGCCCAGCAGCGCCTGGGCCTGGCGGCCCTGCCCAACTGCATCATCAGCCACACCGAGGGCGTCTCGGACCTGCTGGAGGCCGCGGTGCTGCTGCGGGAGGCGGGCCTGCTCCGGCCCCTCGAAGGCCGCCTGGACATCAACCTGATCCCGCTGTTCGAGACCATCGAGGACCTGCGCAGCTGCGGCGCCATCATGGACCGCCTGCTGGCCCTGCCCCTCTACCGGCGCCTGCTGGACAGCCGGGGCGGCGAGCAGGAGGTGATGCTGGGCTACTCGGACAGCAACAAGGACGGCGGCTTCGTCACTTCCCGCTGGGAGCTCTACAAGGCCGAGCAGGATCTCGTGGCTGTGGCCCGGCGCCACGGTGTTCGGCTGCGCCTCTTCCACGGCCGCGGCGGCTCTGTGGGCCGCGGCGGCGGCCCGGCCTACGAGGCCATCCTGGCCCAGCCTGCGGGCGCCGTGAACGGCCAGATCCGCCTCACGGAGCAGGGTGAGGTCATCGCCGCCAAGTACGGCCACCCCGCCGTGGGCCGCCGCAACCTGGAGGTGCTGGTGGCCGCCACCCTGGAGGCCAGCCTGCCCAAGGGCCCCGGCGATGGCGAGGACCCGCGCTTCTCCGAGGCCATGGACGTCCTGTCCCGGGAGGCCTGCGCGGCCTACCGCAACCTAGTCTACGAAACCGAGGGCTTCGAGCGCTACTTCTGGGAGTCCACGCCCATCTCGGAGATATCGCGCCTGAACATCGGTTCCCGGCCCGCCAGTCGCAAGGGCGGCCGGGCCATCACGGACCTGCGGGCCATCCCCTGGGTCTTCAGCTGGGGCCAGTGCCGCCTCATGCTGCCCGGCTGGTACGGCTTCGGCTCGGCGGTGCGGACCTTCCGCGCGGAGCGGGGCGAGGCGGGCCTGGCGCTGCTGCAGGAGATGTACTCCCACTGGGCGCCCTTCCGCAGCCTCCTCTCCAACCTGGACATGGTGCTGGCCAAGGTGGACCTGGCCATCGCCAGCCGCTACGCGGACCTGGTGGGCGACGCGGCCCTGCGGACCCGCATCTTCGGGCGCATCGAGCAGGAGTGCGCGGCCACCCTCGGGGCCCTGCGGGACATCACGGGGCAGGCGGGACTGCTGGAGGACAACCCCTCCCTGCGGCGCTCCATCCAGCACCGCTTCCCCTACCTGGATCCCCTGAACCACCTCCAGGTGGAGCTGCTGAGCCGCTACCGCGCCGGCGACCTCGATGGACGCACCGAGCGCGGCATCCTGCTCTCCATCAACGGGCTTGCCGCCGGGCTAAGAAACAGCGGCTGAGACAGGTGGCTGGATGCTTCCCAGCCGCCCCCGGAGACACTGCTCACAGGGGGTTGAGAGGAATCTCGCCACCAGCCAGCCGAGCCCCCAGGACGCAGCCAGGGCCGGCAGGTACCAGAGGATGCCCCAGCGCGGCCCGCCACCGTAGGCTTTGTAGGCCCGGACCACGGGCCAGATGATGAACATGTGGGTGAGGTAGACCTCGTAGCTGAGCCGCCCGAAAGAACGCAACCAGCCGAAGGCCACCCCGGGGCGCTGGACCGGCGGGCGCCAGTGAAAACCCAGCAGGAGCAGCAGCGTGCCACCGGTCAGGAGCAGCAGGCTCCCGTTGCCCAGGCGGGGCCAGAGCCAGCTCTCGAAGCAGAGCACGGCCACCACGCCCGCCCAGCCCAGCATCCGCAGGAGGCCCGGCAGCCAGGTCCACCTTGGGCGAACCGCGGCAGCCAGCAGGGCCCCCAGAACCCCCGTGGCGATGGCGGCCATGCCCGGCAGGGTGGCCTTCTCCTGCCAGATGGGATTGGCCGCCAGGGCCGCCCGGGTGAGGGGCAGCGACAGCGCCAGCAGCAGGAGCGCCGGCACCAGGACGCGCCGGCGGCGCAGGCCCAGGCACAGCAGAGGGAAGCCCAGGTAGAAGAGCTCCTCGATGGAGAGGGACCACAGCACATCCCAGTTGCCCGGCAGGTAGCCCGTCAGGCCCTCGTACCAGTTCAGGTGCAGGCCCAGGGCCGCCAGGATGGCCCGGGCCAGCGACTGGGAGGCCCTGGTGATGGTGTAGTCCCGCGCCCCGACCAGGTGCAGCAGGCTCAGCACCGCCACCAGGATCAGGAGGGAGGGCAGGATGCGGGCGGCGCGGCGGGTGTAGAAGGCCCGGACATCCAGGGCCGCCAGGCTGCCCCAGCGCACCAGGCTGTGGGAGGCGATGAGGAAGCCCGAGATCACGAAGAAGATGAACACGGCCTCGGTGCCGTTGTAGATCAGGGCATCCAGGCACCAGCGCGGCAGGAAGGTGGCCAGCACCCCCGCCTTGAGGGGGATGCGGAGACCCACGTGGTGCATGACCACCAGCACGATGGAGAGCCCCCGCAGCAGGTCGATGCCGGGGTCCCTCGGCAGGGCTTCGGCTCTGGCCCCAGGGTTTCTGTCCTCTGAATCCAAGGTCATGCCCGCTCCAGCTTCGAGCTTATCGTGCCTAACAAAACCCCACGGAGCCGCGGGGTTTTGTTAGGCACTCTTAACCCGCAGGAGACCGCAGGGACTTGGAGGGGAAACGACAGGGGCAACAGGAAGACCACGAAGAAGGCCCGCTCATCCAAGCCGGTTCCGTGCTTCGTGGTCTTCGTTGTCTTCGTGGTGAAAATAACTTCACTCTGGCAGTCGAGCCCCGATCAATCTCTCCCGGCGGCGAAGGCGGGGGCGCCCTCGGCTTCAGGCTTGGCGGGTGCGGTCTCTTCCGCGGTCCGCCAGCCCCAGGCGCCGATGACGGCCTTGAAGGTGAAGAGGATCACCGAGAGGGCGCCGAGGCCGAAGAGCACATCGCCGGGCATGCGCAGCCAGGTGAAGGTGCGCATGAGGGGGCTCTGCACCACGGCCGCGCTGCGGGCATACCAGGTGCCATGCTCGAGGCTCTGCACGAACTGGTAGAGGCCACTGGGGATCAGCGAAAACACCAACATGAGGACCAGGCCCAGGTTCAGGCCCCAGAAGCCGTAGCGCAGCCACTTCTCGTCCCAGGCCCGGTCCGGGGTCATGCCGCGCAGGGCGAACAGCATGAGAGAGATGGCCAGGAAGCCGTAGACCCCGAAGAGCGCGGCGTGGCTGTGGATGGGCGTAGTGTTGAGCCCCTGGCTGAAGTAGAGGATCGAGGGCGGGTTGATGAGCATGCCGAAGACGCCGGCGCCCACCAGGTTCCAGAAGCAGACGGCCGCGAAGAACCGGAAGGGCCACTCGTAGCCGCTGCCCAGGGCGCGGCCGGCCTTGAGGCTCTGGGCGATCTCGAAACCCACGATGGTGAGAGGCACGATCTCCAGGGCGCTGAACACGGAGCCCAGGGCCGCGATGGAGGCCGGGGAGCCCGTGTAGTAGAGGTGGTGGAAGGTGCCGATGATGCCGCTGCCGAGGAAGAGGCCTACGGAAAGGCCCACGGCGCGCAGCGCAGTGCTCTCGCGCAGCAGGCCCATGCGGGTGGTGAGCAGCGCGATGGCCACGGTGGCGAAGACCTCGAAGAAGCCCTCCACCCAGAGATGGACCACCCACCAGCGCCAGTATTCGGCCATGGCGATGTGCGTCTCGCGGGTGTACATGAAGCCCGCGGAGTAGAACAGCGGGATGGCAACGGCGGACAGCACGAAGAGCTTGAGCAGGCCCACGCGGCCCTTTTCGCCGCGCAGGGCGGGCAGCAGGGCTCGCACCACCATCACCAACCAGAAAACCATGCCCACCGTGAGCAGGATCTGCCAGAGGCGGCCCAGCTCCACATACTCATAACCCTGATGCCCCAGCAGGAAGGAGCCGGACAGCTTGCCCAGGATGGCCTGGTGGGCGCCCGCGAGGGCTCCGACGACGACCACCACCAGGGCCACCAGCAGGCCCGCCACGCCGATCCACTGGCCCTTGGGCTCCTTGGCGCTGAGCTTGGGACCCAGGTAGAGGCCCGTGGCCAGCCAGCAGGTGGCGATCCAGAAGACGGCCAGCTGCAGGTGCCACGTGCGCGAGGCCGCGTAGGGCAGGATGCGGGACAGGTCCACGCCATAGAGCGCGTTGCCTTCCACGGCGTCATGGGCGGTCAGGACACCCATGCCGATCTGTACCAGGAACAGGGCCATGGCCACGGCAAAGTAGACCGCCGACCAGCGCTGGCTGGGGGTGGCGGGCGCCGCCGGGATGGCCTGGGGGGCGGGGAACTCCTCGGCGGGCTGGCTGGCGTGGTGCCAGACCATGAGGCCCACGCCCAGGATCAGCAGGATGATCGAGAGGATGCTCCAGAGGTGGCTGATGGGCGTGATGCTGTTGCCCACCAGGGGCTCGTGGGGCCAGTTCTGCGTGTAGCTGGCCGCGGAACCCGGCCGCCGCGCGGCGGCAGTCCAGGCGGTCCACAGCCAGAAGTCGGCCACCCGCTCGCCCTCGGCCTGGGTGGGAATCCAGTGGGCGGGAATGGCGGCTTCCTTGTCCCCTTCCACGGCGATGCGGGCCAGCTCGGCGCGGGTCTGGCGGTAGGCCTGGGCCTGGGTGGCATCCAGCTTCAGGGTGTCGGTGGCTATTTCATACTTATTATTCTGAAATAAAGATATGGTCTGGGCCTTGGCTTCCGCCGGGGAAACGCCCTTGGCCTGCACACCGGCCAGGGTGCCCGCCGCCCACTGATGCAGGGCCTTCGCGGTCCAGTCCGGCGCCAGGTAGGAGCCGTGCCCCAGGATGGAGCCGATGTGCTGGCCGCCGTGGCCCAGGTAGCTGACCTGGCCCGCGAGGATCTGACCGGGTCCCACCAGCAGGGTGCCGTCCTCGGCCAGCACCCGCTGCGGGATCGGCGGGGCATTCTGGGCGATCTGCCGCCCCCCCAGTCCCAGCACCCCGAACCCTGCCAACAGCACCAGCAGAACCAGCCACCACCTTGGTTTCATCACATCCTCCGAACCGGCGCAACCGACGCCAGGGAGCAGTATTTCATCAATCTCCATATTTAGGACCAACAATTCTTAATTGTGATCCAGGGCACCGACCCTGCCCTCCCCGAGGGGCTCCGCGGCAAAACCACTGGCTCCCGGGGCCGGATTCCAAGTACCTTGGGCTTGGTTCTTCTGGTCTGTGAAAGGGTATTGTCGTCCATGGCCCATCCCGCGCTGCTACCCGTCGTCCTCACCTGCAATACGGATCTGCGGTTCATCGACCTGATCCAGGTGGTGGGCGCGGAGTTCCTCAAGCACCTGAGCTTCACCCAGGAGGACGGCGAGCGCCTCTGGCTGGCCATCCAGGAAGGCATCGCCAACGCCATGCGCCATGGCAACAAGCTGGACAAGGACAAGCCCCTCAAGGTGACCTTCACGCCCCGGGCGGACCGCTTCGAGATCCGCATCGAGGACAAGGGCCCCGGCGTGGACCTGGACCTGCTCCCCAATCCCAACCTGCCCGAGAACCTGCTGAAGCCCGGCGGCCGGGGTGTGTTCTTCATGCGCCAGGTCATGGACGAGGTCTTCATGGAGCGCACCCCCGCAGGCTCCACCCTGGTGCTGGTGAAGGCCCGCAAGGTGCGCGAAGCCCAGGCATGACCCCCGCGGACTGGCGGCGGCGCGCCCTCTGGCTCTGTGGCTTGACCATCGCCTACAACGTGCTGGAGGGCCTCGTCGCCATGGCCTTCGGCTGGGCCGACGACTCCGTGGCCCTCTTCGGGTTCGGCGCCGACAGCTTCATCGAGGTGGCCTCGGCCCTGCTGGTGCTGTGGAAGCTGCTGGACCACGGCGACCTGACCCGGGAGCGCAAGGCCACGAGCCGCATCGGCTGGCTGTTCCTGGCCCTGGCCGCGGGCATCGCCGGGGGCGCGGTGCTGCAGCTGACCGCCCGGACGCACCCGCCCACCACGGTGCCCGGCCTGGTCATCGCCCTGCTCTCCCTGTCCTTCATGGTCTTCCTGTGGCGGGCGAAGCTGCGCGCGGCCCAGGCCCTGGACAGCGCCACCCTGGCCGCGGACGCCGCCTGCAGCCTGGCCTGCATCCAGCTCTCAGGCGTCCTGCTGGCAGGCAGCCTGCTGTTCCTGCTCTCGCCCGCCCTGTGGTGGGTGGACGCAGTATCGGCCCTGGGCCTGGCAGCGCTCATCGGCCGCGAGGGCCTGGGCATGGTCCGCGCCGCCCGCAGCGCGACCTTCACCGGCGGCTGCGGCTGCGGCCACTAGGCCTGGTGTGCGCCGATGACGCCACACTCCCCGGGCAGGCGCACGTAGACCAGCTCCAGGCCCTCGGCGGCCACGGCCGCCATGAGGCGGTCGGCCTCCTCCTCGGTGACCATGAAGGCGACCTCGATGGGCAGGTCCCCGGCCAGCTCGATGAAGTGGTCCGCGTGGATGAGGCCGTGGCGGCCGAAGCCCGCGATGGCCTTGAAGGCCGAGCCGCCCCCCAGGCCCAGGTGGCGCGCCTCCTTCAGGAGCCACTCGTAGGCCAGGATGCCGTGGCTCGTGCGGTCCTCTTGCATGAAGAAGATCAGGTAGGTGCCCTTCATGACGCCACCCCCCGGACGCTCAGGCCTTGAGGAAGCTCTTAAACGTCCACAACCCAAGCATGGTCATCGCCAGCGAGCCCGCCAGATGCAATCCCATGTGGCCCGCCGCCCAGCCGTACTCGCCCCGGGTGATCAGGTGCACGGCCTCCGCGGAAAAGGTGGAGAAGGTGGTCAGTCCGCCCAGGAAGCCCGTAATGAGGAACAGCCGGGCCTCGGGGGCCAGCCCGGGGTGCTGGGTGAACAGGGCCACGGCCAGGCCCACCAGGTAGCCGCCCAGCAGGTTCGCGGCCAGGGTGCCCAGGGGCACCTCTGCCAGCAGCGGATTCATGAGGAGGCCCAGGCCCCAGCGCAGCCAGGCGCCCAGGGCCGCCCCGACACCTACCGCGAGAACCGGAAGAAAGCCCATGGACCGCTGCTCCTTGTCATTGCTGGCCAGCCTATCACCGGGCCAGCTGCCCTGCGGTCACGAAGCGCACCTGCCCCTTGGACCGGGGCACCAGCTTCTCCAGGGCCGCGACGGTCTCGGGATAGATGTGCCCGATGATGAGCACGAAGCCGTCCTTCTCGGCCAGCTTGAGGGCACGCTCCCACTGCTTCTCCATCTCCGGGAAGGCCTTGTCGTCATCCAGGAAGACCCGCCGCTGCACCGCCGGGATGCCCAGCTCCTGGGCCACGTCGAAGGCGGCGCTGTCCTTCTCGGTGCGGCTGTCCACGAAGAAGAGCTTCCGGGCCTTGAGCTCCTGCAGCACCCACTTCATGCGCTCACGATCGGGCGTGATGCGGCTGCCCATGTGGTTGTTCACGCCGCTGCGGTGCGGGATGTCGTCCAGGGCCAGGCGCACGCGCCGGCGGACTTCGGGCTCGGCCAGGCTGTAGAGGATCGCGTTGGGGCCGGGATCGTGGCCGGGACCGGGGTAGCCCAGAGGCTCCATGGGCAGGTGCAGCATCACCTCCTTGCCCAGGCGGTGGGCGATCTCCGCGCTCTCCCGCGTGTATTCCAGGTAGGGCAGCACGGCCACGCTCAGGGGCACGGGCAGGCTGCAGAGACGGGTGACCAGCTCCGGCTGGATGTAGCCCAGGTCATCGATCACCAGGGCCAGGCGGGGCAGGCCCTGGCCGAGTTCCGGGGGCTGGGGCTTCACGGGTTCGGCGGGGCGCGTGGGCTCGGTGGGCTTGGCCTTCGGCTCGGAAACTTTCCGGTCGCCCTTTTTCGGCTCGGGCTTCGGTTCCTCGTGCGGCGCGGGCGTGTGGCGCCGGCCGCAGCCCTGCTGTCCCAGCACCAACCCGGTGCCCAGCCCCAGGCCCAGCACCAGCACGGCCCAGCCCAGCAATGCCAAGGTGGAGGTGCGCTGCCCCCGGCCCTTGGCCATCAGGGATTCGGCTTCTTCGGGGCGATGACGTGAGGCGGCAGCAGCGGAGACCCTTCGGGGGCCTTCTCCGGGGCCTCCACCTTGGGCGGTGGGGGCGGCGTGGCCAGGGCCGCGAGCACCTTGGCCAGGGCGTCATCGGCCTCGGCGAGGCGGAGCACCTGCTCGGGGGTCACCCCCTGGCGGTCCAGTTTCTCGCCACCGAGGCCGAGCCAGCGCCGGGAGACCAGCTCCACGGCCCCGCCCTGCTTCAGCAGGAAGCGCGACCGCTCGACGCCGAGACCCGGCGTGCGCTCCCCGAAGGTGCGGGCACCCCCCTTTTTGAGGCAGGCGGCGAGGACTTCCGGGGCGCCGAGGGTGGAGCGGCCCACCAGGAGGGCCAGGCGAGCGAAGGGCGCGCCGCCGACAACGACAGGCAGGGCGCGATCCGGCTTGCCAGCTTCCTGGACGGTCGCGAAGGAGCCCTTGGCACCGAGCAGGCCCGCCACGAGGGCGGCCTCGTCCATGGCGCCCCGCTCGCAGAGGCGGAGGTCCAGCACCAGGGTCTGCCCGCGATCAGCCGTGGCCAGAGCCTTCTTCAGCTCCTCGGCCCGGCCTGGGAGCAGGTCCGGCAGCGCCACCAGCAGGGCCTCGGTGCCCGGCTTCAGGGTCAGGTCCGCGTGGCCGGGCAGCGCCCGCACCACCGTGGTCTTGGTCAGGTCACCCGTGGCGTTGTAGCGATAGAGGTCCAGCGAGGAACCCACCGGCCCGCGCAGCCGACGTTCCAGGGCCCAGGCGCTGAGCTGGCCCACGGAGTCCCCGTCCATCTTGCGGAGCACGTCCCCAGGCTGGATGCCGGCCTTGGCGGCGGGTCCACCAGGCGTGACGGCCAGGACGCTGGCGTAGATGCCACGCTTCAGCACCGTCAGTCCCACCGAGGCGGGCCCCGGATCCGGCAGGCGCAGGTCCTCTGCCGAGAGGTAGGCGTTCAGCGGATGCGAGCGCTCCAGCACAGCCTGGATGCCCCCCGCGAGGACCTTCTCCATGTTCGGCGGATCCACGTAGTTCTGCTGAACGAGCGAGAGCACGTCCTGGATGTCCGACAGGCCGGCCAGGGGATCCTGGGGCACGGCCTTCGCCGCGGTGGCCGCAGGCTTGGGTGGGTTGCCCTGCTGCACCACCGGCAGGGTGAAGGCCGCCACCAGAGGAAGCGACAGGACCGAGAGCCAGGTGCGTGCGTGCATGGGAATAGTGTAGTGGGAAAGCGGCATCCAGCGATCCGGTATCAGCTATCCCTTGAGATCCAGCGTCACCTTGTCCAGCTCGCTCTGGGTCCGGAGCACCTTCAGGTTGGCCTTGTACATGACTTCCAGGTTCATGCCCTGCACCGCTTCGGTGGCCAGATCCACGTTCGAGCCGCCGGGGCCGGCGGGTGTCGGGTCTTCAACAATCCCGGCTACCCGCACCCCCCCCGAGGCTTCAGCCACCAGGTCGGCTCGCTTGGCCTTGAAACCGTCCGACTGCTGGTTGGCCACGTTGCCGGCCTGCACGCTCAGTCCTGCGCTGGCGGCGCGGAGACCGGAGACTGCAATGCCGATGACGTCCATGGGGGTGCTATCGGCACCGGGCCGGTCAGACTTGAGGTCCCCGGAACCAGTCGCTGCCGGACTGGAAGCCCTTCTGCTTCGCCGCCATCTGGGCGTGGCGGGCCACCGCCAGGTCGATGAGCCGGGTCAGCAGCTCGGCATAGGGCACGCCGCTGGCGGCCATCATCTTGGGATACATGGAGATGCTGGTGAAGCCCGGGATGAAGTTCAGCTCATTGAGGAAGACCTGGCCTGTGGCGCGTTCCAGGAACATGTCCACCCGGGCCATGCCGTAGCCGTCGGAGGTGGCGAAGGCCCGGGCCGCCAGGCTCCGGACCAAGTCGGTCTGCTCCCCGGAGAGTTGGGCGGGGATCTCGGTCCGGCTGCGGCCGTGGAGGTATTTGTCCTCGAAGGTGTAGAACTCGTCCGCGACGATCACCTCGCCGGGCTTGGAGATCAGCGGCTCGTCGCCGCCCAGGACCGCCACCTCGATCTCGCGGACATCCAGCCCCTGCTCCACCAGCACCCGGCGGTCGTAGGTGAAGGCGCGGTCCAGGGCGGCGGCCAGGTCGCCGCCGGCTTTGACCTTCTCCACCCCGATGCTGCTGCCCAGGTTGGCGGGCTTCACGAAGAGTGGCAGGCCCAGGCGGGCACACTCGGCCAGGCAGACGGGGCGCTCCCGGTTCCAGCGCTCCTCCGTGAGGCCCACGTAGGGCACCACAGGCAGGCCTTCGGACTCCCAGAGCCGCTTGGTGATCCACTTGTCCATGCCTGCGGCCATGGCCAGCAGGCCCGCCCCGGTGTAGGGCCGGTGCAGGAGCTCCAGGTAGCCCTGGAGCTGGCCGTCCTCGCCGCCCGCGCCGTGCAGGGCGTTGAAGAAGACATCAGGCAGCGGAGTGGCCTCGGCGCCCTTCTCCAGCGGCAGGAAGGGGTGTGCGCCGCGCTCCGGCAGCTCTCCCGCCGCCAGCCGGGCGAAGGGGTCCCCGGTGACCACCCAGACGCCGTTGCGCGCGATGCCCATGGGGCGCACCACGAAGGCGGCGGGATCCAGGTGCTCCGCGATGGCCCGGGCGGTGACGATGGAGACCTCGTGCTCGGGGGATTCCCCGCCGAAAAGCAGCCCGACGCCCCGTTTCTGATCCATGCAGCCACTGTAACCCAAGGCGGCGGCGGGGCGCACGCCGAGACTGGACATCGGATTCCGCGGCCAGTGCGTTAGGCTGAAACCCCACCCCGGAGTCATCGTGCGCACGGCCATCTACCCAGGCTCCTTCGATCCCGTCACCCTCGGCCACTGGGACCTCATCCAGCGGGCGGCGAAGCTGGTGGACCGCCTCGTGGTCGCCGTCCTGCACAACCCGTCCAAGTCCCCGGCCTTCAGCGTGGAGGAGCGGGTGGCCATGCTGGGGGAGCTGACCACCACCCTGCCCCGCGTCGAGGTCACCTCCTTCCACGGCCTGCTTGTGGACTACGCCAAGGCCCAGAACGCCCAGGTGATCGTCCGGGGCGTGCGGGCCTTCAGCGACTTTGAATACGAGTTCCAGATGGCCCTCATGAACCGCAAGCTGGCCCCGGAGCTGGAGACAGTCTTCCTGATGCCCAAGGAGAAGTACAGCGCCGTGAGCAGCCGCCTGGTGCGGGAGATCGGCGGCATGGGCGGCAACCTGTCGGAGCTGGTGCCCGAGGTGCTTCGGGAGCGCATCGCGACCCGGCTCGGGAAGTAGCCCAGGCCCTCAGCTGATCTCCGCCAGCTTCAGCCGCGCCTGCTCCCGCCGCAGCCACTGGGACTGCGCTTCGCTGAGACCCAGGGCCAGGGCCCGGTCTGCGGCCTCGCGACAGCGCAGGAGTAGCGCCCGGTCGCGCACGATGTCTGCCACCTGGAACTTCGGCAGCCCCGCCTGCCTCACCCCGAAGAACTCGCCAGGTCCGCGCAGCTCCAGGTCGCGCTGGGCGATGCGGAAGCCGTCCTGGGTCTCCACCAGGGTCTGGAGGCGCTCGGTCTCGGAGCCGCTCAGCATGAGGAAGTGGCTGGGGTGCTCGCCGCGGCCCACCCGGCCCCGCAGCTGATGGAGCTGGCTGAGACCGAAGCGCTCGGCGTGGTCCACCACCATCACCGTGGCGTTGGGCACGTCCACACCCACCTCGATCACGGTGGTGGCCAGCAGGATGCCGGCCTCGCCCCGCACGAAGCGTCCCATGCGGGCGGCCATCTCGTCTGCCTTGAGGCGGCCGTGGACCACCTCGATGACCTCATCGGGGAAGATGCCGCGCAGCAGCGCCTCCATGGCCTGGATGTCGCGCAGGGGCACCTTGGCCTCGTCCGAGGGGTCGATGCTCGGGCTCACCACGAAGGCCTGGCGGCCCTGGGCCAGCTCCTTGCGCACCCGCTCCCAGGCCCGCTCCGCAAACTCCGGCTTGTGCAGCTTCGTCGTGATGGGCTGGCGGCCCGGGGGCAGCTCGTCGAGGACGCTCTGGTCCAGGTCACCGAACACCGCCAGGGCCAGGGAGCGGGGGATGGGCGTGGCGCTCATGACCAGCCAGTGTGGGTCGCCGCCCTTCTCCTTGAGAGCTTCCCGCTGCTTCACGCCGAAGCGGTGCTGCTCATCCACCACCACCAGCTGCAGTCGGTGGAAGGCTACGGCCTCCTGGAAGAGGGCGTGGGTACCCAGCACATAGCGGGCCTCGCCACTGGCGATGCGGGCCAGGGCCGCCCGCTTCTCGGCCGCCTTCATGCCCCCCAGCAGCAGCTGCAGGGCCCCGGCCTGGGGGCCCAGGTAGCGGCGGAAGCTGTCCGCGTGCTGGCGGGCCAGGACCTCCGTAGGCACCAGCAGGGCCCCCTGCCCGCCCGTCTCGGCCACCATGGCCATGGCGAGCAGGGCCACCAGGGTCTTGCCGCTGCCCACGTCGCCCTGGAGCAGGCGGTTCATGACCCGGCCCGAGGTCAGGTCCGCCACCAGCTCCCGGAAGGCCCGGCGCTGGGCGGCGGTGAGGTGGAAGGGCAGAAAGCCGCGCAGCCGCTCCCGCAGCTCCGGCGAGGTGGGCACCTTCAGGCCCGCCCGCTTCAGGCGGCCATCCCGGCGCTGGGCCACGCCCAGGGCGAAGGCGAAGAGCTCCTCCGAGGCCAGGCGGCTGTGGGCCGGGGTGCTGCCCTCCTCCAGGGCCCGGGGATCGCTCTCATCCGGCGGCTCGTGCAGCAGGCGCAGGGCCGTCAGGGTGTCCGGCAGGTCCCGGGAGAGCTCCAGGGGCAGCCACTCCTCCGCGAGGTGGACCCGGGGCAGCGCCTCCGCCACCAGCTTCTGCCGGGCCCGGCCAGGCAGCTTACCCAGGCGCCGGTAGAGGGGCAGGTAGCGGCGCACCCAGCCGATGTCGCCGGTGCGCTCCATGAGCTCGAACTGGGGGGCCCGCATCTCCAGGCCGTGCCGGCCCACGGCCAGGGACCCGAAGACCAGCAGGCGGTCGCCCACCTTCAGGGTCCGGCCCAGGTAGGGCTGGTTGAACCAGATGAGGCGCAGGGTGCCGGTGCCATCGCCCAGCAGCGCCTCCGTGAGGGTCATGTGCTGCACCCGGGTGGTGCTCTGACGCAGGTCCTGGAGGGTGCCCAGCACCGTCACGAGGCCCGGCTCCTGGGGCTCGAAGCCCCGCATATCGAGGCTGCCCAGGGACTTCAGGCTGCCCCGGTCCACATAGCGGAAGGGCAGCTCCCACAGCAGGTCCCGCAGGGTGTCGATGCCCGCCTCCTGCAGCGCCACGGCCCGCGCCTGGCCCAGGCCCGGGAGGACCGTGACCTTGGACGACAGCGGGAGCGGAGCCAGAGACATGCCTCAGCCTAGAGCCCCCGCGCCAGGAGCGGAATACCTGCGTGCAGGAGAACGACCCTCGCGGAGAAAAGATGAGGGAACGGAGGTTCGCAGAGGAAGACACGTCTGCCCTTCTCAGCGCCCCTCCGCCTTCTCGTCAGTTCTCTGCGAGAGTGGTTTCCTCTTTCCTGGCTATCGGCCAGACTCCGCCCAAAAGGCGCACCACGAAGGACATGAAGACGCCCTGCGGGCGCAGGAAGCACACGAATGCGCCCGGACTCACCTCGGGCATCCCCAAGGGGGCGGCGGCTGGCTGCGGCCCCAAAAAGCCGTTCCAGCCGCCGCCCCCTTGGCCGGTCGCACGCGACCGGGGGCCCCAGGCCCGGATGCCCTGTCGGCGCGATGACTGCGCCTTCGTGGTCCTTCCGGGTATTTCTTCGTGTCCTTGGTGGAGATCTTTGAAAACCAAATTTGGCGAAGCAAGGCCGATAATCAGTTTCTCTTTTTCTGTCGGCCTCAAGCGTGCGCTGCGCAGCGGGCCATGGCCTTGACAAGGGCCTGGTCCAGGTCGGCCCAGAGGTCGTCGGGGCTCTCAAGGCCCACGGACAGGCGCATGAGGGACTGGGAGACGCCGCTGTGTTCCCGGGCCGCGGCATTCACCACGCGGTGGGTGAGAGCGGCCGGGTGCTGGATCAGGGTATCCACGCTGCCGAGGGACACGGCGGGCGTCATGAGTCTTACCTCGGCCATGACCGTGGCGGCAGCCTCGAAGCCGCCCTTCAGCTCGAAGGCCATGAGCGAGCCCGGCCCCTTCAGCTGGCGGCCCAGGAGGCCCAGGGGATCCCCGCCCGCCAGGCCCGGGTAGTGCACCGCGGTCACGGCCGGGTGCTGGGCCAGCAGCTCCGCCAGCACCTGGGCCCCGGCCTGCTGGGCGCGCACCCGCAGTGGCAGCGTGGGCAGGCCCCGGTGCAGCAGGTAGGCGGCCAGGGGGTGCAGCACGTTCCCGGTGATGACGCGCACCTTGCGCAGCTCCGTGGCCCAGTTGTGGTTGGTGGCCACCAGCCCCGCCAGCACGTCGCCGTGGCCGCCCAGGAACTTCGTGGCGCTGTGGAGGACCAGGGTCGCGCCGTGCTTGATGGGGTTCTGCAGGATGGGTGTGGCGAAGGTGTTGTCCACGAGCACGGGCACCCGGCCTGCCTGGCGGACCACATCCTCGAGGTCGAGCATCGCCATCGTCGGGTTGGCGGGGGTCTCCACCAGGACCATGGCCGTGTCCGGGCGGAGGGCCGCCGTGATGCCATCGGCCTCGGCCCAGGTCACCTCCAGGCCCAGCATCCCCGAGGCCAGTAGGTGGTCCGTGCCGCCGTAGAGAGGGCGCACGGCGACGATGTGGCCGCCCCGTTGCCGGGCGGCCATGAGGCTGGCGGTCACCGCTGCCATGCCGGAGCCGAAGGCCACGGCCTCCTCAGCGCCTTCCAGTTGCGCCAGGGCCTGCTCATAGCGGGCCACCGTGGGGTTGTAGAGCCGCGAATAGACGGGGCTGCCCTCGGGCAGGCCGCCCAGGGCCAGGGCCTCCAGGCTGCGGCCGCCCGCCTCCAGGTCCGGCAGGGGGTAGGTGCTGCTGAGGTCGATGGGCAGCGCGTGGATGCCCTGCTCGTGCAGCACCTCGCGGCCCGCGTGCACGGCCTGGGTCTCCAGGGACATCGAGGCGGTCAGGTGGGCCATGGTGGAACTCCAGTCCTCCTCAATGTAGGTTCGATGAATTCGGCTTTCAGCCGAATTCATTTCGTGAAAAGATCAATTATATGGATATGGACCGTATTGATTTCGTCATTATTGACCTTCTACAGAAGGATGCTCGGCTATCCAACAAGGAGCTCGCCGCGGCCGTGGGCCTGGCTCCTTCGTCCTGCCTGGCCCGGGTGCAGCGCCTGCGGGCGGAGGGCGTGCTCCGGGGCGCCACCACCGAGGTGGATGCCGAGGCCCTGGGCGTGGGCCTCCAGGCCCTCATCGCCGTCCAGCTCAGCCAGCACAGCCGGGCCAAGGTAAAGGCCTTCTGGAAGCACGCCCTGGGCCTGCCCGAGGTGCTGGCGGTCTTCCACGTGGCCGGCACCCACGACTTCCAGGTGCATGTGGCCGTGCGGGATGCCCACCACCTGCGGGACCTGGCCCTGGACGCCTTCACCACCCGCCCCGAGGTGGCCCACATCCAGACCAGCCTCATCTTCGAGTGGGCCAAGGGCCGCGTGATGCCGAACTACCGCGCCGGGGCCTGAGTCCCGCCCAGCGCCCCCCACTGGGCGGCGAGACCTGGCTGGCCGCAGCGGAGGGCCAGGGCCTGGGCCCGCTGGGGCAGGCCGCTCCAGGGGTGGTCGGCGTAGTGGCTGCGCACCAGCTCATCGGCCTTGCTGCCCTCGCCCAGCCAGATCAGCGCCTCCGCCAGGGGCTCCAGGGTGGCGCGCCAGTAGTCCCCGGTTTCCGGGATCTCCTGGACCTTGCCGTCGGTCTTGATCTGCATCTGGTAGGTGGTCTTCCCCTGGAGGCTCTCCCAGAGCCGGTTGGACTCGATGTCGGGCAGCAGCAGGTCCCGGATGCCCGTCCAGTCCTTCCGCTTGCGGGCATCCTTCACGTAGGCGCCCTTGACCGCATAGGGAGGCCAATCCCGGGCTGAACGGGTGGGCAGCGGCAGCAGGCTGTCCAGCAGGGGGCGGATCGGCTTGCCGCCATAGGTCCGGGTGAGGGCCAGCCAGAGCCGCCAGCGATCAAAGGACTCCGGATTGCGGCCCAATGCCCGCTCCACCTCGGGGACCGCCGCCCGGCAGACCTCCTGGATGAGGGGGCTGTGCACCGCCTCCTCGTCGGGCGTCACGCCCCAGGAATCCATCTCGATCCAGTCCCCGCTGCGGTAGCACCGGCCCATGAGGTCGGCCAGCTCGCCCCAGATGGCCTGGTCCTCCTCGGGCTTGAGCTGGACCGGCGGCTTGTCTTCCTTCTGCTGCTGCTCCCGTTCCTTGGCCTCCTCCTTGGCGTCCCGCTCCTTCTGGTATTTGGCGTAATCGAAGCGCTCGTCAGCGGGCCGGAGGGGATCGGTCTTGCCGCCGAGGCGCAGGGTGGTCTTCCTGGCGGCCTTCTGCTTCAGCTCGTGGCCCAGTGCCTGGCGGGCCTGCAGGTGGTCCGGGTTGCGCCGGGCGAAGTCCCGGAGCAGTTGGACGGTGGATTGGATCCCGCCGTCTTGGGCGGCCTTGGCCAGGGTGGCCCCGGTGGGGACGGCTCCCCCGGAAGCCACCAGCCGACCGCCCTCCCCGAAGAGCACCCACTGGGGGCGGGGGCCAGTCAGGTACTTCTGCTGCAGCAGGGTCTCCAGCTCCGGGGCCTTGGCGCTGTAGTAGGCCACGTGGAGATCCAGGTCGATCCAGTCGGGATCCGAGTTCAGCGCGTCGATGCCGGCCTTCCACTCCCCCTTGGAGCCGTCCACCACCAGCAGGAACCCGGTCTTGGTGTCCCGTAGGATCCGCTCGAGGAGGGCCGCCGTGGGACTGAGCACCGCCGGAGCCGGGGCCTGGGCCAGCACCAGACAGCAGATAGCCGCGCAGAGCATCAGGCGCATGGAGGACTCCAAAGCAACACAGGCCAGGATAGCGGACCGGCCGAGCGGCCAGGCCGGTTCGTGATCCCTGTCCAGCTCACGGTCAGTGCCCCAGCGCCTTGTCTGCCAGGCGCCCCAGGTCGCCGCTGCCCTGGCTGTTGGCGAGGCTCTTGGCCAAGGCGGTGAGCATAGCCTCCCCGGCGCAGCCCGGCAGGTGCGGCAGCAGGTCCGCGGCGGCGGCCAGGGCAAGGAACTGGTGGGCGTGGTTGAAGGTGGGGTCGTTGCGGGTGGTGGCCTCGGCCAGCGCCGCCAGGGCGGCTTCCCCCTGCCCGGCCAGGACCAGGCCCCGGGCGTGGCCCATGGCCAGGGTCGGCTCCACATCCAGCACCGCGTCCGTGAGTCCTGCCGCTGTCGGCTCGGCCACGACCACGGGGCGCAGGCGCCCCTCCTCCTCGTCCGTGGGGAAGAGGTTCACCAGGGCCGCGGCCTGGCACCAGACGCGGGGGTCCGTGGGCCGGGTGCGGGCGAGGGTGGCCAGGTAGGCGAAGGTCCAGGCGGTCTTGCCCTCGAGGTCGCGGCGGGCGTCCAGCTGCTTCTCGGAAGCCGCCAGCACCAGCACCGCCAGCGTGTCCGCGGCCCCCTGCCCAGCCTTGAGCCGCGCGGCCAGACTGTCCAGCAGGGCCACCAGGCCCAGGTCGCAGGCCTCCCGGACCTGCTCTGCCAGGGCTTCTTCGTTGAGGGTGAGGTGCCCCCAGGCCACGGTGAGATCGACCTCGGCCAGCCGCTTGGCGGCCCGGCGCGCCCAGAAGGTGTCCTCGACGGTGGCGGCCACCCAGGCGGTCAGGCCCAGGAGGCGCCGTCCCGTGGCCTTGGGCTGCTCGAGCCGGGCCTGCAGGTCGCCCAGGTGATCGGCCAGCACGGCCTTGTGGCCCACGTTGGCCATGTCGAGCTCCACGAGCCGCCCCAGGCGCTGGAAGTCCGCGGCCAGCGGCAGCTCGCAACCCTGGGCCTCGGCGTAGGCCAGGGCGGGTCGGCGGGACGCGACGAAGGACTCGAGATTCGGCCAGGACCCGCTGCCCTTGGCGGCCAGGACCTGGGCCAGGGCCGCGGGGCTCCGGCGTCCTTCATGGGCGGCCATGTGCGCTTGGATGGCCAGGGCCCGCCGGAAGCTCGGTCCCCCCAGCAGGCCCTGCAGCCGCAGCACCGCCCGCAGGCCCAGGATCCCGTGGGGCAGGTGCGGCAGGTAGGCCTCCCAGTCAATGCGAGGCACCAGCGTCTTCACCGCCTCCCGCACCGCGTCCCGCACGCCCTCAGGCTCCGCCACCCGCGCCGCGAAGGCCGCGAAGAAGCCCTCCGTCGGAGCCTCCAGTTCCTGCAGCCAGCGGGATTCAGATGACATGGGGCCTCTGGGAAAAGGAAGGAATGGCCACCAAGGCACCAAGGCACCAAGAAATGCGATTGGAATTCAGGACCGTGGGCCAAAAAAGAGTCATCCCTGAGCAGCCGCAGCACCTCACCTCGTGTCCTATTGCCGCCCTTTTTTCTTGGTGTCTTGGTGTCTTGGTGGTGAAAGGTTTTTGCATCGCAGACATCACGCCCCCTCCAGGGGCAGGTTCCAGGCGGTGGCGAGCTGGCGGGCCCAGTGGTGGTTCCAGGCGCGCTTCCAGACGAGGCTGCCTGCCTTCATGTCGGCGGCCTCCAGGCGCTGGCGCAGCTCGGTGCGGAGCGCCTCGGCGGCGGGTCCCAGGGCGGCTTCGGCCAGGGCCAGCAGGGCGGCGCGGGCCTCGCGCTCGCGGTCGTGGTGGGCCAGGTAGCCCGCGGACTCCGGTGAGGGTGCCGCGACCCGGAGCCGCTGCCAGCCCTCGAAGGCGGCCTTGGCGGCGGGGTCCTCCCGCAGGGGAGCCTTCACCTGCTCCCAGCCCTTCCCCGCATCCAGGGCCGGCCCCGCCCGCAGCACGGCCTCACGCAGCTTGACGGCCTTGGCCACATCGCGATCCAGGTGCTTCAGTGCCACGAAGGTGCGGGGCTTCTCACGCTGCTCGCGGCGGTCGAAGAAGGCGTTGAGGGCCGACACCACCACCTCCATGGGCACCGACTCGGCCTCCCAGGCCAGTACCTGCCGGTAGTCGTCAGTGCTCAGCAGGCCGGCGCGGCCCCAGGCCCGGAAGGCCCACTCGCGCTCCAGCCAGTCCTTCTCCTCGCTCGTGTAGGGCATCAGGGCGCCGCCGCGGGTTCCGGCACCAGCCAGGTCCCGTCTTTCAGCTGCAGGGCGCCGCTCTCCCAGGCCAGGACCTCCTCGGGAATGATCCGGGCCTTGGCGAAGCCCCGCAGCCGGAACTTGCCCATACCCAGCACCCGGCCCTGCCGGTCCCAGACGCCCAGCTGCCAGAGCGTGCCCTGGTGCTCGCCCACCTGAAGGAAGACACCCTTCTTCCCCTCGCCGCCCCAGGCCGCGTCCGCGGGCACCGAGGCTGGCCGGGCGGGGGCGCCCCCGCAGGCCGCCAGCCCGGCCACCACTGCGGCTGTCACGAGGAACATCAGGGGTCTCGACATGCCTTCAGTCTAGGGGCCTCGTCCCGGTTTCGCACGGGTGGCGGAATCCTAAATCACATTCTTGTCGTTAGACTGGTTGCCTGAGGGGGGCCCGGTCCTGATCCGCGAACAGATCCACTACAAGAGCCGCAAAGAGATCGACAAGCTGCGCGAGGCTTGCCGCGTGGCGGCCAACGCCCTCCGGATCGCTGCCCGAGCGGCCAAGCCTGGCGTCAGCCTGCTCGACCTGGACCGGGTTGCAGAGACCTACATCCGCCAGCAGGGGGCCACCCCCAGCTTCAAGGGCTACCACGGCTTTCCGGGCACCCTCTGCACCTCCGTGAACGACCGGGTCGTGCACGGCATCCCCTCGAAATACATCCTGCAGGAAGGTGACATCATCGCCATCGACTGCGGGGCCAAGCTGGATGGCTTCCACGGCGACACCTGCCTCACCGTGGGCGTCGGCAAGATCACCGACGACGCCCGGATGCTGATCCAGACGGCCCAGCTGGCCATGTTCCTGGGAATCGAGCACTGCCGGCCCGGCCTGCGCATGGGCGACATGGCCACGGCCGTGCAGAAGTTCGCCGAGGAGCGCGGCTACTCCGTGGTGCGGGAATACATCGGTCATGGCCTCGGGAAGGACCTCCACGAGGACCCCCAGGTGCTCTTCGCGGAGCAGAAGCCGGGCACGGGCTTCCGCATGGAGCCCGGCATGACCATCACCATCGAGCCCATCCTGAACATCGGCAGCCACAAGTGCCTGGTGGAAGCGGACGGCTGGACCGTGCGCACCCGGGACGGCGGCCTGTCGGCCCAGTTCGAGCACGACATCGTGATCACCCGGACCGGCCCGGAGATCCTCTCCGTGCCCGATGCGGAATACGAACTGGAAGACGGTTTCTGAATTTCCGGCCGTTCCGGGGTGTGCCTGCAAGTTAAGGCCTGACAGCCTCCTGGGCCTGTGCTAACATCGGCCATGAGACGTCGTCCGCGCAAGGTTTTGGGCGTCCCGGCACAAAGCTTCGCCGGGGTTATCACGCTGGGAACACCGCGCACCGAACCTTCGATTTGAGCCCGGGAGCCACCGATGGAGAGGCATCGCCCCATCCAGACCCAAGGTCTATACGATCCCACCCAGGAGCATGACGCCTGTGGCTTCGGCTTCGTGGTCGACACCAAGGGCCGTCCCTCCCATGACATCGTCCGGAAAGCGCTGAAGGTCCTCTGCAACCTGGAGCACCGCGGCGCCTCGGGCAGCGAGAAGTCCACGGGCGACGGGGCCGGCATCCTCACCCAGATCCCCCATGCCTTCCTCGCGTCCCGCTGCCGCTCCATGGGCATCGAGCTGCCCGCCCCCGGCGAATACGGCGTCGGCATGTTCTATCTGCCTACGGACGACCGCAACCGCCATGCCTGCGAGAAGATCCTCGAAGAGGCCGCCACTGACGAGGGCCAGCAGATCCTGGGCTGGCGCGACGTCCCCACGGACAACGCCTCGCTGGGGCTCTCCGCCCGGGCCAGTCAGCCGGTCATCCGGCAGGTCTTCATCGGCCGGGGTCCCGCCACCTCCGTGGGCATGGACTTCGAGCGCAAGCTCTACGTAATCCGCCGCCTGGCCGAGAAGCGGGTGTCCCGCTCGGTGCTGCCGGGCCGGGGGCACTTCTACATCGCCAGCCTCTCCAGCCGGACTGTGGTCTACAAGGGCATGCTGAACTCCGAGCAGCTTGGCACCTTCTATCCGGACCTGGCCGAAGAGAGCTTCGTGGCCGGCCTGGCCATGGTGCACTCCCGGTTCTCCACCAACACCTTCCCCAGCTGGTCCCGGTCCCATCCCTACCGCTACATCTCCCACAACGGCGAGATCAACACCCTCCGCGGCAACGTCAACTGGATGGAGGGCCGCCAGCGGCTCTTCGCCTCCCGCATCCTGGGCGCCGACCTGCAGAAGGTGCTGCCGGTCATCGACCTCGAGGGCTCTGACTCTTCGATGTTCGACAACGTCCTCGAGCTGCTCTACATGTCCGGCCGCTCCCTGCCCCACGCGCTGATGATGATGGTGCCCGAGCCCTGGAGCCGGCACGAGTCCATGAGCCCGCTGCGGAAGGCCTTCTACGAGTACCACTCCTGCCTCATGGAGCCCTGGGACGGTCCGGCCTCCATCGCCTTCACGGACGGCACCCGCATCGGCGCCATCCTGGACCGCAACGGCCTGCGCCCCGCCCGGTGGATCGCCACCAAGGACGGCATGGTCGTGGTGGCCAGCGAGACCGGCGTGCTCGACATCCCCGTGGAGAAGATCATCCAGAAGGGGCGCCTCCAGCCCGGGCGCATGTTCCTGGTGGACACCGAGCTGGGCCGCATCGTCCCCGACGACGAGATCAAGGACCAGCTGGCCTCGGCAGAGCCCTACGCCGACTGGGTGCGGGAGAATCTCGTCCGCATCAACGACCTGCCCGAGCCCCCCCATGTCAATGAACCGGACCACGAGACCGTGCTGCGCCGGCAGGAGACCTTCGGCTACACGCTCGAAGACGTGAACATGATCGTGAATCCCATGGCCGCGGACGGCGCCGAGCCCATCGGCAGCATGGGCACGGACATCCCCCTGGCGGTGCTCTCGGAGAACCCCCAGCTGCTCTACGACTACTTCAAGCAGCTCTTCGCGCAGGTCACCAATCCCCCGGTGGACGCGGACCGCGAGAGCATCGTGCTGGCCGTGGACACCGCCATCGGCCCTGAAGGCAACCTGCTGGAGCCCGTGGCCGCGTCGGCCCTGCACTTTGAGCTGCCCACGCCCGTCCTGCTGAACCGCGAGCTCGAGAAGATCCGCGGCCTGGACGGCCGTCCCGGCTCGCGCGGCTTCCACTCCATCACCCTGCCCATGCTGTTCAAGGCTGAGGCCGGCGGCAAGGGCCTGCGCAAGGCCATCGAGGACCTGCGCCGCTCCTGCAGCGAGGCCATCGCCGAGGGCCACAACATCCTGATCCTCTCGGACCGGGGCCACGACGCCACGGACGCGCCCATTCCCGCCCTGCTCGGCATCGCCGCGGTCCAGCACCACCTGCTGCGGGCCGGCACCCGCGAGAAGGTCTGTCTCGTGCTGGAGACCGGGGAGCCCCGCGAGGTACACCACTACTGCACCCTCATTGGCTACGGCGCCAGCGCCGTGAATCCCTACCTGGCCTTCGAGACCATCCACGACCAGCTGCGCCAGGGGATGCTCAAGGGCGACTCGGCCAAGGCCGAGATGAAATACGTCAAGGCAGTCAACAAGGGCATCGTCAAGGTCATGTCCAAGATGGGCATCTCCGCGGTGCAGAGCTACCACGGCGCCCAGATCTTCGAGGCGCTCGGCCTCAGCCAGGACTTCGTGGACGAGTATTTCTCGGGCACCCCCACCCGCATCGGCGGCGTCGGCATCGACGTCATCGCCCGGGAAGTGCGTCTGCGCCACGACCAGGCCTACCCCGATCGCCCCGCGGACGCGCCGAGCCTCAGCTCCGGCGGCCGCTACAAGTACCGGCGGGACGGCGAGATCCACCTCAACAGCCCCGAGGCCATCCACCTGCTGCAGTCCGCCTGCCGCACCGGCGACTACAAGCTCTGGAAGCGCTACACGGAGCTCATCGACCACCAGGGCAAGCAGCCCGTCACCCTGCGCGGCCTGCTGGAGTTCCGCTCCCAGGCCCGCCCCGTGCCCCTCGACGAGGTGGAGCCCATCGAGGCCATCCTGGCGCGCTTCAAGACCGGCGCCATGTCCTACGGCTCCATCAGCCAGGAGGCCCACGAGGCCCTGGCCATCGCCATGAACCGCATCGGTGGCAAGAGCAACACCGGCGAGGGCGGCGAGGATCCCGCCCGCTTCATCCCCATGCCCAATGGCGACTCCCGCAGCAGCGCCATCAAGCAGGTGGCCTCGGGCCGCTTCGGCGTCACCATCAAGTACCTGACCGAAGCCCGGGAGATCCAGATCAAGATGGCCCAGGGCGCCAAGCCCGGCGAGGGTGGCCAGCTGCCCGGCCCCAAGGTCTATCCCTGGATCGCCAAGGTGCGCCACGCGACCCCCGGCGTGGGCCTCATCTCCCCGCCGCCGCACCATGACATCTACTCCATCGAGGACCTGGCGCAGCTCATCTACGACCTGAAGAACGCCAATCCCAGCGCCCGCATCAGCGTGAAGCTGGTCTCCGAGAGCGGGGTGGGCACCATCGCCGCGGGGGTCGCCAAGGCCCACGCGGACGTCATCCTCATCAGCGGCTTCGACGGCGGCACCGGCGCCGCCTCCCTCACCAGCATCCGCCACGCGGGCGCCCCCTGGGAGCTCGGCCTCGCCGAGGCCCAGCAGGTGCTGGTCATGAACAACCTGCGCAGCCGCGTGGTGCTGGAGACCGACGGCCAGCTGAAGTCCGGTCGGGACGTCATCATCGCCGCCCTCCTGGGCGCCGAGGAGTTCGGCTTCGCCACCGCGCCCCTGCTGGCCCTGGGCTGCGTGATGATGCGCGCCTGCCACAAGAACACCTGCCCCGTGGGCGTGGCCACCCAGGATCCGGAGCTGCGGAAGCACTTCCATGGCGACCCGGAACACGTGGTGAACTTCATGCGCTTCATCGCCATGGAGGTCCGCGAGCTCATGGCCCAACTGGGCTACCGCCAGTTCTACAAGATGGTGGGCCGCACCGAGCACCTGGAGATGCGCCGGGGCGTGGACCACTGGAAGGCCCGCACCCTCGACTTCTCCCGCATGCTGTGGAAGCCGTCGGTGGCCAAGGACGTGAAGCGCACCTTCCGGATGAGCCAGGAGCACGGCCTCGAAAAGGCTCTGGATGCCACCACGCTGATCCCCCTCTGCAAGCCCGCCATCGAGTCCCGGACACCGGTCTCCGCCACGCTGCCCATCAGCAACGGCAACCGCACCGTGGGCACCATGCTCGGCAGCGAGATCACCAAGCGCTGGGGCGAGGAGGGTCTGCCCGAGGACACCATCCGCCTCCAGTTCCAGGGCTCGGCCGGGCAGAGCTTCGGCGCCTTCATTCCCAAGGGGCTGACCCTCTCACTCGAGGGTGACGCCAACGACTACCTGGGCAAAGGCCTCTCCGGCGGCCGCATCATCGTCTTCCCGCCGCGCACGGCCACCTTCGTGCCCGAGGACAACGTCGTCATCGGCAATGTCGCCTGCTACGGCGGCACCTCCGGCGAGGCCTTCATCCACGGCCTGGCTGGCGAGCGCTTCTGCGTCCGCAACTCCGGCGTCACCGCCGTGGTCGAAGGCATCGGCGACCACGGCTGCGAATACATGACCGGCGGCGAAGTGGTCATCCTGGGCCGGGCCGGACGCAACTTCGCGGCCGGCATGTCCGGCGGCGTGGCCTGGGTGCTGGACGAGACCGGGGACTTCGCCTTCCGCTCGAACCTGGACCTGGTGGGCATGGGTCCCATCGAGGATCCCGCCGAGGCCGAGCACCTGAAGGACCTGATCAAGCGCCATGCCGCCGCCACCCGCAGCGCCCGGGCCGCGACCATCCTGAAGGACTGGAAGAAGTGGCTCCCCCGCTTCGTCCGCGTGATGCCCCATGACTACAAGCGGGTCCTGGAGAGCCAGGCCCGCATGCGGGAAAAGGGTCTGCCCGAGGACGAGGCCGTGCTTGCGGCCTTCGAAGAGAACGCGCGGAGCCTCGCCCGCGCCGACGGGAACTAGGAGCCTGCCATGGGGAAGACCACCGGCTTCATCGAATATCAGCGCGAACTCCCGCCCGACCGGCCGCCCCTCGAGCGGCTGCAGGACTGGAACGAGTCCCACCCGCGGATTCCTGACGAGCTGCTGCAGCGGCAGGGTGCCCGCTGCATGGACTGCGGCACACCATTCTGCCACACCGGCAAGCTCATGGGGGGCATGGCCTCCGGCTGTCCACTGAACAACCTCATCCCGGACTGGAACGACCTGGTCTACCGCGGCCAGTGGCAGCGCGCCCTGCGGCGCCTGACGCGCACCAACAACTTCCCGGAGTTCACCGGCCGGGTCTGCCCCGCCCCCTGTGAGGGCTCCTGCACCGCAGGCCTCAACGGCGACCCTGTCACCATCAAGGCCATCGAGGTCTCCATCATCGACAAGGCCTTCGAGGAGGGCTGGATCGGCCCCGAGGTGCCCCCGGTCCGCACCGGCAAGACCGTGGCCATCGTGGGCTCCGGCCCCGCGGGCCTGGCCTGCGCCGCCCAGCTGAACCGAGCGGGCCACACGGTCACCGTGTTCGAGCGCGCCGATCGCGTGGGTGGCCTGCTGATGTATGGCATCCCCAACATGAAGCTGGAGAAGCGCCTGGTGGACCGCCGCGTGGGCCTCATGGCCCGCAACGGCATCCGCTTCGTCACCGGCGTGGAGATCGGCCGGGATATCACCACCGAGAGCCTGCTGAAGGACTACCACGCCACGGTCCTCTGCTGCGGCTCGACCCAGCCCCGGGACCTGGACGTGGAGGGCCGCCCGCTCTCCGGTGTCCACATGGCCATGGACTTCCTCACGCTCAACACCAAGAGCCTCCTGGACAGCGGCCACGCCGACGGTGCCTACATCTCGGCCAAGGGCAAGAACGTGGTGGTCATCGGCGGTGGCGATACCGGCACGGACTGCGTCGGCACCTCCCTGCGGCACGGGGCCAAGTCCGTCACCCAGCTGGAGATCCTGCCCCAGTCTCCGGACCGCCGGGCCGGGGACAACCCCTGGCCCCAGTGGCCCAAGGTCAGCTCCATGGACTACGGCCAGGAAGAGGCCGCGGCCCTGCAGGGCGCCGATCCGCGGCTGTATAGCACCCTCACGAAGCGCTTTGTCGGCGAGGCGGGTGCCGTGCAGGAGGTCCACACCATGGGCCTCAAGTGGGCCCGCAGCGGCGAGGGCCGCATGTTCTCCGAGGAGGTGGCCGGCTCCGAGCGGGTCCTCTCGGCGGACCTCGTGCTCCTGGCCCTCGGTTTCCTGGGACCCGAGCGCAAGGGCCCCATCACGGAGCTGGGCCTCAAGCTCGACGGTCGCGGCAACGTGGTGGCCGACGGCCAGCGCATGACCAGCATGCCCGGCGTCTTCGCCGCGGGTGACATGGTGCGCGGTCAATCCCTGGTGGTCTGGGCCATCCACGAAGGCCGCAACACCGCCCGCAGCGTGGACCGCTACCTGATGTACGGCAACACCTACCTGCTCTAGAGGTCGCAACGACACCCCACGGAGCCGCGCGGGTTTTGTTAGGACCTCTTAGGCAAAGATGCCCCATTTGGCCCTCTGTGAAGGTGCGATTCTGTACCTTCAGCCAAGATGAGGGGGCGCCATGCCATACATCAACACCATCCTGAGATCGAAGCCACTCTTTCCGGTTGTGTTGTTCATGGCCCTGGGGGTCCTGGGCACCAACTCAGCCTCCGCCTGCTCCCGCGTGGTCTATCAGGGCCCCAAGGGCACCATCATCACCGCCCGGTCCATGGACTGGAACGAAGACATGAAGTCCAACCTCTGGATCTTCCCCGCAGGCATGGAACGCAGCGGTGAGGCCGGACCCAACTCCTTCAAATGGACCTCGAAATTCGGCAGCGTCATCGCCACGGCCTATGACTGTTCCAGCTCGGACGGCATGAATGAAAAGGGCCTCGTCGCCAACCTGCTCTGGCTCGCCGAGTCCGAATACGAGACCTGGAATCAGAAGAAGGCCGGGCTCTCCATCGCCGCCTGGGTGCAGTACGTGCTGGACTCCTACGCCACGGTGGGCGAGGCTGTCCTGGGCCTGAGCAAGCAGGAGTTCGTGGTCGTCACGGGCGAGACCCCGGGCCGGAACTCGCTCGCCACCCTGCACCTGGCCATCTCGGACCCCACCGGTGACAGCGCCATCTTCGAATACATCGGCGGCAAGCTCGTCATCCACCACAACCGGTCCTACCAGGTGATGACCAACTCGCCCATCTTCGAGAAGCAGCTGGCCCTGAATGAATACTGGAAGACCATCGGTGGCACCACGATGCTGCCGGGCACCAACCGGGCCGCGGACCGGTTCGTGCGGGCCTCCTTCTACATCCACGCCATCCCGCAAACGGACGACGCCCGCGTGGCCATCGCCAGCGTCTTCAGTGTCATCCGCAACGTGTCCGTACCCTTTGGCATCAGCACCCCGGGCCAGCCCAACATCTCGTCCACCCGGTGGCGCACCGTGGCCGACCACAAGAACAGGATCTACTTCTTTGAGTCGGCACTCACGCCCAACACCTTCTGGGTCGAGTTCAAGGACATCGACTTTTCCAAGACCGGCAAGGTCAAGAAGCTCAGCATCTCCAACGGCGAGGTCTACTCGGGGAATACCGCAGACAAGTTCGTGGAGACCAAGCCCTTCAGGTTCCAGGGCCTGTAGCTCAGAGAGTGCCCTCCGATTGCTGGTTCCGTCGGCCTGGTGGGTGGCGTTGCCTCCTCAGGGCGCCAGCACCAGGGAGGCCGGGTAGCGCGTGTCGCTCTGGTGATTGGGATCGTAGGCGGCGGTCGGCACGGGAATGAGCACCAGGGTGCGCTTGCCACCGGGCGCGAAGGCCACGCGGGCAGGCCCTGCAGAGAGGTCCACCAGGTCCCCGTCCCTGCCGGCAACAAGGCCCGGCACCGCCTGGACCACCCAGCGAACACCCGGGATGACCGGCGCCTGCAGGGCCACCTGGAAGGAAGTCTGGGCCTCGCTGCTGCGCTTGACCTCCAGGTAGCTGCACCCGGTGAGCATGGGCGCCGGAGCCAGGGGCCGGCTTAGGTTCGCCAGGGTCACCTGCGGGATCGCCAGGGTCGCTTCCGGCAGGAAGGCGTGCTGGGTCCACTGGGTGGGCAACCGGCGGAAGTGCTGGCCATCGTCCCGCAGGCCAGCGTAGTAGCGCCAGCGGGCGAAGGCCGGGAGGGAGTCCAGGAAGCTCGCACCCACCGGCCGCAGGAGACCATCCACCGCGTTCACGAAATGCGGCGTGTTGACCGAGAAGTCCGGCCCCTGGTTGCGCATCGCAACCCACAGCTCCGGCAGCCAGCCATCGTCGCCGTGGAGGTAGCAGTCCCGCAGGAAGTGGATGTACAGAGCCGAGCCGTACATGTACCAGGTGGCGTAGTTGTCGCCCCGGAGCAGCCCCCAGTCGGCCAGGGCCTGAAAATCCAGGACGGAGTACGAGGCTGCCGGACCGAAGAACTGCTCCACATAGGAGGCACACATCTCGAAGGCGATGGGGATCTCGTTCCAGTCATTGGCTGCGTGCGTCGCGTGGTTGAACTCGTGGGCGACCGTGGCTCCCAGCAGGTCGCCGCCATAGTCGCCCCAAGGGTCGATCTTCATGTAGCTGGCCTGGCCGCCCCAGGCGGTCCGGGGGGCGCCGACGACCACGTCCACCTGGCAGGTGTTGATGCCTCGCCAGACGAAGACATCGAAGCGGCCATCCGGCCCGCAGAACCCCTGGTCCGAGGGCGGTGGGGTGTTGCCCTGGATCTCGATCTCCACGCGCCAGGAGGTCTCCATGCGGGTGATGACCTCGTCCACCATCGAGAGTTCGCTGTTGGTCCGGTAGTGCACCAGGAAGGGGTAGCGGCTGGAGCCCTTGGAGAGCGGCCAGTACTCCGGGTGCTGGTAGGGGATGGTGTCGGTGGGGATCGCCCCGCGGGATTCGGAGGACCCCCCACCACAAGCCACCAGGCCCAGGAGCAGGACCACCAGCAGCGGGGCGCGGGAGAGGAGGCGGGGGTGGGATGTCACGGAGGCTCCGAGTCAAGCTGTTCAGGACGGGCACAAGCCTTCAGGTGTGAGGCAGACCCTATGGGCTCGTCAGGGACCGAGCACGGGTGCGCTGACCTCGACCACCGGGTAGTCCTTCCCCCCCGTCACATCGAGGAACCGCCCGTCGGGCGCCAGGCTGAGCGCGGCGGCGGGCACGGTGAACTGCGCGCGGCCCGCTGCGTCCGTGACAATCCTTCCGGTCGCGTCGGACCAGGCCGGGAAGAAATCCCGCACGAGCAGCTCGACCGTCAGCGGCACGCCGCTGGCCGGCTGACCCGTGAGCCCCGTGACTTCGACCTCGACCACAAGGTCTTCCTGGGTGGAGCTCCGCAGTCCGGGCGTGACCCTGGCCTTCAGCAGCGAGGGATCGACCTCAGCGAACTCGCTCGGGGCGTGCGCCATCAGCTCGTAGAGGATCTCTCCGAAGTAGTCGACCGACCGCGCGAGGAACTCGTAGTCGAGGTGCTCCGGGTCATCCATCGACGTGTGGTACCAGGGGGTCCCCGTCCAGGTGCAGAGGGTTGGAATGCCGGCCCGGAAGTGCGGCTGGATGTCGGTGGCGATGATCCCGCCGCTGATCCTCGCGACGTCGTCGATCCCCTGGAGCTTCGGGTAGAGCGGCGCAGGCAGGCGGCTCCCGACCGCGGCGAGGGTCTGCTCGAGGACCGCGATCCGGGAGTGGATGACGCTCCAGGTCGGCTGCGCGGTGTCAGGATACGTCGCCTGCGACTCCCGATCGGCGCCGACCGGCATCTCGAGGTTCACCGACGCGAGCACCTGCTGGGGATCGGGCGTGAAGACGTGCTTCCGGAGGTAGTCGTAGCCGCCGTAGAGGTCGATCTCTTCGCCGTCGTAGGCGATGAACACGAGGGTGTAGCGAGGCTTGCGGCCCAGCTGGCGGTAGCGCGCCAGCTCGCGCCGGGCCACCCCGAGGATGCCAGCCACGCCGCTCGCGTTGTCCGAGGCGCCCGCCTTCCAGCTGTCGTAGTGCGCACTAACGAGGATCATGCGGCGCGCGTCCTCCCCCGTGATGCGGCCGATCACGTTGCGCCCGTGGCCAGGGGCGTCGAGAGGAGACAGGGTGACGTCGAGGCGCACCGAGGCGCTCACCGGTGTCCCCGCCTGGAGCGCCTGGATCAGGGCCTGGCCGTCCTGCCTGCCGATGGAGAGCGCCGGGATCGGGTGGGACGGCTCGAAGGTGTGGCGGACGGTCCCCACCTGGCGCAGGTTGCCCGGCGCCTGGGAGACGTAGAGCATCGCCGCGGCATGGGCCGCGATCGCGTTCTGCAGCTGGACCGAGCGATCGTAGTTCTCGTCCCGCTTGAGGACCACGATCTTCCCGGCGAGGTCCCGCCCGCGGAAGTCCTCCGGCGCGCCGATGTTGACGTAGGCCAGCTCCGCCCGCAGCCCGCTTCCGGCGGTCCCCCCGGAGGCCTCGAGCACATCGTAGGCGAGCTCCTGCGTCTGTCCGCCCAGGGTGATCGTCAGCGGATAGGTGCGGTAGGTGTTGTAGGGGAAGGAGAACTCCTCGAAGTGAGGATCCTCGAGACCGAGCGCGGCCATCTCGCGCAGGATCCAGCCCGCCGCGGCGACCCCCGCCTCGCTGCCGACCGCCTTCTCGCCGAAGCCAGCGAGGGCACTCACATAGGCACGCATCTCCTCCGGACGGGTCGCGGGGGGAGTTGCGCTGTTCGCCACGCCCCCCCGGTGGCAGCCTCCGACCAGGAGGGCACCGGTCAGAAGGAGGGCGCAGGAGAGTGCGAGCGAGGCCGTCCTGAAGCGGAATGGTCGAAGCAAGGTCATCTCCTGCTTCATCCTAAGCGGACAGGCTTCAGAATCAGTCGGCTGCGTTTCAGGGCGCTCTTTCCCTCGCCCCGGTTGCTCTGGTCACCGCCTTCGCCCTACCCTGACCCCATGTCCATTTGTGTGAGCTGCCCCCCCAAGCTGAACCGCTTCCTGGCGGTGCTGGGCCACCGGGCCGATGGCTTCCATGAGCTGGAGCTGGTTACCACTGTGCTGGAGGGCCTCCCCGAACTCTCGGACACCCTGACCGCCGAGCCCGCCGCGGAGCTGTCCCTGACACTTGGAGGGCCGACCAGCGAGGGCCTCGTGGCGGATGCCTCCAACCTGGTGCTCAAGGCCTGGCGGCTGCTGGAAGCGGCGGCGGGCAGACCTCTGCCCGCAACGCTGCACCTGGAGAAGCGCATCCCCCACGGCGCCGGGCTCGGCGGGGGCAGCAGCGACGCCGCGGGCGCCCTGCGGCTGGGCAACCGGCTCTTCGACCTGAATCTGAGTGATGACGCCCTGCTGCGCATGGCCGGGCGCCTGGGCAGTGACGTGCCGCTGTTCCTGCTGGGCGGCACCTCCCTGGGCCTGGGCCGGGGCGAGCGGGTCTTCCCGCTGCGGCCGATCCCCCTGGAGCCCCTGCTGCTGGTGCATCCCGGGCTCTATGTCGGCACGCCCAGCGTCTACCGGGCGCTGCAGTCCGTGGGCTATCCCTTCCCCGAGGCCCTGGCCTCCCAGCCCGCCGGAGCCCCGCCGCCCTGGCGCAACGACCTGACCGGCGCGGCCCTCTGGGTCTGCCCCCTGCTGGCCGAGGTGCGGGACGCCCTCCGGGATGCCGGCGGTGACCCCCTGCTCTGCGGATCGGGCAGCTGCTGGGCCGGGCGCTTCGCCACCGTTGCAGCACGCGACGAGGCTGCCGCCGAGCTTCGGGGGAGCCACCCCGAGTGGGGTTTCTGGGCAGTCTGATCTATATGTTTTGCAGTTGATTGAAGGCGAAAAGCCTTTGCCACCAAGACACCAAGACACCTAGAAAGACAGCCGATCATTTCCTTGGCAGTTCTTGGTGCCTTGGTGCCTTGGTGCCTTGGTGGCGATCTTTTGTTGCCCTTCAGGTCGGCACGATCCAGAGTCGGGGCTCCGTTCATTTCAGCTCCTACCCCTGTCCAGACACCCGTTTCGCATGGTATTCCTGAGGGTCCGAGAGGAGTGTCCATGTCCCTGCCTGCCCTCCGCCTTCGCGGCCTGCGCAAGACCTTCCCCAAGGTCGTCGCCGTGGCCGGCGTGGACCTCGACGTTGCGCAGGGCGAGGTCTTCGGGCTGCTGGGTCCCAACGGGGCGGGCAAGACCACCACCCTGGAGGTCATCGAGGGCCTCACGGAAGCCGATTCCGGCGAGATCGAGATCCTGGGCCTCACCTGGGCGCGGAACGGCCGGGAGATCCGCTCGCGCATCGGCGTCCAGCTGCAGAGCACCAGCCTGTTCAACAAGATCACCCCCCGGGAGTCCCTGGACCTCTACGGCAGCTACTACCCCAAGCGCCGCAGCACCGAGGATCTGCTGAAGCTGGTGCAGCTGGAGGAGAAAGCGGACGCCTACCACATCACCCTCAGCGGCGGCCAGCAGCAGCGGCTGGCGCTGGCCATGGCCCTGGTGAACGATCCCGAGCTGGTCTTCCTGGACGAGCCCACCACGGGCCTCGATCCCCAGGCCCGCCGCGGCCTCTGGGACGTGGTCCGCAGCATGAAGGCCGAGGGACGGACGGTGGTCCTCACCACCCACTACATGGACGAGGCCGAGGCCCTCTGCGACCGGCTGGCGATCATGGACCACGGCAAGGTCATCGCCACGGGCACCCCGGCCTCCCTCATCGCCGATCTGGCCATTCCCAGCGTGGTGGAGCTCACCTTCGACGGCCCCGCACCTGAACCCGGCGCCTTCGCCACGGACCTCGGCCTGGCCGTAGAGCGCCGGGCCGACCTCTGGGAGATCCCCACGCCGGATCCCAAGGCCCTCCTACCCCGGCTGCTGGAGGCCGCCGAAACCCGGGCCGTGCCCTTCCAGCAGGTCCACATCCGCCGCGCCACCCTGGAGGACGTGTTCCTCCATCGGACGGGGCGCAGTCTTAGGGAATAGCTATGATTTTATGGCGGCAGTTTGCGATGGAGTGGCGGCTCTACAGCCGCGACCGGGTGGCCATGTTCTGGACCATGGCCTTCCCCGTGATCCTGCTCCTGGGCTTCGGCACGATCTTCCGGGACAGCGGTGGGCCCAAGCTCGCGGTGGTGCGCGTGGCCGCCCTGGCGCCGGGACCGCAGGACGCGGCCCTGGATCAGGCCCTGGGGGACCTGCAGCTGAAGGTGGTGGCCCTCTCGCGGGCCGAGGCCGAAGCCCGCTGGGCCCGGGGCGAGACCGCCGCCCAGCTTGAGCCCGACGGCGAGGGCTACCGCCTGCGCCTGAACAGCTACCTCATGGCCCAGGCCGGCGCCACGGCGGGGCTGGTGAACCAGGCCTGGCTGGTGGCCCAGGCGCGCCTCAGCGGCGCCCCGGAGCCCCGCCGCATCCCCCTCCAGGTGGAGAGCCCGGGGCGCAAGCGCTCCGCCAACTACGCCTCTTTCCTGCTGCCCGGCCTGCTGGGCCTCAACCTCGTGAGCATGGGCCTCTTCAGCGTGGGCATGGTGAACGTGTCCTACCGGGAGAAGGGCAAGTTTCGGCGCCTGGCCGTGACCCCCCTGCCCAAGTGGATCTTCCTGCTGGGCCAGGTGCTGCACCGGCTCACAGTCACGGTGGTGCAGGCCGCCATTCTCCTGCTGGTGGGCTACCTCGTGTTCGGCATCGCGAACCAGGGCTCCTTCCTGAACCTCGCCCTCATCATGGCCCTGGGGACCGGCTGCTTCATGGCCTTCGGGTTCGCGCTGAGTGGCTTCGCGGAGACCTCCGAGGGCTACGCGGCCATCTCGAACCTGGTGTTCTTCCCCTTGATGATGCTGAGCGGTGTCTACTTCACGCTGGACTCCGCCCCGGTCTGGCTGCAGCACGTGGTGGCAGGGATGCCCCTAGCCCCGTTCCTCAAGGCCCTGCGCGCGGTCTTCAACGATGGTGCGGGTCTGGCGGGGCACGGCCTGGGCCTGGGCATCGTCGCGACCTGGGGCCTGGCGGCCTTCCTCCTGGCCGTAAAACGCTTCCGCTGGGCCTGATTGATTTTCTCGATACGGACAATGGATTTGCTCCGTATTATGCAAGGGATGACTTCCCTGCGATCCCGCCCGCATGACTGAACGCCCAGCCCCAAATGACCTGCAAGCGGCCCTCGACGCCGCGAGGCGACGGGAAGAGGACCTTCGCACCCGCCTCGAGTCGACCCAGGGCATGATCGACTCGATTTCCGAAGCCATCTACATCCAGGATGCTCAGGGGTGCTTTCTGGAGGTGAACGAAGGCGCCGCCCGCATGTACGGCTACCCGAAGCCCTTCTTCATCGGTCAGCAGCCGGGGATCCTCTCCGCGCCGGGCCGGAATGACTTTGAGCGGCTTGGCCAAGCCTTCCAGCAGGCGTTGGGCGGCGAGCCCCAGGTCCTCGAGTTCTGGGGCCTGCGCAAGAACGGCGAGGTCTTCCCCAAGGAGCTCCGCCTCTATCCAGGGCTCCACCGGGGTGAGCAGGTCGTGGTGGCTGTCGCCCAGGACATCTCGGTGCGTAGGCAGGCGGAGCTGACCCAGCGGGCCACCTACCGCGTCGCCGAGGCCGCCGTCGAGGCCAAGAGCGCCCAGGAGCTCTTCGCCCTGGTCCACAGCATCGTGCGGGACCTCATGCCCGCCGAGAACTTCTACGTGGCCCTGTGGAACCATGAGAGCGACACTGTCTCGTTCCCCTATTGGGTGGACGAGGTGGATCCCCGGCCGGAGCCCAAGCCCCTGGGACGCGGCCTCACGGAATACCTCCTCCGCCTTGGGCAGCCGGTTCTGCTGGACGTGGCGGCCCTCCTGCAGCTCGAAGCCGAGGGCGAAGTCGAGCCCTTCGGCGCCCTCTCCCTGGACTGGCTGGGCGTGCCCCTGCGCCGAAGCTCCGGCCTCTTCGGGGCCCTGGTGGTGCAGAGCTACGAGGGCGGCCACCGCTACACCGATCTGGAGCGGGACCTGCTCTCCTTCGTCTCGGGCCAGGTGGCCCTGGCCTTGGAGCGCACCGAGGCCCAGCGCGAACAGCGCATCCTGAACGCGGCCATCGACAAGGCCGTGGATCCCGTCTACGGCATGAACGCCACAGGCCGCCTGATCTTCGTGAACCAGGCCGCCGAGGCGGCCCTGGGCTACTCCCGGCAGGAGCTGCTGGGGCGGTCGATCTGGGACTTCGAGCAGGGGGCGAGCCCAACCCAGTGGCCGGCGCGCTGGGCCCAGCTCCGGGAGAGCGGGTCCAGCCGCGCCGAGGCCTGCCACCGCCGCCGGGATGGCAGCACCTTCCCCGTGGAGACCAGCAGCGGCTATATCACCTTCGAGGGCCGGGAAGTGGTCTTCACCCAGGCCCAGGACATCACCGAGCGCAAGGCGGCGGAGGCCGCCCTCCGGCACAGTGAAGACCGCTTCTCGCGGGTCTTCCACGCCAGTCCCGACGCCATCAACCTCACCCGGCTGGACGACGGCACCTACCTGGAGGTCAGTGAAGGGTTCGAGAAGCTCACGGGCTGGACCCGGGCGGAGGCCCTCGGCCGCACCTCCCTCGACATGAACATCTGGGTGGATCCCGCAGACCGCACCCGGATGATCCAGCTCATCAAGGACCGCGGCGAATTCGTCGGCGAAGAGCTCGCCTTCCGCCGGAAGGATGGCTCCACCCTGGTGGGCCTCATGTCCGCCAAGGTCATGGATGTGGGCGGCACCCCCGGCCTCCTGACCGTCACCCGGGACATCTCCGTGCGCAGGGCCGCCGAAGCGGCCTTGCGCACGGCGGAGCAGCGGCTGCGCACGGTGCTGGCCAACTCCCAGGCCATCATCTACCAGCTGGACCCCTCGGGCCGGTTCCTGCTCTCCGAAGGGCTGGGGCTCGCCAACCTGGGCCTGGTTCCCGGCGCCGTGCTGGGCCTGAGCGCCCTGGACCTCTACCGGGAGGACCCGGAGACGCTCGACCAGATCCGGCGGGCCTTGGGCGGTGAGGCTTCCCGGCAGATCACCCACGCCGTCGGCCGCACCTTCGACAACTCTCTCACGCCGGTCTTCGATGAGCAGGGCCGCCTGGAGAGCGTCATCGGCATCGCCACGGACATCACCGAGCGCCAGCAGATCGAGGAGGCCCTCCGGGCCGAGCGGGGCCTCTTTGTGGGCGGGCCGGTCATGATCATCCGCTGGCGGGCGACCCCCCCCTGGCGGGTGGACTACGTGAGCCCCAATGTCCAGGCCCTGCTGGGCTACCGCCCCGAGGACCTGACCTCCGGCCAGATCGAGTTCGATGCGCTGCTCCATCCCGAGGACCGGCCGCGTGTCCATGTCGAGTCGGAGCTGCTGCGCGGCAGGGGAAGCACCCACTACGAGCAGCAGTATCGGCTCCGGAACGCCGCCGGCGAGTACCGCTGGTTCCATGACTTCACGGCCATCTCCAACCCGGAGGCCGAGGCGCCCTACTACCTGGGCTACATGCTGGACATCACCGATCGCCGCCAGGCCGAGGATGTGCTCCGGCAGTCCCAGAAGCTGGAGAGCCTGGGCATTCTCGCCGGAGGCATCGCCCATGACTTCAACAACCTCCTCACGGTGGTCCTGGGCAACCTGAACCTGGCCCAGCTGCACGTCCCGGAGACATCCCCGGCCCAGCCCTACCTGGACCGGATGGAGGCCACGGTGCTCCGGGCCACGGAGCTGACGAAGCAGATGCTGGCCTACTCCGGACGCGGACACTTCCTGGTGCAGCCGCAGGACCTGAACGAGGTGGTCCGCGAGGTGACCCACCTGCTGGAGGTCTCCATCTCGAAGAAGATCCGGCTCCGGTTCGAGCTGGAGCCCTCGCTGCCAGCGATCCACGCCGACGCCGCCCAGATCCAGCAGGTGGTCATGAACCTGGTGACCAACGCCTCTGACGCCATCGGCGACCACGACGGCACGATCCACCTGACCACCTCGTCGGCGCTCCTCGACGAGCACGACCTGGCGCGGGCCTACCGCGGCAACTCCCCGGCCCCGGGCCGCTATGTCCTCCTCGAGGTCGCCGACACGGGCTGCGGCATGACGACCGACGTGCTGGCGAAGATCTTCGACCCCTTCTACACCACCAAGACGACCGGCCGGGGCCTGGGCCTCTCGGCGATGCTGGGCATCCTCAAGGGCCATGGTGCCGGGCTCCGCATCCAGAGCGAGCCCGGGCGCGGCAGCAGCTTCCGCATCTGCTTCCCCGCCTCCGAGGAGTCCCCGGCCGAGCTCCGCGCCGGGAGCGAGCACCCCGCCTTCCAGCCCCTGCGGGGACGGATCCTCCTTGTCGACGACGAGGGGTCCATCCTGGAGACCATGAGCGCGGCCCTGATCGCCCTGGGCCTGGAGGTGACCACCGCCGGCGATGGCCTGGAGGCTCTGGCTCGCTTCCAGGAGGGACCCCGCTTCGACCTGGTCCTGATGGACCTCACCATGCCCCGCCTCGATGGCCGGGAAGCCTTCCTGGCCATGCACCACCTGGATGCCTCGGTCCCCATCGTGCTCAGCAGCGGCTACACCGAGACGGACTCCCTCAAGACCCTCCCGGGCAGCGGGCCCGCCGCCTTCATCCAGAAGCCCTATCAGCTCGAGGAGCTGCACCGCGTCCTGCAGCGGGTCCTGGTCCGCTGACGGGCTACACTGGAGGACGGGAGAGCCCCATGCAGTCTTCAAAGCGCGCCAGGACGGCCATATTTCTCACGGTTTTTGTGGACCTCCTGGGCTTCGGGATCGTCATCCCGATCCTGCCCCTCTACGCACAGGCCATCGCAGACCACCCCAGCCACTGGATGGCGAGCGTCAACCACTTCCTGGGCCTGGGCGGCGCGGGCACGACCCCCGGCGCCTTCTGGGCCGGCGTGGGCTTCCTCAGCTTCAGCCTCATGCAGTTCATCGCCTCCCCCATCCTGGGCCGGGTCTCCGACCTGGTGGGCCGCAAGCCCGTCCTCTGGGTCAGCCTCATCGGCTCGGCCCTGGGCTACCTGATGCTGGCCCTCACCAGCCGCTTCGAGTGGATGCTGGCGGCCCGGATCCTCGATGGCATCACCGGCGGCAACATCTCCGTGGCCCAGGCGGCCATGGCGGACAGCTCCCTGCCGGAGGAGCGCTCCAAGGTCATGGGCATGATCGGCGCCGCCTTCGGCCTGGGCTTCGTGCTGGGTCCGGCCCTGGCGGGCATCCTGAGCGGCAGCGACTTCGGCCACATGCTGCTCCAGACCCGGGGCTGGCACCTGCCCTTCTTCGTGGCCGCGGGCCTGTCCCTGGTGGCCTCGCTCATGGTGCTGCTCTGGCTGCCCGAGACCCTCACGGACGAGGTCCGCGCCCGGGCCCGGTCCCATGAGAGCCGCGGCCATGCCCTGGTCAAGGCCATGAAGCGGCCGGGCATGCCCCAGCTGCTGACCGTGTCCCTGCTAGCCATGGCGGGCTTCGCCATGATGGAAGGCACCTTCGCCCTCCTGGTGCACCAGCGCTTCGACTTCCATCAGCGCGAGGTGGGCTTCCTGTTCGCGGGGATAGGGGTCCTGCTCGTGATCTACCAGGGCGGCCTGGTCCGGGTGGTCGCCAAGCGCATTCCGGAGCGCGTCGCGCTGATCACCGGCCTGCTGCTCATGGGCCTCTCCCTCCCCCTGCTGCCCAAGGCCGCCTGGATGTGGCCCTTCGTGCTGCTGTTCATCCCCCTCTCCTGGGGCAGCGGCATGGGCAACACCGCCGGCTCGGCCCTGGCCAGCCAGCTGACGCCCCCCGAGGACCAGGGCGGGCTCTTCGGTGTGCTCAACGCCATGAGCGGGGTCGGCCGCATCCTCGGACCCGCCATCGGCACCTTCACCTTCGCCCGCTGGGGCGGGCAGGCCACCTACACCGTGGCGGGCCTCACCCTGGGCCTGGCGCTGATGCTGGCCCTGACCCTGAAACCCAAGGAAGCCTGATGATCCTCCTGGACGGCTGCTCCCTCACGGCGCCCCTGCTGGCGCGCATCGCCGCCGGCGAGGGCGTCATCCTGGATGAGCCGGCCCTGGCCCGGGTGGCGGCGAACCGCGCGGTGGTGGACCAGATCGTGGCCGAAGACCGCACCGTCTACGGCATCAACACCGGCTTCGGCCAGTTCGCCACGGTGGTCATCCCCCACGATCAGCTCCGGCTGCTCCAGCTCAACCTGCTGCGCAGCCATGCGGCCGGGGTGGGTGAGCCCCTGCCCCCGGACCAGACTCGCGCCCTCATGGCCGCCCGCATCAACTGCCTGCTGAAGGCCCACAGCGGCATCCGCCCCGAGCCCATCCGCCTGCTGGCCGAGTGCCTCAACCGCGGCATCCTGCCCGTGGTGCCCTGCCAGGGCAGCGTGGGTGCCAGCGGCGATCTCGCCCCCCTGGCCCACATGGCCCTGGTGCTGGTGGGCGAGGGCCTGGCCTGGGTGGCCGGCCGTCAGCTGCCCGGCGGCGAGGCCCTGGCCCAGGCGGGCCTCAGCCCCGTGGTCCTGCAGGCCAAGGAGGGCTTGGCCCTCATCAACGGCACCCAGCTCATCACCGCCCTGGGCAACCTGGCCGCGGAGAAGTTCTCGCGCCTGGCGGGCCTGGCAGACGAGATCGCCGGTCTCAGCCTGGAGGCCCTGCGGGGCACCCGCGCCGCCTTCGATCCCCGCATCCACGCCGCCCGGCCCCACCCCGGCCAGATCGCCGTGGCGGACCACATGCGCGCCCTGCTGGGTCCCAGCAGCGCCATCTCCGACAGCCACCAGGACTGCCACCGGGTCCAGGACGCCTACAGCCTGCGCTGCATCCCCCAGGTGCATGGCGTCACGCGGGACGCGTTGGGCTTCGCCGGCGCCATCCTGGAGCGGGAGCTGAACGCCGCTACGGACAACCCCATGATCTTCACGGACACGGCAGAGTCCCGGTCCGGCGGCAACTTCCACGGGCAGTATCCGGCCTTCGCCTGTGACCTGCTGGCCATCGCGGCGGCGGACCTGGCCAGCATCTCGGAGCGCCGCCAGGAGCGCCTGGTGAACCCCGCCTACAGCGACCTGCCGGCCTTCCTCACCCAGAACGGCGGCCTCGAGTCGGGCTTCATGATGGCCCACGTCACCTCGGCGGCACTGGTGAGCGAGATGAAGGGCCTGGCGAACCCGGCCTGCGTGGACAGCATCCCCACCAGCGCGGGCAAGGAGGACCACGTCAGCATGGGCCCCATCGCCGCCCGGAAGCTGCTGAAGGCCGTGGACGCCCTGGAGCAGGTGCTGGCCATCGAGGCCCGCATGGCCCTGGAGGGCATCCGCATCCTCGGCCTGGAGCCCGGCGAGGGCCTGCAGCCGCTGCTCCGGACCCTAGAGAAGGCTTGCGCCCCCTGGCACGATCGGGCCATGTTTGTGGAGATCAACGCTTCCCTCCAAGCCCTCCGGACCCACCTGGACGCCGTTCCATGACCCTGCCCACCCCCTGGCGAACCGCCTGTGAACAGGCACTGCGGCGTTTCTCCGACGCCGACGCGATCCACTTCTGGGGCATCGGGCACGAGGTGGACGGCAGCTACCAGCCCATCTTCAACTACCGGTTCGAGCACACCTACGCGGCCGTGCTCCTGACCCGCTGGCTGGCGCCCGCGGTGGGCGCAGACCTGGAGGTGGTGGAGTGCGCCGCCTGGCTGCACGACGTGGCCAAGCGCCTGAAGGCGCCCCACACCAAGGACACCCACGCCCAGGAGGCCTCGGCCCTGGTGCCGGAGCTGCTGGCCGGCACCGACTTCCCGCCAGAGAAGATCCCCGCCGTGCGCCATGCCATCGAGCACCATGTGGGGCTCAGCCTCGCCGCGCCGCTGGAGCCCGTGGAGACGGCCTGCCTCTGGGACTGCGACAAGCTCAGCAAGATCGGCGCCGCCAGCCTGATCCACTTCGGCTGCATCAGCGGCGCCTTCCAGCCCATCACCACCGCGGAGATCCTCCGGCGCGGCGAGGCCTGGCTGGAGCTGGCGCGGAAGATCACCGCCAGCTTCACCACCAAGCCTGCCCAGGAGGAGGGGCAGCGGCGCCTCGCCTTCCTCGAGGCGCACTACGCCCAGCTGCGGCGGGAGTGGTCCGACCCCCCGGAAAGGACTCCGGCATGAAGGACTTTCCGCGTCTGGCCCAGACCATGAGCGTCGCCCTCAAGGCGCTGCAGATGTACACCGAGACCCACCCCCGGACCGAAGAGGCCGCCGCCATCGCGCACGCCACCCTGGGCCTGTGGTTCAGCGAACACGCAAAGCTCCAGTTCGTGGTGACCGGGACCAAGGTCTTCGTGGACGGGGAGCTGCAGGAGACAAGAAGCCCCCACGTGACGGGTCTGGCCAAGCTGGTGGCCGAGCGCGGCATCAGCGGCTTCACCTTCGAGCCCGGCGTCAGCCCCGCCGAATACCTGGTCTTCCTGGCCGGGCTCGGCACCCGGCCGCAGCTCCTCGATGAGCAGGGCGGCTTCGAGGCCCTGCTTCGCAATGCCGGCGTGCTGCACATCAAGGTGGCCCAGACGCGCTACCAGGAAATCAGCGAGGGCGACCAGGGAGGCAGCGGGGACCAGGCCCCGGCGCTGAATCCGGCCGCGCCAGCCCAAAGCGCGATGTCCGCGGGCGACCTCGTGAAGTTCCTCCGCGAGGCCCTCATGCTCTCCATCACCCAGGGCGCCAGCGCCGCCGGGACGGAGGCCGGGCAGACGCCCGGTGTCGGCAGCGGCACCGGCGGGGGCCGGGGCTCGGACGCAGGCGAGGGCGCAGACCGCGGCCGCGGCAGGGGGGGTGGCCAGGGTGCTGAAGCGGGCGGCGGCATTGACAGCGCCGCCAAGGGAAGCACCGGCGGCCCGGACAGTCAGAACAGCTCAGGCAGCCAGAGCGGCGTGGGCGGCCAGGGCAGCGCGGGAGGCCAGGGCGACCAAGGCCCGAGCCCCCTGCCAGGCTTCGGCCCCGCGGATCTCAGCGGCCTCGGCCCCGTCGGCCGGGAGCTGGGCCTCGGCGAGGGCATGCCGAGTCCGCCGCGCATGGGCGTTCTCCGCCAGATCCTCATGGACCTGCCGCCCGCCATCCAGCTGAGCCTGCTCGCCAGCCTGGCCACCCTGCCTGATCACCCGGCGGGGCTGTCCCTGGGCATCCGGGCGCTGGCCGGCGAAGTGCTGGCTTCCGCCACCAGCCAGGCTCTGTCTGAAGGCATCTCCTGGACCCAGCTCCAGGGCCCCATCAAGGACGTCCTGCGGCACTTCCAGGAGCGAGCCAGTCTGGTCCGGGCGCTCTCGGCGCGCCTCCGGACCTCGGGGCAGGACGCCAGCCAGGCCGAGCTCATCCTGCGCCTCATGGAGTGGGAAGAGATGAGCCTGGAGGCCAAGCTCGTCAAAGTGCTCGAAGAGGGCTTCTTCTTCGAGCTCACCCTGGAGGAGCGCCTGGCGCTCCTCCGCGAGCTGCTGGACCTCCGGCGCTTCGATGAGTTCCAACGCATCCAGGAGGTGCTGGTCGAGACGCTCCAGAGCGAGCAGCCGGGCCAGCGGCTGAAGGCCACCCAGACCCTCGCCGGCTTGGCCCACTGGGTCGAGGACCCAGGCCTTCCCCCGGGTGCCGAGGCGGGCCTGCTGGAGGCCCTGCGAGCCCACTTCGCCTGGGAGCCTGAGTCTCAAGTCCTGCGCGGGACCACCCAGGCCCTGGAGTCGCTGCTCACAGCCCTCGTCCACCGCGGCGAGCTCCACGCGATCATCTCGGAGGTACAGGGGCTCAACAGCCTCTGCGCCTTCATGAACGCCGAGCAGCTCTGGCGCAAGGAGGCCCTCGGCCAGCTCTGTGCCGCGTTGATCCGGCCCGACCTCCTGGACGCGGCCATTGACCAGACCTTCGCCCACGACCGCAAGCTCGTGGTCCAGGAGGTGCACCCCTACCTGGTGTTCCTGGGCGCCCCCATGGCCCAGCAGCTGGTGGACCGGCTTGGGGCGGAGAGCGACCGGACCCGGCGGGGCCGGCTGGTCGAAGCCGTCCGCAGCCTGGGACCCGTGGCCCTTCCGGCCCTCCAGGAGGCCCTGCAGGCCCCAGCCTGGTATCTGGTGCGTAACGCCCTCACCCTCCTGCCCGAAGTGGCCAGCGCCGAGGAGGCCCCCGCGATCACGCCCCTGCTGCGCCATCCCGAACCCCGGGTGCGGCGCACGGCGGTGCGGGCCCTCTGGAAGCTGCTCGGTCCCGGGGCTGAGCACGCGCTGCTGGCCCGGATGAAGGACACGGACGCCGAGACCCTGCAGGAGATCCTCTTCGTCCTCGGGCAACTGCGCTCCGAGTCCTGTCTGGGCCCCGTCACCGACCTGGCCAAGGACAAGCGGGTGGTGGAGCGGCTCCGCATCCAGGCCCTGGAGACCTTGGGCCAGATCGGCAGTCCCAAGGCCATCCCGGTCTTCCTCGATTGCCTTCGCCGGAAGGGCTTCTTCACCAGTGGCGAGCCGCCGGCCGTTCGGCTGGCCTCCGCCAAGGGGCTGGCCGCCCTCCAGACGCCGGAGGCCCGCGAGGCCCTCAAGCGCGTGGTCGAGGGCGAGCCCCGGGGCGCCGAGCGCGACCAGCTGCGCCAGCTCCTGGAGCAGCAGGTGGAGCCATGACCGGCAGCGTGCAGGCCCACCCGGACCCGCGACAGCTGCTGGAAGCCTTCGAGGCCTTCACCGCCGCCTCGGAGCACCTGCAGACCCGCTACGAGGCCCTGCAGGCCCAGCTGGGCCAGCTCCAGGGCGAGCTGCAGACCGTCATCGAGGCTGTCCCCTTCGCCATCTGGGTGCTGGCCGAGGACGGCTCGCTGCGCTTCACCAACCGGCCCCAGGGCCTGGAGGGGCGGTTCCTCCACGACGTGGCCCCCTGGGAGGCCGGCAGCCCCGGCGGCCAGCGGCGCTTCCAGACCGCCGGCGGGCGGGAGGTGATCTTCGAGGAGGAGCGCCGCTCGGCTCCCCACGGCGGCACCATCGTCACCCTGCGGGACGTCACCGAGGCCGTGCTCAAGGCCCAGCAAGCCACCCGCGAGGATCGCCTGGCCGCCATGGGCCGCATGGCGGCCGAGCTGGCCCACGAGATCCGCAACCCCCTGGGCAGCCTGGCACTCTTCTCCGGCATGCTCGTGGAGGACCTGGCCGAGCAGGCGGGCCCCCTGGAGCTCGCCCGCAAGATGCAGGAGGGCGTGGGCCGCCTGAACCGGCTGGTCGGCAACACCCTGGCCTTCAGCCGGGACCTCCAGCCCAAGGAAGGCACGGTGGCCCTCCGCTCCTTCTGGGAGGATGCCCTGCGCAGCGCCACCCTGGCGGAGGCAGTACCCTGGGACAACCAGATCCCACCCCAGGCCGCGTGGCGGGGCGATCCGGAGCTGCTGCGGCAGGTCGCGCAGAACCTGCTCCAGAACGCCACCCGGGCGCTCGAGGACGTGGAGTCTCCGCGCCTGGTGCTGGCCGCCATGGAAGAGGAGCTGGAAGGCCGGCCCTGCTGGCACCTGACCCTCTCCGACAACGGCTGCGGCATCCCCCAGGAGGCCCTGGCCAAGGTCTTCGATCCCTTCTTCAGCACCTTCGGCGGTGGCACGGGCCTGGGCCTGGCGGTCTGCCACCGCATCATCGTGGCCCACGGCGGGCTGCTCTTCATCGAGAGCCAGCTGGGGCGCGGCACCACGGTCCACCTGCGGCTCGCGGCGGTTCCCTCCGCGTGACGGCTGCTGCGGTTGGTGCGACCATAGGTCCCTGACTGGAGCACCCATGCCGCTGGCCCACCTCAATCCCGGAAGGCAGGCCCCGGAGATCGTCAACGCGGTCATCGAGATCCCCACCGGCTCCCGCATCAAGTACGAGATCGACCACCACACGGGCCTGGTGCACGTGGACCGGGTGCTGTTCTCCCCCTTCCACTACCCCGCTGAGTACGGGTTCATTCCCGGCACCCTGGCCGAGGACGGCGATCCCGCCGACATCCTGGTGCTCATCAACGGCTCGACCTACCCCGGCGTGGTCATCCGTGCCCGGCCCATCGGCCTGCTGCGCATGACGGACGAGAACGGCAAGGATGCCAAGATCCTGGCCGTGGCCTGCGACGACCCCACCTACAGCCACGTCAGCTCGCGCAGCGACCTGCCGCCGCACTTCCTGCTCGAGGTGGAGCACTTCTTCCTGACCTACAAGGACCTCGAGCGCAAGACCGTGACCAGCGACGGCTGGGGCGGCAAGGACGAGGCCCAGGCCTTTGTGCGGTCCTGCACGGCAGCCTACGAACTCGAGCGGAAGAAGTAGGTCGGTCGTGCCGGCACCTGAGGCGGCTCCCGGGCTCGTCTGCTTCGACCTGGACGGGACCCTCGTGGATCCCTGGCTGGGGGTGCGCAACTGCCTGCGCAAGACCTGCGGCGCCTTCGGTCTGGAGATGCCGGACGAGGCCACCGTGCGGGGCTGGATCGGCTTTGGCATGCGGGAGGCCCTGGCCTCCCTGCCAGGCATGGAGGATCCGGTGCGCCTCGAGGCCGTCCTGGACTTCTACTGGGAGCGCTACCGGGAGGATGGCGTCTTCGAGCACGAGCTCTACCCAGGCGTCTTCCACCTGCTGCACCGCCTGAAGCGCCAGGGTCACCGCATCTACATCGTCTCCGCCAAGCCCAGCATCTTCGCGCGCCGCATCGCCTACCAGTTCGACCTGAACCTGATCTTCGACGACATCTTCGGCAGCAGCCTGAAGGGCCAGTGGCAGCCCAAGACCAGGGTCCTGGCCCGGCTCGCGGCGCAGGGCACCATCTGGCCAGGGGGCGTCTTCATCGGGGACCGGGGCGTGGACATGACCGCCGCCCGGGACCACGGCCTGGAGGCCATCGGCGTAGGCTGGGGCTACGGCAGCCGGGACGAGCTCACCGCCGCCGGCGCCGAGCAGATCTTCGAGACCGTGCCCGACCTGGACCAGTGGCTCCGCCTGCGGTTCCCCCAGGCGGAAGTGTTCGACGCGTTCAGCCGTTCGGAGTAGCCCAGCGGGTGCCCGCCGGGAGCTGGGGCTGGAACAGGCCCGGGGTTGGCGTGGTGGAGGTCTTCGGATCCAGCAGCTCGAGCTTCTGCCGGGCCCCGGTGGGATCGGTCCACTCGAGGCTCCACAGCAGCCCCCGGCGCCCCGTGGCCTTCAGCTCTGGTAGCCCCGCTTCCTTCGGCACCAGCCGCAGGGCTTCGCCGCCCAGGGACTCGGCCCGGTAGAGCCGCTCGAGCCGCGCCGGATCGAGCAGCAGGCCCAGGAGTGGGAAATCCCGGACGGCCTGCGTCAGAGCCAGCCGCTGGGCTGTCCGCGTATCCGGATCGTACTGGACCAGGTTCCGACCGTCGCAGGTGACCGTCAGGCCCCCGGCATAGGCCACCCTCAGGCGGCCCCCCCGGGCCAGGGCCAGGCGCCCCTCCCGGGCCAGCTTGCCGAAAACCAAGCTGTCGCTCTCCTGGCGGAAGCGACTCTCCAGCACCGGGGTCCGTGCAAAGGCGTTCCACCAGCCGGGCAGGGCCGCCAGCGCCGGGGCCGTGAGCAGCAGGGCGACCAGCAGGGACCGCATCAAGGGCGCTTCAAGTCGATGGTGAGCTGGTCGGTGGCTCCGGGAGACGGCGCCGGGCGGCAGAGCTGGGCTTCCAGCAGGACCCGGTCCCGCTGCCGGACCTGCACCACGACTTCCAGGTCCTGGGTGTCCAGGTCGGCGGGCAGCACCAGGGAGAACAGCGGCTCGGTGTCCTCAGCCGCCCGGTGCATGGGCGCCGGTGACCGCACCGGCACCGCCAGTTCCAGCGTAGCGGCGGTTCCCGCACCCAACCCGGGGGACGGCTCCCAGGCCGAGGCGGCCGGCGCCGTGGTTTCGGGGCCGGGTTCGGACAGCCAGGTGAGGTCACTCTCCAGAAGAAAAGCGAGGTCCTCGGGCACAGCTCCGGAGGGCTCCGGCAGCACCAGGGGCGCCTCGCGGAGCAGGTCCTCGACCAGCGCCCCGGGCGGCTCCGGCAGCTGGGGCGCCTCGATGAGCAGGTCCTCGTCGAGCCCCTCTTCGGACCGGAGTAGGTAGTCACCGCCCCCCCCCGCCGAGGCCCCTTCCAGATCGAAGAGCTCCAGGTCGGAGGGCAGATCGGAGAGAGTGAGGGGCTGAGCCACCGGACCCCCGGCAGCGGGCCCCTCGTCCAGCAGGTGGGTCTTGATGCGGGACAGGGCCAGCCGCGTGATGCCGCGCAGGGTCTCGAAGACGCCCTGGCCCTCGGAGGCGACCGCCTGGAAGCTGGGAATCCCGCCCGAGTTGAAGGTCGCCTCCAGCTCCTCCAGCGAGAGCGCACTCCGGAGATCCCGCTTGTTCCACTGGAAGACCGTGGGGATCTCCTCGGGCTTCAGCCCCTGCTCGCGGAGGTTTTCCTGCAGGTTCTGGAGGCTCTCATGGCAGGCGTCCAGCATGGCGGCCTGGCTGTCCACCACGAAGACGAGGCCGTCCACGCCCTTCAGTACCAGCTTGCGGGTGCTGTTGTAGAACACCTGGCCCGGCACCGTGTAGAGCTGCAGGCGGGTCTTGAAGCCGCCCACCATGCCCACCTCCATGGGCAGGAGATCGAAGAAGAGGGTGCGGTCCGTCTCCGTATTGAGGCTCACCATCTCACCCCGGGCCTTCGGGGTGGTCCTGGCGTAGATCGTGTTCAGGTTGGTGGTCTTTCCACACAGGCCCGGGCCGTAGTAGACGATCTTCACCGTCATCTGCCGGGTGGCGTGATTGAAGAAGACCATTCCAGAGCCTCGTGGGGTTGGCGTGATTTTAGCCAGGAAGTCAGCGCAGGCTCAACGCCGCCCAGGGGTTCACTTGGCCAACGCCTTCAGGAAGTCAAGCACCTGCTGGTCATGGTCCTTGGTGCGGACATCACTCAGGACATGACGGACGATGCCCTTCTTGTCGATGATGAAGGTCACCCGCTTGGCGATGCCGATGAGCGGCACCTTTACGCCGTAAGCCTCGATGATCTTCTTGTCGGGGTCCGCCAGAAGACTGAACGGGAGGTGGAACTTCTCCGCGAAGGCCTTGTGGCTCTGCCCGTTGTCGGCGCTCACGCCTAGGATCACCGCCCCGGCCTTGCGGATCTCGCCAAACCCATCGCGCAGGCTGCAGGCCTCGGCCGTGCAACCGGGCGTGTCGTCCTTGGGATAGAAGTAGAGCACCACGGCCGACTTGCCCTTGAAGTCCGCCAGACGCACGGTGGCGCCGTTCTGATCCTGCGCCTCGAAAGCCGGAGCCTTGGCCCCTTCCGTCACCTCGGCCGCCGAAGCGAGCCCCAGCATCGCGATGATCCCCATGGTGATCCTCCCTGTCCGCGCCACTCCGACCTCCAGATTCCAGGTGGAGTGTGGCACCATCGGCTCCTCAGGGGGAGGGAACCGCAGTGTCCAGACCGGTCCGCATCGCGCTCATCCCCGGCGACGGCGTCGGCGGGGAGGTCATGGCCGAAGCCGCGCCCTGCCTGGAGTGGGCGGCGTCCCGGGGCCGGTGCCTCGAGGTGGTCCCCCTGCCCTACGGCGCCGAGCACTACCTGGCCACGGGAGAGACCCTGCCCGAGGACGCTTTCACGGTCCTCCGCGATGGCTGCGACGCGGTGCTCTTCGGTGCAGTGGGGGATCCGCGCATCCCCGACGGGCGCCATGCCGAACAGATCCTCCTGCGCCTGCGCCAGGAGCTGGAGCTGGCCGTCAACTTCCGCCCCTGCCGCCCCCTGGCGCCCGGCTTCGACGCGGCGATCAACCTGGAGATCTACCGCGAGAACACCGAAGGCCCCTACTGCCTCCAGGGCACCACGGAGCCCGGCCGCGCCGTGGACTACGCCATCCACACGGAGCCCGCGGTCCACCGGCTGCTGGCCTGCGCCTTCCAGCGCGCGGCCGTCCTGGGCCGTCCCCTGCTGCTGGCCCACAAAGCCAATGTGCTCAAGCATGGGCACGGCCTGTGGCTGCGGGTCTTCGCCGACCTGCGCACCCAGTTCCCTACCGTCGACGCCCGCACCCTGCACGCGGATGCCCTGCTCTGCGCCCTGGTGCAGGATCCGAAGGCCTTCGGGATCATCGCCGCCGACAACTACCTCGGGGACCTCATCAGCGACCTCACCGCTGCCTATGTGGGTGGCATGGGCATGGCGCCCTCCCTCAGCTGGGCCCCCCACCGGCCCTTCCGCTGCGCGGCCCTGGCCGAGCCGGTCCACGGCTCCGCGCCGGACATTGCCGGGCAGGACCTGGCCAACCCCGTGGGCATGTTCCTGAGCCTCGCGCTGCTCTTCCGGCACCTGAGCTGGGAACCGGAAGCCGCCACGCTGGAAGCAGCGGTGGGCGAGGCCCTGCAGGCGGGCTTCCGCACCCGCGACCTGGGCGGAACCCACAGCACCACCGAGATGGGGCAGGCCGTCCGGAGCAGGCTGCCGACCTGAGTCAGATCACATCGAAAGAAGGGGAAAAAGCCTTTGCCACCAAGACACCAAGAAAGACAGAAGAACTTCGCCATTGCAGTTCTTGGTGCCTTGGTGCCTTGGTGGTGCCCCTTATTTACTGAATTCCACTCGGAAGTCGACCCGCCGGGCGGGCCTCAGCAGCTGCGCATGACGCCGACGAGGACGCCCTGGATGTCGATGTGCTGCGGGGGGTAGCAGCGGGGCTGCAGCTCGGGGTTGTGGGGGATGAGCCACACGCCCTTGGCATCGCGCCGGAACTCCTTCAGGGTGACCTCCTCCTGCTCGATGAGGGCCACCACGCGGTCGCCATTGCGGTATTCCCCCTTGCGCTGGAGCACCACGAGGTCGCCGTCGAGGATGGCGTCATCGACCATGGAGTCGCCCCGCACCCGCAGGACGAAGAGCTCGTCACGCTGCCGGTGGATGCTGTTGGGCACCTCGATGGGCAGGGCGCGGCTCTCGGGCAGGATGGGCGCACCAGCCGCCACGTCGCCGCAGAACGGGTAGATCTTCAGGAGCGGCGTACTCTCAGGTCGCTGCTCACCGCGGGCGGAGCGGCCCTGATCCGACGTCTCCTCGGCCTGGGTGGACACCACCAGGTTGTTGCCCTTCCCGTGGCTGCGGACCAGGAAGCCCTTGTCCATCAAGTGCTGGACATGCTTGTGGATGGTGGACACCGCACTGGAACCGACACCCTTGGCAATTTCCGAGAGCGTGGGACTGCGCCCCTCCTCCAGTACGAAAGTCCGGATGAAGTTCAGTACGGCCTGCTGCCGTTTGGTGAGATCACTGGTTTTCATGGGTTTTAATGTAGGAGTGGAGTGGCAGGTCGTCAATCCCTTTTTTTTCGCTTATTTTCAGACCCCCTCTCCCCCCTACGCAAGACCACGGATGGAACCGGCTTCCGCCCTCTGGCATACTGAAAGACGGCCTGATAGATCAAGTATTTACGCCCTCTTTATCGTCTTTCATGCGCCCTACATGTCTGCTGTTCAGCCCCGAAAAGGAGTCTCCATGACTGCCAGCCCAGCTGCCGCCCCCCCCGCCCAGGGAGCGAAAACCAGGATCAACGATTTTTCCATCCAGGTCGCCACGGTCAACGGCTCGGGCTCCCAGACCGCGAACACCGTGCTGCTGCGCGCCATCTTCCAGATGGGCGTCTTCGTCAGCGGCAAGAACCTCTTCCCCTCGAACATTGCCGGCCTCCCCACCTGGTTCACCATCCGCGCCAGCGCCAAGGGCTACGTGGCGCGCAAGGCCAGCAACGAGATGCTGATCCTGATGAATCCCGAGACGGCCAAAGACGACATCGCCAAGGCCGACGTCGGCGCCCTGGTGATCTACGATGAGCCGCTGCAGCTGGACAAGCTGCGCAGCGACCTCGCCTGCATCCCCGTGCCCTTCCAGAAGCTCGTGACGGCCTCCTGCCCCGAGCCCAAGCTGCACAAGCTGGTGAAGAACATGATCTATGTCGGCGTCGCGTCGCGCGTGCTGGGCGTGGACATGGCCGAGGTCAAGAAGGCCATCGCCAAGCAGCTGAAGGGCAAGGACAAGGCCATCGAGCTCAACCAGAACGCCGCCATGGCCGGCTATGACTGGGCCATGGAGAACCTGCCCGACCAGGACCAGGTGCGGGTGGTGCGCGACAACAAGACCCAGGGCCTCATCATCGTGGACGGCAACGAGGCCTGCGCCCTGGGCGCCCTCTTCGCCGGCTGCACCGTGGTGGGCTGGTATCCCATCACCCCCGCCTCGACGCTGGTCGAGACCTTCATCGAGTACGCGGCGGAATACCGCATCGATCCCAAGACCGGCAAGTCCACGGTGGCCATCGTGCAGATGGAAGACGAGCTCGCCTCCGCGGGCGTGGTGCTCGCCGCCGGCTGGGCCGGTGCCCGCTCCATGACCTCCACCTCGGGGCCCGGCGTCTCGCTCATGAGCGAGTTCATCGGCCTGGGCTACTACGTCGAAGCGCCGGGCGTGTTCTACAACGTCGCCCGCACCGGTCCCAGCACGGGCCTGCCCACCCGCACCCAGCAGTCGGACATCGAGCTCTGCGCCAAGTGCAGCCACGGCGACACCCAGCACATCAACCTCTACCCCGGCAACATGGAAGAGTGCTTCCAGTTCTCCTACGACGCCTTCGACCTGGCCGAGCGCTTCCAGACCCCCATCTTCGTGGTCACGGACCTGGACCTGGGCATGCAGAACTGGTCCTCCAAGCCCTTCGACTATCCGACCAAGCCCTATGACCGCGGCAAGGTGCTCAACCAGCAGCAGCTCGCCGAGGCCGAGGACTGGGGCCGCTACAAGGACGTGGACGGCGACGGGATTCCCTACCGCAGCCTGCCCGGCACCCCTGGCGGGAAGGGCGCCTACTTCACCCGCGGCTCGGGTCACAACGCCTACGCCCAGTATTCCGAGAAGCCTGAGGACTACCTCGCGGTAGTGGACCGCCTGAAGCGGAAATACGAGACCGCGAAGACCTACGTGCCCAAGCCCCTCTTCCGCAACCTGGGGTCCGACAAGGGCCTCCTGGCCTTCGGCTCCAGCAACCCCGCGGCCATCGAGGCCCAGGACATCCTGGCCGAGGCCGGTCTCAAGACGGACTACCTGCGGCTGCGTGCCCTGCCCTTCACGGCCGAGGTCGACGCCTTCGTGCAGGAGAAGCAGGTGGTCTACCTGGTCGAGCAGAACCGGGACGGCCAGATGGCCAACCTCTTCCGCGAGACCTATCCGGAGTTCGCCACCAAGTTCAAGAGCGTCCTCCACTACGACGGCCACGCCATCCCCGCCAAGTGCATCGTGGACCAGATCACCGCCTTCGAGCAGAAGTAAGAGGAGCTGACCATGACCACCCCCACGCCTTCCGCTCCCGCCAATAAGCTCGGCTTCACCAAGCAGGACTATGTGGGCTCCAAGTCCACCCTCTGCGCCGGCTGCGGCCACGACGCCATCACCGCCCAGATCATCAACGCCGCCTTCGAGTCCAACATCGAAGGCTACCGGGTCGCCAAGTTCTCGGGCATCGGCTGTTCCTCCAAGACCCCCGCCTACTTCATCAACCAGGGCTGGGGCTTCAACAGCGTCCACGGCCGCATGCCCTCCATGGCCACCGGCGCCTCCCTGGCCAACCGCCAGCTCATCAACATCGGCGTCTCCGGCGACGGCGACTCCATGTCCATCGGCACGGGCCAGTTCGTCCACGCAGTGCGCCGCAACGTGGCCATGATCTACATCATCGAGGACAACGGCGTCTACGGCCTGACGAAGGGCCAGTTCTCCGCCACCGCCGACAAGGGCTCCTCCCTGAAGAGCGGCGCGGTCAACGAGCTGCCGCCCATCGATCCCTGCACCCTGGCCATCGAGCTGGGCTGCGGCTTCGTGGCCCGCTGCTTCTCCGGCAACCCCAAGCAGCTGGGCGCCATCCTCAAAGCCGCCTTCGCCTACCAGGGCACCGTGGTGCTGGACATCATCAGCCCCTGCGTCACCTTCAACAACCACGATGCCTCCACGCGCTCCTACAAGCACGTCAAGGACCATGACTTCCCCCTCCATGACCTGGGCTTCGTCCAGTATTCCGAGGTCGAGGACGTGGACATCCCCGCGGGTGAGACCGAGGTCGTCACCTTCCCGGACGGCTCCAAGGTGGCCATCAAGGCCATCCACGAGGACTACGACCCCAAGGACCGCTACGGCGCCATGAAGGCCATCCACGAGTCCATGGAGAAGGGCGAGTTCCTCACCGGGCTGCTCTACATCAACCCGACCCAGCCCCCCCTCCCGGACCTGCTCAACCTGGTCGACGAGCCCCTGGCCAGCCTGGACGAGACCCTCCTCAAGCCCAGCCCCGCCGTCCTCGACGACATCATGAAGAGCCTAATGTAGCCGACCGCCGGATGACGAAGCAGAGGGCTCGATGCCCTCTGCGCAGTCAGGATCCGGCGCGGAGGCTATGCCACAGGACCGCCGGATGACGAAGCACAGGGCTCGATGCCCTCTGCGCAGTCAGGATCCGGCGCGGAGGCTATGCCACAGGACCGCCGGAGGACTG
>CAIOFF010000028.1 GCA_903857495.1 uncultured Holophagaceae bacterium | reverse complement strand
GAGGACCCGAAGGGCGGGCCATCGGCCCGTTGCCGCCAGGCAATCCGCAGGCTGTCCATGGCCCCGGCGGCTCTCCGCAGCGGGTGGGTCGGAGCGATAACTCAGGCCACTACCTGTCTCAAAATCATTGACGCGTTCCGGACGAGGCCCTGAAGTTGTCCGACCCGGACAAGCGCCTCCGATTCCGCAAGGCTCGCCTCTCACACCCGATGATCGCGGAGACGCTTGCCGAGATGGCCACGCTGGCCAGCCCCGATTCCGGGAAAAGCATCCTGCTGCTCACGGGGCCCACTGGCGTTGGGAAGTCCACGCTGGTCAGAATCCTGGAGGAGAGGGTGCTAGCCGCCAACCAAGATCAGATGGCCGCAGATCCGTCCTTCATCCCAATGGCATCTCTAGTGGCACCAGCCTCCGGCGAGCGCGGGTTCTCCTGGCGGATGTTCTACTCCGAGCTGGGGCGTGCCATGCAGGAACCCCTCCTCGACCGCAAGCGCGAGACCCTCCATGTGAACGACCTCAAGCCCCTCTCCCTGTATTCCGCCCGAACCTCTGTCAGTGCCATGCGCATGTCGGTGGAGAGAATCATTGCCCAGCGTCGGGTTCGCACGATCATCATCGATGAGGCCGTACCCATTCTCCGCCAGGCTCGTGGCAACGATCTTGAGAATCACATGGATGCCCTCAAGACCCTTGCCGACAAGGGAGCCACCCTGGTCCTGGTTGGCTCCTATGACCTGCACCAGTTGACCAAGATGAGTGGCCAGCTGGCTCGGCGGATGGGCGTGGTTCATTTCCGGCGCTACAAGCCCGAGGTCGAGGACGAGAGGCAGGTGTTCTGCAAGGTGATCCAACAGCTTCAGAGATTTATGGCAATCAAGGGCATGCCAGACCTGTCTCTTCATGCCGACGCCCTCCAGGAGGCCTGTGTTGGTTGCGTGGGAATCCTGAAGACTGTTTTCACCACGGCTTTGGAATGTGCGATTCAGAACGGTGGGAAGTGGTCGAACGAGTGCCTGGAACGCGCCCTGCCAAGTGAGGACCAGATGCTCACCATCCTCGAGGAGACCGTTCTTGGCGAGAGCCTCCTGAATACGTCTGCCCTCGGGTCCTCCTCCCTCAAATCCTTGGTAAAGGCTTCCAAGGCCCGGTTAGCCGAGCTACGGGTGGCCGTATGAACCAGGAGACAAAGGACTTCCAGTTAGTCGAGACTCAGTCACTCATCCCTCCCCGCTCTGTTCTCGTGCGGCTCCAACCTCTCGGATTGGGCACCCCTTATCGGGAAAGCCTGAGCAGCTACTACCAGCGCTTGGCCGATGTTCACAGCCTCACCCCGCAAGTGCTTGCTCGAGAGTTGGTGTTCGCCGACATCACTGAGGCCGCTCCACACAAGACTTACAACTTCGAGGACTCCTGGAGGATGCCTTCCTTTAACGGGCTGGCGGCCTCGGACGGGAGGTGGGTGTCTAGACTGGAAGCCCTGACCAGCCAAGTAGGCCTAGGTGAGCTGACCCTGGGGTTTCTGGGCCAGTTCATCTCAACACGCGGCCTGGTCAACAAGCGCCCCAAGTGGTGTCCGGTCTGCTTGGAGGACGGATCTAATCACGAGACTCCCTACTCACCTCTCCTCTGGTCCTTCAAGACCGTCACCTGCTGCCCCAAACACAAGGTCAACCTAGTCTCCAGCTGCGGCTGCCCCAGGGCCGAATGGAGGCCCTCTGGCCGGGTCAAGTGCCTCCCGCATGTCTGCCCAAGGTGCGCCGGGAGCCTAGGTCGCCCGGATCACCCCAAAGCTACGGTCCCTTCGCCGAAGAAACTGATGCATGCCTGCATGGTCGCGGATTTGCTGGTCAGCGCTTTGGCCACTCAGCCAACCACGCAACAGAAGACGCTCTCGGATTTCCTGAAGGAAACCGTCCAAACGCTCCTGAAAGGAAACGCTTCTAAGCTGGCCTCCATTCTGGGAGTTACCAAGTCCTCCCTCTCTGGGTGGATGAGCGGAAAACATCGGCCGGAGTTTGCCCGGATTCTTCAGATCGCAGAGCTCCACGGCTGCGCCATCGAAGATGTCCTCTGTGGCCGGAGTGAGAAGGCTCGGCTTACCTCCCTGCTCCAGAAGGAAAAGTCCGCCGGCAAGCCCTCTCGCCGGAACCGGGGGGCCATCAATTGGAAACAGGTGGTCGCAGCCTTGAAGAGTGAACTCATCGAAGGGACCCCGCTGACCTTGACTGAGGTTGCCACCAAGGTCGGGGTCGACCCGGATACCCTCCGGAACCGTGAGCCGGAGCTCTGCAGCGCCATCTCAGAACGCTGGCTCTCCTTGCGGAAGTCCGCGACCAGGCGTAGGGACCTGGCCTATGCCGGGCAGGTCCGGATGGAAGCCATGCGGCTGGCCAATCAAGGGCATCGGCCCAGTTGGCAGCGGCTGCTCGAGAGCGGGTTGCCCGTCACCCCGATCTGGCAGTGGCGAACGTTCGTCCAGAAGATTTGCGACGAGGTCTGGGAACAGGCTGAAGCCTCGAAACGGATTGCGTGAAATGTTCATAACCCAAAGGTCGCAGGTTCAAATCCTGCCCCCGCTACCAATGAAAGACCCGAAGAGGCCCGCCAACACTACGTTTGCGGGCCTCTTGCTTTGTGCCTGATGACTTTGCCTTTGGACACAAGCGGACACCCCAGGACACCAGAAACACCCATGTGGACACCCCTAGGTGGCACAAAGGTGGCACAGTGCAGGAGAACAATACCTACAACTCATAGTCACGCGTCGGAGGTGGGGCCAACCTGCCGGCCCTTCGGATTGGGTGGGTGCCGGGCTGGGCAACCCACCATGAGAATAGAGTTCCGGATCATTGGGGCGACTTCATGTGACCCGTGGTGCGCTCGAAAATCCGGGCCTCCAGAAAGATCCGCAGCACCTCGGAATCCAGGAGGTTCACCTTGGCCTCCTGGTGGAGGATCTCCAGGCTTCTTTCGACGCTGACGGCGGCTTTGTAGGGACGGTCCGCGGCCGTGAGGGCATCGTAGACATCCGCTACGGCCATAAGCTTGCTCTGAACGGGGATATCCGGCGCCATCAGTTGTCGCGGGTAACCCATGCCGTTGAGTCGCTCATGGTGGGTCCAGGCAATATCGGGCACCCCCGCCAGTTCCTTTGTCCAGGGGATCTGGCTAAGGAACCGGTAGGTATAAGTGACATGTTTCTCGATCTCCGCCCGCTCTTGCTCAGACAGGCTCCCCTTTGCAATCTTCAGGAGGTCGATGTCGGCACGCTCGATGAGAGTGCGCCGGTTGCCAGACCAGTGTTGGAAGGTGAGGGGCTCAAGCAGGTCAAGCTCTCGGGCTGTCGCCGCAGGCAGAACCGTCGGCTCATTGCTCCGCTGCACCAGGTCGATCAGGTGTCGAGTCTCGTCCTCTTGCTGGCGCAGAAGCTCGCCCAGCCTCCGGCAGCGCCGCGCCGTGATTCATAACGACTATCCATCCCTGCCGAACCGCAAAGGTCTTCCGGAGGGTCACTCCCCGGTGGTCAGGGAAATGGTGGTGCCACTGTTCCGTGGGAGCCGTATCGTCGCGATCATGGGCGTCGGCAACAAGCCCGAACCCGTGGGTCCCACTATGGACTTTTGCTTGGAGTTGATTGTAAAGATTTATATATCAGTAATTATATATTTACGGCTCGATCTCGTAACGCGACAAGTGGCGACATCGAAGGGCAAGTAAGTTCCCTATAATCAACATGGCATGATCTATCTGTGATTCTACTGTGCTGCCGAAGAGTTACGAATATCTGAATCCGTGAGGTCAGGGAGGTGAATTTGGATTTAAGACAAGCAATGTCATCAGCAGATATGCCCACTCCCTATCGCAAGGATTCAAAGCACCTGTGAAATGCGCTCACACCAGCCCAATGCTTTCAAGGTGCTTCTGGAGGTCCCTCAAGCGGAGGCCATAAGCCGTAGCGAAGGACACCCCCTCAGGCGGGAACCAGGAGTATGTCCCGTATGGGTAGGCCGATGGCTCCAACATGCCCCCTTGGAAGGCCATACAAACGGAGCACTCGGCTACCAGGCCCGGGAATACTGGAAATTAACCCTGATTGGAAGACCAACCGATCCGGTATGGATAGTGGCCACCCACCAGGCGCTCTTTCATGAAAAGTCGTCCTACTTCTCCCATTAGCTGGGCCCTTGCCATGGGGCTGGGGGCGGTCCTGGTGTCCGCGCTGGTGTATGGCGTCGTTTCCCGTTACGTGAACGAACGGGCGGAGGCCAATATCCGCAACGTCATGCTCACTCATCGGGGGTTGCACCGGTACATCCAGGAGAACATGCACCCCACCTTCTTCAAGGCCCAGGCCGATGGTCAAGTCGGTCTGGACTTCTATTCGCCGATCATCTTCTCGTCCTCCTACATCGTGCGGGTCATGCATGGCCTGTACAACGAAGAGCGGGTCAAGGACGGGAGACCTCCGATCTACTACAAGATGGCCTCCGACAATCCGCGGAACCCTGTCAATCGCGCCACGCCCTATGAGGCGCAGCTGCTTCGCCGGTTCAACGAGCAGCGGGACCTTAAGGAGTTCCGCGAGGTGACGGACATCGATGGGGAGCCCTTCCTCGTGCATGCGATGCCCTTTCTGGAGACAGGACAGGCCTGTCTCCGCTGCCACGGAAAGCGGGAGAAGGCGCCCATCGGGCTTCAGAACCTCTACCCGGGTGAAGGGGGATTCAATGAGCATGCCGGGGTCATCCGGGCGGTGGAGATCATCCGCGCGCCCTTGAGCAAGGAGCGCTACGCGGCCCTCCTGCTGACAGGTGGTCTCCTGGGTGGTCTGGTGGGATTGGGCAGTCTGACGCTCTTCAACCGGCATCTGCGCTCAAAGGTCCAGGAGAGAACCATCGCTCTGGAGATGGAGATCGTGGAACGGGGACGGGCCGAGCAGCAAGTACGCATCCTGAACCAGGACCTCGAACGGCGGGTGGATGAGCGCACGCAACAACTCAAGGCGGCGAACCATGAACTGGATGCCTTTGCCTATTCCGTATCCCACGACCTTCGGGCCCCCCTGCGTGCCATTGATGGGTTCAGCCAGGCCCTGGACGAGGACTACGGCGAGACCTTGCAGGTCGAAGGTCGGGACTACCTTCACCGGATCCGCCGCGGCTGCACGCGGATGGGGGACCTCATCGAGGACCTCTTGACGCTCTCCCGCTCTACCCGGAGGCCCATGGAGAACCTGTCCTTGGACCTTAGCCGCATCGCCCAGGAGGTCATCCAGGAGCTCCGATCGACCGGGGCGGATGGGCGGACCGAGTTTGTGGTCCAGCCGGGCCTGGTGGCGCAGGGCGATCCAGTGCTGGTTCGCTCGGTTCTGCAGAACCTCATAGGCAATGCGGTCAAGTTCAGCAGCAAGGTCGAGACGCCGCGGGTGGAGGTGGGGATGGTTTCTGGCTCCCATCCTGCGGCTTTCTTCGTGCGAGACAACGGCGCCGGGTTTGACATGGCCTATCGGGACAAGCTCTTTGGAGCCTTCCAGCGGCTGCACGACGCGGAGGAGTTCCCTGGGAGCGGAATCGGGCTGGCCACGGTGCAGCGCATCGTCCAGCGGCACGGTGGGCACGTCCAGGCCAGCTCCCAGCCTGGAGAGGGCGCCTTGTTCACCTTCACTCTCGGAGCATAAGCTCATGAAAAAATACATTCTGCTCGTGGAGGACAACCCGGACGACGAGGCGCTCACCATCCGGGCGCTCCGCAGGAACAACATTGCCAACGAAGTGGTCGTGGCGAGGAATGGCGCTGAGGCTCTGGACTTCCTCATGGCACGCGGGCCCCATGTGGACCGCGACCCAGGACACCTTCCCGAAGTGGTGCTTCTGGACTTGAAATTGCCCAAGGTGAGCGGCCTGGAAGTGCTGGAGCAGGTGCGCGCCGCAGAACAGACGCGGTTGCTGCCCGTGGTGGTCCTCACCACTTCCAGCGAGGAGAAGGACCTGGTGGAAAGCTACCGGCTGGGGGCCAACAGCTTTATCCGAAAGCCAGTTGATTTCGACCAGTTCATGGAAGCCATCCGCAACCTGGGCATGTACTGGCTGGTTTTGAACCAGAGCGCCAATGGGCGGGACGGCTCATGAAGGGGGTTCCTCTACAGATCCTGCTCCTGGAGGACCAGGAGGATGATGCCCTGCTGCTGGAGCGGAGCCTGTCCCGAGGAGGGCTCCAGGCCGAGCTCTGCCGTGTCTGGAACCGGGAAGGCTACCTTGAGGCGCTGAAGCGGCGGGCATGGGATCTGATCCTCTCGGACTTCAACCTGCCGAACATTTCCGGGGAAGAGGCGCTGGCGATCCTTCGCAGGGAGGACCAAGACACTCCGTTCATTCTGGTCTCCGGTGAGATTGGCGAGGAGCTGGCCGCGCAGCTCATGCGTCTAGGCGCTAACGATTTCGTGAAGAAGGAGCACCTGGACCGACTCGGACCCGCGATAGAGCGCGAGATGCGGGATGTCGAGATGCGGCATCAGCGGCAGGAAGCCATGGACTTCCTCTCCCGGCTTGGTCGGGCCATGGACCAGTCTGGTGACCTGATCGTCATGACGGATGCCCAGTCCCGCATCACCTACGTCAACCAGGCCTTCGTGGAGCAGTCTAAGTTCGCGGCTGATGAGGTGCTCGGACGCAGCCCCATGGCCGCGCTCGGCATCGAGGATGACGGGGACCGACTGCGCGGGGACATCCTAGAGGCCTGCTCTCAGGAAGGTTCCTGGCACGGCCGCCTGAAAGGACGGCAGAAGGACGCAACCCCCCTCCACCTGGATGTACGGATCTCTCCCCTGCTGGATTCTCAAGGGAGATGCAGCGGCTACGTGGGGTCCCATCGCGAGATCGGGCAGCAGCTTGCGCTCGAACTGCGGCTCGAGCAGGGCCACCGGCTCGAAGCCATCGGGACCCTTGCCGGCGGCATCGCCCACGACTTCAACAATGTGCTCATGGCCATCCACGGCTTCGGTGAGATCGCCCAGATGAAGACCACCGAGCCGGGCGTGAAGGTGGCCCTGGATGGCATCCTGCGTGCTTCTGAGCGGGCTCGGGATTTGGTGCAGCAGATCCTGGCCTTCAGTCGCAACCAGACGCATGACCGAAAGCCCATCCGCATCGCTGCTGTGGCCAAGGAGGCGCTGCGGTTTGTGCGCGCCACATTGCCTGCGAGCATCTCCCTTGAATTGGCCATTGATACCGAATCCAGGGTAATGGGCGATCCGACCGAGTTGCAGCGCATCCTTGTGAACCTGAGCACCAACGCGATGCTGGCGATGGGTGGTGGCCCCGGCTGCCTCCGGGTGGAGGTCCGGGACTCCGATGGGCCCAAGGGGGTAGGCGATTCAGGCTGGGTGAGGTTAACTGTGGCGGATACCGGGTGTGGCATGACGCCGGAGGTCCTGGCCAGGATCTACGAGCCCTTCTTTACGACACGGCCCGGCACCGGGGGCACGGGGATGGGCATGGCGGTGGTCCACGGCCTAGTCCTGTCCATGAATGGGGACATCCAGGTGGAGACTGAGCCAGGGGCCGGAACGACGTTCCACATCCTGCTTCCCGTCCACGAAGGCAGCGTGGAACCATCCACGAGGCAAGGGGAGGCCTGGGTCCAGGGCCAGGGGCGGATCCTATTCGTAGACGATGAGACGATCCTCTGCGATGCGGCCAGCGAGCTTCTCAACCATCTCGGGTACGACTGCGAAGCTTTCAGCGATCCCCTGCAGGCTCTGGATCGCCTTCGGCACAGGGCGGATGCCTTTGCTCTCATCCTCACCGACATGACCATGCCTGGCATGACAGGGGATAAGTTCGCCGCGGCCTGCCTGGAGATCGCGAGCGACATCCCGGTGATCGTCTGCACAGGCTACAGCTCAAGGCTTGACTCGGGTCTGCTGCTCCCCGGCAACGTCAAGGCATGCGTCTCCAAACCCTTCGACTGGCCAGCCATGAGCAGGATGATCCAGGCCTGTATCCAGAGACACGACATCCCGGTTCATCTGGAGTTAGAGGATCTATTTCCCGAGCACGAATCGCCTTGATCTCCCCTGACCAGAAGGCACAAGGAGTCATGCCTGGTGAGGATTTCTTCCCTGGTTGCGAATCTGAGGGTCGGGCTTTCGAGTTGCTCCGGGACCACCACTAAAGCCCCTGATCAATCAGGGGCTTAGGGGGGGCTTAGGGGCTTTACTTTTATCTACGAAATTAATTCTTTGCTTCTCGTTGCTGGAGATGGTTCGCAGGTGCTGATAATTTCCCCCGGTTTCAAAAGAGTGGCGGGAAAGTGCCGGGATATTTTGATCGAAGATTCCGCAGTGGCAGTGGCTTAATTCCCTTGGTCCAATTTGCCAGCGGCAGGGAAAGAGCGCACAGCAGGGTTTCCGGTCCACCCGAGCACCAGTCTTCTGGGGGTGCTGGATTCACTTAGGAAACCCGACCTAATTCCCACCACAGGGACCAGTAGCCGCTGCCAGGATGCTATCGACTTGCGCCTGTGGTAATACTTGGGCCAGATAGGGGCCCTCGGTCGGCTGCAATGCGCCTGCGAAGGCCCGAAGGTGGTTCTCTGATCCGCAACCCAGGGACCCGTAGGCGGTGCTCAGACTCGCAGTCTGGCATCGGGAAAGGGCGCCTGAAAGATCCAAGAGATCCTTCTCCTCGATGAGCCCGCCCACCTTCAGCGCCGCCACGATCCCAACCTTTCCACGGATAACAAGGTCTGTGTATAACTGCGCCAGGGTCGGATCGTTGAAGTTCCCGAGGATTTCTCCCTCCACCACAGGGTCTGTCAATCCAGCGGGACTCAGGAATGCCTTCAGGCGGTCCATGTGGCGCTGCTCTGCTGGCGCGATGCTGTCTAGGATGGCCACGAGGTTCTCAGCACCCGCTTGCCCTCGCCAGTGCGTCGCGAGGGTCTGGTAGACATCGCGGGCCAGTTTCTCCTCTTCCCGCATAAAGCGAAGATCCTGCCCTTCCGCTTCGGTCAGGGCCAGGCTGGAGGGCAGCACAGCGGCAGCGCCTTTGCCGGCACCGGGGTGTGAACCTCCTTGGCCAGAAGTTCCACCACAGCCCACCAGAAGCAACCCGCTGGCAAGGACCGCAGACCATGTAAAGGATTCGAGCATTGAAACCTCCGGTGTGGTGATGAAGGGGTAGCGCGAGGCCGCCCCCGGATGAAATGAAGAACTCCCGGAGCGTCGTCACCGCACCCGAGTGGTGGTCAGGAAGTCCCCCACAACCCAAGAGATGCCCTCAAGAGGGAAAGGCGTGCTCCTCCAAGCCAGGTGGCACATTCCGGGGGCTTAGTGGCTGAATTCGGGGGCTAGGCGGTTGAACAAAACGGAGCCAAGGACATCCACTTGGTTCACGGAAGTGAAGTGACCTGGGACCATGGATACCCTTCGAGCAGATCGCACTACCCAAATAAGGGAGATCCCCAATGAAGCTTGGAATCGTCATCTACTCCACAGATGCGGAGACGGTGTGGAACGCATTTCGATTGGGCGTATTCGCCCTGAAAGAGGGCGACGCGGTGAATGTCTTCCTGCTGGCCAGTGGGGTTGAGTGTGAATCCCTGGATACAGAGCACTTTTCCGTGACTGGCCAGATGAACGACTTGGTGGAAAAGGGCGGCAAGATCCTGGCTTGCGGAACCTGCCTGAAGATCCGGAACTCTGAGGGCACGGAACTCTGCCCCCTTTCAACCATGAAGGACCTCTACGACCTCGTCCGGGATTCTGACAAAGTCGTGTCGTTCTGACCGGTTCGGTCCATGGGACCTCGCTGGTCACCTCTCGCATTAGGCGCCGCAAATAACCCTGGGGGAGGATGGGCAGTTTGAAATGCTGGTCGTCCTGGCGGTGGCCAGCAGGTGGTAGCGCACCGGCCTAATCAGCGGTTGATGGGGGCACTTGGCGTTGCCGCCGAGGATGTTCCCATCAAACCTGAAAGTAGACTTCTGGTTCTTGCCGCTTCCCACAGGTCTGGTGTAGTCGCTCTGCGATCTGCAGGACCCGTGGGTCCACTGTCCGCCTTGCACCTGAGGGGCAGGCCCTGATGCAGGCGCAGCATTGGATGCAGAGTTCAGGGTTCGCGACGGGGTTTCCCATCCCGATGGCCTCGGTGGGGCACACCGTGCCACATATGTTGCAGGTACCACACAGCTTATCATCCACCGCCGGGGCCACTCCCAGTGGGGCCCGGAGTTCCCGGCCAGGACGGTTTCCAGGAAGAGCCAGGCGGGTATTCAGGTTGTCGCAGGCCCCTATCCGAATCTGCTCTGCAACCTGCTCGCCGAACCAGAGGGCCTTCGCTAGATCTGTGGTGTCCGGGCGCCCTTGGGCGATCGGCAGCCCAGCTGTGGAGTATGAGTGCTCCCCAATGAAGGCAGCCGCCGCTAGGGTCCTGAACCCCACTGCCATCGCCACATCCGCCAATTCCATCAGAGCGTCCTCGAAGGCACGATTCCCATACACCGCGATCAGCACCGCAGGCCGGCCACCGCCTTCGATCCAACGCAGTCGCTCCACCATCACCGGTGGGAGCCGCCCGGCGTGGACCGGGGCCCCTATCACAGCCAGGTCGAATGCCGATTCTTGTAACCCGGACGTGCCTAGGGGGGGCAGCGTCAGATCGCAGGTCGTGGACCTGTACAAACCGAGCCCCTTGGCGACCTGCTCGGCGACCCTCCGGGTTGTTCCGGTGGGAGAGAAGGTGAACAGGCCAGCGGTTGCGGGTGTCATGGGATCATGCCTCTCCTGTCCAGGAAAGCATACTCAGCCAGGGACCTGCAGGTTGTGGGATCGCTCTGGATTGCAGGTGTTCGAGGGGTGCTGCGCCGTAGTAGCGGGCCACATTTCGGCCATGGCCCAAGGATTAATCAGAGCATCATTCGACCCTGTTCCAGCCGGATGTTTCGGTTTCTGAAGGCAGCTTGAGTGAGTCCCTCTATTTTTTTGGCGGCGGTACCTTTAAATCAATCAAAGCGGTTCAAACTCAGCATCAACAGCCGTGTCTGTTGGAGCAATTCATGTAACCAAGAGGAGTATTCCATGAGCCAATCCTCCCACCCTGAGAATGAACCGGTCCTCCTGCGTCATGACGCAGGCGGTGTGGCAACTCTGACGCTGAATCGACCTGGCCAGTTCAATTCGCTCTCCACGGAGCTGCTAGCCGGACTACAGAACGCGCTCGATGAGATCGCCAAGGACAGCGCCTTGCGCGTGGTAGTGATCGCGGGTGCTGGCAAGGCCTTCTGCGCCGGGCACGACCTGAAGCAGATGCGCGCCAACCATGACAAGGACTACATGCGACGCCTCTTCGCACAGTGCGGCCAGGTCATGATGACCATCGTGAAGATGCCGCAGCCCGTGATCGCGCGTATCCATGGCATCGCCGCCGCTGCGGGCTGCCAGCTCGTCGCAACCTGTGACCTGGCGGTGGCCGCAGACATCGCCCGGTTCGCCGTATCTGGTATCAACGTTGGCCTCTTCTGCGCCACGCCATCCGTAGCTTTGGCCCGCAACATGGGCCGCAAGCAGGCGATGGAGATGCTGCTGACCGGCGAATTCATCGATGCCGCCGAGGCACAGAGCCGCGGCCTGGTGAATCGCGTGGTTCCCCTGGACCGACTCGATGCAGAGGTGCAGCAGCTCACTGATTCGATCTGCGCCAAGCCAGCGTCCGCCATAGCCATGGGCAAGCAGGTGTTCTACCAGCAGCTAGAGCTGGGCCTTGAGGGCGCCTACCAGATCACCGCCGAGACCATGGCCTGCAACATGATGTGCGCCGATGCCGGGGAAGGCATCGATGCCTTCATGCAGAAGCGAAAACCGGTATGGCCCGCTTCAGTGCCATCCGGTGCTCTGCCGCCTAGTCAGTTGTAGGCAACCTTGATCTCCCTGGCCTCGTCGAGCAGGGGCTTCGCCAGTTCGGAGATTTGGTAGTCCTGCCAGAAGGGTAGCTTCTCGTGGCGGTCCATGTATTTCTGGGGAATGGGATGGCTACCGATCACCACCGGGAGGCCGTAGGCGGATTCGATGAAGGCCTTGAACTGCGGAATGCTCGGGCAAGGGGGGTAGCCGACCAGGAAGCAGGTGGCCAGATGGAGGACCTCGGCGCCGTTCTTCTTCATCTCCTCGGGCACATATTCAACGTTGCCCCCCGGGCAGCCCCCGCAGGTGGAGTAGCCCACGATTTCCACGGCCTCCTCGGCGGGGTAGATGGCAAAGGCACCGGTCCGCTCTCGCAGGGCCCGGAAGCACTTCCCGCCACCACAGGTCTGATAGCGGCCACAGATGATGATGCCGATCTTGGTCATGTCTATCCTCCTATTGGATCGAACAGAACGTTGGTGCGCGGTTCTTCCTGCAGGCTCCGGGATGTGTTCAGAATGCCAGCGAATCACCGACACGCAGGGGCCTCCCCAAATCGCCGAAGGTCTCCCGAAGGAGGGCTGTTGCCGGGAGGCCCGTGCAGTGGACAGGTGCAACCTGTTTGACAGCTGTACCCCAGAGTGTCTGAACGGTTGGTCGGATTCGCGCGTCCGATGCGGAAGCAAGATGCAGTCCTCCCACCACGGCGAGAACAGCGTCCCTTTTCGTGATGGCCCGGATGTGATCAAGGGTATTGATCACGCCCGCATGAGCACAGCCCAGCAGGACGACCAGGCCCTGGGGCAGAGCGAGCCAGAGGGCCTGATCGTCCTCTAGTGGGTCAGGGTCGCGACCTTCCAGGTCCAGGTGGAATGGCCCTGAGGCCGCCTCCTCGGGATGATGTCGGGGGATGGGCCCGGTCAGGCCGAGGCCATCGCCAAGACGCATGGGCGCGGTGGACCAGTGGAGCAGCGCCATGCGGGACTGCAAGAGCCCCTGGACTTCATCAGGCATGCTGAGCAGTCGGGGGGGCTGGTTGGGATGAAGACTGTATTTGGGGGACATGGTCCGGGGATGTAGATAGACCCGGGCTTCGGGGAGGGCGCGCAGAAAGGGGCCGAGACCGCCCGTATGGTCGCAGTGTCCATGGCTGAGGATGATGCGGGTGATACGGCGCCAGGGGGTTCCGAGGCGCTCGGCATTGCGGAAGGCGGCCTCGCTCGCGCCCGCATCGAACAGCAGCACCTCGTCATCCGCCTCCACCAGGAAGCTCAGGCCATGTTCCGTCTCCAGATCGGGACGGCTCGACGTATGGTCAACCAACAGGGTGATGCGCACATGGGAAGGCATAGGGGGACCCAAGAGCAGCTAGCGCGCCTCCGAACCTGAACCCGCAGGGGTTCCGGCCGCGCATACGGGAACAATCGGGAACAGTCGGTCCGCCAGACGGGCATACCACGCCGCCGCCAGCACCTGCAGGACATAGGCCAGGCTGATCACCACCGCCGCCTCGGCGCCCTTGGGCCCAAAGGCCGTCATGGCCACCGCCAGGGCGATGGAGAGGTTGCGCAGCACCGTGCCAAAGACCAGGGCCAGAGCATCGTCCCGCTTGAAGAAGCTGCGGCCCACCCAGGTGCTCACCAGAAAGTTGAACAGGTAGAGGATGCCAAGGGGCAGCAGGATCGCCGGGATGACGGCGGGGTTCCGCGCCATATCCTTGGCCTTCAGGGCGATGGCCACGAAGACCACACCCAGTACGCCCAGCGTGCTCAGGGATGGCATGCGTGGGGCCCAGGTCTTCTGGAACCCCTCCTGGCCGAAACGGCTCACCAGCAGGACTCGGGTGACCTGCCCCAGCAGAAGGGGTAGAAACACCACCACTCCGATCTGGGTGAAGACGGCCTTCCAGGCGACGGACACTTGGGCCCCCAGCAGGGCCTGGACGTAGACCGGCGTGGCCAGGGACCCTGCGATGAGGCCAATCACGGCCATCTGCACGGCGGCGGGGACATTGCCCTTGGCCATGCCCGTCCAGGAGATGGTCATGCCGCTGGTAGGGACCAGCGCTGCCATCAGCAGCCCGAGGGCCAGATAGGGCTGGGAAGGGAAGAACACTCGACCCAGGCCGAAGGCGACAAAGGGAAAGATCCCGAAGTTCAACAGGCCCGTAGCGATGTGCAGGCGAGCATCAAGCTGGTTGAACAGGCTCTGGATCCGCAGGTTCACGGTCATGGGATACACCATGAGAAACGTGAATGGCAGGATGAGCAGCTTGAGTGGGGCCACCTGAAGACCAAGGCCCACCAACACGCCGAGAAGCATGGCGGCTGGGATGGCCCAGACGAGGTTCTGGTTAATGGTTTGGAGTCGCTTCCACATGGCGTCTGGTCCTTTCCGGAGGTCCGCTAACAGCGCTAATTTTCGGCGTGGTGGTGACCTTGGCCATGGTGGGCGTGACCTCCCCCGCAGGCGAACTCTCGGGTGAAGGGCAGAAGCTCATTGCGAAGCAGCGCCTGTACGGCCGCATTCACAGTCGATGCATTACTCCCCTGAAAGACATCAATGCCCACCTGGTTGAATCCCATCAGGGGGCGCATCCCGATGGCACCGGCAACCAGCACCGTGATGCCGTTCTGGGCCAGGTGATTCACGGTTGCGAGGCAACCACCCTTCTCGTGCGGCGGGCACGAAAGGGTGCTCACTCCCGCGATGCTCCCATCTTTCACATCCACCACGGTGTAGAGGTCGCAGTGCCCGAAATGAGCTCCAAGGCTGGCTTCCAGACCACCGGGCAGGACGGAAGGTATGGCAATGCGGACTTCAGTCATGGGTGGGTCTCCTTGGATCGGGAAGCGGGAGGGTTGGTGGTGCCATGCGGTCAACGCACCATGGATCTGATGGGAACCCGACCAGGGGGTCAAGGGGTCCACCATCCAACCGAATTATGATCATATGCTTATTATTCGACCAGCCTATTTTCTAGAGTAGGGCAAACAATAGAGATCCCAGTGAGCTGGAAGATGCCAGTTGACGCGAGCTTTCAGCGTCGAGCTTGCCTCACCGCGCACTCCTCGCAAGGGGAGGCTTGGCCTTTCACAACAGAAGCCTTGGCCAGACATCGTTCGCAGCGCTCGGGTTCAGACATGGAGAAAGAGCCCCCCTCAATCCGGAGGGCGCAGCCTTCCACCAAAGCCTTGGTTACTTTGCGGTGTGCTGCATCCAGAACCCTGCCAAAGGTGGCCCGGGAAATGTCCATCCGCTCTGCAGCCTCCTGCTGATAGAGCCCTACTTTGTGGGCCAGGCGAAGGGCTTCCAGTTCTTCTACGGAAAGGATCACCTCTTCAAGCTCCGACATAGGAACCGCCCTGGGCTTGAAGTAGGTCACCCCGGGCAGTTCTTCCACTCGCTTGCAGCAGGGACGACGGGCCAGAGGATCCTCCTGGGGATATATGAACATATCCTCAAAACTCGTGACCCGCTCCCCATCTGGCTAGGCCCTGGTCTTCATGGGTCCAGGGCAATCGGACCGATGGTCCCCCTTGAATCGACGTGCTCGCCCTCCGGAGGAAGGTGGTCCCCCCGCGCCAAGCTCGTTGAGACAGGAGACACTTCAGAGTCTTATGTCGGGGCAGGGAAGGAAAAGGGATGAGCAAGGTCGTGAAGTTGGGAAGTGGGGAGGTGGAGTTGAGCCGCCCCAGTCGGAGGCGGTTCAGCGCTGGGTACAAGCTGAAGATCCTGGAGGAGGCGGATGCCTGCTCCCTGTCCGGGCAGATCGGGGCCCTATTGCGGCGGGAGGGGCTCTACTCGTCGCACCTCACGAACTGGCGCCGGCTGCGTGACGCGGGTGCGTTGAGCGCCTTGAGTCCGGGTAATCCAGGCCCCAATGCGAAGCCACGGGATCCTCATGAGGCAAGGAACAAGGAGTTGGAGAAGGAGAACCGGACGCTGAAACGGCGGTTGAAGCGGGCCGAGTGGCTGCTGGATATTTCAAAAAAAGGTGCAGAACTGATGGAGAAGATGGCGCTGGGTCATCAGTTCGAGACAGAGGACAGCGAATGATGGCGGCCAAGGAGCTATCTGAGGAGATCGGCGTCCTGCCGGCCTGTGAGGCCATGGGGGTCTCCCGGGCGACCTTCTACCGGGAGCGCCAGGGGAAAGGCCAGGCAGGGCCGCGCCCAAAGCCAAAGCGGGCGTTGTCAGTGGAGGAGCGGCAGGCAGTGCTGGAGGTGTGCCATTCGGAGGAGTTCGTCGACCGCGCGCCCCGGGCGATCCAGGCGACTCTGATGGACCGTGGCGTCTACCTGTGTTCATCACGGACCATGTATCGCCTCCTCGACGAGACCCAGGAAGTGAGGGAGCGGCGGAACCAGGCGCGGCATCCGGTCTATGTGAAGCCCGAGCTCTGCGCGATGGCGCCGAACCAGGTGTGGAGTTGGGACATCACGGACCTCAAGGGACCTGTGCGGGGCAGCCGCTTCAAGCTCTACGTGACGATCGATCTGTTCAGCCGCCTGGTGGCGGGCTGGACGGTGCAGGAGCGGGAGGACGAGGACCTCGCCAAGGAGTTCCACCGTCAGACCTTCATCCAGCACGGCATCCAGCCGGGGGACCTGACCCTGCATTCGGATCGGGGAGCCGCGATGGTGTCCAGGACGGTGGCCACCCTCCTGACGGACCTCGGCGTCACGAAGAGTCACAGCCGGCCTCATGTTTCGGATGACAACCCCTACTCCGAGTCGCAGTTCAAGACGCTGAAATACAGCCCCGGATTCCCTGAACGATTCGGATCCATCGAGGATGCGCGGAGCTTCTGTCGCCGCTACTTCCACTGGTACAACCACCAGCATCGGCACAGCGGCATCGGGATGATGACGCCCGCCAGCGTTCACGAAGGCCGCGCCGAGGAGATCTATGCGGCACGTCAGGTCGTGCTTGATCGAGCCTTTCAGCTCCACCCAGAGCGCTTTTCAAAGGGACGGCCCAAGCCGCCGAAATTGCCAGAACCGGCCTGGATCAACCCACCGAAAAAGGAAATTGCTGCATGATGCTGCTGATCGCTTTCTGCGGTGAGGTGTGGGAAACGCGCAGCGTTTTCCAAGGGGCTGTGGTCAGGCTGAGGACCCGAAGGGCGGGCCATCGGCCCGTTGCCGCCAGGCAATCCGCAGGCTGTCCATGGCCCCGGCGGCTCTCCGCAGCGGGTGGGTCGGAGCGATAACTCAGGCCACTACCTGTCTCAAAATCATTGACGCGTTCCGG
>CAIOFF010000027.1 GCA_903857495.1 uncultured Holophagaceae bacterium | reverse complement strand
GAGGACCCGAAGGGCGGGCCATCGGCCCGTTGCCGCCAGGCAATCCGCAGGCTGTCCATGGCCCCGGCGGCTCTCCGCAGCGGGTGGGTCGGAGCGATAACTCAGGCCACTACCTGTCTCAAAATCATTGACGCGTTCCGGGTTGGGGGTGCTTCCGACCGGGCTACTCATTGAGCAATCAGGGGAGCAGGGACCGCACTCGCTGCCAGGTTCCGATGTTGAGGACCTCCTTGAAGCCCATGCGCTTCAAGACTGAGACCGCTGAGGCACTGCGGCTCCCTGAGGCACAGCAAACGAGCACGGGTTTGGCCAGATCCAATTTCTTGGCTCCCTTGGCCAACTCATCCAGAGGGATGTTGATCGTCTTAGGATGTGCCGCAGCCTTGAACTCGGTCTTTGATCGGACATCCACGATCTGGGCTCCCTTGGCCAAGAGGGCCTTTACATCCGATGCCGACGCCGACCTTCGGCTCCAGATCACGTAGGCCACGGCCGCGATGGGAATCAGGTAGATCCAGTTTTCCTGCATCACTCGCCAGCCTTCTGTAGGGCACCCACCAGCACCTGAGCCGTCTGCACTCCGACCATGCGCTGAAGAATTTGACCCTCCTTGATGATCAGCAAGGTAGGGATGCTGTGGATGCCAAACTTGGAGGCGAGGCTTGGCTCCTCGTCCACATTGACTTTGGCGATGATGGCGCTGTCACCAGTGCCCTTCGCAACCTCATCAAGAATAGGTCCCTGCAAGCGACATGGGCCACACCATGGCGCCCAGAAATCAATGAGGACGGGAGAGCTTTGGGCCATGACCTTATCAAAGGCGCCCGCGGTGAGGTGGATGACTTCGGACAAGTGCGCTCCTTTAGGACGAAAAATCGGGGTGGGAAACCCAGGACCCAAGGTTGTGGGCGTCATATCCCTGGGGCCTGAGAAACTCCACAGCAATGGCACTGCGAGCCCCACTGGCGCAGCAAAGCAACAGGGGCCTGCCCTTCGCGATTCTCTCTTTCGACAGTACCGGCAGGAGGTGGAGTGGCAGGTTGAGGGTGCCTGGGACATGCCCAGAGGTGTATTCCTCAACAGACCGGACGTCCACCACCAGACCACCCTGATCCAACAGGGTTCGGGCTTCTTGCTGGGACAAATAGAAACTCATCCCCTATTTCCCCCCAAAAGCCCAGATCAAGCCCATGAAGGCGCCATAGCTGATGCCCCGAATGGGGGTTGCAGTCAGGGGACAGGAGCCCGTGCTGCAGCCCACTAGGCGGTGCCAGCCGTAGCCCAGGGCACCACCAATGACGAGGCCCAGGGCGAAGCGGATCACTGTAGCTTTCATCGGGCGCAACCTACGCCGGCCCCTTCAGGCACGCCCAGTTTCTTCAGGATGGTGGACATCAGACACCAGTTGGTCAGTCCACTCTGGAGCAGGTTCGCACCGACGAAGACGGTGAACCAGATCCAGTTGGGGTTGTGGTACTTCGCCAGAGCGAGGCTCAGCAGGATGAAGGCGCCCGCGACAGTGTGGACGATGCGATCGACGTTCATTAATGGACTCCTATTCTTCGGTGGCGTGGATGGAGGCTTCGCGCTGCAGGTCCGCGGCGCGGCCCCGGCGGGCGACGAGGTAGTAGAGGACGGGGATCGAAGGCACCGACAGCAAGGTCGCTGCGACCGAACCGGCCATGAGGCTGATGGCAAGACCCTGGAAGATGGGGTCGGCCAGCATGACCAGGGATCCCACGATCACAGCCGCGGCGGTGAGGAGGATGGGGCGGAAGCGAACCACTCCCGCTTCTTCCACGGCCAGGGCCAGGGGCATGCCCTCACGCAGCTTCAGCTCGATGAAATCGACGAGGATGATGCTGTTGCGGACGATGATGCCCGCCCCGGCGATGAAGCCGATCATGCTGGTGGCCGTGAAGAAGGCCCCCAGAAGCCCGTGGGCGGGGATGATGCCGATGAGCGAAAGCGGAATCGGCACCAGGATCACCCAGGGCACCTCGAAGCTCTCGAACCAGCCCACCACCAGCACGAAGATCAGCACCAGCACAGCCGCGAAGGCCATGCCGAGGTCCCGGAACACTTCCAGGGTGATGTGCCACTCGCCGTCCCACTTGAGGGCCAGGGACTCGGTGTTCTCGGGATGGGCCAGACCCAGGCGTGGCACAGGGGCACCCGCCGTGCCCTTCATGGCGTCGATCTTCTTGTTGAGGGCCGCCAGGGCGTAGACCGGGCTTTCGATGGCACCGGCCAGGTCGGAGAACACATAGGTCACAGGCATCAGGTTCTTGTGCATGATGGTCGCCTCTTCACGACCCTCCTTCACCGTCACCAGCTCCCGCACAGGCACCATGCCCCGGGCACCGGGAACGGTGAGTTGGAGAATCTGGTCGAGCCGCTGGCGCTTCTCAGGCGCGAGCTGCACCACCACGGGCACCTGGCTGGAGCCACGCAGCACGTGGAAGGTGCCCGCCGTGTGGCCGTAACCTGCCATGTAGAGCGTCTGGATCACGTGAGCGGGAGCCACGCCGTGCAGAGCGGCCTTCTCGCGGTCCAGGACGAGGCTGATCTTGGGGCTCGTCGTGTTCAGGGTGGAATCCACATCCACGATGCCGTCCACACTCTTGAAGGCCCCGAGCACCTCCGTCGCAAGGCGGATCCGCTCTGCTTCAGTGGGGCCATAGACTTCAGCCACGATGGTGTCCATGACTGGGGGTCCCGGGGGGATCTCCACGAGCTTCATACGTGCCCCTGCGGGCTTCGAGATCTTCTCAAGCTCGGGGCGTAGGCGGACGACGATCTCGTGGCTCTGTTCCTTGCGGTCGTGCTTGGAGACCAGGTTCACCTGGATGTCCACCATCTCCGCCTCCTGGCGGAGGAAGCTGTGGCGGACCATGCCCACGAACGTGAACGGGGCGGGCTCTCCCGCATAGACCTGCACATCCTTGACGGTTGGTTCCTTCAGCAGGCGGCGGGCGATGTCCTGGCCCACAGCCACGGCATCCTCCTTGGGCGTGCCAGCAGGCAGGTCCATCTGGACCATGAACTCTGACTTGTTATCGAAGGGCAGCATCTTGACCTTGACTACCCCCAGGCCCACCAGGGACATGGCACTGATGAGCAGTAGCACCACGCCGACAAACGAGGCCCAGCGTACGGCAGGCTTGAACAACAGCGCCCGGATGACCCGTCGGTAGAGGGCTGAGAGCTTCGTATCAGGTGCCACTTCGGGGTTCTTGTCCTGCCGGTCGTGGACGGGCTCAGGCGAGGCAGTCTCGGGCGTCGCCGGGTGCAGTCCTGACTCATCGGTCTCAGGCAGGTGGGCTTCCTTGCGGAACAAGATCAGGCTGGCCCAGGGGCTGATGACGAAGGCAATGATCAGGCTGAAGATCATGGCCACACTGGCACCCACGGGGATGGGCCGCATGTAGGGCCCCATGAGCCCGCGAACGAAGGCCATGGGCAGGATGGCGGCGATCACCGCAAAGGTAGCCAGAATCGTGGGATTGCCCACCTCATCCACGGCCTCGATCACCACGGTGGCGAAGCTCTTGCGGTGGCCAGGCAGGTGCATGTGCCGGTGGATGTTCTCCACCACCACGATGGCGTCGTCCACCAGGATGCCGATGGAGAAGATGAGAGCGAAGAGGGTGACTCGGTTCAGCGTGTAGCCGAACAGGTAGGTAATCAGCAGTGTTAGGGCTAGGGTGACCGGCACGGCCACACCCACAACTACGGCGCTGCGCCACCCCATGGCCAGGAAGATCAGAGCGATGACGCTCAGCGTCGCGATCAGGAGGTGCTCGATCAGTTCATTGGACTTGTCGCCGGCGGTCTCACCGTAGTTGCGCGTGACAGTGACTTTGAGGTCGCGGGGAATGAGGTTGCCCCGGAGAGCCTCCACTTTGGCCAGCACCTGCTCGGCCAGGGCTGTAGCGTTGGTACCCGCCCGCTTGGAGAGGGTCACACTTACCGCGGGCTCGAAACCGGACTGACCGGCCCCCGCAAAGAGCACAATCGGCGGCTCTGATTCCGGGGCATCCACCACCCGGGCCACATCGGCAAGGTAGATGGGCTTCTGGTTGCGAACACCTACCACCAGCCGCTTCAGCTCCGAGGCCTGCAGGATGTAACCCGTGGCCTCCAGCTCCGTGCGCTTGCCGTGGTCGATCAGCGCCCCTGCAGGAAGCTGGGCTTCGGCGGCCTGGAGGGCTGGTTGAAGCTCAGCGATGGTGAAGTTGAGGGCCCGCAGGCGGTCCGGATCGGGCTCGATGCGCACCATCCTCCGGGCGCCTCCGGTAACCTTCACCTGGGCCGTGCTGGGGACATCGGAGAGTTCCCGCGCCATCACCTCGCCCATGGTGCGGAGCTGGCCTGGGGCCTGCCCTTCCCCATGCAGGGTGAGCACCAGGAACGGAACATCATCGATGGTCTGCAGCTTGATGATGGGTTTCATGGCCCCGGGCGGCAGCATCTGTGGGTTGGCGGCCAGTTCCTGGTAGATCTTCACCAGGCTGGGCTCCTGGGGCTCGTTCACCTTGAAACGCACGGTGATGAGGGCCATTCCAGGACGGCTCATGCTGTAGAGGTATTCGACGCCGGGGATGCCCCAGAGTCGGCGCTCCATGGGGTTGGTGACCTGGCTCTCAATCTCCTTGGGGCTGGCGCCGGGATAGGGAATGTAGAGGTCGACCATCGGCACGATGATCTGGGGCTCTTCCTCACGCGGCGTGATGACGACCGCGAGGATGCCCAGCAACAGGGAGGCGCCAACGATGAGCGGCGTCAGCTTGCTGCGCAGAAATCCTTTGGCAAGCTTTCCCGCCAAGCCAAGTTTTGGCTCACTTGCCATGGTTCACCCCGCTGGACAGCTCGATGGGCTGGCCATCCTGAAGCACGCCGGGCTGGTCGATGATCTTTTCGTCCGACTTCAGTCCAGAGCGCACAGGAAGGTAGCTGCCGCTGCCTTCACCCAGGGAGAGCCAGCGCAGTTCGGCACGGCCCTCCTTGGCGATGAACACACCCGTGAGTTCACCCCGTTGGACCAGGGCGCTGCGAGGCACGGAGAGCCCCTCCACCGCCACGCCAGAGACCAGGATCCGTGCAAAGGAGCCCTGCCGTAGGCCCTTGGGCTTGAGCACCTTGGCACGCAGGGTGCCCTTGTGGCTGTAGGGATCCCCACCAGGAGCCAGGCCAGAGATCTGGGCCTCGCCCTGAACGCCTTCGGACTCGAACTTCACCTTGGCACCGGTCTTCAGGCCCTTCGCTTCCTGGTCGGACAACGTGGCAACCAGCTCCTGCTCGCCGTCACCCACCAGCTCCAGCAGGGGCATTCCGGGGCCGACAAAGTCGCCCTCGTTCACCTTGCGGGACTGCACCACGCCCGAGAAGGGCGCCCGGATTTGGGTGTAGGCAATGTTGGCTTTCAATGCGTCCACCCCAGCCTGCGCCTGGGCCACCTGGGCCTGCACCTGCTCCAGCTCCGCGATGGTGCTGGCCTTCAGGGCCTGGAGGGCCTGGATGCGCCGGTGATGGGCCTGGATGGTCGCCAGACCGGTTTCCGCGGCCTTCAACTGGCCCTGGAGGTCCTCGTCACCCAGCGAGAGAACCAAGGCGCCAGCAGCCACCCGCTGGCCTTCCTGGACCAGGACACGACGGACCTGGGCCGCCATGCGGGTGGCGATCATGGCCGTGCGGGTGGACTGGAGCGTGGCAGCCACCCAGGCACCCCCATCAGGCGAACCCTGGGCCACCAGAGAGACGGCCACCTTGGGAAGTACCTTTACCTCGGGACCGGCCTCCTTGTGGCCGCAGGCCAAGGTTCCAAGCAGCGTGCCAGCCAGGGTCAGGGAGAACAGAGCTGTCTTCATGGATTCACTCCTTCAATGGGGTTACCGGTGGCCAGATCAAGGCCGGCGCGACTGACGCGAAGCTCAAACAGACTTTGGAGGATAAGGGTGCGTGCGCCCTGAATGGCGGCTTCCGCATCGAGCACTTCAATCAGAGGAGCGAGACCTTCTTTGTGCCGAGCTTCTCGAAGCCGTTTTGATTCCTCAGCCGCTGCAAGGGATTCCTTGGCTGCCGAATATTTGGCCTGCGCTGCGATAACGGATTCTCCCGCCACGCGGACTTCGTGCTCGGCCTGCTGCTGTTTGAAGTTGCGCATCTCAATGGCAGCCCGTTCCTGGGCTCGAGCGGCCTTGGCCTTGGCCACGTCCGGTGCTGAGAAGACTTTCCACTTCACGCCCACCCCAGCCCAGGTCCAGTTGCCCTTTTCGGACCAGGAGTGGTGCAGCGTGCCCGCGCCCAGTTCGAGGCCCACCTCCGGCAGGAGACTACCCTGGGCGGCCTTGGCGCCTTCCCCGGCAGCCTTGGCTTGCAGTCCCGCCGCAACCAGATCCCCCCGGAGGGCTGTGCCCTGAGTTCCAGTGGGAGCTGCGGGTTCCAGAGAAGTGCCTAACGGGCCTTCAACTGGACCGGTTCCAGTCAGGAGCCCCAGACCCGATCGGGCGGAGCGAACCTGCTTGATGACGTCAGCCTTCTGGGCATCTGCTTGAGCATGGAAGGCTTTGAGGCGCTGAAGTTCTGATTCGAGCATGAGCCCCTGATTGACCCGCGCACCGACGAAGTTCTCCATGCCCTGAATCCACATGCGAGTGTCATCCACCCACTTCAGGGCTTGTTCGGCTACCTGAGTGCCGAAATAGGCTTCCACCACCATCTGGGCCGTTTCCTGCTTGCGGCGGTCCTGGCTGGCCTTCTCGGCCTGCGCCATGTATTCCCCGGCCCGCTTGGCAGAAGTGATGCGGCCACCCGTGTAGAGGGGCTGTTGGACGACTGCGGAACCACCATAGGCACTGATTGCATCGGGGTGATTCAGGGTCACCGGATTGAAATCCATCATCCCGATCCGGGCCTGATTCAGCTTGATGCCGAAGGCCATCATCGGCTCGTTGGTACGCACGCCTTGTGCGTTGAGGGTAAGGGTAGGCAACCGCAAATCCCGGAAGCCATCGGCCTCGGCCTGGCGGCTCTCCACCATGGCCTGACCAGCCTTTAGACCCGCCTGATCAGTCCATGCCTTATGGATGGCCGAAGAAATGGTCAGGGGTTCCTGAGCGGCGAGGCTTGCCCCGGCCACAATCAAGGACCCCAACAGGTACCTTCGCTTAGTTCTCATAGAGAATCACTCCAATCTGAAGAAGAGCCTCGCTCAACGGAGAGCCTGGTAGGACGACTTGGCGCGGGTACTCACGTGTCCACAGACGAGATCGCAAAGGTTGGACACCATCGGCTGGACGAGGGAGAAGTAGACAACATTGCCCTCGGGCTCCCGCCTCACCAGTCCGCTTCGCACCAGACAGGCTAGGTGCTTGGACGCATTGGCCTGGGAGAGCCCGGCAGACTTGGCCACATCTCCTTGGCTGAGGGGCTCCCCAGTGCCCAGGAGGGCACGGAGCACCTTCAGCCGAGAGATATCGCCCAGAGCACTGAAGAGGACACTGACTTCGCTGATCATTGGGTCGGTGAGGGGATGGCTCATGCTCAACTCCATGATCAAATGATCATCTAGATTTAGAATATGTCAAGATGCTCTTATGCTTTTTAAGGAAACTACTTAGCAAGCACACCCGGCCTTCCGTTGCATGCGGGACCTCGAACGTTGGCCGAGGACACGGTGAAAACGCCCTTCACCCCAGCCCAATGCTCTCGCGGTGTTTCTGGAGTTTCCTCCGTCCGGAGGGCTTGGAGAGCAAGGTGACGCCAGGATGGGCCGCGGCTGGGGCCAGTGCCGCCTGGTCGACTCGGCCCCTAGCAAGCTGGGCGGGCCCCGCTGGGTGCAGCACGCGTAGGCGCGGCGGGGTCCCGATTGCACCCAATCCGGGCATATTCAGGTCCAAAATGACGAACTCAGACTCAAGCCCACCTCCCAGCAAGGCCAGATCCTCCTCATCACCGAAGGACGATGCTGGGCTTGTGCCAACTGGCCAAGCACGACTGCAGGGTTTTCCTGCAGTCTGTCCTGCGCTTGGTGGACAATCCAGGAACACAGCAGGCCAATCGGCCTCTGGCGTGTATTAAGGGGACCCGCATTGAGGCTGCTCTGGCCAGCGTTGGCGGCCCTCCTCACCCTGGTCTTGCAGGGCCTGGGGGTGCTCGGTTCGGCGGAGCTGTTGGTGCGGGATACGCTGCTCCGCCTGCTTCCGGGCCAACCCGCCCACGAGGTGGCGATCGTCCTCATCGATGATGCATCGCTTCGGCGCTCGGGCCCCTGGCCCTGGGACCGAGCCCAGCTCGCTCACCTGGTTGATCGTGTGGCCAAGGCGGGGGCCAAGGGGGTTGTGCTGGACCTGCTGCTGCCGGAGTCCCGGAACGGGGACGAGGCCTTGGCTGCGGCCCTTGGGCGCCTGCCTTCGGCCCTGGCCGTGGGCCTGGATGAGCAGGGCGCCTGGGTCCTACCCACCCAGAGGCTTCGGGGAGCGGCCCTCGGCCATGTGAGCTTCGACCTCGATGGGGATGGCGTCGTACGCCGGTTCTCCGCCACCAAGCAGACGGAAGGAAGGGCTCTCCCGGCGCTGGCTGTGGTCGCCGCCCAGCTGAGCGAGCCCCGGCTACCCACCCCGGTGGGCCGGGTCCTGCGCCCCTCCTTCCGCGCCAGTCAGCTGCCCACCCTCAGTGCCGTCGCCCTCCTCGAGGCAAGGGATCTGGCGTCCCTCCGGGGCCGGGTCGTGTTCATCGGCGCCAGCGCCGCAGGGGTGGGCGACCGGTTCGTGTCGCCCGTATCCAGGGGGGGGTCCCCCAATCCCGGGGTCCTCCTCGAGGCGCAGTCGGCCCAGGCCATCCTCTCCAGGGACCTGCTGCAGGGCGCCCCCCACCTGCTCAACGCCCTCCTGGCCCTGGTGCTGGGCTGGGTGGGAATCCTGCTGTTGGGTGGCTCCTCACGCCGCCTCCTGCTCCTCGCTTCGGGCCTGGTGCTGGCGCCCTTCCTGGCCTCCCTCGCCGCCCTCTGGTGGTTTCACCTGGAACTGGCACCCCTGACTGTTTTCCTGTCCCTGGTGGGGGTGGGGACTCCGGTAGCGACCCGCCGCACACAGAAGAGCCGCCTGGCCATGGGTGCCGCAGCCAGCCGCATTGCGGAGCTTGAGGGCCTGCAGGCGGTGCTGGCGGAGACCCAGCAGCAGGATGCCGAGGCCCGCCGGGTGGTTGCCCATGAGCTCAAGACCCCCCTGACCTCCGTGAAAGGGCTGGCCCAGCTGCTGGCCCGGTTCGACCTGTCCGGGCCGGAGCGGACCCGGGTGGCCAACCTGGTGGTGTCCGAGACCTCGCGCCTTACCCAGATGGTGGATGCCCTGCTGGACCTGGAGCGCCTGCGGCTGCGGGAGTTTGGGAAGGACGCCCGCCCCCTGGATGTCTCCGCCCTCGTCGCCTCTCGGCTGGAGGTGCTGCGAGCAGGTAACCCGTGCGTGATCCAGGCAGACTTGGCACCCGGCCTGGCAGTGCTGGGCGATCCGGCCCTGCTCGACCGAGTGCTGGAGAATCTGGTCTCCAATGCCATCAAGTTCTCACCGGCCGGTTCACCCATCCGCATCAGCCTCGTGGACGCCGGTGCTGTCATCGAGCTGGAAGTCGAAGACCGGGGGCCTGGCATTCCCGAGGCCGAGCGAAAAAAAATCTTCGGCCGCTTCGCCCGGGGCAGTTCCCAGGGCCTCGCCCCCGGGCTCGGCCTAGGGCTGGCCCTGGTGACCGAGGTTGTGGCTTGGCATGGTGGCACCGTCGAAGTGGCGGCGGGCTCGGACGGCGGCAGCCGCTTCCGGGTTAGACTCCCAAAGACCTAGCCCCTACCCTTTGAGGAAGGCATGACTCGAATCCTGGTGGTGGACGACGACCTGGCGATCCGCGAGATGGTCGCGCTGACCCTGGAGAAGAGTGGCTACCGGGTCGAGCGGGCCGAGGGGTACGCCGCAGGCCGATCGGCCATCCGGGAGCGGAGCCACGACCTCATCATCAGCGACATCTACATGCCCGGCGGCACGGGCCTGGACCTGCTGGCCGAGGTGCGCACCCTGACCGACCCGCCGCCCATGATCCTCATGACCGCCAAGGGCAGCATTGAGACGGCGGCCTCCGCCCTGCAGGACGGGGTCTTCGACTACCTCGCCAAGCCCTTCGACCTGGACCTCCTGCTGGAGCGGGTACAGGCCGCACTGACCCCGCGCGGTGCCGGGACCCCCCACCAGGACGACGGTCCCGCAAGCCTCATCGTGGGCTCCCACCCCAGCATCGTGGCGGTCTACAAGGCCACCAGCCGGGTGGCCCCCCTCCAGGTGCCCGTTCTGGTTCTGGGCGAAACCGGGACGGGGAAGGAGCTGGTGGCCCGGGCCCTGCACCGCTTCGGGGGCCATCCCGAGGGCCCCTTCATCCCGGTCCACTGCGGGGCGATCCCGGACACGCTGGTCGAGAGCGAGCTCTTCGGCCATAAGCGGGGAGCCTTCACGGATGCCCACCAGGACCGCCGGGGCGCCCTGGCCCAGGCCCATGGCGGCACGGTCTTCCTGGATGAAGTGGGGGACATCTCCCCGACCTTCCAGGTGAAGCTGCTGCGCTTCCTGGAGGACGGGACCGTCCAGCCCCTGGGCGCAGAGAAGGTCGAGACCGTGAGCGCCCGAGTGGTAGCTGCGACCCATCGGGACCTGCAGGCCCTGGTGGCCGCCGGGACCTTCCGAGAGGACCTGTACTACCGGCTCGCGGGCTTTGAGATCAGGCTCCCGCCCCTGCGAGAGCGCCTGTCTGATCTGGCAGCCCTGGTGGCGCACTTCCAGAGGCACTTCCAGCAGCAACTGCAGCTCCCGGAGCCGGGGGATCCCTCCCCGGAGGTGCTGGCCCTTCTGCTCGCCCACCCGTGGCCGGGCAATGTCCGGGAGCTGGGCCACGTGGTCCGGCGCACCCTCATTGAGTCTGGTTCACTGCAGAACCCAGCGGCCCTGCAGCGGGTGCTGGGCGGTGCGCCCCTGTCAGGCAACGAGCTGCCAGCCTCCGGCCAGTCCACGGCCCCCTTCGCCCCGCCCTTCCTGCCCCTGGAGGAGCTGGAGCAGCGCTACCTGTTCACGGTGCTGGCCCACACGGGTGGCAACAAGACCGAGGCGGCCCGGATCCTGGGGATCGAGCGGAAGACGCTTGCGCGCAAGCTGCGACGAACCGATGGTGGTGAACCTGACGATGCCGAAGGAGGCGCACCATGATGCCCTTGCTTGCCCCCCTGGCCTTCGCCCTGCTGCAGGCCGCCGCACCGGCACCGGAAGTGCTTGCCTATCGCTTCGATGAAGTAAAGCGGACCGTCTACCTCCAACCCGGAGGCCCGAAGGGCAAGGAGGTCAAGGCCGTCAAGGGTGCCCCGGCCGCCTCAGGCGACGCCGTGCGGACAGGCTGGCTGGGTCAGACCATTATCTCAGTGCCGACGCGCAACTCCCGCTTTGAAATTTTCGCCGACACCCAAGTGCAGCTGGCGAGCGGCGAGCCCGGCGTGCTCCTGGTGGTGCAGCGGGGCCGCATCAAGGCCATCTTCCAGGCCCTCCTGGACGGGCATCAGGAGGAGCGCCGCGTGGCCGTGCCGGGCGCGCTCCTGGCGGTGCGGGGCACCAATTACGGGGTGGAGGTGCATAAGGATGGGACGACCACCCTGGCGGTCTTCGAGGGCGTGGTGGAGGTCATCGGGCAGGGTCCCCAGACGGAGCCCATCCGTGTGAAGGCCGGAGAGTGGTCCACCTTCGGACCGGGCCTGGCCGCCAAGATCGAGACCATGCGTGCCCAAGGCTTCGAGGAGCGGACCTGGAACCAGGGCATGCGCCCGAACGGGACCATGAGCTCCGGGCCCATGGCCCCCGGGGGTGCCATGAAGCGGGGGTCGCCCACGGGTCCGGGTCAGCCCCACATGTGAGCAAGTCCCTTGGAGGGGACTGCCGGAGCTGCTGATCGACCAGGAAACCGAGGAGAGAGCGTGGTGAAGCACCAACGTCGCACCCGGAGGGTTGGCCTGGGCTTGGGCTTCGCCCTGCTGCTTGGTAGCCCCCTCCTGGCTCAGTCTGTCGTCCCCTATGTGGAGGTCGGCCTTGGCCGCAAGCAGGGGGACTTCGGCACCCCAACCCTGAGCACCCTCTGGCTGGGCTATGTCACCGCCGGGACGGGCACAGCCCGCTGGGACGCCAGCCTCACGGTCCCCTACCTGAGTCTCTCCAGGGAGGGGGGCGGCTACAGCTCTCGCGACTGGGGGCTCGGCGACCTGGTCGCCCGCGGGGCCTACCGCTTCCTGCCGGAAACAGAAGCGGGCTGGTCCCTGGACGGCCTGGGGGCCATCAAGGCCGCCACGGCCAATGAGGCCCGGGGACTGGGCACAGGCAGGACTGACTTCGGCGGCTTCCTGGCACTCCACCAGCAGCTTGGCCTCTTCCGCTGGACTCTAAGCGGCGGGTGGATCCAGGGGAGCTCAACCCTCCCCTCCACCACCTCGGTCGAGCTGACCTCGGGTGCGGCCGTGGTCGGCCTGAGAGGCGCCTTGACCCTGGACCAGAACCGCTGGGCACTCTCCTTCGAGGCGCGGGGACCTGCCTGGCAGGGAGCGCCGGGGGCCCGAGAGCTCTCCCTGGAAGTGCTCCACACCTTCTCGCCGGCCTGGGGCCTGAAGGCGGCCTTCACGGTGGGCCTGAACGATGGCGGGGCCAGGCAGGGTGCCAGCCTGGCACTCATTCACCTCTTCCCGTGACTCCGGGGTGGCCTCAAGGCGGAGGTGGGGCTTTCTGACGCAGGGCTCCCTGGGAAGCGGGTCAAGAGGACTCGGATCCTGCGCTAAGTCCTTTGGTTGGTCCTGGCACAGTCCTTGAATTGAGTCCTTCGAAGGCCCAGGCCTTCTGGCCCAGGCTGGCTCCTGGATCCACTGATAAGGGGATCACCATGCGAAAATTCACCGTTCTGGCAGTTCTGGTAGCCGGCCTCTCGCTGGCCTGTGGGGGTAGCAGCGGGACCACCCCCGAGACGAGTAACACCCTGCCTCCCATCGCCCCGACGGGCGTAGTGGCCGGGATCGTGGCAGGGACCAGCGAAACCCCCCAGATCAACCACACCACCCTCAGTGTCACTGGGGCTGCGGTCACCCTGGATGGCCAGGCGGTCAGCACCACCAAGGTTCAACCGGGCACCGTGATGGCCGGGCAGACCACCGCCGGTGGGATGGGCGCCGGTGCAAGTGGCGGCACCTACGCCATGAACAGGATCCAGCTCCGCTCCTCCTTCATGGGGCCCATCCAGACGCTGGATCAGGCCACCTCCCGGCTGACCATCATGAACCAGGTGGTTCAGGTGAATGCCCTCACCGTCCTCGCCCAGGAGAACCAGGACGGCACCTACACCACGCTGACCCTCACGGACTTCAGGGTGGGCGGCTTTGTGTCGGTCCATGGCTCCTTCATAGCGAATGGCAGCTACCTGGCCACCCGCGTGGAACGGCGGACACCGGGCTTTGACACTTCCCATCAGTGCACCGAGGGCCAGGTCGCTAACCTGGACACCGCCACCAAGACCTTCACCCTCGGCACCTGGACCGTCAGCTACGGGGCGGCCACGGTGAGCGGCACGCTGGCCAATGGGGCCTGGACGCAAGTCCGGGGCACTATCAGCGGCAATGCCATCGCCGCCACCTGGGTCAATGTCCTGGGAGCCCTGGGCGACCCTGGCTGCAGCATGGGCCTGCGTGGGCTCGCGCTGAACCTCAACACCGCTACTAAGACCTTCAACCTGCTGAACCTGACCGTGAGCTACACCCAGGCGACCGTGGTCGGCACCTTGGCCGAAGGTGTCATGGTCGAAGTCCAGGGCGCCCTGGCCAGCGGTTCCACCACCAGCCTCGTGGCCTCCCATGTGGAAGTCGAAACCACCGCCATGGGCGGCGGGATGGGTGCTGGCATGGGGGCGACCAATACCCAGGTCAAGGGCACCATCACTGCCATCGACCTGAGTGCCATGACCTTCGCCGTCGCTGGAACCAACTACTGGATGGACGCCTCGACGTTGATCCTGGCACAGGATGTCCCTGTAGCTGCCTCCACGCTCAAGGTCGGTGACTGGGTGGCCGTTATGGCCGACTCGACCCGCACGAACAGCGCCGGCTACGCCTACGCCACCCGCATCGCCGAGATGGCTGTCATCAGTGTCGGCCTTGGCTTAACCGATGTGCTGGGCGCCGTCACTTCCGTCAATTCCAGCGCCCAAACCCTGGTCCTCAACGGCTACACCGTCGTGGTGAGTGGCACCACCACCTACCTCTCCCAGGGATCGATCATCACTGCGGCCACCTTCTGGAGCACTGTCAAGGCTGGAACCATGGTGGAAGCTCACGGGACCCTCACGGGAGCCACCCTGTCGGCCACCCGCCTGGTGCTCGGACAGAGTGGCAGCATGGGCGGCGGGATGGGCGGCGGGATGCACTGAGCCCGGACCGGCCATACCGAGCCTGGTGTTGATCTGATTGAGAAGCAGCGCCCTGGGCCAACCCCCAGGGCGCTGGGTTTTCAGGCATTGCATTCCAGTGGATCCCATCCTTGAGGTCACCCCACTGAGGCAGTTCGTTTATTCCCGTCTTCAGTTGCCACGTGCAGTGGCCAGGAAGACAGAATAGTCCCCACTCTCCTTGGAGGTAACGGTGGCCGTCTCCAACTGAATCTGCTTGAAGCCGGCCTCTGCCAGCCAGGCCCGGATGTGTTCCCGCGAGAATCCATGGTGGTGGACACCCGAGGCATCCTCATGAAAGGTTCCATCCTCCTCATCCAGATCGGCCAGAGCCACTTGCCCGCCAGGCTTGAGATGCCGTGTAAACAGGTCGATCAGCACAGGCACGTCAGCGATATGGTGCAAGGTCATGCTGCTCACAATGAGGTCATAGGGCCCGCCAAGATTCGCATTCCCGTCCCCATCCAGGCACTTCAGATGAACGTGCAGGCCCTGGCTCTTGGCCTTTTCCGCCAAGGTGGCGAGCATCCCGGTTGAGGTATCTGCGCCGGTAATGGAACCCACCAAGGGGCCCAGTGCCAAGGTGACCAGGCCCGTTCCGCAGCCAAAGTCCAGAACGCACATCTCCTTGGAGAGAGGGATCCTGGCGGCGATGGCCTCCGTGACCCCACGGGCGAGCACCACCCTCCGGTCCACAAGATCCCAGGTCGATGCGGCTTGGTCAAAGCGTTCTGTCGCAGACATCACGGCTCCTTCGATTGGTTAGTCAGGGCTGTTCTCTATGCGTCACTGGGTCCAGACGCGCCGTTAGGCGTTTAAAGGCTTTGAGACCTTCCTCAGAGTCCTTGTGCACACTTCGTCTGAGCGACTGAATAGCCCTCGTGAAAACGCCGCCGAATCTCTCACAGACATCGCAGCCTTGGATGTGACCCAAGACCTGTTCCCGACGATCAGAGGCCATATCCCCCTCCAGGTAGTCGGATAATTCCGCCAGCACCTCGCCGCAGTGCATCCCGGCAACGATCCTTTCATTTTCCATGGCGCTCTCCCCGAAGGTGGGCGGTGAATCGCAACCGCGCCCGGTGCAATCGACTTTTCAAGGCGGGACATCCAAGCCCTAGCAGGGTGGAGCATTCCTCAATCGAGAATCCCTCAATCTCTCTGAGGACCAGGACTTCCCGGTCCTCAAGCGAGAGGCGTCCGAGGGCCCTTCCGACCTCGTCCTGCACCACAATGGCATCAAGGGGATCATCTTCGGCACCCCAACCTGCCGCCTCTCCCAATTCGGCCAGAGACTCCATTCGATCAGGCTCACCAGCCCTCCCTCGGTACTGCCTGTAGACGGCATTCCGGGCAATGGTGAGGAGCCAGCCGAGGGCCGAATTTTCTCCTTGAAACTCGGCGGCACTTCTCCAGGCGGAGAGAAAGGTATCCTGCAATGCGTCTTCCGCCGAAGCAGGATTCTGGGCGAGAGAGTGGGCAAAGCGCCAGACGGCCTCCCTGTGGCGGAGGACAAAGGCCTCAAAGGCATTCGCGTCCCCGGAGGCCGCCTGGGAAAGCAGTTCGGAATCTTTAATCAACGAGCCTTCACGGGACAGGTGCTCCACCCGAAAATCGTATAGAGCGGGCAGGACCCCAGGAGGCCCGTTGCCAGGGGCACGATGCCCAGGTAGCCCCAGGGGGTCTTGGGTCCGACAAAAGCCAGGGACAGCACCCCAATGCCAAGGATCGTGCGCAACACGCGCTCCACGGAATGTTCGTTGGTCGGGAGTAGGTTCGCCATGAGGGCTCCGGGATAGTGGGCGATATCAGCCGCCTCATCTAGTAAGAGTCTGAGAACGAGGAAAAGGGTTCAGGATATTTCTATTTCTCGGCATCACGGGACTCACCCCGTTGCTCAGTGGATTGCGATAAGGCCTTATCTGACAGCTGCCAAACCGGCAGTTTCCACCAGCAAGCAAAGCATCAGGCCATGCAAACCAGCCTTGGCGACCGCTCGAAGATCCATGTCAGCCCCTAGGCCTACCACGGCAAGGGGAAGCATCCGATGGGTCCAAGCGCGAGTCAAGGACTGGAGCGGGTTCCCAAGGGTCAGCGCCAACATCACCCCGCCCACCAGCGCCACCGCAGCAGGAGTGAAGGGGGCGAGGGCGAATCCAGCACCAACCAGAAGTACGGCCAAGGCAATGGGTTCCCTGAACCAGGAGGAGGGTGTGCTCCCAACGCGGGTTCGGCTTCAGGCTTTCGCACCAAAGCTCTCTGGCATCTGCGCCGCCACCACTTCGCCGTGGGCGGTGGGCTTGCCTTCAGAAAGCACCGTGACCTCCACGATGACGCGGCGGCCCTTGATCTCCTTGACCCGGCCCCGGAGTTCAATCTCGGCATCGATAGGGGTCGGCGCAAGGTAGTCCACATGCAGCGAGGCTGTGACGAAGCGGTAGGCCGGGAGGCTGTCCATGGGCCGCTGCTCATGCCGATACATGGCCGCAGCCGCCGTGCCCGTGCTGTGGCAGTCCACCAGCGACGCAATGAGGCCGCCATAGACGTACCCGGGAATAGCCGTGTGCTCAGGACGCGGGCGGTAGCGGGTGACGGACTCCTCCCCCTCCCACTGCGTGCGAATCTGATGGCCCTGCTCGTTGAGCCGTCCACATCCATAGCAGTGGGCGACATTCTCCGGATAGTGATCCTGGAAGACAGGGCTGGTCATGGGACCTCCAATTGTGAACAGATGGTTAGGGTTAAAGAATCGGCTCAGGACACCGGCAAGGGAATCACCCTACTCGCCATCCTCGGACTTCATCGCAGCCTCGCAGGCTAAAGGAACCGCGTGGGTGCCCTTCCACATGGCGTATCGGCGGTAGCCGCCAGAAAGGTTGCGGACCTTGAAACCATGCTGCACCAGCAACCGCGCAGCAATATAGGCTCGGACACCCACTTGGCAGAACACCAGGTATTCCTTGTCCTTCGCCATATCCGGGAGGCTCTCGCGCAGCTGGTCGACGGGCGCGCAGATCGAACCAGGAATGGTCCCTTGGGCATATTCATTTGGGTTTCGGACATCCATCAGGATCTGGTCGTCTGCCAAAGCTGCGATCTCCTCCGGCTCCCACAGCCCCACATCACCGCGCAGGACGTTGGAGGCGACGAATCCAGCCATGTTCACCGCATCCTTGGCGCTACCGAAGGGTGGGGCGTAGCAGAGTTCCAACTCTTCCAGATCGAAGACGGTAAGGCCTGCGCGCTGTGCCACTGCGATTACATCGATCCGCTTGTCGACACCAGCTACGCCGACAGCCTGGGCCCCAAGAATTAGGCCATCCATCGGATTGAATAGCAATTTCAGTGTGATTGGATGCGCCCCAGGGTAGTAGGTTGCATGATCGGCGGGGTGCACGTAGATCCGCTGGTAAGGGATACCCTTGCGCTGGAGCATGGTCTCCGAGAGCCCCGTCATGGCGAAGCTAAGATCGAAAACCTTGCAGATGGCGGTCCCCTGGGTGCCCTCATAACGGCTCCCCCTCCCGAGGATCACTTCGGCAGCAACCCGGCCTTGGCGGTTGGCGGGGCCAGCCAGTGGGATCAGGGCCTGATCTCCGCTGACAAATTCACGAACTTCAGCCGCATCTCCGACGGCATAGATGTTTGGCTGGCTGGTTCTCATCCGGTTATCCACCAGGATGCCGCCCGCAGGTCCCAGGGTCAGCCCAGCCTTGCGCGCCAAGCCTACTTCTGGCTTCACGCCCACACATAGGACCACCAGATCACACTGGATCTGGTCGCCATCATCAAGAACGGCCAGGAGGCCTTCAGGCCGCAACTCGAATCCCGCGACAGCCCGCCCCAAGCGGAGGTCGACCTTCTGACGGACCAACTCCTCGTGCAGCGGGAAGGTCATCTCGGCATCCGCCACCCCCAGGACATGGGGAAGCCGCTCCACCAGAGCCACATCCATTCCCCGGTGGCGGAATTGCTCCGCAAGTTCCAACCCGATGTAGCCAGCGCCCACGATCAAGGCCCTGTTGGCAGTCCGCTTCGAGACGAGTTGCAGGATGGCATCCATGTCACCCATGTTCCGGAGGGTGAAAATACCAGGCAGATCCACGCCGGGTACTGGGGGCCGGATCGCCTCTGCCCCGGGGCTTAGAATCAGCGCGTCGTAGGCCTCCCGGATCTCCTCTCCCGTTTTCAGGTTTCGGGCAATCACCACCTGGGCTGCCGAGTCGATAGAGATGACCTCCGTGTGGACCCTGACGTCGATCTCAAACCTGGCCTTGAGGCTTGCCGGTGTCTGCAGCAGGAGCCGCGAGCGGTCGGATATGACACCCCCGATGTGATAAGGCAGGCCGCAGTTGGCAAAGGAAACATAGGGCCCACGCTCAAAAACCACGATGCTGGCAGATTCGGAAAGCCGCCTTGCTCGGGCGGCGGCGCTGGCTCCTCCGGCCACGCCACCGACGATCACGATCCGAGGAGAACGCGTCATGTACATCCTTTCAGGCTCGAGGAAAGGGATCTCCTGGACTACTTCCGCTTGAGCCAGTCGCCAAGCTGAGCCCCAGTCGAGAAGGCTCCGACCTGACGCTTCAATTCGTTCCCCTTGGCATCCAGAATCAGCAGGGTCGGATAGGCTTCGACCTTGTATTGCATTGCGACCTTCATGCCGTCTGGCATGGGACGCCGATCACGGGTCTCTGTCATCAGGGTAACGGGGACATACCCCGCCAGTGCCTTCTGGGCTTCCACAGAAGGAAAGACGTTCCGCTTCAGATGCTGACAGGGCGGGCACCACTCAGCCCAGACGTCGACGAAGAGGGGTTTCCCCTCCTTCTGGGCCCGCTTCTGGGCTTTGGCGAGATCATATTCCCAGACGACCGGACTCTGGGCGATGAGGGTAATGGTGCTTGCAAGGATGAAGGTGATCGCTCTCATGGCAGCTCTGCTCCGGCACGCCATCGGCGGCATCCAGATCAATAATTACATATGACTATATGGTTAATCAATGAATTTTTTGCGACATTCTGATCCTGCGAAGACCATGGGCGTTCGAGGCCATTCGGTTTCTAGCAAGAGGCCCTCGGGTAAGGCCGGAAACCCCAGCCTGCAGAACAATTTCTACTGCCTGCTCATTCCTGCTCCGCCATGCGGAAGAGGCTCATGGTTTGGCCTTCAGTGGTGGCTCTTCCGAATGATCCGGATCATCTTGAGGTTGATCACGGCGAAGCGGAACAACTGCCAGAGGATGCTCGTCCGGAGGCTCTTGGTGAAGTCCGTGGGCTTGGTGGAGAAGACGATCTGAGCCCGGCGGCCCTGGTCGAAGGGGGATCTCTCGATGGTCATGGCTTACTCCGGAATGAGGGACCAGAAGGCGTGCATCTTCGCCTTGTAGAGGAAG
>CAIOFF010000026.1 GCA_903857495.1 uncultured Holophagaceae bacterium | reverse complement strand
CGGACAAAAAAGCTGATGGACCGGTGAGGAACGGTGAGGGCCGGTGAGAAAGAGCCTTAGCTCGTGGCAGTCTCACCGTTCCTCACTGTTCCTCACCGGTTTCCTTTGGATTTATTGCTTTTCTGGCCCTGGCAGCGGGGCTCGGGCAGGGATGAGGAGAACTGGTTTCCCGGGCTCCAACCTCCACGCTAAAACGCGATGAACCGAAGATCACCAACCTCTCCAACGAAAGCCTGAATCATATCTCTGGCGGCATTGCCATCAGGGTCTGTTGTTTGCACCAAGCGCCCCGGCCTTCGGTTTTCATAGGGTACGTTTAGGCGGAGTATCGCCGATAATCAGGCTCCCTTTTTCGCTCAGATCACCCGTGGCCCTAGCTTGGCGCGGAGGGCGCGGAGCTCGGCGAGGTCGGCGGGGGGCAGGGGCTTGGCGCCGCCGAGGGTCTCGGCCTTCCAGAGGATCACGGCCACCTGCTCCAGGCGCTCCAGGCCTCCGGCGGCCTCATCCATGGTGTCGCCCCAGCAGAGGCCGCCGTGGCGGGCCAGCAGCAGCAGGCGGTGGTCGGGCAGGAAGGGCAACAGGTGGGTACCCATGGCCTCGGTGCCAGGGATGGCCATGGGCACGATGGGGATGCGGCCCGCGGCGAGGATGACCTCCGGCAGCGCCTCCGAGGGCAGCTCTTTCAGCTCGGGCCGGGCCAGGGTCCAGGCGATGGCCGTGGGCGGGTGGGCGTGGACGATGGCCCGGGCCCCGGGCACCGCGCGGTAGACCTCCAGGTGCATGGCCCGCTCGCTGCTCGGCCGGCCCGAGAGAACCTCGCCGTCGAGGCTTAGGTAGGCCAGGTCGCGCAGCTCCACCTTGGCCTTGGGCACCCCGCTGGGCGTCATGGCGATGAGCCCGTTGGGCAGGCGCACGGACAGGTTCCCGTCCGAGGCCGCCAGCAGTCCCCCCGCGTGGAGGCGGCGGCAGGCGTCGAGCAGGGCGGAGAGCAGGGGATCGGACATGGCCCAAGTGTAGATCAGCAGAGGGCGGAATCTGCCTCCGTCCCGGCTCCGGCGGTACCGCTAAGCTGCTCGCATGGACGAGTGGCTGGAGTGGGCTCGAGAGCGCCGGCTCACGCTGGCGCTGGTGGCGGTTGTGGGCTTCGCGGGGTTCATGTATTGGAACGACCGTCCCGTGGCCCAGCGGCCGGGCATCCTGGCTCCGGAGGAGCCGCTGCAGACTGAGCCCGCCACCCGGGAGAGCTGGACCCATCACGGCCACCAGCTCACCTCTCTGGCCCAGTTCCAGCTGCGGGCCCGGGTGCTGGGTACGGAGCGCTACCGCTTCGACCGCGGGGCGGAGCTGTCCCCGGTGGATCTGGCCCTGGGCTGGGGGCCCATGTCCGACACCCGGATCCTGGATGCCTTCACCATCCGGCAGCAGGACCGCTTCTACTACTGGAACGCCGCCTCGATGCCGATCCCGGCAGACGAGGTCATCTCGCACAGTGCGAACATGCACCTGATCCCCGCCACGGACGCAGTGGCCAAGCGCCTGCTGGGCGCGAAGGTCGGCCAGCTGGTGGAGCTGCGGGGGCAGCTCATCCGGGTCGAGGGCAAGGACGGTTTCCGCTGGGTCAGCAGCCTGACCCGGACCGACTCCGGCGACGGCGCCTGCGAGGTCATCTGGGTGGAGGAGGCCCGGGTCGCGGACCGGTAGGGGCTACTCGGAGATGGACACCGTGCTCCAGGCGCGCTCGAGGCTCTCGCGATCCTCGGGGTGGGCGATCCGGATGAGGGCCCGGGCCCGCTCGTGGAGGGTGCGGCCGTAGAGGTCGGCCACGCCGTATTCGGTGATGACGTAGTGGACGTGCTGGCGGGTGGTCACCACGCCCGCGCCGGGCTTGAGGGTGGGCACCAGGCGGGACTCGCCGCGCTTGGTGCGGCTGGAGAGGGCGATGATGGGCTTGCCGCCCGGGGACAGGGAGGCGCCCCGGATGAAGTCCATCTGGCCGCCCACGCCGGAGATGATGCGGTGGCCCACGGAGTCCGCGCAGACCTGGCCCGTGAGGTCGATCTCCACAGCGCTGTTGATGGCCGTGACCTTGGGGTTGCGGGCGATGATCGTGGGATTGTTGATATAGGCGATGTCGAGCATCGCCACCTGGGGGTTGTTGTTGATGTAGTCGTAGACCTTGCGGGTACCGGTCACGAAGCCCACCACGACCTTGCCCGGGTGGATCTTCTTGAGGGTGTTGTCCACCACGCCCGAGTGGATGAGGGCCAGCACGCCATCGGACATCATCTCCGTGTGGATGCCCAGGTGGCGGTGCCCCTTGAGGGCCGACAGCACCGCGTCCGGCACGCCGCCAATGCCCATCTGCAGGGTGGCGCCGTCCTCGATGATCTCCGCGGCGAAGCGCCCGATGGCGGCTTCCTCCGGGCCGATGGGCGGCTGGGGGAACTCGGGGATGGGCGTGTCCACCTCCACCCAGTGGTGGATGCGGCTCATGTGGATGAAGCCGTCGCCGTGGACCCGGGGCATCTGGGGATTGACCTGGGCCACGATGACCTTGGCGCACTCGGCCGCGGCCTGGGCCACGTCCACGCTGACGCCCAGGGTGCAGAAGCCGTGCTCGTCCGGGGGGGAGACATGGAGCAGGGCCACATCCAGGGGCCGACGGCCCGAGCGGAAGAGGTTCGGGATCTCGGAGAGGAAGCAGGGCAGGTAGTCCACCCGGGGCGTCCCCACGTAGGGCCGCATGTTGGGGCCGACGAAGAGGTTGGCGACCCGGAAGCTGCGGGCGTAGTCGGGCCGGGCGTAGTCCACCTTGCCGCTGACGTGGATGTGGATCAGCTCCACATCCCGCAGGCGCTCGGCCTGGGCCACCAGGGCCTCCACCAGGATGGTGGGCGTGGCGGCGCCGCCGTGGATGAAGACCCGCATCCCGGACTGGACACAGGCCAGCGCTTCAGTTGCGGAAGCATGACGGACCATAAGCTACCCCCAGGTTCCAATACAGGAAAGGTACCCCCGGTTGGGTCCCCGCGCCGCCCTTTGTGACCAGATACCGCCGCCTACCACCGACCACTGGCCGAACCGGGGCCTCCAGAGCCGCTCCAGGCGGGTAGGATGGCCCCATGGCTGTCTCTGCGAGCTTCCGCGCCTACCTCCTCGAGCTGATGGGAGCCATCCGTCCTGTCACGTCGCGCCCCATGTTCGGCGGTCTCGCCATCTTCGCGGAAGGCCGTACTTTCGCGCTGGTGGCGAATGAGGTCCTCTACTTCAAGGTGGACGACGCCAACCGGCCAGATTTCGAAGCCGCGGGCATGGGGCCCTTCCTGCCCTTCGGCGACCCCACAAAGCCCATGCAGTACTACGAACTGCCCACCGAGGTCCTGGAGGATCCGGACCAGCTGGCTCTCTGGATGGCCAAGGCCATCGCCGTGGCGGGCCGGGCCAAGCCCAAACCGAAGCGGAAGCCGCGGCCATGAACCTCGTCCTGCTCCTCCCCGAGGACCTGGTGGCGCCGGACCGCGCCCGCCTCACCGGGCGGCGCCTGACCCATGTGCGGGACGTCCACCGGGCCACGGTGGGCGGGGAGCTGGCCGTGGGCCTGCTGGGGGGCGCCATGGGGCGCGGCCGGGTGCTGCGGCTGGACGCCGAGGCCCTGGAGCTGACGATCGTGCTGGATCAGGCGCCGCCGCCCAAGCTGCCCCTGACGCTGGTGGTGGCGTTGCCACGGCCCAAGGTGCTGAACCGGGTGGTGGCCGCCGCCGCCAGCCTGGGCGCCGCCCGTCTGGTGCTGCTCAACGCCTGGAAGGTGGAGAAGGCCTACTGGGCCAGCCCCCGGCTGCAGCCTGAGAGCCTGCGCGAGCAGCTGCTCCTGGGCCTGGAGCAGGCCAAGGACACCGTGCTGCCGGAGCTGCGGCTGGCGCGGCTCTTCCGGCCCTTCGTCGAGGACGAGCTGCCGGCGCTGGTGAGGCCTGGCACGGGCCTGGTGGCCCACCCGGGGGCGGGAGGCGAGGCGCCGAAGATGCTGGTGGCGCCCGTCACCCTGGCCATCGGTCCCGAGGGCGGCTGGATCGACGCGGAATTCGACAGCCTCTGTCGCGCGGGTCTGACACCCCTGGACCTGGGGCCGCGCATCCTGCGCACGGAGACCGCCCTGGCGGCGCTGGTGGGGCGGCTGTTCTGAGCTCCCTGAAAGTGCTGGCCCGGCCTCCGAGGGCCTGTCAGCATGGCCGGACCAACCCCAGCCCATGAACGAGGAGAAGCCATGCGCAGCTTCGTATCTCATAGGATGCAGACGACTCTTTGGATCAGCGGGATGGCTGTCTTACTGACCCTGGGCTGCGCTGCTCGGCGCACGGTACCAAGCCCCGCAGCTGTCGACGCCGAGGTCCGCCAGGCCCTGGAGCAGTTCAACGCCGCAGCCGCCGCCGGTGACGTGAAGGCCTGTCTGGCCCTCTTCGAGGACCGGGCCGACATCCTGCTGGTGGGCTCGGACAAGGGCGAGGTCTACAAGGGGCCCGCCGCCATGGAGGGCTGGCTCGCGGCCCTGATGCGGGGCAACCGCTTCAGCTGGGAGATGGACCGGGTGGACCTCAGCCATCACGGGGACACCGCCTGGGCCTTCGTCGAGGGTCGGATGGTCGTGAAGGATCCCGCCGGCAAGCTGCGCTTCAAGGCACCCTACCGCTTCAGCGCCGTCCTTGTGCGGCGCGGCAACGGCTGGGCCTGGCGCCTCTTCCACGGCTCCGCGCCGGGGAAGGAATAGGCCACAGGCAAACCTACCTAGATGCTGGCTCTAGCCTGAAAAAGAAAATGAACACCGCCAGATTTCGTTTTGTCTCGCGTATCGGCCTAGCCGATACCGAGAAGTCGCCAAGGACGCCAAGAAGGACTTCAGAGGCACCGCTTTGCAGTTCTTGGCATCTTGGCGTCCTGGCGGTGAAAGCTTATTCCTCTTTCCCGATTATCGGCCAGTCTCAGCATCCAAAAGCAACCCGCAGATGACGCAGATGCCGTGCCTCCCTCCTGGCCCTAGGTGCGCTGGGTGCGCGTCCCCGGCCGATGGTCAAGGCGATCTCGGGGATGGGTATAGGCTCACCCCACATGGGCCCGCCGGAGGCGGCTTCCGGCTGCGCCGGAAGTCATCCAGGGGCGGCGCCGCCGCGCCCCCCAAGAGACGCAGCAGCGGCACCCCTGGATAGAGCCCATGCTCCCGTGCGGGCCTGATCACGGTCAGCTCCGAATCCACCGGGCAAAAGGCTTTGTTGGGCGAAGGATGAGTCGGAGCGCCCATCTGCGCCCATCTGCGGCATCTGCGGTTTCGCTTTTGACCTTCCCCGTAAATCCCGGATGAACCTCTAATTGCGCCTGAGGATGGCTCAGAACCCCGCGCTGTAGGTGCCATCCCGCATGAGTGCCACGCAGCTGCCGTCAGGCATCGTCAGGTCCACGCTCAGGACCTGCACGTCGGGCTGGGTCTCGGGGACGTAGACGCGGTCGATGTGGATGACGGCCCCGGGGCTGGAGAACTGGGCGGGACCCACCTGGCCGCCGAAGTGGTCGCTGCGGCCGAAGGCCAGGTGCAGACCCAGCTTCTCGTCCAAGAGGATCTCGCCGACGGGCTTCACGCCGAAGGCCGCCAGCACGCCCAGGCCCAGCTCCGCGAGGTTGCCGTAGGCCGGCTCGCGCTGGAGGTGCTCGGCCTCGGCCCGGGAGGCGGGGCCTGCGGACAGCACCGCCACGGCGACGTTGCCCTCGATGCGGTAGCGGACAATCTCGGCGCCGAACTGCACGGGCATGATGCCAGCCGTGCGGCTGGGATCGCCGGGGCGCTCGCCCTCGTAGGGCACGATGTAGGCCTCGCCGGAGGGCAGGTTGCCCGCCACGCCCGGGTCGGGCAGCAGGCCGCCGGAGGCGTGCCCCGTGCGGTGGCGCAGGTCCAGGTGGAGGGCGCACTCGCCCACGGGCATGCCGAAGCGGAAGTCCGCGCCCTCGGCCCGGTCCAGCAGGTCCTTCAGCAGCGTCACCCGGCGGTTCACCTCCGTGTAGTCCAGGCGCAGGGCGGGGATCATGTCCGCCCGGAAGCCGGGCATGGTGGCAGCGCGGATGGGGAATTGCTTCGCGGCCAGCTTCAGGGGCGCCGTGGCCGAGAACTTGGTCAGGGCGATGAGGATGGGGTGCTCGGCGTAGAGCTCCGCGAAGCTCACCGAGGCGGCGGGATCCAGGGCGTCCGCGACGGGCAGGGGGCCGCCGGCATGAAGCCAGACCCGCTCCGGCAGGTCGCCGTTGTTGGTGTGGATGTTGGGATAGACCGCCAGGTGCGTGGCCAGTCCCAGCTCGGCATCCCGGGCGTTCAGCTGCGCGGCCCAGTCCGCGGCCATGGCCCGCCGCGCGGCCCAGTCGGCGTCATCAGGCACCTGCGCGTCCGGCAGGTCCACCAGGATCGCCAGCGCCTTCTCCCCCGGCCGGGGCACAAACACTCGCCGCACCAGCGCCACCAGCTCAGGACCCGTCAGCCGCTCCGTCATGGAAGCCTCCGACAGGGAGGATGCCACAGGTCCGTCTTCCTCCGCGCCCCTCGGCCCTCTCGTCTTTTCTCCGCGAGAGTTGTTCTCTTTCCCACTTACCCCAAGAACAGCCGGTACGCCGGGTTCTGGGCTTCGTCGACCCAGGCGTAGCCCAGGTTGTCGAGGAAGGCGCGGAACTCGGCCTGGTCGTCGGGGGGCACTTCGATGCCCACGAGGACGCGGCCGTAGTCGGCGCCGTGGTTGCGGTAGTGGAAGAGGGTGATGTTCCAGTCGCTGCTCATGCTGCCCAGGAAGCGCAGGAGGGCGCCCGGCCGCTCGGGGAACTCGAAGCGCAGCACCTGCTCGTGCACCACGGCGGGGGCGTGGCCGCCCACCAGGTGGCGGATGTGCAGCTTGGCCATCTCGTTGTCGCTGAGGTCCAGGGCCTCCAGGCCGTCGGCGTGCAGGTCTTCCAGCAGGCGGCGGGTCTCGGCGCCGTCGGCCACCTGCATGCCAACGAAGATGTGGGCCTTGGCCGGGTCGGCGTAGCGGTAGTTGAACTCGGTGATGGCGCGCTGGCCGATGCGCTCGCAGAAGGCCCGGAAGCTGCCGGGGCGCTCGGGGATGGTCACGGCGAGGACGGCCTCGCGCCGCTCGCCCAGCTCGGCCCGCTCGGCCACGAAGCGCAGGCGGTCGAAGTTGGTGTTGGCGCCGGAGAGGATCGCCACCAGGGCGCCGGGGTTGGGCCGGTCCGGGTGCTGGGTCGCCCAGGCCTTGAGGCCCGCCACGGCGAGGGCGCCCGCGGGCTCCAGGATCGAGCGGTTCTCCTCGAAGACGTCCTTGATGGCGGCGCAGATCTCGTCCGTGTCCACCAGCACCACTTCATCGACGTACTGGCGGCAGAGCTCGAAGGTCTGCTCGCCCACCTGGCTCACGGCCACGCCGTCCGCGAAGAGGCCCACCTGGTCCAGCTTCACTCGGTGGCCCGCGGACAGGGACTGGTAGAGGGCGTTGGCGTCCGCGGGCTCCACGCCCACCACGCGGATGCCCGGGCAGAGGCGCTTCAGGTAGGCGGCGATGCCCGCGATGAGGCCGCCGCCGCCCACGGGCACGAACACCGCCTCCATGCCCCGGGGCATCTGGCGCAGCAGCTCCATGCCGATGGTGCCCTGGCCTGCGATGACGTCGAGGTCGTCGTAGGGGTGGATGTAGGTGGCGCCGCTCTGGGCCTGCAGGGTCCGGGAGTGGCCAAAGGCCGCCTCGAAGGTGTCGCCGTGCAGGACCACCTCGGCGCCCATGCCGCGCACGGCCTCAACCTTGATGCGGGGCGTGGTCACGGGCATGACGATGGTGGCGTGGCAGCCCAGGCGCTGGGCGGCCAGGGCCACACCCTGGGCGTGATTGCCCGCGGAGGCCGCCACCACGCCGCAGCTGCGGGTGGCCTCGTCCAGGTTGGCGATCTTGTTGTAGGCGCCGCGGAGCTTGAAGGAGAAGACGGGCTGCAGGTCCTCGCGCTTGAACCAGACCGGGGCGCCGAGGCGCTCGCTCAGGTGCCGGGCGGGCTCCAGGGGACTCTCGATGGCCACGTCATAGACCAGGGCCGTGAGGATGCGCTCGAGGAGGTCGCGGGACGGGGTGGGATCGGAGGTCATGGAGACTCCAGAGCTGCAGAACGAAGAACCCCCCGACGGTGAGGTGCGGGGGGTGGCAGGGAACGAAGGGGCAAGCCCGTCCTAGCCACCCTGGGGGATGCTAATGGACAGAATGATCGGGGAGGTGGCGGGCATGGGTGCTCTCAAGCGTGGTGATGATTCAGCCTAGCAGCCGCCGCCCCGCCCCACAAGGCAGCGCCGCCCCGCCAGGCTGCCGGGCTGGCAGAATGGAAGCATGCCGGACCTTCTGCTTGAGCCATCGCCCTGCGCCGCACTCCCCCCGGAGGCGGCATGGTGAAGGCGCGGGGCTGGGGTCGGCGGCTCCTCAAGGCCCTGGGCTGGGCCCTGGGCCTGTTCCTGGGCTTGAACCTTCTCCTGGTGCTGATCTTCCGCTTCGTTCCGGTGCCCAGCTCCGGCCTGATGGTGCAGCGCCGGCTGGAGGCCTGGTCCGGAGACAAGCCCTACACAGCCCACCACCGCTGGGTGCCCCTGGAGGAGATCGCCCCCAGCCTGGGCGCGGCGGTGATCGCGGCCGAGGACCAGAACTTCGCCGATCACTTCGGCTTCGACTGGCAGGCCATCGAGAAGGCGGTGCAGCACAACGAGAAGAGCCGTCGCAAGCGAGGCGCCTCCACGGTGTCCCAGCAGACCGCCAAGAACCTCTTCCTCTGGAGCAGCCGCTCCTGGACCCGGAAGGGACTGGAGGCCTGGTTCACCCTGCTGATCGAGGCTGGCTGGTCCAAGAAGCGGATTCTGGAGGTCTACCTCAACATCGTGGAGTTCGGTGACGGGGTGTACGGGGCCGAGGCTGCGGCCCGGACCTTCTTCGGCAAGCCCGCCAAGCGCCTCACGCCCAGCGAGGCGGCCCTGCTGGCGGCGGTGCTGCCCAACCCCCGGAAGTTCCACGCCAACGCGCCCAGCGACTACATCCGGGGCCGCCAGTCCTGGATCCTGAACCAGATGCGGCAGCTGGGCGGGGACCAGGTCGTGAAGGATCTGGAAGCCTGACACCCCACTGCCAGACCGGCGGACGGATGTCACGATTCAAGACCCGCTGGTTTTCTTCCTGGATGCCCGCTATAGAATGGGGTCACCCATCCAGGAGGATCACCCATGAAGACCCCCGTTCGCGTGGCTGTCACCGGCGCCGCCGGCCAGATCGGATACAGCCTGCTCTTCCGCATCGCCAGTGGCGCGATGCTGGGCGCAGATCAGCCCGTGATCCTCCAGCTCCTGGAGATCACCCCCGCCCTGAAGGCGCTCAACGGCGTCGTCATGGAGCTCAACGACTGTGCGTTCCCCCTGCTGGCGGGCGTCGTGACCTCCGACGATCCCATGGTGGCCTTCAAGGACGCTGACTACGCGCTGCTCGTGGGCGCCCTGCCGCGCAAGGCCGGCATGGAGCGGGCCGACCTGCTGAACGCCAACGGCGGCATCTTCAAGCCCCAGGGCCACGCCCTGAGTGAAGTGGCCAGCCGCAATGTGCGCGTCCTGGTGGTGGGCAACCCCGCCAACACGAACGCCTTCATCGCGCTCTCCAACGCCCCCAAGCTCAAGCCCAGCCAGTTCCACGCCATGGTGCGCCTGGACCACAACCGCGCCATCTCCCAGCTGGCCGCCAAGACCGGCGCCCCCGTCACGGCCATCAAGCAGATGACCATCTGGGGCAACCACAGCGTCACCCAGTTCCCCGACCTCTACCACGCCACCGTGGACGGCAAGTGCGCCTACGACCTGGTCAACGACCACGCCTGGTATGAGAGCTCCTACATCCCCACCGTCGCCAAGCGCGGCGCTGCCATCATCGAGGCCCGCGGCCTCAGCAGCGCGGCCAGCGCCGCCAGCGCCGCCATCGACCACATGAAGAGCTGGGCCCTGGGCACCCCCGAGGGTGACTGGACCAGCATGGCCTTCCCCTCCGACGGCAGCTACGGCGTGCCCGAAGGCCTGGTCTACGGCTTCCCCGTCACGGTCAAGGATGGCAACGTCAAGATCGTCCAGGGTCTGGAGATCAACGCCTTCAGCCGCGCCAAGATGGACGCCACCGCCAAGGAGCTGGGCGAAGAGCGCGACGCCGTGAAGGAACTCGGCCTCATCTAGCAGGAGCCAGACGTAGTAGGCGCGCGGGGGGCGACCCCCGCGCGCCTATTTTACGTCCGGAACGCTGGCGCTCAGGCGGTCTGCTCACCCATGTAGAAGGTGTAGGCCACCTGAAAGGAGCAGTAGTCCCCGAGAACGTTGATGCAAAACGATATGAAGAGGGGCCGTTGATGGATCTGCCCGATCTGGAGCGGGGCCTCGGGACCGGCGTTGTGGCGCGGGTTAGTCATGGTGATGACGAGGCGCTCCGGGTCCGCCCGCTGCCAGGCGATGCCGGGCGTCCCCTCCTCGTTGTGCTGGACGCGGAAGGTGGTCCACAGGGGCGGCTGTTCGGTGAGCAGACAGTCCACGTCGTGCATGCCCAGAGAATCGACGGTCCCACTATCCAGCACTTCCAGGTTACCGGTTGTAACTCTCATGGGGCTCCCAGGTGCAGGGGTCGAGACCATCCTGCGCCTTCATCCTAAGCCGGGGTTCTCCAAGGTCCCCCGGGCTAAAAACTAGACAATGGCAGGCGCTCCAGGAGGATGCCTAGCGCTGGGGACTCGGGTTTGTAGTAGGCGAGGCGGCCGGGGAGGCAGGACAGGATGGCCCCGCCGCGGTGCAGGCAGATCTCGTTGAGGGCCTGGGCCAGGGGGAGCTCCCGGCCGTCGGCCTTCAGGCCATCGACCATCACGTGGCAGGTGGGTCCCGCCCCCTTGGCCTTGAGGAGCTGCTCGAGTCCGGCGGGGAAGTCCTGCTCGCCGGGGACCTCGGTGCCGAGCTCGGAGACATAGGGCAGGTGCCGGTTCAGGCGGCTGAGGATCTCCTGGCGCCGCTTGGGAAGCGCCAGAAAGTGGATCCAGCGCGCCCGCTGGGCCGAGGCGATGAAGGCCTTCACAAAAGCTTCTTCGTGACCCATGAGGAGACTCCTCGGAGATGCATTACAACCTGCGCAAAAAAAGCAAATCAGCCACCGATGAACACCGATAACTGCTGATTAAAAGCTGATAAAGAAAGAGCTAAAAAAACTTGTAATGGTTTTTATCATGTCTTAATCCTGCTTTCATCGGTGTTCATCGGTGTTCATCGGTGTTCATCGGTGTTCATCGGTGTTCATCGGTGTTCATCGGTGTTCATCGGTGGCTTGGTTTTTCTTGTTCTTGTTTCCTGTGAAGGGAAAGCGGTATCAGGCCGGTTCGGCGAGCAGCAGGCGGTTCTTGGGGGTGATGTCGCCGGGGATCAGCTGGGTATAGACCCGATAGCCCTGGGCGCGCAGCCACGCCACCCGGGTGGCGTCCATGGCCAGGGGGCCGTCCAGCCAGCCCTCCAGGCCGCCGAGCTCTCCCGTTTTGAGGTCGTGGCAGCAGGGCAGCACTGCCACAGTGGCCCCGGCCGCCACGGCCCGCGCCAGGATCAGGTCCGTCAGCCCGCCGCAGGCATGGGCCGAGACCACCAGGTCCCCGCACGTCAGGGGCACGTGGCTCAGGTCAGTCTCCAGGAACTGCACCCGGCCCACCAGACGGGGCCAGGCCGCACCCAGGGAGGCCGCCAGGCTCGCAGCGCTCTTCGGCAGGCGCAGGTCCACGGCCAGGGCCTCCGGGGAGCTGTCGTCCAGCAAGAGGAGCACCTGGGCCAGCAGGCCGTGGCCGCAGGCCAGGTCCACGATCCGTCGGCCCCGGAAGCGTCGTCGCACCCGGCGGGCCACCTCCCAGGCTTCAAAGAGCTCCTTGCGCGGCAGGCACCCGGCCGCACAGACAGCCCGGGCAATGGCGTCGAAGAGGGTCTCCCCGCTGAACTGAGGCAGGAGCTGCGGGGTCAGCCGGTTGCGGGAGGAGCGGTCCATGGGGCAGGGGTTCCTGGGGTCGGGGCATCGGAGGGTGCGGGGACGCCATGGGAGCCGCACCCAAGGACAGCTTACGGGATCAGGGGAGAGGTGCCGTGCGGATCCTCCTGATCCCCACGCGCCCTTCAGCCCTTCACAGGGTCTGCCTGCTTCGCCTCCAGCAGCAGCCGGCCCAGGGTCCGCTTGATCGAGTCCCGATGGAGCGTGAACACCACGCTCAGGATCGTGGCCAGCTCCACGTAGTTGATGCCGCGGGCCTCGGGGTTCTCCACGCCATTGTGCGGAGCACAGTAGCGGTCGGTCTCCTCGGCGAGGTGGACCCGGCAGACCAGGGGCCGCACGGGCCAGATGCGGCAGCTCTTCTCAGCCGCATCCAGGAAGAGGCAGGACTGATCGGCAAGGGGCTGATCGTTCCAGCTGGTCGCCCCGGTGTGGTCGCCCCGGCTGTCAAAGGCCACGTGCTCCAGCTGGCGGGAGGCCTTGTCGTAGTCGATCTCCAGGCCCCGGGCCCGGCAGTGGGCCTGGATGCAGGCGGCTTCATCAGTGGTGCAATAGACCAGCTCGCGACAGCAGTTGGCGCAGCCCTTGTGGCAGAAGGGGGGCGGGTAGCCGAACCGCTGATCCCGCTGGCTCAGGGCTTCGATCAGGGCATCGACTTCTTCATGGATGAGGGTCGTGCCATCAGGCCCCGCCGCCAGATAGCGTTCGGCAATCCCCCGGAACGCCTTCCAGGGGGCCTCAGTCGAGCCCCCTTCCAGCTCCTCCAGGAGGTTTCCATACAGCAGCAGGTCGCCAGCTTTGATGATGTGTTCCTCCACCCACCGGCGGTCTTCATCGGGGGGCGGTGCGGGATGGTGTTGCGTACGGATTGAGCCACAGCAGTTTTTGACTTTCTTCCCGCTGCCACAGGCGCACGGCGCGTTGCGACCCGTCTTCATGGCCTAGCCTCGATCCGTTGGCGGTGCCCGGTGGCACGGTCTGGGACAAGCAGAAGGCCCCGATGCGGGGCCTACGCTCTGGGACATGGCTCAGTCACCTAGCTGCAGCCGGTGGTGGCGCCGCAGGTCTGGCACTTCATGCAGGCGCCATTGCGGACCAGGGTGAGGTGGCCGCACTCGGGGCAGGGATCGCCGGTGTAGCCCTTTTCGCGGGCGGCCTGGGCCGCGGAGACGGTGCCGCCGGACATGGACGGGGTCGGCCGGGTGACGGCCACGGCGACCAGCTCCGGCGCGCTGGGCTGGGCGGGGGACCCCCCGCCAAGCGGGGCATCGGGGAAGGGCAGGGGCGTGCCCGTGGGCAGGCTGGGTAGGTTCGCTCCAGGGGCATGGCTGTTGGGGCGCAGCCCGGTGGGGGAGCTGGTGAGGTGCTCGGGCTCCACGTGGGCCAGGTCGTAGCGGCCCAGGTAGCTGATGGCCAGCTCCCGGAACACGAAGTCGATGAGGCTGGTGCTGAGCTTGATGGTGTCGCTGCCGGACACCATGCCGCCGGGCTCGAAGCGGGTGAACAGGAAGGCGTCGCAGAACTCTTCCAGGGGCACCCCGTGCTGCAGGCCCATGCTCACGGCGATGGCGAAGCAGTTCAGGACCGCGCGGAAGGCGGCGCCCTCCTTGTGGATGTCGAGGAAGATCTCGCCAAGGCTGCCGTCCTCGTATTCACCGGTGCGCAGGTAGAGCTTGGTGCCGCCGATGGTGGCCGCCTGGGTGTAGCCGCCCCGGCGGTTGGGCAGGCGCCGGCGGTAGGTGCGCACCAGCTGCTGGGTGAGGACCTGGGCCATGGCCGGGGTCTTCTCGGCGGGCGAGGCCTGCTCGTCCAGGAGGGAGTCCACGCCGTCCAGCAGGTCCAGGCTGGTGGCCATGGCCTGGCTCATCTTGGAGCCGTCGCGGTAGAGGGCCACGGCCTTGAGCATGAGCTGCCAGCTGGCCTCGTAGATGCCGCCGATCTCGGGCACGGTGGCTTCCGCGGGCAGGTTGATGGTCTTGCTGATGGCGCCGCTGAGGAAGGGCTGGGCCGCGCCCATCATGCGCAGGTGGCCCATGGGCGCAATGTAGCGTCGGCCGATGCGGCCGCAGCGGTTGGCGCAGTCGAAGATGGGCAGGTGCTCATCCTTGAGGTGCGGGGCGCCCTCCACGGTCATGGTGCCGCCCAGGGCCGCCAGGAAGGTCTCCACCTGGGTGGCGTCGAACTGGCCCTTGAGGCGCTCCACGTCGATGGCATAGGCCGCGTCGAAAGCCGTGGGGAGCTTCTGCTCCACCAGGGCGATCTCCTCCTCGGCCCAGCCGGCGCCCTTGAGCATGCTGCGCGTGATGCCGGGGGTGTCGTCGTTGAGCTGCTGCCAGCCCACCACGTGGCGCTCGATGTCCTGGATCTGGGCGGGGGAATAACCCAGGCGGGCCATGGCCTCGGGGATGGCGCGGTTCACCAGCTTGAAGTAGCCGCCACCCGCCAGCTTCTTGAACTTCACCAGGGCGAAGTCGGGCTCGACGCCGGTGGTGTCGCAGTCCATGAGAAGGCCGATGGTGCCCGTAGGCGCCAGCACCGAGACCTGGGCGTTGCGGTAGCCATGCTGCTCGCCCAGGCTGAGGGCCGTGTCCCAGCTCTCGCGGGTGGCGTCCAGGATGCGCTTGGGCACGCCGGTGCCGCGCAGGCCCTGGGGCCGGATGGAGAGTTGCTCATATTCGGAGTCCGGGGCGTTGTAGGCGGCGCGGCGGTGGTTGCGGATGACCCGCAGCATGTGCTTGGCGTTCTTTTCGTAGCCAGGGAAGGGGCCGAGCTCGCGGGCCATCTCGGCGCTGGCGGCGTAGGCGTCGCCCGTGAGAATCGCCGTCAGGGCCGCGCACCACTGGGTGCCCTCGACGCTGTCGTAGGGGATGCCCATGCGCATGAGCATCGAACCGAGGTTCGCGTAGCCCAGGCCGAGGGTGCGGAACTGGTAGCTGAGCTGGGCGATGGACTCGCTGGGGAACTGGGCCATGAGCACGCTGATCTCGAGCACCACGGTCCAGAGGCGGATGCCATGCCGGTAGCCGGCCAGGTCGAAGCCGCCATCCTCGGTGAGGAAGGTGCAGAGGTTCAGCGAGGCCAGGTTGCAGGCCGTGTCGTCCAGGAACATGTATTCGGAGCAGGGGTTGCTCGCGTTGATGGGGCCGTCTTCGGGGCAGGTGTGCCAGTCGTTGATGGTGGTGTTGAACTGGATGCCGGGGTCCGCGCAGGTCCAGGCGGCCTTGTTAACCTTTTCCCAGAGGTCCTTGGCGCGGAGCTTCTTCGAGGTCTTGCCGTCGATGCGGCGCTTCAGCTCCCAGTCGCCGTCCACTTCCAGGGCGCGCATGAAGGGATCGGGCACGCGCACCGAGTTGTTGGAGTTCATGCCGCCCACGGTGTAGTAGGCCTCGCCGTCCCAGGAGGTGTCGTAGCCCTGCAGGTCGCGGGCGAAGTCACCCTCGGCCAGGCGGCCCAGGCACTGGGTGAGGAAGGCCGCGGGGGCGCCGTCCCGCTTGGCGCGGGCCAGGGCCTTGCGCAGGGCCTCGTTGGTCTTGGGGTCCGCATCCTTGGTGGTGGAGCCCTCGACGGTCAGGCAGATGGCATCCCAGTGGCGGCGGATCACCGCGCTGCCGGCGGCCAGCATGGCGACCTTGCGCTCCTCGGTGACCTTCCAGTCGATGAAGGCCTCGATGTCGGGGTGGTCGAGGTCCAGGCAGACCATCTTCGCGGCCCGGCGCGTGGTGCCGCCGCTCTTGATGGCGCCCGCGGCGCGGTCGCCCACGGACAGGAAGCTCATGAGACCCGAGCTGCGGCCGCCACCGGAGAGGGGCTCCTCGGAGCCGCGGACCTTGGAGAAGTTGGTGCCCGTGCCCGAGCCGTACTTGAAGATGCGGGCCTCACGGGTCCAGAGGTCCATGATGCCGCCGGGGTTCACCAGGTCGTCCGAGACGCTCTGGATGAAGCAGGCATGGGGCTGTGGACGCTCGTAGGCCGAGGTGGACTTCATCATCTCGCCGGTGCGGGGATCCACGTAGCTGTGGCCCTGGGCGGGGCCGCTGATGCCGTAGGCGTAGTGCAGGCCCGTGTTGAACCACTGCGGCGAGTTGGGGGCGCACATCTGGTTGGCCAGCATGTAGGTCAGCTCGTCGTAGAACGCCTGGGCGTCCTCGGTGGTCTCGAAGTAGCCGTGGGTCTCGCCCCAGTGGCGCCAGCAGCCCGCCATGCGGTGGAAGACCTGCCGGGCGTCCTTCTCCCCGCCGTTCTGCTCGTCGATGCCCTTCCGGCGGAAATACTTCTGCGCCAGGATGTCCACCGCCACCTGGGACCAGGTCTCCGGCACCAGCACGTCCTTCGCCTCGAAGACCACGGTGCCGTCGAGCTTGGAGATCCGGCTGGTCCGCGGGACGAAGGGGATCCCCTCCAGGGGATCGTGACCTGCCTTCGTGAAGTGGCGGGCGATCTTCATGGTCAGTCCTGGGCTCAAGATTAATGTTGGAACAAATAGAGGAGTGCGTGCGCTAATCCAGGAAAGTCACAACTTTTCCAGAGGCGTGCAAGGCCACCCCGAAAAACAGGGGTTTTTGCATACGACCTCTAGGGGTTGTGCCGGAGATCAAGGATCGCCCCAAGATGTAGGGGTGTCAAGAGGCCACGAGCGGATTTTGCCAGTGCAAAATCAGCACCAATCGTGGGTCCATGAATCAGGTAGGCAAGAGCGTTCCGGTTGTCCGGAGGATGGCCCCTTCCGCCCGAAACCTGGAGCTCTTGCTGACCCTGGCGAGGGCACGACCCACCCCTGCGGAAGATGAATCCCGCCATGCCTTGCCCGGCCTGGGGAATAGCCGATCTGGAGCTCATCAGTGGACTTCGGTATCTCTGGAGATGGGATGACCCTGGGGGGCCCGGCCGGACGAACTCGGGCCCCCTGGTCCTAAGCAATGAAACGTAAGGCCACCGGAAGGGGCGGTGCCTTCAGGAAATGAGCTCTCGAGGCTGCAGGGAGAAGGCCATGTGGCCCAAGGCATTCCGGGCCCTCGGGCCACGTTGCGGCCTGGCTCGGGTGGCGCCCGGGCCCCCATCCCGGCTAGGCTGAAGGCAAGCCGGGCCCCATGCATCGGGGTGCGACGAACCGGGTCAGATCGGAAGAAGCAGCCCTAAGTCGTTACGTCGAGTGCCGTGGCAAGCCCGGCCCTTTTGCGCCTGCGCAAAAGAACTGGGCTCGCCATCGCTCGGACTGCGCCCTCGCGAGTCGGCACTGGCTTGCGCTCCGGCGGGGGCCCCGCTCCACAGAGCCCCCCGGGCTCTGCTCCGCGACCCGCCTGGTCGCGCACATGGCAAGCCCGGCCCTTTTGCGCCTGCGCAAAAGAACTGGGCTCGCCATCGCTCGGACTGCGCCCTCGCGAGTCGGCACTGGCTTG
>CAIOFF010000025.1 GCA_903857495.1 uncultured Holophagaceae bacterium | reverse complement strand
GCCCCCTGGGGTCCAACCCCAGGAAACCACCCGAAATCCCGTTCCCGCCGTTCAAATCGCCACCAAGGAATATTGATTGAAAAGACTTGAAAAAAGGGATCTTACAACCTTACCTACTTCGCTCAACCGGACACTAGTGATAATATCAATCATATGAATTCAAAATAATTACCAGATAATGTGGCTCAGCGATCTGAACTGTTTTTTGTTCCACTCTGAACGAGCACTGGACTCTCGACCCTGGACGCGGCAGCGGAGGCACCTTTCCTCATGGACCAGACAGGGCTGCGGAGCATCGGGGAGGTCTGTGCGGAAACGGGCCTCACCGTGGACGTGGTCCGGGCCTGGGAGCGTCGCTACGGTTTCCCCGTCTCCCAGCGGTTGCCCACCGGTCACCGGCGCTACGGGAAAGACGTGGTGGCCCGGCTGAAGCTCATGGCCCAGGCGGTTGCCCTCGGCCACAAACCCTCGAGGGCGGCCGGTGCGAGCGAGGCAGACCTCCGGAAGCTGATCCTCCCGGGTGGCAACAACCGCGTGGAGGCCCTGTTCGTGGGCGTGGTGGCCATGGACTCGGACCTCATCCGCCAGCTCTTGCGGCAGAACATGCTGGAGCTGGGCTGGGAGCCCTTCCTCCTGCAGGTGGCGTCCCCCCTGCTGGACCGCGTGGGCATTGCCTGGGCCGATGGCGAGATCGGCATCCACCACGAGCACCTGATCTCCGAGCTGCTGGAGGACTTCCTCCGGACCCTGCGCCAGGAGTTCCACTCCCAGCCGGGGCGGGGCAGGGTGCTGCTCTGCACTTTACCGGGCGAGCACCACCGCCTGGGCCTGCTGATGGCTGCCCTGGCCCATGCGGCCCTTGGCGCCCGCACGGAAGTGCTGGGAGAGGATGTTCCCATCGCGAACATCGCCGAGGCGGCGGCCACCCTGAAGGTGGACAAGGTGGCCGTGAGCGTGTCCGTCTACTTCACGGGCGAACCCGCCCGGGGCCTGCTCCTGGAGTTGCGGGAGCGGCTGCCCGAGGGGTGCAGGCTGGTCATTGGCGGCAAGGGGGCAGCTCGGCTACGCCAAGTGCCGGGCATCCGGAAAACGAAGGAACTCTGCGTCGGGTGAGCCGAGCAGGCAGGCTACTTGGCCTGCTGCTCCTGCAGCTTGGCGAGGAGCTGCCGCTTGCCCATGGTCCTGAGGGCGGCAATGGCCTCCACCTGGGGGCCGCGGGGGCGGGTGGTACCGGCCTCCCAGTTGTAGATGGTCTGCGCTGAGACGCCCAGGAGGGCGCCCATGTCGCCGGCGGAGAGACCCAGCTTCTGGCGCCGGGAGTTGAGGCCCTTGGCGCTGAATCGCACCCGGGACTCAGGGGCCGCCGCTTCCTGGCCCTCGCCCTTGCCGACCACCTTCTTGCCCAGGTGGGCAAGCTGCTTTTCCAGCGCGGTCGCGCGGCGCTTGAGCGTGGCGATCTCGGAGCGATAGAGGGCCGAGGCCTTCTTCAAGCTCTCGGTCTCGCTGCGCAGCTCCTTGCGGGCCAGGCGCATGATCTCTTCCTTGAGGACGGAGGCAATGTTCGGCATGACGGATATCCCTGTGGGTTTGGTTGAATGGACTGGAGAAGCCGGTTCCCAACCAGGGACCGGGATCTGAAGGTCCGCATGCCCTCAGGATTTGCGAGAGGTTGCGGAGACCTTATTATGCAGCGAACCCAATTGGTCATCCACCCCGGTGCGTCCGATTCTAAAAGTAAGTTTGGTTCCCGGACCCAGGGATCGCTCCAATGTGTCGAACTCATGTGTTGTGTTCTGTGCAATTAAGACGTGTCACAATGGAGAGAGCGGGCGGAGTCCATGAAAAACAGGTCGTTTCTGCAGCGATTGGGGTTCAGCCTGGCCGGGATCTCGACCGCCTGGCGGCTGGAGGCGAGCTTCCGCAGCCAGACCTTGATGGCTGGGGGGGCGGTGGCATTTCTGCTCTGGCTGCGGCCAGCGGCGGTCTGGTGGGCCCTGGTTCTGATGAACTGCGGGCTGGTGCTGGGCGCCGAGCTCTTCAACACAGCGCTGGAGCACACGCTGGACCGGCTCCATCCCGAGCTGCACCCGAGCATCCGCATCGCCAAGGACTGTGCCGCGGGGGCGGTGTTGATGTTCAGCTGCTGCGCCCTGGGCACCTTCGTCGCCCTGCTCGTCGCTCGCTGGCCCCTCTGGCCTCGCTGATGCTGGGCGGGTGGGCCAGGCTGGACCTCAGAAGCTGACGCGCAGGGTGGCGCCCTGGTAGGCGGCACCCACTACAGGCTGGAAGGACACCTTGACGTCCCCCTTGGCCGAGCTGCGGAGCGACTGGTTGAAGTGCACCACCTCCCGGCCCACGAAGGTTCCGATGGCCGCGCCACCCAGGACATCTGACAGGAAGTGGGCCCGCCGCTCCATGCGCGCGACCCCCACCAGGGTCGCCAGCCCGTAGGTGACGCCTGTGACCCAGGGCTGGTCTGCGTGGGCGCTGATGACCGAGGCCAGCACGAAGGCCTGGGTGGTGTGGCCCGAGGGGAAGGACTGCCCCCCGGAGAGGGGCTTGAAGTGGGAGCTGCCTTCTCCCGCGTTCGGGCGGGAGCGCCCCGCCAGCACCTTCAGGGGCAGGGTCAGGGTGAGCTGGGCGATGACCATGGCCATGCCCGCATCGATGCCCACCGCCCGCAGTGCAGGTTCCTTCAGGGCCGCCCCGCCCAGGTAGAGGCCCCCGGCGATGATCAGGCTGCCGGTGCCGCCGAGGGTTTCCACGTTCTTGGCCAGGTTGTCCCAGGAGGGCCGGGCATTGCGGGCGAAGGCCCGGTCCAGGGGGGCGTCCAGGGCCAGACCCGCGCCGAGCACGGCTGCCGCCCCGAGGCCCAGCTGCTTCCAGTCCGAGGTCTCCCAGTCCGCGGGCCGCGTCACCACCTGCACGGTATCGCGCACCAGCAGCCGAGGAAGATGCGGGAAGGCCTCGGGGTCAGCCTTGGCGGGGGCCAGGACCGGCGCAGGCGAGCCTCCATCGGTGGGCGCCTGTGCCCAGAGGGAAGCGGCCAGGCAAGGCAGAAGCAGACGGAGCCCCAGGTTCTGAAGGTGGATGGCGGGGCGCATGATGCTCCTTGGGCGAGAGATCGTCAGGTCAACCCCCTAGGATAGACCGAAGCCTCCCATTTCCTTGAGGTTCAGTAGCCCTCTCCTTCCTCGGCCGCGGCGACCTTGCCGCGGTGGAACCGGAACAGGAAGGCGACGTAGCCCAGGGCGAGGGGGAAGCCGAGCAGCCACCAGACCAGGCCCGTGCGGAGCCCGTGGCCGCCCACGCTGGAGTTCAGGGCCGTGAGGTCGAAGGCGGGATTCAGGGTGGATCTGAGCATCACGGGGAAGACGCAGGCGGCACTGGCTGCCAGCAGGCCGAGGATGAAGGCGCCGGAGCCGAGGAAAGCCAGCAGGTAGCGCTCCCGCACGAGGCCGGCAAAGACCAGCCCCAGGCCGGCCAGGTAGAGGAGGATTGCAACCCAGGCCAGGGGCGCCCCGGGCAGGTTGTGGAGGATCGCCGGGTTCACGCGGGTGGTGGCGGCGCTGGCCGCGACCCAGACCACCAGCACCAGGAGCCAGAGCCTCGGCGCGAGGTGCTTGGCGCGGACGTGCACGGGCCCCTCGGTCTTCCAGGCCAGGAAGAGGGCACCATGGGCGGCCACCGTGACCAGGGCGAAGACGCCGGTCAGCACGGTGTACCAGTCCAGGATCCCGGGTTGCGGGCCAAGCTGGAAGTCGGTCCAGAGCGGCATGCTGAAGTAGCCCGTGGCATCCAGCGGCACACCGCGGAGCACGTTGCCCAGCGCCGCGCCGAGCAGCACTGGCAGGAGCACGCTGGAGACCGCGAAGGTCGTGTCCCAGAAGTGCCGCCAGAGGCCGTCCAGGACGTGGGAGCGGAACTCGATGGAGATGCCGCGGAGCATGAGGCTCCAGACCACCAGCCACATGGCGAGGTAGAAGCCGGAGAAGCCCGAGGCCAGCACCTTGGGGAAGGCCAGGAACAGGGAGCCGCCCCCCGCGAGCAGCCAGACCTCGTTGCCGTCCCAGAGGGGGCCGATGGCGCCGAGCACCTGCCGACGCTCTTCATTGGTCTTGGCGACGACGAGGTGCAGGATGCCCGCCCCGAAGTCGAAGCCGTCCATCACCACATAGATTGCGACCATCACCGAGACGAGCCAGAACCAGAGGGTTTCCATGGGGGTCTCCTAGTGCGCCTGGGATTCGGGGCCGTGGGCGAGCTCTCGCCCGATCAGGAACAGCCACAGCATGGAGAGCACGACGAAGATCCCCGCGAAGCCCAGGGTGGTGAAGGCCGTGTGGCCCGCGTGGACCAGGGGCGAGCTGCCCTGGGCCGTGCGCAGGACGCCGTAGATGAGCCAGGGCTGGCGGCCGAACTCCGCCACGACCCAGCCGGCCGTGGTGGCGATGTAAGGAAAGGGCACCGCCAGCATCACGACCCACAGGAGCGGTCGGTTGGTAGCCAGCTTGCCGCGCCAGAGCAGGAACACGGCCAGGGCCATGAGGCCGATCATGAGGGTGCCGAGGCCGGCCATGATGTGGAAACCGTAGTAGAGCAGCTCGATATTCTGGGGCCACTGGTCCTGCGGAAACTCCAGCAGGCCCCTCACGTTGCTAGAGAAGGTCCCGAAGGCGATGAAGCTGAGCACCGCGGGCACCTTGATGGGGTTCTCGATCTTGTGCATGGTGACATCGGGCTGCCCGATGAGTGTGAGCGCCGCCCGGGGGCCGCTCTCGAAGCGCCCTTCCATGGCAGCCAGGGTGATGGGCTGGTGCTTCGCGACGAGCTTCCCCTGGATGTCGCCGGTGGGGAAGGCGACGAGGACGCTGAAGATCAGGCCCAGAATGGTGCCCGTGCGGAGGTTGAGGCCCGCCTGCACGGGATGGATGCCCTTGAGGGTCCAGTAGGCCCCGACAGCGGCCACCACGAAGGAGCCCGTGACCACCGCCGCGATCATGTTGTGCGCGTACTGGCCCAGGGCCCAGGGGTTGAGCAGGAAGGCCCAGAAGCTGGTGAGCTGCAGCGTCCCGTCCACGGCCACGGCGAAGCCCGTCGGGTGCTGCATGAAGGCGTTGGTGGCGATGATGAAGTAGCCGGACAGCCAGCTCCCCAGCCAGAGCGCCACGGCCGCGCCAAAGTGCCCCTTCGGTGAGAGCTTCTTCTCGCCCCAGATCAGCAGGCCCAGGAAGCTGCTCTCGAGGAAGAAGGCGAACATGCCCTCCATGCCCAGGGTCTGGCCGATGATGCCCCCGGAGAGCTGGGAGAAGCGCGCCCAGTTGGTGCCGAACTGGAACTCCAGGGGGATGCCCGTCACCACGCCCACGGCGAAGTTGATGCCGAAGATGCGGATCCAGAAGCGTGCCGCGTCGCTGTACCGCGCCTCACTGGTCCGGAGCCCCAGGGCCTTGAAGATGACGATGACGAGCGCCAGCCCCATGGTGAGCTGCGGAAACAGGTAGTGGTAGGTGGCCGTGAACCCGAACTGCAAACGGTGCCAGAAAAGGGGATCGCCCATGGTGCCTCCTGCTCAGTTGCCAATGTGATCGCTACCCGTGAGCAGTCTCTCACGCGCAGTGGGAGAGCGGCTTCACTCCTGCATTCCAGCGGAGCTATACCTCTGATGGAACCTAGGAGCGAGCTCTCTCTCACTCAGAAAAAATGTTTCTAGGTCTCATCGAAATACGCATCGTCCTCAAGTTCCTCCCAGCCGGTGAGCATCGCCTTGATGTTGGTCAAGGGGGTGTGCCCGGTGGTCGTCAGATAGACGTGGCCGATGAGGAAGGCCACCAGGCCGAAGGCTCCCAGGACGTGCACCACAGCGATGACCCAGAGCGAGGCGGGCGGCCAGCCCAGGGCGTGCTGCAGGTTGGGGTAGTAGTAGTAGAGGGCGCCGCTGGTGACCTGCACGGGAATGATCAGGACCTTGAAGCCGAAGTAGGCGAGCCGCTGCAGCGGGTTCAGCTTGGCCATGCGGTGCTTCCGAACCGGGTGGGGCGCGCCCTTGAAGATCCCCGTGACGTAGAAGGCGATCATCTCGCGGAGGAACTTCCGGGTCGGGATGTATTGGCGCCACTCGCCGGTGGTGACGTGCCAGAAGATGGCGAAGACGATGAGGACCAGCAGGGTCACCGCCAGGATGTTGTGGAGGGCCACGGCCCGCTGGAACCCGAAGAGGTGCAGCCCCAGGCCCCGAACCTCGAAGCCCGTGAGCATCATCGTGAGGATGAGCAGGGCCTGGGCCCAGTGCCAGAACCGTTCGAAGCCTTCATACAGAACAACGCGTCGCATGCTGCCTCCTAGGGGCGTCCGTGGGAAAAGCGAATGAAGCCGTGGATGCCCACGCCGAGAAGGGTCAGGAGGATCACTCCGAACCCGAGAAGGTCGACGCCAGTGCCGTGGTCCCGGCCCAGCAGGTAGAACCCGGGGACCTGGGCCAGGAGGCCATTGCGCTTGTGGCACTCCGTGCAGGCGAGGGCCTGCTCCTTGGGGGCCACCATGTGGGTGACGGGCCAGAGCATGGTGGTCTTCACGAAGCTGTGCTGGCCGCTGTAGGGCAGGCCGGCGGTCTCCATGCCCATCCGGATGGCGACGTCCCAGTCCCAGTCACCCCAGTAGGCGCCGGAGCCCTTGGGCCCCGCGGTGTAGGGGGCCACGAAGCGCTGCAGGATCGGGTCGAAGGGCTGGGTCGCCTCGTGGAACTTGAAGGGCCAGATCTTGGCGTTGGGATCGGTGTAGGAGCCCTCCGCCGGATTCAGGATGACCCTGCCATCGGCGGGCACGGTGATGCGATCCGTCAGGCGGGTGAACTTCAGGGTGCCGTTGTACCAGACGTAGCTGGGCCGGACATTGCGCGCCCAGATCATCTCGCCGTGGATGCTGTTGTACTTCTCGTAGCCGTTCGCATCCTCTTCCTTGTAGCCCCGGCCGTTCTTCAGGCGCCCGGCGGAGGCCCAGTCCCAGAAGGTGTTGGTGGGCAGCGTGCCGCGCGCGTAGGTGGGAATGTGGCAGGTCTGGCAGGCCACCTTCTGGTAGTGGCGGTTCAGGATGTAGGACTTGTGGGGCGCGTCGCTGTGGCAGGCCGCGCAGGACATCCGGGAGACGCTCTCTCCGGCGAACTTCGCCTGCTCCCGCCGGTCCGCGGGGATGACGTAGTTCGGACCGCCCACCTTGTGCGCGTCCGAGGCATGGCAGTCGATGCAGTCCATGCCAGCGCCCTGCCTGGACATGTGCACGTCCTCGGCCCGGGGGGCTTTCAGGATCGTGTCATCCAAGTCGCCGTGCTTGGTGGCGTCGCCACCACCGCCGAAGAAGTGGCACACGCCGCAGTTCTTCAGGGTGGGCGCGCCGACCTTCTGGGCGACTTCCGCCAGGGACACGCCGGGATTGGGCCAGCCGGCCTTCTCCTTCTCGTAGTCACCGGTGGTGTCATGGCAGACCAGGCAGTCCACGTTCTCCGGCTTGGTGAGGTCGAAGCTCTTGTCCTTGAACCCGTAGCCCGCATGGCAGCGGGCGCAGGACTCGGTGTTGCCGCCGATGATGGAGATGCAGTAGTTGTTCACCAGGAGGGTGGACTTGCCGAAGCCGTCCTTGCCGTCTTTGGCGATGTTCCAGGTCCAGTGGGACGTGGCCATGACCTGCTCCGCCGCCTTCATGTGGCAGGTGAGGCAGGCCCGGGTCACCGCGGGGCCATCGCTGTCCTTGAAGGGGCCTTTCAACACCTGGAACTTGCTGTGATCCGCGGTCTGTCGGCGGCTCTTGGCCACATGGACGATGGTGTAGGAGCCATGGCCCGCCGTGGGCGGAGCCGCCGCCGGCTCCTGGGCCAGGGCGAGGGGCAGGGCCAGGAGTCCCAGCAGGGTCTGCAGAACCCGCCTCAGCAGCGGTGGCGAAGGTCTTCGGGGTGGGTGCGGCATGGGGTCTCCGGAAGGCAGGACAGCGCAGGACAGGGGCGTGGTTGCTGAACGCCCCAGGGGGGGGCAGTTGGCTGGGTGTCGCCAGTCAGGTGTGCGGGTGGGTATGGCCACTCCCGCAGCTGACGGGACCCGCTGGCAGCAACCCAGTCTCGAAGCGGATCGCGGCCTCCTCGGGGGAGGTGGGCGCTTCCAGCAGGCGGACGGCGATGCCGGTGGCCTCGAGCGCCTGGCGTGCACCGGGGCCCATGCCGAGGCCGATCACGGCCTGGCAGTCCCCCAGCAGCTGGACGAACCGGTTGTGGTCGTGGGGATGTCCCTGCGCGCCGCCGTGCTCGTGGCTTGCTCCGGCCTGGTCGTTCGGCCGGACCTCACGGTGCAGGATCTGGCCCTGTTCCACCTGGAAGACGAGGAAGGCGGGACTGCGCCCAAAGTGTGCCGAGACCTCGGAGCGATTGTTGACGGCGATGGCGACCTTCATCGGGTGTCCCTTTCTTCGCCGGGCCGGGTGAGCCGGTGACGGGGTGAGGTGGCGGGACGGATGTCGAGGATGGGCGCCCCATCCTCCGCATCCAGCCCTTCCACGTGGAGGAGGCCCTGGGCGGGATCCACGGTCATGACCCTGGCCCGCAGGAACTCAATGGGATTCGGCCGCTGGAGGGCCGTGGTGGCGAAGACACCGGGGTGGCCCTCCCCGCCCTGCCAGGCATCGCCGGGGAGGCGGCCGGAGAGGGCGTGGTAGGTGATGACCCAGAGGTCCAGGCCTTCGTAGAGGCCCTGGAGGCCCGGCCCATAGGGATGAAACAGCTCCAGGGCGGCGCGTCCCCGGGGCACGAAGTATTTCGGCAGCCGGGCCCGCTTCACCGGGGCTGCGTGGACGATGCCGATGGGTCGGAGGGTAAAGGCCACGGCTGGCGCCGGGCCTCGTTCCCCGCGGGGGTCCAGGTTGAGCTCGATCAAGGGGCACCTCGGGGAAGTCGTGGAAGCGCGCTTAGTGCTTGGCCTGGCTCTGGAGCACCTTCACCAGGTTCTCGAAGAGGGCGCTGTAGGTGGTGGCGCCGCGGAGCCCCTCGATGGAGGAGGGCACCTCGAGCACCTTGAGCTTCGAGTGCTCCCGGAAGGCCTCGATGTAGTCCTGGGGGGTGTTCGGATCCACCAGGATCAGCTCTGTCTTCATGCCGCGGATGTGCAGGAGCAGGGCCTGGGGGCTCGGCGGCTCATCCGGGGTGCCCTTGCAGCTCAGGAAGGCAGGCCCCCCCACGGCGGCGGAGAAGTTCTGCCAGCCGCACTGGGCCGCGAACACCCGCATGCCCTGCACGGGCTTGAGCGCCGCCTTCCAGCGCTCGATGTCCCGGGCCAGGGCCTTCTCGAAGGCCTCGGCATTGGCCATGAACAGTGCTCGGCTGGCCGGTCGCAGCTCGCCCAGGCCGCGCGCGATGGTGCGGGCCATGAGCCCGCCGTTGGTGGGGTTGAGCCAGAAGAAGGGATCTCCCGCCGCGTAGGCCGGATCCACATAGCCACCGCAGCTGGAGGTGGGCAGGTTGGTCCGGGCCGCGCCCTTCGACACGTCGATCCACTTCGGCGTGGGTGCCCCAGCGGTGCGGAGCGCCGTGGAGATGGCCGCGGACTCGTTCAGGAAGCCGGTCCAGACGATGACTGTCGAGGCGGCTAGGCGGGCCTTGGCGGCGGGCTCCACCAGCAGGTCCTTCCGCAGGAGGCAGCCCTTGAACAGGTTCACGGTCTCGACCTGGCTGCCGCCCACGGCCCGGACGATGGGTTCCAGATCGGCCACGGCCACGGCCACGGTGAGCGTGCCTTCCCGAGCCTTCGGAGGCGCGGCGATGGCCGAACCAGCCAGGCCCAGACTGGCCAGGAGGACCCCCAGCACTCGCTTCAATCCGATGTTCCGCATGACAACCTCCGGGGGGGATAGGCCCCGGGCGGGCCCTGGGCAGAGACGGCTCAGCCGTGTCTGGCAGCAGCGCTCGGGTGCTCTTGAAGGGGGGAGCCGGCAGACCGAGGGCGACGGTCCAAGGGAACCGTCCTCACGGACCTTCCGGGCTGGGGGGTGGACGGAAAGCCCAGGGGGCCGGGTCCATGAACGGCTGGGGCTGTAAAGCCACCCCAACTAACCCTTCAAATGCAATTGCAAGGCCAATTTGAAAAACTACAACGATATCAATTGTTTGAATATTGATGATCAACCAAATAGTGATATAAGAATTGCAATTTGCAGTGCTCTTCAAGACCTCAATTCATGCAGATTGCAGTACCTCGCTCAGCTGCGGCGGAGCTTGCGCCAGAGGGTGGTGGGGTGGATCCCCAGCTCCCGCGCCGTGGCGGTCCGATTCCCGGCGTGGCGCTCCAGGGCGGCCTGGATGGCGGCCCGCTCCTGGCTGCGCAGGTCTTTGCTGCCGATGGCGCCGCCCTCGGCCGGAGGCCCGGAGGCGCTGCCCTGGAGGGCGGAGGGCAGGTCCTGGGGCCGGATCTGGCCCTGCCGGCAGAGCACGTAGGCGTGCTCCACGGCGTTCTCCAGCTCTCGGATGTTGCCGGGCCAGGCGTGGCGCATCAGGCGATCCATGGCTTCGGGGCTGAAGCCCTGGAGCTGCTTGCCGTGCAGGGCCGTCTGGCGATCCAGGAACCGATGGGCCAGGGCGGGGATGTCCTCTCTCCGGTCCCGCAGGGGGGGGATTGCAATCTGCATGACGTTGAGCCGGTAGAAGAGGTCCTCCCGGAAGCGGCCCTCCTGGACCTCGGTGCGGAGGTTCCGGTGGGTGGCCGCGAGGAAGCGGACGTTGGCCTTCAGCGAGTCGCTGGAGCCCAGTGGCTCGTAGGTCCGTTCCTGCAGGACGCGCAGGAGGCGGACCTGGAGTGCCGGCGAGATGTCTCCGATCTCGTCCAGGAACAGCGTGCCGCCCTCGGCCGCGGCGATGCGCCCCTTGCGGTCCCGCTTGGCATCCGTGAAGGCCCCCGCCTTGTGACCGAACAGCTCCGCTTCCAGCAGGGTGTCGGGCAGGGCGCCGCAGTTGAGGGTGATCAGGGGCTTCCGGGCCCGGGCGCTGAGGTCGTGGATGGCCCGGGCCATGAGCTCCTTGCCGGTGCCGCTCTCGCCCTGGATCAGCACCGTGCTGTCGCTCTGGGCGATGAGGGGCATGAGCTTGAAGATCTCCCACATCTGGTGGTTGGCCGAGGTCATGTGCTGGAAGCTGGTGCGGCCTTCCACGGCCTTCCGCAGCTCTTCCACCAGAGTCAGGTCGCGGAAGGACTCGACCCCGCCCACCACCTTGCCCGATTGGTCGCGCAGGAGGGCCGTGCTCACGCTGATGGAGACCTTCTTCCGGGCCGATGTGTGGATGTTCACGTGCTTGTTGATCAGGGGCGAGCCGGTGGTCATGGTCTCCTTGAGGGCGCAGGACCCCTCGCAGATGTCAGCGTTGAAGACCTTCCAGCACTGCTGGCCCAGGGCCTTCTCGGGCGTGGTGCCGATGATCTCGGCGGCGGCCCGGTTGAACGAGGTGATGCGGAAGTCGTCATCCACGGTGAAGACACCGTCGTTGATGGAGTCCAGGATCGTGCGGAGGTCCAGGGAGAGCGTGGCCGAGGCGGCTCCCGGTGGACCCTTGCGGGCGAAATACTTCATGGCGGACCCCCCACCATTGCAGTATGCAGTCCTGGGCCACCTAGGCCGTCAGACGCCGCCAAATTATGACCTGCGCCATTCCACCTCACTGGCCGCTTGTCGGGCTCCCCGTCCGTCCCTCAGTGGTGGCTCTTCCGAATGATCCGGATCATCTTGAGGTTGATCACGGCGAAGCGGAACAGCTGCCAGAGGATGCTCGTCCGCAGGCTCTTGGTGAAGTCCGTGGGCTTGGTGGAGAAGACGATCTGAGCCCGGCGGCCCTGGTCGAAGGGGGATCTCTCGATGGTCATGGCTTACTCCGGAATGAGGGACCAGAAGGCGTGCATCTTCGCCTTGTAGAGGAAG
>CAIOFF010000024.1 GCA_903857495.1 uncultured Holophagaceae bacterium | reverse complement strand
TCAGCTGCTACAGATCCTGTCGGTCTCCGTTTTCGAGAAAATCGAGCTACGGCGGGCCTTTGCGAAGGAGGAAATCCAGATCCACGAGGACCGCTTCTCTAAACAACTGCCATTGTTTGACTTTTAACCGGACACTAGTGATAAATATTAAAATTATAAACCAGTGACTTTGACGTGATTTGACAGGGTTTGGACCTGGACAACATTCAAGGTGGGGAAATTTTTATTAAAGTTAAATAAATAACTTTTTGTCATATTTGCTAAAAATAATAAAACTTAATTGAACTCAAAACAGATCTTGGTGAGCTGATTTTTATCGGTTTGTCCAGATTATTGGGCATTCTGTTTTCGTCGGAATCTCTTAAATTTTTCATTAGACAAATTTTTGAGGGACACCACCGTGACAAAGCCCGGTTTGCTGGACCTGGGGGAAGCTGCCCCCCTTGAGTCGACGCCTCTGATGATGAAGCCCCGCTTGCTGAGCATCGGGGAAGTCTGCATGGAGACCGGACTGACCGTGGACGTCATCCGGGTCTGGGAGCGCCGCTATGGCTTCCCGGTGCCGCTGCGGCTGCCCTCGGGGCATCGGCGCTACCGGATGGCGGACCTCTACCGGCTCCGGCTCATGGCCGAGGCCATGGCCCGGGGGCATCGGGCCAGCAAGGTGGTCTCCGCAGATGAAGCCACGATCAAGGGGATGCTCCTGCCCCGGGCGAACCCTCGGGTGGATGCGCTCTTCGCAGCCGTGCTCGCCGAGGACCACGATGGGATGCGCTGCCTGCTGGTCGAGAGCCTGAGCCAGATGGGCTGGACGGAGTTCACCCAGCAGCTGGTGATCCCCCTGGTGGACCGGGTGAGCCTGGCCTGGGCCGAGGGCTCCATTCGGCCCGAGCACGAAGCGATGGTCGTCCGGATGCTGGAGGGTCTCCTGCGCCGCTTGCGCCGGGACTACCACTCGCTGGCGGGCCAGGGCCGGGTGTTGCTCTGCACGCTGCCGGGGGAGAACCGCAACCTCGATCTGCTGCTCGCGGGCCTCGCCTATGCCTTGCAGGGCGCCCGCACCAACCTGCTGGGGCCGGACACGACGATCAGCGACATCGCCAAGTCCGCCCGCATCCTGCGGGTGGATGTGGTGGGGGTGACCCTGTCGGCCCAGACCACCGGGGAATCGGTCCGGCGCCTGCTCATGGACCTCAAGGAGCGGCTCCCGCTGGACTGCCGGCTGCTGGTCGGCGGCCGGGGCGCGATCCGCACCCGGAAGATCCAGGGGGTCGAGCGCATGGACGTGGTGAAGGTGGCCTGAGCCTGCGTTCCGGACCCCGCGGATCCTCAAGTCTGAGTAACCTCGGAGGATGGAACCCACGACCCTTCGCGCTGTCATGGCCGCCCTCCGCCACCCGGAGACCGGCTGCCCCTGGGACCTGAAGCAGGATCACCAGAGCCTGGCCCGCTACCTCCGCGAGGAGGCGGCGGAGGTGCTCGAGGCGCTCGCGGAGCACCGGCCGGGCGAAGGCGTCACCGAGGCCCACCTCTGCGAGGAACTGGGCGACCTCTACCTGCAGATCGCCTTCCATGCCCAGCTGGCCGAGGATCGTGGCGCCTGGGATCTCCATGACGTGGAGCGGACCGTGGTGGAGAAGCTGGTCCGCCGCCACCCGCACGTCTTCGCCCAGGTGGCCGTCGAGGGGGCCGAGGAGGTGCTCACCAACTGGGCGGCCATCAAGCGCGAGGAGCGGGGCCACACCCCGGCCACCGAGCCCCGGCTGCTGGAGGGCATCCCGGCCACGCTGTCGCCCCTGGATGAGGCCCTGGAGATCGGCCGCCGCTGCGCCAAGGTGGGCTTCGAGTGGCCGGATCTGGAGGGCGTCCTGGACAAGGTGAAGGAAGAGGTCGCCGAGCTGCAGGCGGAATCCGATCCCGTGCGGGTGGAGGAGGAGTTCGGTGATGTGCTCTTCAGCCTGATGCAGTGGGCGCGCAAGAAGGGCGTGGACCCCGACGCCGCCCTGCGGCGCCAGATGGTCCGCTTCAAGGGACGCTTCCGGGCCGTGGAGGACGACGCCCGCGCCCACGGCGGCTGGGAGCAGCGCACCCTGGAAGAGATGGAAGCCGCCTGGCAGGCGGAGAAGCGGCGCAGCCGGGCCTGAGCTACACTGCGTCGGCGATGGCCTGGCCGAGCTCTTTGGTGCTGGCGGTGCCGCCCATGTCGGGGGTGCGCGGACCGGTGGCCAGCACCTTCTCGATGGCGGCCATGACTGAGGCCCCGGCCTCGGGGCAGCCCAGGTGGTCGAGCATCATGGCCCCGGCCCAGATCTGGCCGATGGGGTTGGCGATGCCCTTGCCGTAGATGTCCGGCGCCGAGCCGTGGACGGGTTCGAACATGGAGGGGTACTCCCGCTCGGGGTTCAGGTTTGCGCTGGGCGCGATGGCGATGGTGCCCGTGCAAGCGGGGCCAAGGTCCGAGAGGATGTCCCCGAAGAGGTTGGAGCCCACCACCACGTCGAACCAGTGGGGGTTTCGCACGAAGTGGGCCGTGAGGATGTCCACATGGAACTGGTCCACCTTCACCTCAGGGTAGGCGGCGGACATGGCCTTCACGCGCTCGTCCCAGTAGGGCATGGTGATGGCGATGCCGTTGGACTTGGTGGCCGAGGTCAGGTGCTTCTTGGGCCGCGACTGGGCGATGTCGAAAGCCACCTTTAGGATGCGGTCCACGCCCTGGCGGGTGAAGACGCTCTGCTGCACGGCCATCTCCTGGTCCGTGCCTTCGTAGAGGCGCCCACCGATGCTGGAGTATTCGCCCTCGTTGTTCTCCCGCACGACGATGAAGTCGATGTCGCCCACCTGCCGGCCCGCCAGGGGGCAGGGCACGCCGGGCATGAGCTTCACGGGGCGCAGGTTGGCGTACTGGCGGAAGCCCCGGCGGATGGGGATGAGCAGGCCCCAGAGCGAGATGTGGTCCGGCACCCCGGGGAACCCGACGGCGCCCAGGAAGATCGCATCGTGGTGGCGGATCTGGTCCAGGCCGTCCTCGGGCATCATGCGGCCGGTCTCGAGATACTGCTCGCAGCTCCAGGGGAACTCCTCCCAGTGGAAGCGCAGGCCGTGCTTGGCGGCGGCGGCCTCCAGCACCCGGATGCCTTCGGGCACGACCTCCTTGCCGATGCCGTCGCCGGGAATGACCGCGATCCTGAAATCCTGCACGGTGAACCTCCTCAGGAAAAACCAACCATTTATTTTTTTAAGATGATGAATGGGTCGAAAAAGGGCATCAAGATGCCTCTTCACAATATCTGACTGACGAGTAGACTACGCACGAAATCAAACCCTTTGGAGGCTCCCCATGAGCCCGAACCCTGTGCCCGAAACGCCCGTCGCCAGTGTCCCCCAGGGCTGGCAAGGGGCCCGCCCCCTGCCGACTCTGGCCACCCTGATCCTGGGGCTGGTGCTCTACTTCGGCCTGCCGAACGTGGTGGCCGTGCCCGACGCGAAGCTCTTCGCCGGCCAGGTGGCGGCCGGGAAGCCCGCGGCGCCGGCGGCCCCCAAGCCCGCTGCGAAGCCCGAGGCCAAGCCTGCCGCAGCGCCGGTTGCTACGGTTCCCGCCAAGCCCACTGCCACCAAGCCTGCGACAAAGGCCCAGGCCGAAGCGGCGGCAAAGGCGAAGCTCGAGGCGGACGCCCGGCTCAAGGTGGAGACCGAGGCCAAGGCCAAGGCTGAGGCCGACGCCAAGGTAAAGGCCGAAGCCGACGCCAAGGCGGAGGCGAAGGCCAAGGCGGACGCCGAGGCCAAGCGCAAGGCCGACTGGGTGAAGGGTCTCCACCTCTTCGCCATCTTCGTCACCACCATCGCTGGCATCATCATGAAGGCCCTGCCCATGGGCGCCGTGGCCATGATCGGCATAGCCGTGACGGCGCTGTCGGGCACGCTCAGCATCACGGACTCCATGAGCGGCTTCATGGACGTGGTCATCTGGCTCATCGTGCTGGCCTTCTTCATCTCCCGGGGCTTCATCAAGACCGGCCTTGGCGCCCGCATCGCCTACTCCTTCATGGCGCTGCTGGGTCGGCGGACCCTGGGCCTCAGCTACGGCCTGGCGGCCACGGACCTGGTGCTCTCGCCGGCCATTCCCAGCAACACCGCCCGAGGTGGGGGCATCGTCATGCCCATCATGGCCTCCCTGGCCCGGGCCTATGGCAGCCACCCGGGCGACGCCAGCGCGAAGAAGATGGGCACCTTCCTGACGCTCACGGCCTACCAGGTGAACTGCATCACCAGCGCCATGTTCCTCACGGCCATGGCCGCGAACCCCCTGGCCCAGAAGCTGGCGGGGGACCTGAAGGTGACCATTACGTGGGGTGGCTGGGCGCTCGCGGCCCTGGTGCCGGGGCTCATCGCCCTGATCGTGGTGCCCTACCTGGCCTACAAGCTGCTGCGCCCGGAGATCACGGAGACCCCCGAGGCCGTGGAGATGGCCAAGGGCCACCTCCGCGAGCTGGGTCCCATCAAGCGCCAGGAGTGGATGATGCTCGGCGTCTTCGTGATGCTGCTGGTGCTGTGGATCTTTGCCAAGCAGCTGGGGGACCTCAACGCCACCACCGCCGCGCTCGCGGGCCTGGCGGTGCTGCTGCTGACGGGCGTCCTCAACTGGGACGACATCAAGAACGAGACCGGCGCCTGGGACACCCTCGTGTGGTTCGCGGCCCTGGTGATGATGGCCAGCTTCCTCAACAAGCTCGGCATGGTGCCCTGGTTCAGCAAGTCCATGGGCGGCATGGTGGCCGGCAAGGGCTGGATCGTGGCCTTCCTGGTGCTGGCCCTGGTCTACTTCTACAGCCACTACTTCTTCGCCAGCAACACGGCGCACGTGGCTTCGATGTACGCGGCCTTCCTGGGCGTCTCCATCGCCGCGGGCGCTCCGCCGGTCCTGGCCGCGCTGGTGCTGGCCTTCTTCAGCAACCTCTTCGCGGGCATGACCCACTACGGGACCGGCCCGGCGCCGGTGCTCTTCGGCACGGGCTATGTGGAGCTGGGCACCTGGTGGCGCATGGGGCTGCTGATCAGCGTCGTGAACATCGTCATCTGGGTCGGCGTCGGCGGCCTGTGGTGGAAGGTCCTGGGCCTCTGGTAGTCGCTCCTCAAACACGAAAAAGCCCCGCCAATGAGCGGGGCTTTTTCGTGCGGTGCAAGGGCTCAGGCGAAGAGCTTCGACAGGCCGTAGGCGACGACGGTGGAGGTGCCGACGCCGATGAGGCCGGGGATCATGAAGCTGTGGTTGAGGAGATACTTGCCGATCCGCGTGGTGCCCGTGCGGTCCATGTTGATGGCGGCCAGGTCGCTGGGGTAGAAGGCGAAGAAGAAGTAGGCGTAGCTGGCGGGGATCAGGCTCAGCAGCAGGGGCGTGGGCAGGCCCAGCGCATAGCCGAAGGGCAGCATGATGGTGAGCGTGGCGGCTTGGCTCTTCACGAAGGCGGACACGGCGAACATGGCGAGGGCGAAGGTCCAGGGGGCCATCTGCACCATGGTCTTGATGTTGGCGATGAGGTAGCTCTCGTTGGCCTTGATGAAGGTCTCGCTCATCCAGGCGATGCCGAAGATGGAGACAACGGCGATCATGCCCGCGATGAAGACGCTGGAGCGGGCGATCTCGGGGGCCTTCACCTTGGTGGCGAAGAGGATGAAGCTGCCGAAGGCCAGCATGACCATCTGCACCACGGTGGTCATGGGCACGGGCTTGCCGTTTACCAGGGGCAGCAGGCCGGGCTTCATGGCCACCAGGATGATGGCCAGCACGCCCGCGAAGAAGATGGCCACCGAGAGCTTGGCCGAGGTGGGGATCACCTTGTCCAGGGTGGTGACGTTGGCGTCCAGGCCCTTGGCGAAGTCAGGGTCCTTCAGGCGCTCGAGGTACTCGGGATCCTTGTCGAGGTCGAGGCCACGGTTGAAGCTCCAGGCCGCCGCCACCAGCACGCCGATGATGCCCGCGGGCAGGGTGATGCGGATGATGTCGAAGAGGCCCACGGGATGGCCGTTCTTGGCAGCCATGGCCAGGAAGGTGGTGACCGCGGCCGCCACGGGGCTGGCCGTGATGCCCATCTGGGAGGCGACGCTGGAGATGGCCATGGGCCGCTCGGGCCGGATGCGGGTCTTCAGGGCCACGTCGGAGATGACCGGCAGCAGCGCGTAGACCGCGTGGCCGGTGCCAACGCAGACCGTGAGGAAGAAGGTGGAGAGCGGGGCGAGGATGGTCACGTATTTGGGGTGGGCGCGCAGCAGGCGCTCAGTCAGCTGCACCAGGTAGTCGAGGCCGCCCGAGACCTGCAGGGTCGCCGAGGCGGTCACCACGGCCAGAATGATCAGCATCACGTCGATGGGGGGCGTGCCCGGCGCCACCCGGAACCCGAAGACCAGCACCGCCACACCGAGGCCGCCGATGAGCCCCAGGGCGACCCCGCCCTTGCGGATGCCGATCAGGATGGCGCCCAGGACGAGCACAAATTGGATCCAGAACATCAAGGCGGGGGACATAGGGCACTCTCCTTGGGAGCAGAACCCGGTGGTCTGACCACCGGATCGGTGATGCTTTAATTAATAGCAGATGTAATCATCGTGAATGGGCTGGTCACCCTTTTGGAAGTTGAAAAACCATTCCACTGCCAAGGGTTTGGAGTGGCCGCCCTGGCTCGCCCGGAGGGGATTCACGGGCCAACCGGCCCCGGGGAAGGGTAGGATGGCCTTTTCCGGATCGACTGCCGTGAGCCACCTTCCCTTCCACCTCGTGACCCTGACCCATGCGGACTGGGACTCGGCGCGGGCCTGTGCCCGGCGCCTGGGCGACGACGCCCTGCCGGAGCTGCGCCTGGACCTGTTTCCTGAGAAGGATCCTGAGGCCATGGTGGATGCCCTGAAGCGGCGCTGCCTGGTCACCTGCCGGCGGGTCTCCGAGGGGGGCCGCTGGCCTGATGCGGATGAGGCCGGCCGCCTGGCCCGTCTGGTCCAGGCCCTCAAGGGGCGGCCCGCCTGGCTGGACTTGGAGTGGGAGCTGCCCATCCCGCCGGAGATCCAGGCCGCCCGCACCCACGTCCGCCTGCTGCGGTCGGTCCATGTGGCGCCCGGGGTCTTCGACCTGGAGGAGCGCCTGCGCGACCTGCCGGACGGGGACGCCTACAAGTGGGTGGGCTGGGCGGCCCGGTTGGGCGACAGCGGCCGCCTCCGCGCGCCCCTGGCCTGGGCCCGGGACCACGGTCTGGTCCTGGCGGCCTTCCTGATGGGTCCCAAGGGGCTGCCCAGCCGGGCCCTGCAGGCCGCCTGGGGCGGCGCCTTCACCTTCGCGGCCCCGGACGACGGCCCTCCCGCCGCGCCGGGCCAGCTGCCCCTCTCCCTCCTGCGCGAGTGGCGCTGCGCGCGGCTCCATCCGGGCTACGGCCTCTGCGGGGTGATCGGCGAGCCGGTGCTGCACTCGCGGGGGCCCGCCTTCCACAACCCGCGCTTCCAGCGGGCGCTGAAGGACCTGCTCTACCTGCCGCTGCTCTGCGGCGAGGCGGGCGAGGCCGTGGAAGCCCTGGAGGCCCTCGGTGTGCTGGGCCTGAGTATCACGGCGCCGCTGAAGCTCACCCTCCCCGCGGCGCTGGGCCTGGAAGGGCCCCTGAACACCCTCTGGCGGCGTGCGCCCGGGGAGCCCTGGCAGGGCGCCAACACGGATGCCGAGGCCTTCGGAGCGGCCCTCTCCCAGCTGGCCCCCGGACCCGTCCTCGTCCTGGGCTCCGGCGGCGTGGCCCGCACCAGCCAGGCCCTGCTGGAGGCCTCGGGGCGGCCTGTTCTGCAGGTGTCCCGCCTTGCCCCCGCCACCGCGGCGCAGGTGGCCGCCTTCGGCCCGGTGGGCCTCGTGCAGGCCACCAGCCTCGGCATGGCCCCGGAGGATCCCGCGCCCTTTCCGGAGCTCCTGGCGGCCGCCAGGCCCACCTGCCGGTGGGCTGTGGAGTGGATCTACAAGGAGGACACCGCCTTCGCCAACTGGGCCCGGGAGGCGGGGCTCCAGGTGGTGGCCGGCGCCGCCCTCTTCGAGGCCCAGGCAGCAGCCCAGACCCAGCGCTTCATCGCCGACTGCGGCGGCCTGCCCGCCGAGCTCTGACCGCCGACAGCTGAAAGCCGATAGCTGATAGCTTTATGCCATGCACCTTCTGCTGGTCGAGGACAAGGACAGTTTCCGCCGCCTGCTGGCGCAGGCGCTGGAAGGCTCGGTCTGGACTGTGCAGGCGGTGGCCGATCCCCAGGAGGCGCTGCGCGAGCTGCAGGCCCGGCCTTTCCAGGTGCTGGTCACGGACCTGCGGCTGCCAGGCATGAGTGGCCTCGAGCTCATCCGCCGGGCCCGTCGGCTGCAGCCCGGCCTCCGGGTGGTGCTGATGTCGGCCTTCGGCGAGCCCAAGGACATCGTGGAGGCCATGCGGCTGGGTGCCGACGACTTCCTGCCCAAGCCCTTCGACCTGGACGTGTTCCTGGCGCTGCTGGACCGGCTCCATGTCCTGGTGGGGGCTCCGCCGCCGGATCCTGGCGAGCTCTGGGTGGCCCACAGCCCAGCCATGCAGGCCCTGGAGGCCGCCCTGGCCCAGGCCGCCGGGACCTTGCTGCCGCTGCTGTTCCGGGGTGAGCGCGGGGCGGGCCGGGAGCGCTGTGCCCGCCGCCTCCACGTCCTGCGCCACCCCGAGGCTCCCTACCGGAGCCTGTCCGCCGCGACCCTGGGGCCCGAGGGGCCCGAGCCGCAGTTGCTGACTCTCCTGCGGGGCGGCAGCCTCTACCTGGGCGGCCTGGACTTCCTCTCTCCCGAGGCCACAGGGGGTCTGGCCCGGGCCATGGACAGCCCACCTGGACAGCAGGTCGCCTGGATGGGCGGCATCGATCCCGAGGGCTCCCTGCCACCCGAGCTGGCCGGGCGGCTGGGTTCCCTGGAGCTGCGGGTGCCGCCCCTGCGCGAGCGCCGGGAGGACCTGCTGACCCTTGTCCGGCTCCTGCTGGAACGGGGCAGCCGCCGGGAGGGCAGGCCCGCCCCCTGGCTGGAGCGCTCCGCCGAGAAGCAGCTGCTCGACCACCCCTGGCCCGGCAATGTGCGCGAGCTGGAGGCCCTGGTGGAACAGACCCTGCGCACTAGCGATGGCCGGGCGCTCCGCGCCTTTCCTGAGCTGAGGCTGGGGGGCGCCGCACCGCTCTGTCTCCCCTGGCCGGAGCGAGCCGACCTGGAGACCATGCTGAAGGCCGTGGCCCGATCCGCCGAGGCCCAGCTGCTGCAGCGCCAGCTGGCCGAGGCCCAGGGCGACCTGCCCCGGGCGGCGGAGGCCCTGGGGCTGACGGTCCGCACCCTGGCCCAGCGCTTGCGGGACCATGGCATCTCTCTGGAAGATGGAGAAGGTCCCCTTCCCCGAAAGGCGCCATGACCCAGCCCCCGCCCATCCTCGTTCCGCACGTGCGCGATCCGGACCCGGTGCGGCCGGCGGCCCGGGCCGGGTTGGCGGCGCTGCAGGCGGTGGTGGTGGGCAAGGAGACCCAGGTCCGGCGTGCCTTCGCGGCCATGCTCGCCGGGGGCCACGTGCTGCTGGAGGACCTGCCCGGCGTGGGCAAGACCACCCTGGCCAAGGGCCTGTCCCGCATCCTGGGCGGCAGCTTCCAGCGCGTCCAGGGCACCAATGACCTGCTGCCATCGGACCTGCTGGGCGTGCACCTCTGGGATGCCAAGGAGCAGACCTTCCGGTTCCAGCCGGGACCGGTGTTCTGCCACGTGCTGCTGCTGGACGAGCTGAACCGCATCGGTCCCAAGACCCAGAGCGCCATGCTCGAGGCCATGGTGGAGGGCCAGGTCACCCTGGACCGCAGCACCCACCGCCTGCCCGATCCCTTCTTCGTCATCGCCACTCAGAATCCCCTGGACCACGCGGGCACCTTCCCTCTGCCGGAGAGCCAGCTGGACCGCTTCTCCTGCACGATCCACCTGGGCTATCCCGACCGCGCGGCCGAGCGCCGCATCCTCACGGGCGAGGCCGGCGCCGAGCGGCTGGATTCCCTCGTGCCGGTCCTGGACCTCGACGGCTGGCGGCAGGCCCGGGCGGCCGTCCGGCAGGTGCGGGTGGCCGAGGCCGTGTTGGATTATGTCGAGCGGATGGTCAGCCACATCCGGGCGGGCGGCGGGTTCTGCTCCACTCGGGCCGCCAAGCACTGGCTGGCCCTGGCCCAGGCAGAGGCCTGGCTGGACGGCCGGGACTTCCTCACACCCGACGATCTGCAGGACACCCTCGCGGACACCATGGCCCACCGGGGCAGCCTGGATGACCGCCGCCTCAACCGCAGCGAGCGGCGCGAGCAGCTGGCGCGGATGCTGAAGGACCTGCCTGTGGGATGGGCCTGATGCTGGAAGAGGCCACGGTCGGCCACCTGCTGCAGCAGGCACGCGAAGCGAAAGGCCTCAGCCGGGAGGCCCTGGCCCTGGAGCTCAAGCTGCCCCTGCGGCACCTGGACGCCATCGAGGGCGATGACTGGTCCTCCCTGCCGCCGGGGCGGGCGCGGCCGCTGGCCCGGCAGCTGGCTGAGCGCCTGGGCGTGGACCTGGAGTCCCACACCGGGGCCTTCCAGGTCGTGCCGGGCGTGCAGGAGCTGGAACCCCCGGATCCCCGGCGCGAGCGGCTCGAGCGGCTGGTGATGGGCGCGCTGACCGGCGCGTCGGTGCTGGTGGTGCTGTGGCTGGTGGTGCCCGGTCCCAGCCTCGGCCGCAAGGCCGCCAGCAGCCGCCTCGGGACCCTGCCCAAGCTGTCGCTGCCCCCCCCGCCACCGCCCTCGAGCGCAGCCTATCCCGTGCTGGGGGAAATGCTGCCCGAGGCCCCCATCGACGAGCAGGGCATCCTGGTCAGCCTCCGGGTCATGGACGCCTGCGGCGCGCGCATCGAGCCTGAAGGCGGCCCACCCCAGGCCCGGGCCCTGCAGGTCTCGGAGCCCTGGCGGCTGCGCGTGAAAGGCCCCTTCAGCCTCGTGCTGGACAATGGGGGCGTGGTGAATGTGGAGGTGGCGGGCCGTCGCATCGCCCATGGCCAGAGTGTCGGCCAGGCCTGGACGGGCCGCTTCGACGCGGAGGGCCGCTGGCTGCGGCCCGTCGCACCGGAGCTGCCGGAGGATCCTGCGGTGCCGGATGATGATGAAGAAGGCGGCGAGTCATGACCCTCCATCCCATCGTCCAGCGTTTCCTCCAGGGGTCCCTGCCCGAACCCATGGTCATGGCCCTGGTCGGGGGCAGCCTCCCCTTGCCCACCCGGGACCTGCTGCAGGCTCTGGCGCATGCCGGGCTGCAGGAGAGCCCCTACCGGCAGCGGGCCCTGGCCTTCTTCGAGACCATGCCGGAGTCCCTGCTGGCGGGCGCACTGGCCGAGGCCATCGATCCGCCGGCCCCCTTGCAGCTGATCCTCTGCCACCGCAAGGAACCTGCGCTCCTCGAGACGGTCCTCCTGAACCCCTCCATCACCTCGGAGATCGTGGAAGCCTCCGTCCCCAGCCTGCCGGGCTCGGTGCTGGAGATCGTGCTGAACAACCAGGTGCTCTGGCTGCAGCGGCCGCGCATCCTCGACCTCCTGGAAGAGCATCCCGAAGGCGAGTACGTCATCAAGCGGCGCATCAACGAGTTCCGCTTCGAGGTGCTGGGCCTCATCCCGGAGGAGGTCAAGCAGGACCGCCTGGCGATCATCGACGAGGTGGAGGCCGGGCGCCTGGATCGCGCCTGGGCGGAGCTGCCCCTGCCCAAGGCGCCCTCCCCCGAGGAGGCCGAAGCCGAGGTGGAGACCGAGGAGATGGCCGCCGAGCGTCGGCTGTTGGCCCTGCGGCCACCGGTGGATCACGAGGGCGTGGAGATCAACCTCACCGTCACCCAGCGCGTGGCGAAGCTCAGCACCAACCAGAAGATCATGCTGGCCATCAAGGGCGGCAAGGAAGAGCGCACCCTCCTCATCCGCGAGGCGAACCGGCTCATCCAGGTGAACGTCCTGCGCAACGGCCGCATCACCGAAGGCGAGATCGCGCACATCGCCCAGATGCGCACCATCAACGAGGAAGTGCTCCGCCTCATCTCCAACAGCCGCGAGTGGATGAAGAAATACCCCATCACCAAGGCGCTGGTGATGAATCCCCGCACGCCGCTCCCCGTGGCCATGACCCACTTCAAGCGGCTCTTTGAGAGCGACCTGAAGCTCCTGATGAAGGACCGCAATGTGCCCGAGCTGCTGCGCCGCGAGGCCAAGCGCATGGTCGAGATGAAGGCGCAGGGGAAGGGCTAGCGTCGGCTCTGGCAACTTCAATCCCCCGTCTTTTCCATCTCCAAAACTGAAGGGGCCCGCCATCGGCGGGCCCCTTCAGTTTTGGAGCGGGCGACCAGGATTGAACTGGCGACATTCAGCTTGGGAAGCTGACGTTCTACCACTGAACTACGCCCGCGGCAGGGGTCCATCCTAGCGCAAGTGGGACGACGGGGCCAGAGTCAGCCCTCAGCCCAGGTAGGCAGCGAGGACGCGCTCGTTGCGGCCCAGCTCGGCGGGGGTGCCCTCGACGGCGATGCGGCCGCGCTCCATGACGTAGGCGTAGTCCGCGACTTCCAGGGCGCTCTTGGCGAACTGCTCCACCAGGAGGAGGGTGATGCCCTCCTCCTTGAGGCGGCGGATGGTGCGGAAGACTTCCTGCACGATGACCGGCGCGAGGCCCATGGAAGGCTCGTCGAGCAGCATGACCTTGGGCCGGGCCATGAGGGCGCGGCCGATGGCCAGCATCTGCTGCTCACCGCCCGAGAGGGTGCCGGCGGACTGCCGGGTGCGGTCCCGTAAACGGGGGAACAGGTCGTAGACGCGGTCCAGGTCGGTCTTGGCCTGGGCGTGGTAGCCGAAGAAGCGGGGCAGGCGGCTGTAGGCGCCCAGCAGGAGGTTGTCCTCGACGGACAGGGGGCCGAACACCTTGCGGCCCTCCGGGGAGTGGGCCAGGCCCAGCCGTGCGATGCGGGAGGCGTCCAGGCCCTGCACCTCCTGGCCGTCCAGGAGCACCTTGCCCCGGCTGGGTTTGAGGCCGCCGGAGATGGCGCGCATGGTTGTGGTCTTGCCGGCGCCGTTGGCGCCGATGAGGGCCACCAGGGTGCCCTGCTTCACGGTCAGGGTGGTGCCCGTCAGGACTTCGCTGGCACCGTAGCCCGCATGGAGATCCTCGACCTGCAGCATGGATCGCTCCTTCACGCGGGCAGCGGCTCGGCGCCGCCGGGAAGCTCGGGTTGCGGGGGCTGGCCGAGGTAGGCTTCCACCACCTTCGGGTGGCGCTTGACCTCGTCCGGCGTGCCCTCGGCGATGATCCGGCCACCGTCCAGCACCGTCACCGTGTCGCAGAGCTCGCTCACCACGTCCATGTGGTGCTCGATCAGGATGATGGTGATGCCGCGCTGGTGGATGCGCTGGATGAACTCGATCTGCTGGAGCACGTCCGGGTGGGCCAGGCCGGCCGCGGGCTCGTCCAGGATGAGCAGGTCGGGCTTGCGGGCCAGGGCCCGGGCGATTTCGAGGAAGCGCTGGGCGCCGTAGGTGAGGTCCTTGGCCTTGACGAGGGCCTGCTCCCGAAGCCCGATGAGCTCGAGCAGGGCGAGCGCCTGGGCCTGGGCAGTGCGCTCCTCGCGGCGGGCCAGGCCCAGCAGCACCATGGGCAGGGGATTGCGGTAGACACCCTTGAGGGCCACCAGGACGTTCTCCAGGGCCGTGAGCTCCCCGAAGAGCTGCAGGTTCTGGAAGGTGCGGGCCACTCCGGCCTGGGCCACGCTGTAGAGGCTGCCGATGGGCAGGGTCGCACCCCGCAGCTGCATGGTCCCGGCGGTCGGTGTATAGAGGCCTGAGATCACGTTGACGACGGTGCTCTTGCCCGAGCCGTTGGGCCCGATGAGCCCGTGGATGGTGCCGGCGCGCACCGTCATGGAGAGGCCGTCCACGGCCTTCACACCGCCGAAGTAGCGCTTCAGGTCGGCGAGGACCAAGAGCGCCGAGCCGTCCGCGGGGCGGATCGGCAGCATGGTGTCCAGGTCCGCGGGCTCCGGCAGCGGGGCGTGGGGTACCCGGAAGAGCTTGGCCAGGAAGAGGGCCAGGAAGCCCATGATGCCCTCGGGCAGACCCACCACCACGGAGAAGAGCATCAGCGCGAAGATGGCCTTGCGCCAGTCCTCGGTGTTCTCTACGAACAGGCCGCCGACCACCAGGAGGCCCATGGCCACCACGGGGGCCAGGGCCTGGAAGGGACGGGTGGTCTTCTTGACCAGACCCTGCACCCCCGCAGCCAGAGCCCCGGCGAAGCCCAGGCCCGAGAAGATCTGGAAGAGCAGGCGGTTCGACAGCAGGTTGGGCAGCAGCACGATGACGGTGGCCCCCACGAAGGCCCCCCAGAGGCTCTTGCGGCCGCCCAGGACCACGCCCAGGAGCAGGATGATCATCAAGTCGTAGGTGAAGCTCTGGGGCTGAAGGTACTGGAAGTTGAAGGCGTAGAGGCCCCCGGCGAGGCCGCCGAGGCTGGAGCCCAGCGCGAAGGCCGCCACCTTGTGCTTGTAGGTGCCCACACCCATGGCGTCGGTGGCGATGGGGCTGTCCCGCAGGGCCTCGAAGGCCCGGCCCCACTGAGAGGCCAGCAGGTTCCGCATGAGCATCCAGACCACGGCCAGTAGCACCATGCAGAGCCAGTAGAAGAGGGGCGGGGTCAGCGCGTGGCCGAAGAGGGGCGGTCGCGACAGGCTGAGGCCCTGGGCGCCGCCCGTGAGGGCTTCCAGCTCGTTCAGGGCGGTGGTGCTGAGGGCGGCGAAGCTGAGGGTGGCCAGGGCGAACTGGGGACCCTCCAGGCGCAGGGCGGGCAGGGCCAGCAGGCCACCCAGCACCAGGCCCACCAGGGTGGCGGCCAGCAGCGCGGGCACCATGCCCAGGCCCAGCTTGGTGACCACGAGGCCCGCGGCGTAGGCGCCCAGGCCCAGGAAGGCCACGTGGGCGAGGTTCACCTGGCCCAGGTAGCCCACGGTGACGTCCAGACCGATGAGCAGGATGCCGTAGATGGCCAGCAGCGTGAGCAGGCCCAGGGCGTAGGGGTTCACCACCAGCAGCGGGATCGTGGCGAGGAAGGCGAAGACGACGAGCTCGGCACCGCGGAGGAGGAGGATGCGTTTCATGTCACACCTTCCTGATCGTGGCTTTGCCGAACACGCCGTTGGGGCGCAGGGCGAGGGCCAGGATCAGCAGGATGAGGCCGGGGGCCTCGCGCCAGCCGCTGCCCAGGTAGAAGCTGGCGAGGCTCTCCAGGGCGCCCAGGAACATGCCCACCAGGACCACTCCGAAGCCCGAGTCGAGTCCGGCGACCACGGCGACGGAGAAGGCCTTGAGGATCAGCGCCGAGGCCATGGTCGGACCCACGGTGGTGATGGGGGAGACCAGGATGCCCGCCAGCGCCGCCACCGAGCCGGACAGGCCGTAGGAGAGCATGACGGTGCGGGTGGAGGAGATGCCCATGAGCTCGGCCGCGTCGCGATCCGCCGAGACGGCCTCGAAGGCCTTGCCCAGGAGGGTGCGGCGCTTGAAGAGCTCGATCAGGCCCATGATGGCGAACACGCCCACGGCGACCGACAGCTCCAGGCGCGTGACGTCCACGCCCAGGATGTGGATGGGGTCGGCGGAGATCGGCGTGGGGAAGGGGCGGTCGTCCCGGCCCCAGATGTTCTCGGCCGCCGAGAAGAAGAACAGGCCGATGATGATGCTGAGCAGGATCCAGCCTTCGCTCTTCTGCTCCAGGGCCAGCCGCACGCCGGCGCGCTCCACCACCAGGCCCATCAGCGCCCCGAAGAGCAGCCCGCCGGGCACCATGGCCCAGTAAGGGAACCCCAGGTTGGTGAGGGTGAGGCTGAAGAAGGCGGAGATCATCACCAGCTCGCCCTGGCCGAAGTTGATGCTCTTGCTGGTGGCGAAGGTGAGCTGGAAGCCGTAGGCGATGAGGGCGTAGACCAGCCCCATCAGGGCGCCGCTGACGGCCATCTGACCAATGATCTGTGCATTCATGGCGGGCCTGCCTGGGTGACGGGCGGAAAAGGCCGGGGGGCCGAAGCCCCCCGGGTTGGCGGTGAGGCCTACTTCTTCTTGGTCTTGCCGGTCTTGGCGGGCGTGACCGAGGTGGCGGACTTGATGAGGCGGGCGCGGTCGGCATCGTTGCCGAAGACCACGCGGCCATCCTTCACCATGCCCATGACCACCTGCTCGCGGCGGAAGGCCTCGTGGCTGGTGACGTCAGCGGGATCCCACTTGGTGTAGGGGTGGCTCCAGGTGGCGATGACGCCCTTCACGGGCTCCTTCAGGTCTTCCAGGGCTTCCTTGATCTTCTTGGTGTCGGTGCTGCCGGCCTGCTTCACGGCGGCGGCCAGGATGTAGAGCGCGTCATAGCCCTGGGCCGCGGCCACGGCGGAGGGGATGCGGTCCACCTTGTAGGCCTTGTGGTAGCCGTCGATGAAGCTCTTGGCCTTGGGCGTGATGGCCTCTTCGATGAAGGTCTGGGGCATGAGGGTGCCGTTGCCGTTCTTGCCCGCGTTGTCGATGTAGTTGGACATGGAGAGCGTCCAGCCGCCGATGAGGGGCGCCTTCATGCCGATCTTGGCCTCGCCGTTGGACACGGCGGCCAGCTCGGGTCCGATGGCCCAGATCAGGATGGCCTCGGCGCCTGCGGACTTGGCGCGCAGCAGCTGTGCGGTCATGTCCTTGTCGCCGATGTTGAACTTCTCCTGGGCCACCACGGTCAGTTTGTTGCCCTGCTTCTTGATCTGCTCCAGCATGTCGTCGCGGCCGGAGACGCCGTAGTTGGTGGAGTCGAAGACCACGGCCACCTTGGTGAACTTGCGGTTGATGGCCTCTTCCACCACCATGGCTGCCTGGATGCCGTCGTAGGCCGCGAAGCGGAAGATGGAGTTGTCCTTCACGCCGGCCTTGCTCCACTGGGTCATGGAGGCGGAGCCCGCCGCCGGGCAGATGATCTTGGTGATGCCCTTTTCCTGCAGGTGCTTGTCGCCCGCGAGGCAGACGCCGGTGTTCACGGTGCCGATGACGCCGGAGAGGTCGCTCATGGCGGCCAGCTCCTGGGCGATGAGGGCGCCGCGCTCGTTCTTGGCCTCGTCATCGCGCTCGATGATCTCGATCTTCATCTTCTTGTTGCCCACCTGGATGCCGCCTGCAGCGTTGATCTCGGCGATGGCGAGCTTGGAGCCGTCCCGCGCGGAGGTGCCCATGGGCGCGGAGCCGCCGCTGAAGGGGCCGGTGAGAGCGATCTTGACTGTGTCGGCTGCCTGGGCGCCCGAGGCCGCCACCAGGAGCAGTCCGCAAAGGGTCTGCCTGAACATCGTTTCCTCCTGAGATGCATTGGATTGAAAGGGAGTTCTGGACGCAAGCATAACGGCCCTTGGGCTGCCAGGGAAGGCTGCCGCATTTATTCCAAGCCCGCGTAGGGATGTGTCAGCTCAGTACGGTCTGGAGCCAAGCCAGGAGGGCTTCTCCATTAATGACTTTTTGATCCACAAAATAGAGAGGAAGCTCCAGAATCCGGGCATGCGCCGGGGTCAGTTTCACGGCGTCCTTCTGGGTGCAGACCAGCCAGCCCGCCCCTTCGGAGCGGGCCCGCACCTGCAGCCGCTGCAGCTCGGTGGGCGAGGGCCCGCGGTGGTCAGGAAAGCTCTGGGAGCCACACCAGGGCTGCCCGGCCAGCAGCAGATCGGCATAGAAGGCCTCGGGGTGGCCCAACCCGCACCAGGCGAAGGCGGGACCCTGGTCCGGGAGCGGCAAGGGAGCGGACTCCCCGGTGTCCCAGCGGCGGAGGCCGCCCAGGGCGAAGTCCACCCAGAAGATCGGCCCGCCGGAGCCATGGTGGGACCACCAGGCTTCGATGCGGTCCCGGTCCTGCACCCGACCCGCCCGGGTCACGATCAGGGCATGGGCCCGCCGGGCGCTCTCCACTGGCTCGCGCAGGTCGCCCAGGGGCAGCAGCCGGCCGTTCCCCCAGGTGCGGACGCCATCGAGCACCAGCAGGTCCAGGTCGCGGTGCAGCGCCCGGTGCTGGAAGCCGTCATCGAGCAGAAGGCAGCGCAGGGTTGGCCGCTGGGAGAGGGCGCGCAGGGCCGCGGCGTGGCGCTTCCGGCCCACGACCACGCGGTGGCTCCCCAGCGCCTGGGCCAGGAGCAGGGGCTCGTCCCCGGTCTGGCGGGGATCCGAGTCCGGCTCGACGCTCATGGGGTCCACGGACCGGCGCCCGCCGTAGCCCCGGGACAGCACGGCGTTGGTCCAGCCTGCGGCCTCCAGCTCCTGCGCGAGGAACAGCGTCAGCGGCGTCTTGCCCGTGCCGCCCGCGCTGAGGTTGCCCACGGAGATCACGGGGACGGGCACGCGGTCCGCCCGCTCGGGGTGGGCGTCGAAGCTGCGGTTCCGCGCGCGCACCACCGCCCCGTAGAGGGGTGCCAGCGGAGCGGCCAGGTAGCGCAGAATGGACATACCAAGAGATTAACGGAGGTCGTGATGAGCGAGGGCATCCTGCTCGCGAAGGTGGCTCGGGGCACCCTGCTCCCGGAGGCCGATCGGGTGGCGCGGCTCGAGCTCGCCCTGCCCCAGATCCGGGCTGCCGTGGCGGGCGAGACGGACGAGGTGGCGCTCCAGGCCACCCTCGCCTGCCTGCTGTGGGAGACCCTCGTCCAGACCAACTGGTGCGGGTTCTATCGGCAGGTGGAAGCGCGGCTGCTGGCGGTCGGTCCCTACCAGGGCGGCATGGGCTGCCTGCGCATCCCCTACGACAAGGGCGTCTGCGGCGCCTGCGCCCGGACCGGTGCCACGCAGCGGGTGCCCGATGTCCACGCTTTCCCGGGGCACATCGCCTGCGACGGGGCGACCCGCAGCGAACTGGTGATTCCCGTCAGGGTTGGGGGTCATGTCATCGCGGTGCTTGATCTGGACAGCCCACACCTGGACGGCTTTTCCCTTGCCGAGGCAAGGATTCTCGAGGATCTGCTGGCCTGCACCTTCGGGTGAAGTCCCACACGGCAAGGTTCCTCCAGGCTTGACCCTGGGGTAACCTAGGACCAACTCCGGGACCCTGATGGCCGAACCCAGCTTCATCGAACAAAGCAAGCTGCGCTTCCGCGAGGGGGAGATCATCTTCCGCAAGGGGGAGATGGCCCAGCAGATGTATGTGATCCTCTCGGGCCGGGTCCGGCTGTATGTCTCGGACGAGCCCAAGGGCGAGTGGGCTGAGGAGCTCTCCAAGGGGGACTTTTTCGGCGAGGGCAGCCTCCTCGAGGCCCTGCCACGACAGCACACGGTGCTGGCCTTGGAGGACTCGGACCTGATTGCCATCAACCGGGGCACGTTCCTGCGCATGATCCGACAGAACCCGGAAGTCTCCGTGAAGATGATGCAGCGCCTCGTCCAGCGCCACCGTGAGCTCGGCGAGCGCATCGAGGCCATGGACGCCAGCCGCCCTGCCAAGGCTTCCGTGGGCGGGCCCGTGGCCAGTCTGGTGTCCGTGCTCAGCGGCAAGCCGCACCTGATCCTCTCCCACGGGTCCCTCATCGGCCGCTTCGACCCCACCACCGGGGTGCATCCCGACATCGACCTGACGGAGGAGGACCACAACCTGAGCGTCTCCCGCCGGCACGCCCGCATCCTCTGTGAGCATGGCCGCTACTTCATGCTGGAGGAGCCCGGCGTGGCCAATGGCACCTTCGTGCGCGGTGAGCGGATCCTGCCGGGCGAGCCCCGCGAGCTCAAGCCCGGCGACCGGGTGGGGTTCGGCATGGTGGTGCTGTTCTTCGAAAAGACTTAACTTCTCCCCTGCAGGCTGAAGTCCGGAGGTGAGGCCATGGGAACCGACCTACATGTCGAGGTCTGGCAGGATGAGCACGGCTGCCTGCGGGAGCTGGTGCAGTTCGCCCTGGATGAGATCGGCGGCTCCTGCATCATTCGGGAGCGCAACAGCCTCGATGCCCTGGATGGCGACGCCTTTGAAGGCGACACCGTCGTCGCGCGCTTCGGCGATCCCGAGGATGCGCGGGACTTCCTGCGGGACGAAGGCTTCGAGCCCCTCTGAGGGGACCCTCAATCTGTTCGACCCTGGAGACCGCCCATGCATTCCCTCTTTGTTCCTGCCGACCGAGAAGCCCTGGCCCAGCGCCTGGCTGCCCTTGAGCCGGATACCGCCCGCCGCTGGGGCACCATGGACCCCGCGCAGATGCTGCTGCACTGCGCCCTGGCCTTGGAGGTGGCCACGGGGGACCGGCCGGCCCAGCAGACCTTCCTGGGCAAGCTCATCACGCCCTTCATCCGTAGCCGGGTGCTGGGCGACCTGCCCTTCAAGAAGAAGCTGCCCACGGACCCTGGCTTCGTGGCCAGCGGTGTCCGGGACTTCGACGTGGAGCGCACCCGCTTCGTCACGATCCTCGACCGCTTTGTCTGCCGGGGGCCCGAACAGGCCGCGCAGGCCACGCACCCCTTCTTTGGCCGACTCAGCGGCGAAGAGTGGGGCCAGCTGGGCTACAAGCACCTGGACCACCACTTGCGGCAGTTTGGGCTGTAGGTCGGTCCTCTACTCCAAAACAATGGCCCGGCAGCTGCCGGGCCATTGTTTTGGAGCTGTGAAGAGACCTTAGTTGGAACCGATCCCCATCGCCTTTGCGGCCTTGGTGAGTTCGGGGACGACCTCGAACAGATCGCCGACGATCCCGTAGCTGGCCAGCTTGAAGATGGGGGCTTCGGGGTCCTTGTTGATGGCGACGATGAACTTCGAGCCGCTCATGCCGGCGATGTGCTGGATGGCGCCGCTGATGCCGCAGGCGATGTAGAGGGTGGGGCTGACGACCTTGCCGGTCTGGCCCACCTGCATGCTGTGGGGCAGGCCCCAGCCCGCGTCCACGGCCGCGCGGGAGGCGCCCACGACGCCGCCGATGGCGTCGGCGAACTCTTCGAGGAGCTTGAAGTTGGCGCCGTCCTTCATGCCGCGGCCGCCGCTCACGATGACGTTGGCTTCACTCAGGTCCACCTTGCCGCCGGCCTTGGCCAGGATCTCCTTGACCACGGACTTGAAGTCGCCAGTGGGGGCCGCCAGGGCCTCCGTGGCACCTACGCCGGCCTTTTCGGCGGCGGGGAAGACGTTGGGTCGGGTGGTGGCCACCTGGACCGCGCTGGCGAAGCTGGTGGTGGCGAAGGCCTTGCCGGCGTAGACCGGGCGCACGGCCTGGAGCTTGCCGTCCACCATGGAGAGCCCGGTGGCGTCGGAGGCGTAGCCGGCGGCCAGCCGGGCGGCGGTGCGGGGCGCCACGTCCTTGCCCACGGCGGTGGCGGCGGCGAGCAGCACGGTGGCGCCCTTGGCCTTGACCGCATCCGCCACGACCTGGGCGAAGGCGTCACTGGAGTAGGAAGCCAGGGTGCCGCCCTCGGCGGTGAGGATCACGTCGGCGCCATACTTGGCGGCGTCGTCGGCGCCAGCGCAGGAGGCGCCGACGAAGAGCGCGCCCAGCTGCTTGCCGCTGGCGTCCGCCAGGCGGCGGCCTTCGCTCAGGGCCTCAGCGCTGGGCTTGCGGAGCTGGCCATCCTTCAGTTCGCAGAATACGAGAATCATGGAGTCATCCTTTCGAGTCGGAGGTCGGGAAGGCTAGAAGACCTTGGCTTCATCCTTGAGGGCCTGGAGCAGAGCCTGGGCCTGTGCGGCGGGCTCGCCTTCCAGCTTGCGGCCGGCGGGACGCTCCGGGGGCAGGGCCAGGGCGCTGACCTGGGCGCCGGCCACGGCCGGGGCCGCGTCCAGTTCTTCGATGGTCTTCTTCTTGGCGGCCATGATGCCCTTGAGGCTGGCGTAGCGGGGCTCGTTGAGGCCCTTCTGGGCGGTGATCACCGCGGGCAGGGCGCCGACCACGAGCTCAGAGCCACCGTCGGTCTCGCGCTCGGCGCTGAAGGTGCCGTCACCAAGCTCGAGCTTCACGACCACGTTGGCCTGGGCCACGCCGAGCAGCTCCGCGAGCATGGGACCCATGGCCGCGTTGTCGCCGCCGAGGCCCTTGTTGCCGCAGAGGATCAGGTCGAAGCCCTTGTCCTTGACGTAGGCCGCGATCATCTGGGCCACAGCGAAGGCATCGCCCTGACCATCACCCTTGAGCAGCACGGCGGTGTCCGCACCCAGCGCGAGGGCGTTCTTGAGGACGTCCTTGGCGGCATCGGTGCCGACCGAGAGGGCCACCACTTCCGCGCCCTTGGCTTCCTTGATGCGGATGGCCTCTTCCAGCGCGTACTCATCGTAGGGGCTGGTGATCCATTTCACATCCGCGGGATCAAGCGAGCGGCCATCCGCTGCGACCTTAATCCGGCTCTCGGTGTCGGGGACCTGTTTGAGGGCGACGAGGATCTTCATGGGCGCTCCCTGATGCGTCATAAGACAGGTCGGCGAATGGCCGACCCCAAGGTAGAGTTTATCCTGACTGGAGGCTTCCCTGGTTCGTTTTTGCAAGGGAGAACCCCCCAGGCGACCTTGCCTTCGGGTAGGGTTCTTCCCCCTCGGGTAAGGTGGACGGAGCATGCGCGAGGCCACACCAATTTTCCTGGATGCGCTCGTCCTCACCGGGGGCGGGACCGGGGGTCATTTCTTTCCGGCCATCGCCTTGGCCGAAGGAGCCCGGGCGCGCTGGCCCCAGCGGCCGGTCGCCTTTGTCGGGGCCGGCCGGGGCATCGAGGCCCGGGAGCTGCCGGGCAGCCCGTGGCCCCACCTGCTGCTGGACGTGGAGGGGATCGTGGGGCGCTCCCCGCTGCGGGTGGGCCGCTCCCTCTGGAAACTGTGGCTGGCGACCCGCCGCCTGAAGGCCCTGTGGCGGCAGCAGCGGCCCTGGGCCGTGCTCGGTACCGGCGGCTATGGCGCGGCTCCGGCCCTGCTGGCCGCCCGGGCTCTGGGCATCCCCTACTTCCTGCATGAGAGCAACGCGGCGCCCGGCGCACTGGTGAAGCTGGTGGCGCCCAAGGCGCGGCGAGTGTGGTGCGGCATGGAGGCCGTGCGGCCCCTGCTGCCCGGGGCCGACTGCCGGGTGGTGGGCACCCCAGTCCGGGACGCCTTCCTCCGGGCCTTCCACCCGGCTGGGGACCTTGTGGCGCCCTTCCGGCTGCTGGTGCTGGGCGGCAGCGGCGGGGCGCGGTCCCTCAACGAGGCCCTCCTGGAGCTGGCCCCGGCCCTGCTGGGCGCCCTGCCGGACTGGGAGATCCTGCACCAGGTCGGACCCGCGGAGCTGGCGCGGCTGCAGTACCGTCCCCGGCACGCCCGCCACGAGCTGGTGCCCTTCATCGCGGGCATGGCGGAGGCCATGGAGTCCGCCAGCCTGGTGCTCAGCCGCGCTGGTGCCAGTACCTGTGCCGAGCTCAAGGCCGTGGGGCGGGGCGCCCTCCTGGTCCCGCTGCCCACCAGCGCCAACGACCACCAGCGCATGAACGCACGGGCCATGGTCGCCGAGGGCCGCGCCCGGCTGCTGGAGCAGGGCGAGGGGTTCTCCTCCCGCATGGAGGAGGGGCTCCGGGAGTTGATGAACCGTGCCTCGGAGCGACAGGCCTTGTCCAAGGCGCCCGAGCCCAACCGCGCCGTGGCGCAGTGCCTGGATGACCTCGAGGGGCTCTGAGGTCTGTTTGGATTACAGGCGGGAAAGAAAACAACACTCGCGGAGAAAGGACGAGAAAGCGGAGGGGCGCGGAGGAAGGCTAGCCTTGAACAACGCCACGGGCCTGTCTTTGCTGTTATCCCCTTCATCCCCTGCATCCCTGTTGCTTAGCTTTATTCTTGAAAACAGGGATGAAGGGGATGAAGGGGATAGGCCGCTCTGGTCCTCGCGCAACAGTGATCAGCCATCGATGAATTCAGAAGTGATGGGGGCGTTCCCCGCTCTCCTCCGCAGCTCCGCTCTCCTCCATGTCCTTCCAGCCTGTTTCGCTCGGCCTACTTGGGCTGTCTGGGCTCGGCGGCCCAGGCGACGAGGATGGAGATGAAGTAGAGGCCCAGCAGCACCACGCTGAAGAAGATGGTGGTCACCACCACATCGCCGGGCGTGAAGAAGGCGCTGAAGATCAGGATGGCCATGGTGGCGTGGCGCCAGTACTTCAGCATCAGGCGCGCGGTCACGATGCGGAACTTGGCCAGGAAGAAGAACAGCACCGGCAGCTCGAACATGATGCCGGTGATGAGCAGGGTGGAGATGAACAGGTCGAGGTAGTCCGAGACGTGCAGGTTGGCCCGCAGGCCCGCGGAGGCCGCCTCCTGGAAGAGGATGTCGCCCAGGAACTTGAAGGCCTGGAAGTAGGCGAAGGCGGCGCCGCCCAGGAAGCAGCCCGAGGTCACCACCACGAAGGGGATGACCAGGCGGCGCTCCTTCGGTAGCAGGCCGGGTCGGATGAAGGCCCACAGCTGATAGAACAGGAAGGGCGCGACGAGCAGTGCGGCGGCCCACAGCGAGAGCCGCATCATGCTGAAGAAGGGCTCGGTGAGGTCCGTGAAGGCGAAGGGATCGAGGCTGGCGATGGGCTTGCCGGTCTGCCGGGCCATGGCCTCGAGGAAGGGCTTTTGCGCCAGGGCCCAGAGCTTGAACCGGAAGGCGTAGGTGATGGCAAAGCCCACGGCCACGATGAGCAGGGAACGCACGATGCGGACCCGCAGTTCCTGGAGGTGTTCCCAGAAGCTCATCTTGTCGGGCGGGGTGTCCGGAAGCGCCATGGTCCTCGGGGTGCAGGAAGCAGCAAGGGGGAGGCCCCGGGAAGGAGCCTGGGACGGAAGGGCCGGGGCCTACTTCTTGTCCTGTTCCTTGTCCTTCTCCTTGTCCGTGGTGACGTCTTCCTTTACTGCATCCGTCAGCTCGCGGCTGGCCTTCTTGAATTCCTGGATGCCCTTGCCCAGGCTCTTGCCGAGCTCCGGCAGCCGCGAGGGGCCGAAGAAGATCAGCAGCGCGATGCCGATCAGCAGGATCTCCATCATTCCGAGGTTGCCCATGGTGTCTCTCCGTATCGGGTGGTGTCGGTTCAGGGTGGTGGCAGCTTCACCCCAGGGTGGTGGAAGGGGCCTCGGTCCATTCTAAGCACGGCTTGCCGGGGAAGGCTCGGGGCAAGGACACTTTTCTCGGCCAGGCGCGGATCAGGGCTCTGCCACGGCCCGGCGGCCCAGGGAGTGGTAGGTCCAGCCCGCGGCCTCCATGGCCTCGGGGCGGAAGAGGTTGCGGCCATCGAAGATCCGGCGGGCCTTGAGCGCCCTGCCCACGGCCTCGAGATCCGCCTTGCGGTAGTCGGCCCACTCGGTGGCGATGAGCAGCGCATCGGCGCCCTCGCAGGCTGCCAGCGGCGTGGCGGCGTAGCACACCTTGTCGCCGATGCGGGCCTTCACGGCGTCCATGGCGGCGAAGTCGTGCACCACCACTTCGGCGCCCAGGTTCACGAGGCCTTCGATGAGCTCCAGCGCCATGCTCTCGCGGATGTCGTCGGTGTCCGCCTTGAAGGCCAGGCCCCAGAGGGCGAAGCGGCGACCCTTCAGCGGGGCGGGCACCCCGGATTCCACGCCGAAGTGCGCCTTCACCTTGCGCAGGAGCACCTGCTTCTGGTGGCGGTTGGCTTCGACGGTGGCGGCGAGGGTCAGGAGCGGGTGACCCTGCTCGCGGCCGACCTTCAGCAGGGCCTGCAGGTCCTTGGGGAAGCAGGAGCCGCCGAAGCCGGGGCCGGGGTTCAGGAAGGCCGGGCCGATGCGGTGGTCGGCGCCGATGGCGGCCTTCACGTGGTCCACGTCCGCGCCCACGGACTCCGCCAGGTTGGCGATCTCGTTGATGAAGCTGATGCGCAGGGCCAGCATGGCGTTGGCGGCGTACTTGGTGAGCTCGGCGCTGGGGGGGTCCATGCGGAACCACTTGCCGCCGCTGCGGTCCAGAAAGGCCTGGTAGAGCCCCTTCATGACGGCCTCGGCGTGGTCGGTGCGGCAGCCCACCACCACGCGGTCGGGCTCCAGGAAGTCGCCGATGGCCGAACCCTCGCGCAGGAACTCGGGGTTGCTCACCACCTCGAAGGCCCGGTCCGTGTGGGCGGCGATCTCCGCGTGGACCCGGGCGGCGGTGCCCACCGGCACGGTGCTCTTGTCCACCACCACCAGGGGCTTGGCGTCCCTGGCGCGCAGAGCCATGGCCTCGCCCAGCTGCCCCGCCACGGCCAAGACGTACTTCATGTCGGCGCTGCCGTCCTCGCTCTGGGGCGTGCCCACGCAGATGAAGGCGGCGTCGGCGTCGGCGATGCCGGCGCGGAGGTCCGTGGTGAAGCTCAGGGTGCCCGAGGCCAGGTGCTTCTGCAGCAGCTCGTCGAGGCCGGGCTCGAAGATGGGCGATTCCCCGCGAGCCAGGGTGGCCACCTTGGCCGCGTCCACGTCCACGCCGAGAATGCGGTGCCCCGCTTCCGCGAAGCACGCGGCAGCCACCAGCCCCACGTAGCCCGAACCGATGACCAGCACCTGCATGACGACCCCTTCGCAAACCTGTCGAGTGTATCGCGTTCAGGTTGGTATCATGACGCCACGGAGACAGCATGGCGATTCTGGCGGCACCCACGGGCAACGAGGTCAACCTCCTGGAAGTCATGCTCCATGCGGGTCCGGTCGCCAAGGTGGTCATGGTCATCCTGGTCACCTTCTCGCTCCTGAGCTGGGTGGTGATCATCCGCAAGGCCCTGCTCTACCAGCGCTGTCGCAGCGTGTCCGAGCAGTTCCGGGGCGCCTTCAAGCGGTCCACGGACTGGCGGGAGTTCAAGCAGCAGGTGGAGAAGTTCGCGCTCAGCCCCCTCGTGGGCCTCTTCGTGGCGGGCTACGGCGAGGTGACCTACCAGCTGCGGCAGGTGGGCCAGGACGGCAAGTCGCAGCTGCGCAGCATGGAGGCCGTGGAGCGCGCCCTCCAGCGGGCCAGTGTGGTGGAGATGGGCCGCCTGGAGCGCTCCCTCGGGGGCCTGGCCACGGTGGCCGCGGTGAGCCCCTTCATCGGCCTCTTCGGCACCGTATGGGGCATCATTGACGCCTTCCGCGGCATCGGGGCCACGGGCAACGCCAACCTGGCCACGGTGGCTCCCGGCATCTCCGAGGCCCTGGTGGCCACGGCGGCGGGCCTGGCGGCGGCCATCCCCGCGCTCATGGCCTACAACTTCTTCCAGGGGCAGCTCAAGCAGTTCCAGACCGAGCTGGATGACTTCTCCCTGGAGTTCATCAGCCTCTCCGAGCGGAACTTCACCTGAGCATTCGCCGGCTGCCCCTCTCCCTGGACTGGGAGGACTGGTTCCAGCTCTGCTGCCCGCCCTACGACCAGCCCGAGGCCCTGGACCGCTTCGAGTGCCGCCTGCCCCTGGCCACCGAGAAGGCCCTGGAGCTCTGTGCGGACCTGGGCGCCCAGGCTACCTGGTTCTGCCTGGCGGACCAGGCCCAGCGCCACCCGGACCTGCTGCGACGGATCGTCCGCCAGGGCCACGCCATCGGCCTGCACGGGCTCACGCACCGCCGGGCCTTCGAGCAGGATCGGGCCACCTGGCAGGCCTCGCTGCGGGAGGGGAAGGCCCTCCTGGAAGACTTGACCGGCACGGCCGTGGTGGGCTACCGCGCCCCGGAGTGGAGCCTCCGTGGCATCGCGGCGGATTGGTGGCGGGACCTGCCGGGCCTCGGCTTCCGCTACGACTCCAGCCGGGTGCCGCTGGCGGTCATCGGAAATCCTGCCTGGCCCCGCCGTCCCCACCGACTGGCCGAGGACCTCTGGGAGCTGCCGCCCCCGGTGCTGTGGTCCGGCCCGCCCCGCTCACCCCTCTGGGGCTGGGGCCTGCGGGTGCTGCCCTTCAGCCTGGTGCGGCGGGCCCTGGAGACCCTGGCCCTGGAGGACGCGGGCACCCCCCTGGTGCTGCATCCCTGGGAGCTGGACGAGGGCCAGCCGGACCTGCCCGGCGCCAGCTTCGGCCATCGCTTTGCCCACAGCGCGGGCCTGAGGGGCCATGGGGACCTCCTGCGGGATCTGTTCGCGGGCTTCCAGCTGGTGACGCTCGAGTCCTGGGTGGCTTCCCGATGAAGGCCCTGCCGCTGATCCTGCTCGCCCCCTCCGAGGACAAGGCCCCCGGGGGCGTGGTGGGACGGCTGACGGAGACCCCCGACCAGCGCTGGGTGCGGGACCGGCTGGTGACCCTGGCGCGGACGGGTTCCCCCGAGGCCCTGAAGAAGGCCTTCGAGGTCAAGGAGCTGGCCCTGGCCAAGGCGCGGAGCGAGGCCCTGGCCCTGGCGGGGCCGGTGCCCCTGCTGCCCGCCTTGGCCCGCTACACCGGCGTGGCCTTCCAGGCCCTGGATGCGGGGACCCTGCCTCCGGCGACCTGGACCCAGGTGCACATCCTGTCCCTGCTCCGGGGCCTGGTGCGCGGCGACGAATTGGTGCCGCCCTACAAGCTGAAGCCTGCGGCCATCCCCGGCCTCAAGGCCCACTGGCGGCAGGCGCTGCCCACGCGGCTGGAGGCGCTGCCCGCCGGTCCCCTCTGGGAACTGCTGCCCGGCGATTCTGCGGACCTTCTCAAGGGCTGGACCCGGCCCCGCCACACGGTCGAGATCTTCGACGCCAGCGGCCGCGCCGTGAGCCACTTCTCCAAGAAATACCGGGGCCTGGTGGCGCGCTGGCTGCTGACGCACCAGGAGGGGGATCCCCGCAAGGTGCTCAAGGGCCGCCTCCCCGGCTGCCAGTGGGCCGGGGTCTCCGAGAATGACCGGGGTGGCCTCGCCCTGCGCCTGCTGGTGGAGCCATGAGCGACGACTGCAACCGCACCCCCTTCTGGCAGCGCCAGCCGCTGCTACCCCGGGCCATCCAGGAGGTGCTCCGGAGCCGGCTCGAGGCGGCCCTGGCCGATCCCGGCGCCCGCGAGCATCTCGTCTGGCCCACGGTCCTGGCCGCCCCGCGGGTGCGCGCTGACCATCCGGGCGGCCTGCCCGAGCCGCTGCTGCTGAACCTCGCCGCCCGGATGCTGGGAGCCCTGGGCCAGCACGATCCAGGCGGGGCCTGGCAGCGCCACCGGGCCGCCTGGCCAGATACGGCGGACGCTGGGCCCGGGGGCTGGGTGCCCGGGGCCTCCTGGGGCGCCTGGGGGCCCCTGGTGAGCCTGCGCTGCGGCTGGCAGCTGGCCGCGCTCACCCCGCTGCCCCTGGGCGACCGCTATCCGCTGGCCTGCGGCGTGTCCCTCTTCAACCACGGCCTCTTCCACGAGTGCCACGATGCCCTGGAGCCCCTCTGGGACCGTGCCACCGGGGACCTTCGGGAGCAGCTGCAGGGGCTCATCCTGCTGGCCGGGGGCTACCACCACCTGCAGCAGCACAACCTCTCGGGGGCCCTGGCCCTGTGGCAGGAAGCCCTGGAGCGGCTGCGGGCCTGTGGCGGCAGCTTCGCCACACCCTGGGGCGAGGTCCGGGCCGAGGCGGCCCTGGACCTGACCGCCCGGCGACTGGACCAGGGCCGACGGATGGACGATGATACGGACCTCGCGCCCCTGTGGGCCCTGGACCGTCCCACCTGGGAGTTGGCATGACGACGACGGCAGACCTGCTGGTGCTGGGCGCGGGGATCGCCGGCTGCTCGGCCGCCCTCCGTGCTGCGGACCTGGGCGCCTCCGTGGTGCTGGTGGCCAAGGACGATCTGGGCGGCAGCAACACCTCCTGGGCCCAGGGCGGGATCATCGGTCTGGCGCCAGCGGAGGAGGGGGACTCCCCGGACCTGCTCGCGGCGGACATCGAGGCGGCGGGTGCGGGTCTGTGTCGGCACGAGGCGGTGCGCCTCCTGGCGGAAGAAGGTCCCCGGCTGTGCCGGAGCTTCCTCTGGGAGCGGCTGGGCGTGCCCTTCGACCTGGGGCGGGACGATGCCCCGGATGCCATCGCCGAGGCCGCCCATAGCGCCAAGCGCATCTACCACGCCAAGGACGCCACGGGGCTGGCGATCCAGATGGCCCTGAGCCAGGCGGTGCGCAGCCACCCGAACATCCGGGTGCGGGAGCGCCTCTGCCTCGTGGACCTCATCACCAGTCCCCACCACTGCTTGAGCCCGGTGCGGGTCTACGATCCCATCCGGGTGCACGGGGCCTTTCTCTACGACCCGGCCACGGGGCAGGTGGAGGGTGCTCTGGCCCGCCGGACCCTGCTGGCCACAGGCGGGCTGGGCTACCTCTACCTGCACACTACCAACCCGCCTGGCGCCACCGGGGACGGCCTGGCGGCGGCCTACCGGGCCAGCGCCCGCATCGTGAACTGCGAGTACCTCCAGTTCCACCCCACCGCCCTGTATGCGCCGGGCAAGCCCCGGACCCTGCTCACCGAGGCCCTGCGCGGCGAAGGGGCCCGGTTGGTGAACCGGAAGGGCGAGCGCTTCATGGCCAAGTACGCGCCGGAGCACCTGGAGCTGGCGCCCCGGGACGTGGTCAGTCGGGCCATCTTCCAGGAGATGGCGGCTAGCGGCGAGGCCAGCGTCTTCCTGGATCTGGCCCCCGTGGCGGCGAAGCTGGACCTGGAGTCCCACTTCCCCACCGTGGTCGCGGCCTGCCGGGCCGAGGGCCTGGACCCGCTCCGGCAGCCCATCCCCGTGGTGCCTGCGGCCCACTACTTCTGCGGGGGCGTGCTGGTGGATCTGGATGGCCGCACGAGCCTGCCAGGCCTCTTTGCGGCGGGCGAGGTGGCCTGCACGGGCCTCCACGGGGCGAATCGGCTGGCGTCCACCAGCCTGCTGGAAGGCCTCGTCTGGGGCCTGCGGGGGGCCGAGGCGGCCGTGGCCGAGCTGGGCGAGTCCAGCCTGCCCGAGGCCAGCGACATGGCCCAGTGGCAGATGCCGGAGGCCAGCGAGGAGACCGATCCGCTGCTGATCGACCAGGACTGGGGCCTCATCCGCAGCACGCTCTGGAACTATGCCGGCATCGTCCGGACCGGGGCCCGCCTGCACCGCGCCAAGGCCGACATCCAATACCTGGCCCACCGCATCGACCGCTTCTACCACGAGGCTCCGCTCAGCCGGGAGCTCCTGGAGCTGCGCAGCGGCATCCTCTGCGCCCAGCTCATCCTGAAAGCCGCCCTGCAGAACCCCGAGAGCCGGGGCTGCCACTACCGGGTGGACTGAGGCGGACGTTCTTCCTTTCCAGCTGCACTCATCCGGAGTTCCCATGCGACGAACCGCTGCGCTCCTCCTGGCTGTTCCAGCCTTCCTCTCCGCCCAGGCGCCGCTGCCGGACGACGGCCGACTCGACGCAGGCTGGTTCGGTCCCGCCGCAGAGCTCCAGGCCTCGAAGACCCTGGGCTTCCAGTGGCTCAAGACGGGGCTCCACCTCCACCACCGTTCCCTCCGCCTCAAGGCCTGGGAACCGGCGGTCTGGCTGCTGGGCAAGCGTGCCACCAAGGACCAGCTCCTGCTGGGGCGCCTCGAGGACACCCTGGTGCCGGAGCTGGCCCGGGGCCTGCAGAAGGGCCTGAAGGGCGCGCTTCCCGTCTCCCTCGCGGAGGGGGACCTGGTCCTGGTGGGGCGGGTCGTGGATGCGGTGGGAGAAGAGAGCGGCTCCATGTCCGCAGGCCCGTCCTTCCTGTCCCTGGACCTGAAGCTGGTGGATGGCGACTCGGGAGAGCTGCTGGGGGCCTTCCACACCACGCTCCGGGGCCTGGGCCCCGATAGCCTCGCCATCCAGTACGCCTACTGGTGCGAGAACCTGGGCCGGCTCCTGGCCCCCCTGGCAAAGCCCCTGCCCGTGGCGGCGGTGGTCCCTCCCGGCCCCGTGAAGCCGCTGCCTCCTCCGGCCGCGACCCCGGCCTTCGATCTGGAGGGTGCGCTGCGCCGCATCGAGGGCCTCAAGCGCGACGGCCTGCTGACCGAAGCCGAGTGCCAGGTGCTGCGCCTGAAGGCCGCCGAGCGGGCGAAGTGATCAGACGGGCCAGGGCCCTGCGCCCTGCCGCACCAGTACCGGTTCCTCCCCACTGAGGTCCAGGATGGTGCTCGGCATGCCCTCGGGCTGGCCGCAGTCCACCACCAGATCCAGGGCGTGCCCCAGCTCCTCCTCGAGCTCCCAGGCGGTGTTGAGCATGGTCTGGCCCGGCAGGACCACGCTGGTGGTGATGATGGGCTCCCCCAGCAGCGTGAGCAGCGCCCGGCAGAAGGCGCTGTCCGGGACGCGCAGCCCCACCACCTGCTTGTTCTGCAGGTAGCGCGGCACCTCGCGGCTGGCGGGCAGCAGCACCGTGTAGGGGCCGGGCAGCAGCTGCTTCAGGATGCGGAAGGTAGGCGTGTCCAGGTGCCGCGCATAGCGGGAGAGCATCTCCATGTCGGCGCAGAGCATCGACATGGGCTTCTTCGGATCGCGGACCTTCAGCTGCTGGACACGGTCCACGGCCTTCTTCCGCGAGGCCAGGCAGCCCAGGCCGAAGAGGGTGTCCGTGGGATAGGCGATGACCCCATCCCGCCGCAACAGCTCCGCGATGCGCTCCAGGTGGCGCGGCTGCGGGGTGTCCGGATGCAGGCTGAGGATCATGGCGCATCCAGGGCGGCCCACCGGGCTCGGCCGCGGGAGGGGTGATCGCCGGTGCGCTGGAAGAAGCGCTGCGCGAGGGCTGGCTCCAGCGGCGCGTCCACGCCGCTCCGCCGGGCCTGGAGCGCCAGCAGGGCCATGACCGTGAGGCTGTCCGTGAGCTCGCCGCTCAGCACGCGACGCAGGCAGTCCTGGAAGGGCTCGCGGTGTACGAGCAGTTCCTCGTCATCTTCGGCATGGTGCCCCTCACTGGGGCCAAGGCCCGTGGCGAGGAACAGAAACGCCTCCTCCTCGGTGGAGGAGTTGCTGGGGTGGAAGAAGGCCAGGGGTTCCCACACCTTGGCGGTGAGGCCCGCCTCTTCGGCCAGCTCCCGGCTGATGGCTTCGAAGGGACTCTCGGTGGCATCGCCGCCGCCCTCGGGGAGCTCCCAGGAGTAGGCCTCCAGCGGGTAGCGCCACTGGCCCACGAGCACCACGCGATCCTGCTCGTCGAGGGCAAGCACCCCGCAGGCCGTGCGCACAAAGCCACAGACGGCATAGCGACCGGCGGCGCCCCGGCGGTGCTGGAACTGATCCTCGCGGACGCGGATCCAGGGCGAGTCGTAGAGAAACCGCCGGTCGAGAACGGTGTAGGGATTTGGGTGCTCGGGACAGGGCAGGGGCTTCAGGTCCATCCTTTGAACATAACGAAAAAACGCCCGCGTTTGCGGGCGTTTTGGGGGTCGAGAGGAGCCTAGCGGCGCAGGCCGAGGCGTTCGATGAGGGTGGCGTAGCGCTCCTTGCTCTTCTTCTTGAGGTAGTCGAGCAGGCGGCGGCGCTGGCCGACCATGATCATGAGCCCGCGGCGGCTGTGGTAGTCCTTGCTGTGGATCTTGAAGTGCTCGGTCAGGTCATTGATGCGCTTGGTGAGGATGGCCACCTGCACCTCGGGCGAACCCGTGTCCGACTCGTGCTGCTTGAAGTCGTCGATGATGATCTTCTTCTGGTCTACATTGAGGGCCATGGTGGCTCCTTTTCGGGGGTTCTCCCGTCACCCGCTGCCAACGCTGCGCGTTGCCAGATTCGCCTGCGGCGAAAATCCTCAGTCCCGTACCAAGGATGGGTCGAACCTGGAGGAGGCCAGGTGCCTTTATCAATGGCTTTTGATCTTTTCTGCTCACCATTTCTTTCGGCATGGCCGAATAAAATGGTGCGGATAGAGGGACTCGAACCCCCACGTCTTGTGAACACTAGTACCTGAAACTAGCGCGTCTACCAATTCCGCCATATCCGCGTGAAAGATCGTGCCGGGCCCCGAAGGTTCCGGATGTGCCGAACTCCAAGACTAGCGTGAGAGTCGCGGAGAGGCAACAGCGTTTCTCACCACTCCCGGTAGGGAATGCCGTTCTTGCCGGTGCCCTGGTGCAGGGTGTAGACATCGTAGACATGGCCCCCGCCCCAGCTGCTGCTGTTGGCGTCATCGTTGGTGTTGCGCATGCCCCACTCCGGCTTGCCGCTGAAGGGATCCACGGGGATGCGGCGGAGGAAGCGCATCTTGCGGCTCAGGGAGCCGGTCATGGGCACGCCCTCGACCAGGATCTCCAGGCTCTCCGGGTAGAAGTTGGCTTCGGCGGGTGGAGCCTTGATCTTCTGGGTCTCCGCCTGCTTCTTGTAGTCGTCGATGGCGAGGCGAATCTCCCGCAGGGACCGACGGAGCTCCAGCTCCTGCTGGCGCCGGAGGCCGTTGCGGGCCAGGGGCACGATCACGGACGCCAGGATCATGAGTACGGTGGCGGTGACCACCAGCTCCAGCAGGGTGAAGCCGCCCTGGCGCTTCACTGCACCGTCACGAGCGCGTTGGACCACCGCCCGGAGATGGGTCCAGTGCCGATGAGGAACTGCCCGCTCTGGATGAGGACAGGCGCGTTGCCGGCCGTCAGGCCCTCGAACTCCAGCGTGGCGAAAGGCCCGGCGTCAGTGCCGGTGGCGCTGCGCCGGAAGACCAGTTTGAGGAGGCCGTCCTTGCCAGGGAACTGCTCGAGGCCGCCGCCTTCGCCCGAGAGGAACTCGCCGGGGGTGACGGTCTGGAGCCGCAGGCCCGGGGGCAGTCGGACCTCGAGGGTGCCGGAAGTGAGGCCCTGGCCGCCGCTCACGGTGAGGGTGATGCGCGCTCTCTGGCCGACCTTGATCTCGGAGGCCACGGGCGACATGAAGATCACCAGGTCCGAGGGGGCGGGGGGAGCGTCGCTCGGGATGCCAGGCTTCTTCTCCTGGATGGCGTCCGAGGGGGGAACCGTGGGCAGCGCGGGCTGTTCTTGCGGGGTTGACGGCTTGGGGGTGGCCTCGACTGCGGGAGCGACCGGTGGGGTGGCGGGAGCGACGGCCGGGGCAGTCGGCACCGCTGGCTTGGGCGCCACCACCGGTGGGACCGGCTTGGGCGCGGGCGCCTTCTTGACGGGCTCGGGCGAGAACGGACCCGCCTTGGAGGCCGCCTCCTCAGGATTGAAGGGGGCCATGTCCTGTTCCGAGATCACGGGCTTGCGCACCAGCACCGCGCGGATGGTGAGGATCACGTCGGTCTTGGCCTTGCTGTTGTTGGTGTTGCCAATGAGGCGGCCGATGATGGGGATGTCCGAGAGGCCCCAGATGCCCTGGAGGGACTTCTGCTCCTCGTCCTTGAGCAGGCCGCCGAAGATGGCCGTCTCGCCGTCCCGCAGCCGGGTCTGGGTCTTGATCTCGCGCTTGCCGAGGTCGGGGCGCCCGGGTGTGGAGCCCGACTTCAAGGTGGTCACCGCGCTCTCGATCTCGAGGGTGATCTCGCCGTTGTTGTGGACCCGGGGCTTCACCTTGATCTTCACGCCCACATCCTCGTAGGAGTAGGAGGTCTGGGCCGTGCCACTCAGCAGGGAGGACGCGGCGGTGCTGGACGTGGTCCCCCCGGTGGTCGGCAGGTTGAGGGAGCTCTGGGTGGTGGAGATCTTCTCGCCGATGTTGACTTCACCCGACTCGCCGGAGAGGACACGCACGTTGGGACTCGCCACCAGCCGGGCATCGCCATTGCTCTTGAGGAAATCCAGGGCGAGGTTCGGGAACAGCACGCGGATGTCCGCCGTGTGGATCTTGGTGAAGCCGGAGTTGGTGTTCATGCCCGAGGTGTTGTTCACCGTGGTGGCGCCCATGCGGAAGGTGCCGCCGGAGTCGGTGGCGTTCACCACCGGCAGCAGGCCCACCTGCTGGAGGCTGTTCTCGGTGACCTCCATGAGCTCGAGGTAGACCATGACCTCGGCCTTGGGCTTGTCCAGCGTGCGGATGACCTGATCCACGATGGCGAGCTCGAGGGGCTTCGCCTTGACAATGAGCGCGTTGATGCGCTTGTCCGTGAAGACGCGCAGCTGGGGATTGATGGTGGTCAGGGTGGAGCGCAGCTCGTTGGGATCCGCGTTCGAGAGGTAGTAGGTCTTGATGATCTGGTTCTCGAACTGCTCCCGGTTCTGGGGCGTGGCCTTGAAGATCATGATGGTGTTCTTGTCGATCACCTTGAAGAACAGGTCGTTCTGGAGCATCAGCGTGTCCAGCACCCGCTGGAAGGGCAGTCCCCGCAGATCGATGGAGATGGCCTGATCCTGGAAGGACGTGTGCGTGATGATGTTCACGCCGGAGGCCTTGCTCAGGGTGCCGAAGATCTCTTTGAGGCTGGTGCGCCGACTGAAGTTCAGGTCGAAGCCATCCAGGGAGCGCGGATTGAGCTGGACGACGTTGGTGGCGTCAGCCTTGACCTTCATGACATCCAGATCCTCGGCGGAATCCACCTCGGCCTTCTCCCGGGCCGCCTTCTGCTCCAGCTTCATGAGCCAGTCCTGGGCGATCTGGTTGTCTGCGTCGAGCACCAGGGCCTTGCGGACCTCGGCGAGGACCGTGTCGGTATAGCCCTTCGCATCGGCCTGGCGGGCCAGGGACAGGTGCCCTTCGGCGGCCCGCTGGGAGGACCGCTTGATGCCGATCCGGGCCTTGGTGTTGGAGGGATCGCTGCGGAGTGCGGCGCGGTACTCGACCACTGCATCGTCGTAGCGGCCTTCATCGAAGGCCTTGTTGGCCCGGTGCAGGCTGCAGCCGAGGGCCAGCAGCAGGAGGGCGGCCGCCATCAGGGGTTTGCGAAGCAGGGCGAAGGAGGGAGTCGGCATCGGGGGCGTCCTTCGGATCAGAATTGGTTCGTCACGGCAGCGCTGCCGGTGGCCTCGCGGACCTCCAGCACCACGCGGAGGTCCGGATACTTGGTGTTCTGGAATTCGGCCTTGGTGTCGAGGATGGAGACCAGCTTCCAGCGTTCCTTGAGGAGCGAGCCCTGGGCCAGCGTGACGGGCTCCTCACCCTTCATGAAGGCGCCCACGGGACCGGAGGGACTGCCCTTGAAGAACCCGAGGTAGCGGAGGTCCTGGGGGCGGCCTGCGAACTCCGCGGACTTGGCCTGGGCCAGCCGCTGGGCCTCCAGCTCTGCGGCAGTCGGCGGGGGTGGGGGCGGCGGAGGCGGCGGCGGGGGCTTGGTCGGGGGCGGGATCGGGGACTCGAACACGAAGAGGTCCCGCAGGATCTTGGGCTTCGGCGGCAGCTCGCCCGCCTTGTCGAGTGCGGCGAGGTCTGGCAGCCGGCGCAGCCCCTGGAGCTGCCGGGAGTCGAGGTTGGCGGCGGCGCGGGCCTCGCCGGGGCGGCGGCCCTTGGGGGTATCCGGGGCGAAGACCGTGTAGAGGAAGTAGCTGATGACCACGGCAAAGCCGGCGAGGGCCAGCTGGGTCTTGCGGTTGGCGCGGAGCTCCTGGAGCATGCCCTGGAGGTCGGTGCCGCGGGCGGGGGTGGCGCTCATGCTTCGCCCTCCTCGCGCTCGGGGGCGCCAGCCTTCCTGAATGCCCGGAGCACGATGTTGAGCCGGGCGCCCTCAGGGCTCTCTTCCAGGCGCCCATCGCGGACCGCGAAGGGCAGGCCGGAGCCCTCGAGCTCAAGCATGAAGGCCTTGTGGTTGGTGTAGAGGCCCAGGGCCACGAACTCGACTTCCACCGCCTCGAGGTCGCTGCCGCGGGCGCCCTCCCGGCTGGGCACGCCGTATTTCACGTTCTGCAGGCGCAGCCCGTGCTTCTTGGCCAGCAGGTGCAGGGTCTTGCTGAGGTTCCACTGCAGCTCTCCCGCCGAGCCGCGGGGCAGGCGGGTCTCCAGGTCGGCCAGGGTCTCCCGGCCGCGCCGGAGGCGGTCCGCCAGGAGCTGCAGCTCTTGGAGCTGCTGGACCTGCTGATTCCGCGCGAGCTCGGCTGAGCGCCGGGCCTTCAGCTGCTGGTTCAGCTGCTGGGAGGCGTCCGGCAGGAGGAAGAGGGCCACGCCCAAGCCGAGCACCGCGCCCAGGGCGCCCAGGGCGAGGCGGAGGCGGCTCGCGCGCAAGGGACTGGTCATTGCGGGTTCCTCGGCAGAGAGGGGCGCACGCGGGGGCGGCGAGGCCCGTAGGGGGGCTCTTCCTCGCTGGGGGCGCCCGGGGCCGCAGGCGCCGGCTTGAAGGCGGGCTGGGGTACCGGCGCCGGGGTGGGACGGAGGGGCGCTGCGACGGCCACGGGGCGGGCGACGGCCTTGGCCACAGGGGGGGCGGGAACGCCCTGCTTGATCACCTTGACCAGGAAGGGAGGCGGGATGGGCGCGGCGGGCAGGCTGAGCTCGAAGTCCCAGCCGCCGCCGGTGCGCTCGGATTCGCGCTCCAGCACCACCTGCGCGAAGACCGGCGTGCCCCGCAGGGCCTCGACGAAGGCGGCTTCGGCCTCGCGGGTCCGGGCCTCGCCCTTGAGCTTCATGAGCACCTGCTGGTTGTTGCTGCGGGCGCGCTGGATCCCCTTCAGCCGCATGTCGGGAACCATGCACTGCTCTAGCTCAGCGGTGAGGCGGGACCAGGGCAGGCTGCGCTCCTGGAGGATCTTCTCGGCGACCTTCCAGCGGGCCTGCTCCTTGCCCGCGTCCATGTCCTGGAGGGAAGACTGCAGCTGCTGCTCCTGCCGGGAGGCGCGCTTGGCCTCCTCGGTGAGGCTGACTGCGTCCCGGCCGGCGCGGCTGGCCTGGGAATACGCCCGCCAGGTGAAGCCGATGCTCCCGAGCAGGAGCAGGCTCCCGATGGCGACGGCAGCCCACCCGAAGGCCTTGTGCCGCTGGCGCCAGAGGCTGGGGCGGGGGGCCAGGTTCAGTTGGAGGACAGGAACGGCCATCAGCGCGTCTCCCCGAGCGCGAACCGCTCATCGAGGAAGCGAGTGGGCATGCTGCTCTCGGGCCAAGTGGTGGCGCCCCAGATCACCAGCTGCTGCGGAGTCCTCGACTCGCGCTGGAGGAAGGCGGCGCTGGGCGCGATGCGCTCCTCCATCCAGCCTTCGGGATCCAGGGGTTCGGACCACTGCCGCAGCAGGCAGAGGGTCCGGCCCCAGGCGACGAGGGTGCCCGCATAGCGCCCGGAGTCGGCGGGACTCAGGGACAGCAGGATGCCGGGCAGGGCAAGCGACGGGGCCAGCAGGTTGTAGAGGTGCAGCCAGCGCGGGGTGAGTCCGTGCAGGGTGCGGTCCAGGCGGAAACCCAGCTGCAGGATGCTCTCCCGGAAGTCCTCCTGGATGCCCGAGGCCAGCCAGGTGCCGGGTTCCACCTCCAGGGCCTGGACGAAATGGGGTGACTCCAGCGCCAGGGCCTGGGCGAAGCGCCAGCGGAGGAAGCCTTCCTGGGCCTCGGCGCCCTTGGGGAGCTCCGTGAGGTCCCTCAGCAGCAGGGAGGGTGTCCAGAGGTCATCCACCACCCACTTGGTGGGGCCGGCGGGCAGGGCGGACAGGGCCGGCAGCAGCTGTGCCTCGTCGGGAAGCCCCTGGATGGGCGCCCGGAAGGGGCCGGCCAGCACGCGATGAGCCTCCAGCCAGAGCAGGGAAGCGTCGGGAGGGGCGAGCAGGGAGAACTTCACCGGTAGTCCTGAGTCAGGACCTGGCCAGCTTCGGTCCGACACCCATGAGACTCCGCCCAGGCAGGGGGCGCAGGTTCTGAGTGGGGGGCTGGGTACGGCTGCACAGGTATCTCCTGACGGGCCTGGGAACACCCAAGTCTACCGGGCTTCCGGTCGATTCCCAAGAGGCCCGTGGGCTCCCTCGGGCAGAACTCCTCTCAGGTGTGAAATGATGGGGGGAGATGTTCCCAGCCACCTTTCCCGGAGCGCCCGACTCGTGCGCCTGATCTCTCTCGAACTCCACGGCTTCAAGTCCTTCGCCGATGCCCAGAAGCTGAGCTTCCCGGGGGGCATGACGGCGGTGGTGGGACCGAACGGCTGCGGGAAGTCGAACATCTCGGACAGCCTGGCCTGGGTGCTGGGCGAGCAGCGGCCCTCCATGCTCCGCGGCGCCGAGATGGCGGACGTGATCTTCAGCGGCACCGCCCAGCGCCGGCCCATGGGCCTGGCGGAGGTCAAGCTCGTCCTGGAGATGCCCGATCCGGCCCTGCCCGGCGCGACCCGGGAGGTCACCATCTCCCGCCGGCTCTACCGCGACACGGGCAGCGAATACCGCATCAACGGCCGGGAGGCCCGCCTCAAGGATGTCCAGGACCTCCTGCTCGACACGGGCATGGGCACCCGGGCCTACAGCTTCATCCAGCAGGGCCAGATCGACCTCATCCTGAGCAGCAAGCCCAAGGACCGCCGGGTGCTCCTGGAGGAGGCCGCCGGGATCACGCGCTACAAGCTGCGCCGCGTGGAAGCGGAGAAGCGCCTGGACGAGACCCGGGCCAACCTGCAGCGGCTGGATGACATCCTGTACGAGCTGAACAAGCAGATGGACTCCCTGCGCCGCCAGGCCTCCCGGGCCCGCCGCGCCAAGGACCTGGACACAGAGATCAAGGCCACCCAGCGCATCCTCCTCGCGGGCAAGGCGGTGGAGCTGGAGGCGGCCAAGCAGCGCATCCTCGACCAGCTGGACCAGACCGAGCGCCGGGTGGCCGAGCTGACTGCGCAGGTCTCCGAGAAGGCCTCCGAGGTCGAGACCCTGCGCCTCTCCGTGGACGAGCAGCAGCAGGCCCAGGCCCGGCGCGCCAGCGCCATCCTCGGCCTGGATCAGCGCCTCCAGCTGGCCGACCAGGAGCGCAGCTTCCAGGAGGAGCGGCGCACTGAGGCCCAGGCCCAGCGGGGCCGCCTGCAAGAGCGCGTCCAGGCCCTCGTGGACCGGCTCGCGGAGTCCGGGGACTCCTTCACGGCCCTCGAGGCCCTGCTCAAGGATGCGGCGGAGCGGCTCGCCGGGCGGGAAGGGGAGCTGACCCTGGCCGAAGAGGGCGTGGCCCTGGCCCAGGGGGCGCTGCGCCACCGGGAAGCGGAGCTGCAGGGCCTCCGGGAGCAGAAGGCCGAGAACCAGAAGGAGGCCCTGGCGCGCCAGAAGCAGCGGCTGGCCTTCCAGAGCCAGATCGCCCAGCTGGAGGGGCGCCTCGACGCGCTCAACCACGAGGAGTCCATTCGGGCGCCCCGCCTGGAGGGGCTGGAGGCCGAGGCCACCCAGGTGGGGCGGAGCCTCGAGGGCCTCCTGGGCCAGCTGGAGCAGGCGGAAGAGGCTGCCTTCGACCAGCGCCGCCGGGCTGAGGCGCTGGAGGAAGCCCAGCGGACCCTGGCCCAGGACCATCACCGGGCCGAGTCGGAGCTGGATGCGGCCGAGCGGCGCCTGCGGCAGCTCTCGGACCTGCTGGCCAAGAGCTTCGGCGATGCGGAGCTGCAGAAGGGCCTCACCTGGCTCAAGGAGCAGGGCTTCCGGCCGGAGGCGCTGGTGGAACAGCTGACGGTGGACGAAGACCGGCGCCCGGACCTTGAGCGACTGCTGGGGGTCTGGCTGCAGTCCCTCTCCGCCGACGCAACGCTGGCGCTGCGGGCCTCGGGCGCCCCGGGGCACCTGCTGCTGGCCCTGGAGTCCACCCTGCCGCCGCCCCCCGCGCCCGCGGGCTGCGAGCCCCTGCGCGACCGGGTGCGCTGGTCCGGTGCGGGACGGCCCCTGGGCGCCCTGCTGGATCGCGCCTTCCACTGCGGGGACGCAGACCTGCCCGCCCTGGCCCAGGCCCATCCGGACCTGGCCTTCGTCTCACCCGCCTTCATCCGCCTGCCCTTCGGTCCCCTGCAGCTGGGCGTCTCCGCCCCGGCCGCCTCGCCCTTGAAGCTGCGGGCTGAGCAGGAAGAGGCCAGGGGCACCCGCGAGGCGCTGCTGGACCGCCTGGAGGACCTGGAGGCCCGGCGCGGCCTGGGGGGCGACGAGGCCCGGGCCGCCCGCGAGCGCTCCCTCGAGATCGACGAGGACCTGCGGACCCTGCACCGGCGGGTCGAAGGCCAGAAGGCCCAGCAGGCGTCCATCCTGGGCCAGCTGGCCGAGATCAGCGCCGCCAGCGAGCGTGCCGACACGCTGTGGGAGCAGATCGAGACCGAGATCAAGCGGCTCCAGGGCCTGCTGCGCGAGCTGGACGAGCATCCCGAGGAGGCCGGCGATGTCGCGCTGGAGGCCGCCATCCTGGCCGCGGAGGACGTGGTGCGCGAGGCGCGCCACCGACTGGACGGGTGCCGGGACCAGCGCATGGAGGCCGCCCGCAGCCGGGACGCCGCCTGGGCCGAGCGGGATGGCCACGAGCGCCACCTGCAGCTCACCCAGCGGGGCCGCTTCGACCTGGAGGCCGAGCGCCTGCGGCTGGAGGCCGAGTCCACCGAGCAGGCCGAGCGGGCCGAGGCCTGCACCGTCCGCCTGGCGGAGCTCGAGAGCGATTCCCAGACCCTGCTTCAGGAGCGGGAGATCGTGCAGGCCCAGGCCCAGGAAGCCCAGCCCAGGCTGGAGCTGGGCATGGAGACCCTGCGCGTCCAGGAACGGAACGCCCGCGACCTGCAGGAAGCCCTGGAGAACGCCCGGGCCCAGCACCAGGAAGTGCTGCTCCACGGAGCCCAGGTGCAGGGCAACCAGGAGGCCCTGGCCAAGGAAGTCGAGCTGGCGCTGGGGCTGGAAGTCCCAACCTTCCTCGCGGGCCTGAGCGAGGCCGAGCGGGAGGCCTGGGAGGAAGGCGAGCTGGTCTACCAGACCCGCCTGAACGAGCTGCAGGGCCGGCGCATGGAGCTGGGCGGCGTGAATCCCCTGGCCATCCAGGAGCTGGAGGAGGCGGAAACTCGGCTGGCGTTCATGGACGAGCAGCGCGAGGACGTCACCAAGGCCATCGGCAACCTGGAAGCCACCATCCAGGAGATCAACGTCACCAGCGAAGAGCGCTTCCGGGAGGCCTTCGACTACGTGAACCTGCGCTTCCAGGAGGTCTTCCGGGAGGCCTTCGGCGGGGGTAGCGCCCACCTCAGCCTGGAGGATCCCAAGAACCTGCTCGAGTGCGGCATCGAGATCACCGCCCAGCCCCCAGGCAAGTCTGCCAAGGCGCTCACTCTGCTGAGTGGCGGCGAGAAGGCGCTGACGGCCATCTCGCTGCTCTTCGCCATCTTCCACTTCAAGCCCAGCCCCTTCTGTGTGCTGGACGAGGTGGACGCGCCCCTGGACGAAGCCAACGTCGGTCGTTTTGCCGCCATGGTCCAGAAGATGAAGGCCGACACGCAGTTCATCGTCATCACCCACCAGAAGCCCACCATGGTTGCCGCGGATACCCTCTACGGCGTCACCATGGAAGAGGCTGGCTGCTCCCGCTTGGTCAGCGTGCACCTCCGGGAAGCGGAGGCTTTGGTCTGATACTTGTGTGTAACAAAAAAGGGTTGACGGGCCTGTTTTCGCCTCGCTGAACGGTGATTAAGGGGCTTTCGCCTCGTCCAGGCGAAAGAAAGCGAAGAATGTGGAAAACCCGATTTCTCGACGCTGGTTCAAATCCTGCGATTAGTATCAATATAAATATTGATATTATTGTATTTATAATCAGGCGATTTTGCCCATTTCACACCTGGAAATCCATATCTAGACAAGGTTTAGAGTTCTCGTACCAGGCAAATCCGCAGGCTTTTCCACACCGGCCAAAGGCCCGCTTGGAAACGCCGGGAGACGGTTGGGTGACGAGACTGTGACTGATGGGATCAGGCTTCAGCTTCCATGTATTCCGGGCGGAGCCACTCGCGGATGGTGTCTTCCCCGACGCCCAGCTGGGCCAGGTGCTCCATGGCCATCTTGAGGCTCTGCCCTTCATCCCGGCAGATGAAGAGCCGCTGCTTCCAGGCCTCCACCGCACGGGGGCGCAGCTCCGGCTCGCCATGCTCCATGCGCTTCTGGAGCACGAAGCCGAGGTTGTTGGCAGCCTTGCGGTGGTGGGGCTCGATGGTGAGGGCCATCACGTAGGCCTCGGTGGCTTCCTGCAGCTCCTTGCTGCCCTCCAGGGCGACGCCCTTGGCGTTCCAGACGTCCGCATCCTCCGGGGCCAGGGCCATGGCCTGAGCCACCATGCTCAGCTGGTCTTCCCGGCGGTTGGCGAAGCGGTAGACCTCGGACAGGCCCAGGTAGGCGCTGTACTCGCCCGGGTCCATCTCGAGGGCCTGCAGGAAGGCCTGCTCGGCGGCGGGACCCTGACGCAGCTCCACCAGCACATACCCGAGCTGGACCTGGAGGTCCGCCGCGTCCGGTTCGCGCACGAGGGCTTCGCGGTAGCAGCGCAGGGCGTCGTCCCAGCGGCTCTCCTCGCGGGCCATGTCGCCCAGGGCGGCCCAGGGGTTCGAGGCGTCGGGATCGGTCTCGGCGGCCAGCGTGAAGTAGGACACGGCGCCGTCCCGGTCGCCCATGTCGCGCTTCAGCTCGCCCAGCAGGGCCTGGGCCTCGGCCAGCACCGGCGCGGCCGGTGCCAGCAGCATGAGGGTGTGCAGCTGCCCCTGCGCCAGCTCCAGGTGGCCCTGCTCGCTGAAGATCTCCGCCAGGATGAAGTAGCTGGCCGGATCGGTGACGTGCAGGCTGCGGGCCCGCTGGATGCAGCGCAGCCCTTCGGCCAGCTCGCCGCGGTGGAGGAGCAACTCGCCCAGGGCGTGCCAGCCCCAGTAGTAAGCATCCTGGGCCTGCAGGGCGGCCACCAGCTGGACCTCGGCGCCCGCCAGATCGCCCAGCTGCTCCATGGCGATGGCCAGGAGGCGCAGGGTGCGGGGATCCCGGGGACTGAGGCTGAGGGCCTTCAGCAGCCAGGCCTTGGCGTCCGCCGGCTGGTTGAGGTGCAGCTGCACCAGCCCCGCCAGCTCGAGGGCCTTGGGATCCTGGCCGTTGAGAACAAGGGCCTGACGCAGCGCGTGCTCGGCACCGTCCGGATCCTGCAGGAGCAGGCGGAGGTAGCCCAGGTTGCGGAGGTGGCCCCCCTCGGTGGGGTGCTCGTCACGGAGCGATTCCAGCTGGCCCAGCAGCTCCGGTCCTTCTTCGCCGCCATCGTGGTCGCTGAAGCAGAGCAGGCGCTCGAACCAGGCGTCCGCGTGGGAGCGATCCTCCGCCAGCAGCTGATCGAGGATCTCCCGGGCCTCCTCGTGGCGGGCACGGCCATTGAGGGCGCGGGCGAGGCCGAGGCGGTCTTCGAAGGAGGTGGTGGCCGCGCTCTTCAGCGCGGTCAGTCCGGGATCTAGCAGCTTTAACCAGGGGCGTGCCATGGGATGCCTCGTGAGGGAGTCCAGGGTAGCACCTGGGAGCGGGGGAAGAATTTCTGGTGCGTGAGTTCGGCTTCAGGCGCCCAGGGCGCGGGCAATGCCCTCGCAGAGCAGGCGGGCCATGGCGTCCCGGGTCTCCACGGTGCCGGAGCCGAGGTGCGGCAGCAGGACCGTGCGGGGCGCCTGGAGCCAGCGGGGATTGAGGTTCGGCTCACCCTCGTAGACATCCATGCCGGCACCACCCAGGTGGCCGGAGTGCAGCAGGTCGATGGCGGCGTTCTCGTCCAGGATGCCGCCCCGGGCGGTGTTGATGATCACGGCGCCCGCGGGCAGGCGCTCTAGGGCGGCGCGATCCAGCAGGCCGCGGGTCTGGTCGGAGAGGGGGCAGTGGAGCGATAGGAAGGTGCTCCGGGGCAGCAGCTCCTCGAGCGGCAGGCGTGGTGCCCGGCCCGTACCGAAGTCCACCTCGCCGCCTGCGCCCGACCGGTCCCAGAACAGGGGCTGCATGCCGAGGGCCTGGATGCGCCGGGCGAAGGTTTGGCCGATGGGGCCGCTGCCGAGGATGCCGCAGACCTTGCCGGGCAGTCCGGGACCCAGCAGCTGATCGGGAGCCCAGCCGGTCCAGCTGCCCGTCCGCACCATGCGCTCCCCCTCCGCCACCCGCCGCGTGAGGGCCAGGAGCAGCGTCAGCGCCAGGTCCGCCGTGGCATCCGTGAGCACGCCCGGGGTGCTCACTACGGCGATGCCCCGGGCCTCGCAGGCCTGGAGGGGCAGGTGGTTCACACCCACGGAGCAGGTGCCGAGGACCTTCAGCCGCGGGGCCCGGTCCAGGTCTGCCACGGTGATGGGCTCCGACACGATGACCGCCAGAGCCTCGGCCTCAGGCAGGGCCGCCTCCCAGGCCGCCGACCGGTAGGGGGCGACGAGCAGCTCGGGGTAGCTCGCGCCAAGGGCAGCCAGGGCCGGTCCCGTGAAGGGGGAGGTGGACAGGATCCGGATGCTCATCGCTGGAGGGCTTTCAGGGCCTGGCGGAGGGCCTCGGCCAGGGGGGGTTTTGAGGCCCGGAGACTGGCGACGATCGGCAGCACCGCATCCTCCCGGAAGCCGAGGTTGGTAAGGGCCGAGCGCAGGCTCTCCTCCCAGGGATCCTCCGAGGCCAGGCCCGAGAGCCCATCCAGGCCCGAGAGGCCGCCCAGCTTCTCGGACAGCTCGAAGCACATCTTCTCGGCGGTCTTCTTGCCTACGCCGGGAATGCGGGTGAGCGTCCGCACATCGCGGCCCCGGATGGCGAGCACCAGGTCATCCAAGGACAGGGAGCCCAGCGCGGCCAGAGCCAGCTTCGGGCCCACGCCGTCCACCTTGACCAGCAGCCGGTAGAGCTCCCGCTCCTGGGGGATGGCGAAGCCCAGCAGCGAGATGTCGTTCTCCCGCACCAGCAGCTCCGTGTGCAGGATCACCTGGGCGCCGGGCTCCGGGAGCAGGCCGTAGGTGGAGAGGCTGATGGCGGCCGCATAGCCTACGCCGCCGCACTCCACGAGGGCGAGGTTGGGCAGTTTCTGGAGGAGCTCTCCGCGCAGGCGTCCGATCATGTTTTGAGGATACCGGAAGCGCGGAGCGGGGCAGGGACACCTCGTCGGAGCGCCCCTGACCATGGGATCACAGGGCCATCCCAGCGCTGGGCTCGAAGCCTAATCCTTGTGGCGCCATCATTTCGGATATATGGGTAGTGATTTCGGTCAAGGTTCCGCTCTCGGTGGCGCGAATCCTAGGGTTCCCTGGTGCCTGTTGCTACGATGGCTCACGTTTTCCACCACCAACAACCGAGAGCAGACCATGTCAAACAAGGTCCTTGTCCAGGAACTGCGGCGGGTCGTCGGGGAAGCCAACGTCATTGATTCCGACGTGCACCTCCAACTGTACCAATACGACGCCTACCTCGAGGAGCGCCGCCCCGATGCGGTGGTCTTCGTCCACTCCACCGAGGAGGTCTCCCGCGTCCTCAAGCTCTGCCACGCCCACGGCGTGCCCTCCGTCCCCCGCGGCGGCGGCACGAACCTCAGCGGCGGCACCATCCCCTTCAAGGGCGGCGTGGTGCTGGAGATGATCCGCATGAACCGCCTGCTGGAGGTGGACAAGGGCAGCCTGCGGGCCCGGGTCCAGCCGGGCATGTTCAACCTGGAGCTGGGCCAGGCCCTGGCGCCGCTGGGGTATCAGTACCTGCCGGATCCCGCCAGCCAGAAGGCCGCGACGCTGGGCGGCAACGTGGCGGAGAACTCCGGCGGACCCCACTGCTTCAAGTACGGCGTCACCACCAACCACGTGGTGGGCCTGACCGTGGTGCTGTCGGATGGCGAGGTCGTGGAGCTTGGCGGGATGGCGCCGGACACGCCGGGCTACGACCTCACGGGCGTCTTTGTGGGCAGCGAGGGCACCTTCGGCGTGTGCACCGAGGTGGTGGTCCGCATCGTCCGCCAGGCCGAAGGCGTCAAGACCATGCTGGCCATCTACGACAGCATCGAGAAGGGCAGCGAGACCGTGTCGGCCATCGTGGCCGCAGGCATGGTGCCCGCGACCCTGGAGATGATGGATCAGCTGGTGATCCACGCCGTGGAGAAGTCCCTCGCCTGCGGCCTGCCCCTGGACTGCGCCACGGTGCTGATCATCGAGGTGGATGGCCTCAAGGATGACCTGGAAGAGCAGACCGAGGCCATCGTGCGCCTCTGCATGGAGCACGGCGCGCGCGAGGTGCGGGTCGCCAAGGACGAGGCCGAGCGGGCCCTGCTCTGGGCGGGCCGGCGCGGCGCCTTCGGGGCCGTGGCGCGCATCACGCCGAGCTACTTGGTGTGCGACGGCACCGTGCCCCGCACAACCCTGCCGCTGGTGCTGAAGAAGGTCGCCGAGGTGGGCGAGAAGTACGACCTGAAGATCCCCAACGTCTTCCACGCCGGCGACGGCAACCTGCACCCGCTGATCCTCTTCGACTGGCGGGATGCCGAGCAGAAGGCGCGGGTCATGAAGGCGGGCATGGAGATCCTGGAGCTCTGTGTGCAGCTGGGCGGCACCATCAGCGGAGAACATGGCGTCGGCCTCGAGAAGATGGACGCCATGCACCTGATCCTCAGCGCCGAGGACATCCAGGCCCAGCTGAAGGTGAAGCGGGCCTTCGATCCGGCGGATCTCGCCAACCCTGGGAAGATCTTCCCCGCCGCGCAGGAGGTGTCCCATGCCCAGTGACGTCGCGGTCCTCCGGGAGCGACTGGCGGCCCTGGTGGGAGGGGACAACCTCACGGCGGACGGCGCCGCCTACGCCGTCGATGGCATGGTCCCCGCGCTGGTGGTGCGTCCGGGCACCCAGCACGAGGTCTCCGAGGTTGTCGCCGCCTGCGCCGAGGCTCGCGCCGCCCTGGTGCCCTGGGGCGGCGGCACCGCCATGGCCATGGGCAATCCGCCCCGGCGGCTGGATGTCGTCGTCAGCCTCGAGCGCCTGGACCGGGTGGTGGAGTTCGATCCCGACAACCTCTGCATCACCGTGGAGGCCGGCATGCCCCTGGGCCGCCTCCAGGCCCTCGTGGCCGAGCGGCAGGAGCGGCTGCCCCTGGATCCGCCGGACGCAGACCGGGTCACTATGGGGGGGCTGGTGGCCGCGAACCAGAGCGGCCCCTGCCGCCTGCTCCACGGCACAGCCCGGGACTGGGTGCTCGGCCTGCGGGTGGTGCTGCCGGACGGCACCCGCATCCACTGTGGTGGCCGGGTCATCAAGAACGTTTCCGGCTATGACATGAACAAGCTCTTCATCCAGAGCTTCGGGACCCTCGGCATCATCACCGAGGTCACCGTGAAGCTGCTGCCCATGCCCGTGTGCCGGGCCACGGTGCTGGGTGCCTTCACGGGTTTCACCGAGGCCGCGGTGGTCCTGGCGGAAGTGCAGGCGTCGTTCCTGCTGCCCGAGGCCCTGGAGCTGCTGGACCCCGCCGCGGCGGACCTGCTGCAGCCGGTGCTGGGCCTGGACTCCCGCGGCACCTTTGCCCTGGTGGCGGGCTTCTCTGGCAGCCAGTCCACGGTGGACCGGCAAGTGCGGGACCTGGAGGCCATGGTGGCCAGCCTGGGAGGGCACGCCAAGACCTTCCGGGAGGCCGAATCTGACGAGGCCTGGACCGCCATCACCAACGTCCAGGGCGGAGCCGCCCCCGATCCCCGGCGGGTGGTCTGCCAGCTGGCCGTGCCCATCGCCCGGACCGCCGATATGCTGGCCTTGGCGCGGACCCGGGCCGCGGCCCAGGGCCTGGCCGCCACCGTCACCGCCCACGCGGGCAGCGGCCTCGTGTATGCCGCCCTGCTGCCGGGAGACGACCTCACCGAGGCGGGAGCCCTGGCGGGCCTGGCCGCCGTCACCGAGGCCCTCCGGGAAGAGGCCGTGGGCGTCGGCGGAAGCCTGGTCCTGCTGCAGGCGCCGCCCCGGTTCAAGGCCCGGGTGGAAGCCTGGGGCAAGCCCGGTTCCAGCTTCGCCACCATGCGGCGCATCAAGACCGAGTTCGACCCCCAGGACCTCTGCAGCCCGGGGCGTTTCCTGGGCGGAATGTGAGCGCGAGGCACCCATGGCGACCCCTGAACTGCTTCCCCTCTTCGACACCATCGCCCAGTGCAACCGCTGCGGCTTCTGCCAGGCGGGCTGTCCAGTCTTCCGGGTCAGCGGCGAGGAACACTCCCTGGCCCGGGGCCGCCAGTCCATCGCCCGCAGCCTCATCCTCGGGAGCATGGAGCTTGGCCCCGAGGTGATCGACGCCCTGGAGGACTGCCTCCTCTGCCGGGGCTGCACGGCCCACTGCTTCCCTGGCATCAAGACCGATGTGATCGTCACGGCCATGCGCCACGCATACCTTAAGCGCCACGGCCAGCCAGCCTGGCGGAAGCTGCTCTTCCGGAAGATCCTCTCGGACAGCGGCAAGCTCGAGAGCGCCGGCCGCATGGCGCTCTGGGCCAAGCGCCACGGCTTCGCCGCCGCGGCCCAGAAGGTCACCCGCGGCGCCGCGGGCAGGCAGCTGAAGAGCGCCATCCAGATCCTCCCGCCCATGGACTCGCCCCCCTTCCTGCGCGGAGAACATGCTCAGGTTCCCAAGCCCGAGAAGGTCCTCCACCGGGTGGGCTACTTCGTCTCCTGCGGCCTCAGCTTCCAGTATCCCGAGGTGGTGGCCGCCACCCTGCGCGTCCTGGCGCGGAACGGCTGCGAGACCACGGTGCTGAACAACACCTGCTGTGGCCGTCCCGCCCACTCCTACGGCGACCTCGACGCCGCCCGGGACATCGCCCGCAAGAACGTGGACCGCATGGCCGAGGCCCTGGGCTTCGATGCCATCGTCTCCGAGTGCGGGAGCTGCAGCTCTTTCCTGAAAGAGTATGCGGAGCTGCTGAAGGACGATCCGGACTACGCGCCGAAGGCCGAAGCCCTCGCCAAGAAGGTGCGCAGCTTCAGCGAGTTCCTGGTGGCCGCCGACACGGGCGCCGCCATGGGCGCCCTGGCTGGTACGGTCACCTACCACGACCCCTGCCACCTCTCCAACCGCTTCTCCAAGATCACGGCCCAGCCCCGGAAGCTGCTGAAGGCGATCCCGGGCATGACCTACAAGGAGCTGCCCGAGGCCGACTGGTGCTGCGGCGCCGCAGGCAGCTACACCTTCCGTCACCACACGGAGGCCAAGGGCGTCCTCGACCGGAAGATGGGGAACGTGGCCAAGACCGGCGCCCAGGTGCTGGTCACGGAGTGTCCGGCCTGCATGATGCACCTGGACTACGGCTCCCGGAGCAACGGCCTCGGCCTGAGGGTCCGGCACCTGAGCCAGATGCTCGACGAGGCCTATCAGGCGGCCGACTGAGGCACTGTCAGGCCTTGGCACCAAGAGAATCGGCCGGCGGGTGGAGTTTCGCAGCGTCTGCAGAAATCCTCGGCGGAAAACAGGGTCCTGAAGCACACTCCCGGCGATGGCAAGCGGCAGCGCCTCTCCGGACGGCCAGGACCGGCTGATCGAAAGGACAAGCTGCGACAGATGGGCCTGCGCTTCGCGCAG
>CAIOFF010000023.1 GCA_903857495.1 uncultured Holophagaceae bacterium | reverse complement strand
GTATTCGACGCACCCGAGACGGAACTGGAGAAGGTGGTGCTGGTGCTGACGGTCATGGTCGGGGCGGCGGGGCTGATGGCGGCCACGCCAGCCGACTGCAGGGTGACGCCCACAGCCGCGGTCGCGGTGGCGCCGGCGGCATTGGTCACGGTCAGGGTGAAGGTCTTGGCTGCGGTCAGGGCGCCGGAGCTGAACGCGGTGCCCGAGGTGACGGCGCCGATGCCCTGGTCCACCGCACCCGTCCCACCGGAGAAGGTGGGGGTAAGGCTGGTCGAGCCGCCGTAGGGGACGGGGTTGGTCACGGCCGCGAGGCTGGTGGCCACGGGGGCGGCCACGACGGTCATATTCAAGGTCGCCCTGGCGGTGGCGGCGCCGCTGGTGTTGGAGGCGGTGACCACATAGCTGGCCACGGCCGTGACGGTGGTGGGCGTTCCGGTGATGACGCCGGTGGTGGGGTTCAGGGCCAGGCCCGCGGGGAGAGCGGGGCTGACGGCGTAGGCAACCAGGGCGCCGCCGGTGTTGGTGGGCGTGTTGGCGGTGATGGCGGTGCCCACGGTGTAGATCGAGGTGGCCCTGGTGTAGGCGAGGTCCGGGAGGGGGGCCGCGTCAATGACGGTGATCACCAGGGTGGTCGTGGCGGAGATGCCGATACCGGTGCCTGTCACGACGTAGTTGGCCGTGGCCGTGACCACGGTCGGGGTTCCGGTGATGATGCCGGTGGTGGGACCCATGGCCAGGCCCGCGGGGAGAGCGGGGCTGACGAAATAGAAAGCAAAGGAGGCGTTCACTGCGATGGGGAAGTTGGGGGTGATGGCGGTGCCCTTGGTGTAGGTTGGCGCTGCCACGTTGTACGTCAAGCTGATGGGTTTACTGTTCGTGCCCCCGCATCCAGCCAGGAACAGAAGGCTGGCCGCCATCAAAGGGGCGAAGATTCGACACAGCCGCATATGACCTCCCGGTCTTTATATGCAGGATGGGCCGGAATGAATGCCCAACAATATGCTTGATTGCTTAGTAATCAGGTGTAAAAAGGCAATTTAATGAAGATTCTGGTTCCATATTTTTACAAACATTGCATCATTTCAGACCTGTTTATTACCTGAGATGTTGTGAGCACGTCTATACTTCGGGACCCACCCGAGGTTGCCATGAGGCTCATCCTGCTGTTCCTGGCCGCGCTGCAGCTCCCGGCAGAGCTGCCCCCACCGCCCAAGGCCACGGCCTTCGAGCGGGCGGTGGTGCAGGAGATGAGCGACCTGCGGGTGCGGCCCAAGGCCTACGCCCGGCACCTGCGGGAGCTGCGGGGCTGCTTCGAGGGCACCCTCTGGAAGCGGCCGGACCGGGTGCCGTTGCGCACGGAGGAAGGTGTGGCCGCCCTGGACGAGGCCATCGCCTTTCTGGAGACCGTGACGCCCGTGGGGCCGCTGCGGTTCAGCGAGGGCCTGGCCCAGGCCGCCCGGCTCCATGCCCAGGACATTGGCCCCCGGGGGTCCATCGGCCATGTGGGCGCGGACGGCAGCCGCCTGTCCGTGCGGCTCAACCGCCTGGGCACCTGGCAGGGCACCGTGGCCGAGAACATCGGCACGCTGGAAGAAGACCCCCGGCAGGTGGTCATCCAGCTGCTGGTGGACGATGGGGTGCCGGACCGGGGGCATCGGCACAACCTGTTCAATCCCGACCTGCACCAGGCCGGGGCTGGTTCTGCGCCGCACCGGGACTACCGGGTGGTGACGGTCATCGACTACGCGGACGGGTTTGTCCTGGGCCGCTAGGTCGGACATCCCTGGTAGGCTGGGCCATCCATTGGGAGAAAAATGACCTTCCTCGCTCGGCTCGGCGCGCCGGTCCGCGGCTTCCTCGAGTTCCTGGGCGACCAGGTGCACCTGGTGTTGCGGACACTGCGGTTCGGGCTGCTGCTGCGCCTGGGTCAGCTGCCGATCGTGGGGGCCCAGATCCGCCTGCAGATCCGCTTCACGGGCCTGCAGGCCCTGGCGCTGGTGAGTGGGACCGCGCTGCTGCTGGGGGCGGTGACGCTCATCCAGGCCTTTAGCCAGCTGTCGGGTCTGGGCGCGGAGCAGTACATCGGCGTCCTGATGGTGCTGATCATCCTCCGGGAGCTGGGGCCGCTGCTGACGGCGGTGCTGGTCATCGGCCGCAGCTCGACCGCCATTGCCGCGGAGCTGGGCGCCATGCAGCTGAACGGCGAGGTGGACGCCCTTGCCGCCCATGGCGTGAATCCCTACCAGTATCTGCTGCTGCCCCGCTGGGTGGGGGTGCTGGTCTCGGTCTTCGCGCTGGTGGTGTTCTTCGACGCGGCCGCCCTGGCCGGGGGCTTCCTGGTGGCGAAGCTGAAATACGGCGTGACCTTCGGGTTCTTCATGGACTCGGTTCGCCAGACGTTGTCCAACCGCGACTTTGTCGCCACGCTGCTCAAGGTGGTCCTCTTCTCGGGTGCCATCACGTTCCATGCCTGCCACTTCGGCCTGGGCATCCGGCGCAGCCAGACCGAGATCCCCCAGGCCGTCACCCGGACCGTCGTCACGGCGCTGGTGGCGATCTTCATGCTGGACGGGCTCATCGCAGCCCTGTTCTATTTCTGAGCCCGCCCATGATCGAGCTGCGTGACCTCGCCCTCGCTGCCCCAGACGGCCGCCTCCTGCTCCAGGACCTGGCGCTGGACGTGCCGCGCGGCGGCCGCCAGGTGCTCACGGGCAGCAGCGGCAGCGGCAAGAGCCGCCTGCTGCAGGTGATCGCGGGCACGGAGCAGCCCCTGCGCGGGCGGGTGGCCGTGGGGGGCCGCCTCCTCTGGCCCGGGGACGGGGCCCTGACCCTGACGGGGTGCGTGGAAGTAGGACTCGCCTTTGCCCGCGGTGGCCTGCTCTCGAACCTGAGCCTGGGGGAGAACATCGCACTGCCCCTGCGCTTCCGGGGGCTGCCCGCCGCGGAGGTCGCAGTCCGGGTGGGGGCCGCGCTGGACCGCCTGGGACTGCTCTCCGTGGCGGGTCTGCGGCCCCACGCCCTGAGTGCCTCGGCCCGCAAGCACGGCAACCTCGCCCGGGTGCTGGCCCTGGATCCTGAGCTGATCCTGCTGGACGATCCCCTCGAGGGACTGGACTCGGCGGACCGGGCCGCGGCCCTGGAGGTGATCCGGGAGTGGGAGCTGGACCCCGGGAAGACGCTCGTCATCGCGCAGGAGGAGCCGGATCCCTTCGCGGACGCCCCCTGGTGCTGCTTTGCCATGCCGTCCACGCCGGTTCTGCTGGAGGTGCCATGAACTTCGAAAAACAGGATGCCCGCCTGGGGCTCTTCGTGCTCCTGGCCATCGCCCTGCTGGCCGGACTGGTGGCCTACAAGAATGCCGGCGTCGTCACCGAGCGCACCTACCCGCTGCAGGTGCGCCTGGAGCAGATGGAAGGCCTGACGCCAGGCATGGACGTGCAGCTGAAGGGCTACCGCATCGGTGCCGTGGAGCGGGTGGACATGCGCCAGGAAGGGAAGGACTACCTGTTCGTGGCGCACATCAGCGTGCGGGAGGGCATCCAGCTCTGGCGGGGCACCCGGGCCAGCCTGGCCCCCAAGGGCGTGGGCAGCATGATGCTGGATCTGCACCTGCCCCCGCTGGCCCAGCGGCAGGTGCTCCTGGCCCCGGGCGAGGAGCTGCCCGGGGATGCCGGCGTTTCCATCGCCGGGGTGATGGAGCGGGCCGACCACCTGATGGCGAGCCTCACGGCGGGCGTGGACAGTCTGCGCGCCCGGGTCGAGCAGAAGGGCCTGGGGGATCTCCTGGAGCATCCCTCCGTGCGCCAGGCCCTGCAGTCCCTGGACACCACCCTGCGGGACTTCCAGGCCCTGGCCAAGGACAGCCGCGGCCTGGTGGGCCATGCGGACCGCAGCATGGGCGAGGCGGACAAGGCCCTCGCCACCCTGGAGCAGAGCCTGACCACGGTGCGGGCGCTGCTCGACAAGCGCGGCCCCGAGCTGGACCAGATCCTGGTGAGCCTGGCCGCGACGCTGAAGCAGGCCGAGACCTTCATGGGCCGCTTCACCGCCGAGGATCAGCCGGAGCTGGAGCAGACCCTGCACAGCCTGCGCCGCTCCCTGGCCTCCGTGGAAGAGCTGCTCCAGCTGCTCAAGCAGAAACCCAGCCGCGCCGTCTGGGGCACCCCCAGCGAAGCCGAGCGCGACAAGGCCCGCCAGGCCATCGAGGCTGCCCGGAAAGCGCCGCCGAAGCCCTGATGGCTCCTACACAGCTGTCAGCTATCGGCTCTCGGCTCAAGAAGGCGCCGCGGGCCTGATCGTGTGGGTCGGATCCCGTCCTTTCCTGACAGCTGATAGCCGACGGCCAACCCAGACAGTGGCCGGGTGCCACCACCCCCACCAAAGGTTGAGTTTCGGAGTCAATCGTCCGATCAGATCTCTGGCCCCGAACCGGCCGCTGACCTCAGGAACTGATGAACCGACGCCGCACCCCCTCCCGCCAGGGCTGGATGCCTCCTGCCTCTGGCAGGCTGCTGGCCGTGGTGCTGTGGCTGCTCTGCCTGCTCTGCCTGGGACTTGGTCCGGTCATGGCCCAGGCGCCTACGGTGGAGTCCATGAAGGCCGCGCTGCCGGGTCTCCAGGGCCTGGAGCGGCTCACGGCGTTGGAGGACCTGGTGAGCCAGCTCGAGAGCTCTGCGCCCCAGGAGGCTCTGGCCCTGGCGGAGGAGGGCCTCGCCCTCTCGCGCAAAGAGGGCGACCTGGAGAAGGAGGCCGCCTTCCTCTCCAGGATCGCCTTCTGCTGCTCGCAGACCGGAGACTTCACCAAGGCGGTCCAGTTCGGCCAGGAGTCTCTGGCCCTGAGCATCAAGCTCAACAACAAGGAACGCATCGCCCGGTCCCGCAGCACCCTGGGGATCACCTACGCCTTCATGGGCCTCTACAGCAAGGCGCTCGAAGAGCACCTGGAGTCGCTGCGCATCCGGGAGGAGCTGTCCCTGGAGACGGCCTCGATCGTGTCCCTGAACAACATCGGGGTTCTCTACCACCGCATGGAGCAGTACGAAAAAGCGATCTCCTACTACCAGAAGATCATGCAGCGCCTGGCCCAGAAGCCGGATCCGCAGCGGCTCATTCAGACCAGGCTCAACCTCGGCTACTCCGAGTTCCGGCTGGGGCGGCTCGAGGCTGCGCTGAGGCAGCATGAGGAGGCCCTGGAGCTCATCGGCCAGAGCAGCAACAAGACCTTCCTGGCCTATGCGGACCTGAACCTGGGCATGACCTACACGGAGCTGAAGCAGTTCGGCAAGGCCCTTCAGCACCTCCAGGCAGCGCTGGTCGAGTATGGCAAGCAGGACCAGAAGCATGGCCGCGCTCAGGTGCTGAACGCCATGGCGCGGCTGCACCTGCTCTCGGGGGACCCGGGCCGGGCTGTCCTCCGCGCCAAGGAGGCCGCAGCCCTGGCCGCCAGGATCAACGCCCAGGACGAGCTCGCGGTGAGTTACAAACTCACCTCCGACGCCTTCGAGAAGGAAGGCAGAGGGGCGGAGTCCTACCGTTACTACAAGCTATATGTGGCGACCAAGGAGGCGACCTACACCTCGCAGGAGGATCCCCGGGCCGCCGACATGAACATGAGAATCATCACCCTCAGGAAGGACAGTGAGATCGACTCCCTGAAGAAAGAGCGGGTGATCTCTTCTCTGAAGCTGGAGAAGGGACGCTACACGACCCTCCTCCTGCTGATCAGTCTCGGGTTCATGGTCTCCATCGTCCTGATCCTCATCGCCTACAACAAGAAGATCCGCCAGAACCGGAAGAGCCTGGAGGCGGCCAACAGCGAGCTGGGACGCCTCAACACAGAGCTCCAGGAGAAGATCAACGAGATCCGGACCCTGAGCGGCCTGCTCCCGATATGTGCCCAGTGCAAGAAGATCCGCAATGACGAGGGCTACTGGGAGCAGCTGGAGGGCTACATCTCCCAGCACTCGGCAGCCACCTTCACCCACGGCATCTGCCCGCACTGCCTGGATGACCTCTACCCCGGCTCCGCCGAGCGCATCCGGGCGAAGAAGGCCAGCGGCGAGGCCTGAGGCAGCCCAAATAAGGGTTCTTCCGGGCTTTCGGGAAATGCCAGCTCTCCAGGGATTCATCCAGCTCGTGGGTGGGCTTCACTCCCGGCCGGTGGCGAGCCTCAGGACGCGCTCGAGCTCGGCGACGCCGAAGGGCTTCGGCAGGGTCACCACGGCGGGGAAGTCCGCAAGAAGGATCTTCAGATCCGTGTCCAGGAAGCCGGTGGCCAGGATGATGCGCGCTTCGGGACGCAGCTGCAGGATCCGGGGCAGGGTCTCCGCGCCGCTGAGGCCGGGCATGTGGTGGTCGAGGATCACCAGGTCAGCCTCCAGCCCACCGCCCAGCCTGCGGAGGGCCTCCAGGCCGCTGGAGGCGACCTCCACCAGGTGGCCCAGCTGCTCCAGCATGGGGGGCAGGGTGCTGCGGATCAGGTCGTCATCGTCCACTAGCAGGATGCGGAGGGAGTGCCTGGGCGAGAGATCGGCAGAGAGGGGCGAGTGCTTGGCCGGCGAGTCCGGAAGCAGGGAGGGGAAGCCGAGGGTGATGCAGGTGCCATCGCCGACCTCGCTCAGGATGTCCAGGGTGCCGCCGTGGGCCTTGGCCGTGCCGTAGACCATGGCCAGGCCCAGGCCGGTGCCGCGCCCGGCGGCCTTGGTGGTGAAGAAGGGCTCGGTGACTCGGGGCAGGATCTCCTGGGGGATGCCCTCGCCGGTGTCCTGCACCTGAAGCATCACCCGCCCATCCTGGCGGAAGGTCCGGATCCAGAGGGTCCCGCCCCGGGGCATGGCATCGAAGGCGTTCACGCAGAGGTTCATGAAGGCGCTGCCCAGGGTGGTGGCTTCGCCCATGATCGGGGGCAGGTCCTTGTCCAACTGCACCTCGAAGATGAAGCGCTGCCGGCTGGTGCGGATGAGCAGATCCAGCTCCTTGCGCACCAGGGCATTCAGGTCCATGACGGCGGGCTCGTGCAGCCCCTTCCGGGCGAAGTCCGTGAGGCCCTTCACCAGGTCCCGGCCCCGGGTCGCGGCATGCTCGATGGTCAGCAGGGACTTGGCCAGGGACGGGTCCTCCGCGTGTTTCAGCTGCAGCAGGGAGGCCATGCCCATCACCGCGGCCAGGACGTTGTTCATGTCGTGGGCGATGCCGCCAGCCAGGCTGCCGAGGCTGTCCAGCCGCTGGGAGTGCTGCACCTCGGCCTCCAGCTTGCGGCGTTCTTCTTCGTCCCGGCGCTGCTGGCTGAGGTCCAAGGCGAACACCAGGGTGGCGGGGCCGCCCGGCAGCACGATGGGGACCGTCTGCACCTCGACCCAGACCTCCCGGCCCCTTCGGGTCAGCAAGGCCTCCTGGACAGGAGGTGTGGGCATCCCATCCCGGGCCGAGGCGCGGATGCGTTCCGTGACGGCCGCCCGGTAGTCGGGACTGATGATCTCGGGGACCTCCAGGCCGATGAGGTCCTCGGGCCCGTCGGCCTCGAGCATTTTTGCGGCGGCGGCGTTCGCCAGGAGCAGGCGCCCGGAGGCGTTGATGAGCATGGGGGCCGGAGAGGACTCGAAGAGCAGGCGGAACCGGAGCGAGCTCAGCTCCAGGTCCTGGATCAGGTCTTCCTGCCGCTGACTCGTGTTGGCCAGCCGCCGGACCCACAGGAAGATCCCCAGGCCGCCCATGATCCAGAAGGCCAGGACCGTCAGGATGGAAACGCGCTTGTGGGTCAAGCCGGCGGTGATGGGCAGGCCCACCGGCACCGTGACGCTGATGCCGCCCCGCACGTCCCCCACCTTGTAGCCCTGCTCGGCATGGCAGGTCAGGCAGCCGGGTTCCACCAGGAAGGCGCCCATGTAGCGAAGCACCGGCCGGCCGTTCTCCTGAAGGACCTCGGAGTAGTCCCGGGCGCCCTGCTCAAAGGCCTGGAGCGCCTTCTGTTCCCAGGGGTCGGCGGCGTTCTCCGGCCGGATCGGCTTGAGGCTCGTGATGTGCGACGTGTGGCCGGACTTCTCATCGCTCATCTCATGGACCATGCGTGTCAGGTAGGCGGGGTTGACCAGGGTCAGCTTCCGGCCGGTGGTCGTGGTGACGTCGCGCTGGGACGAGTCCTTCAGATAGGGATTGGGCGGGGTCTTCTCATCCGCCGGCACATAGAGGCCCCCCCGCTGGGCCGCCCAGCGGCGGTAGACTAGGTCCTTCTGGTAGCTGTCCACGGCCCGGTTGAGGGCGATGACCCGGTCTTCCCGGGCCGAGGAGTAGAGGATCAGGCCCAGGATGCCCGCCGCGACCAGGGTCCAGGCCGTCATCAGGGTCAGGAATGTCTTGCCCCCCAAGGCACTGAGCGCAGAGCGGAAGCGGAGGGTCATGGTGGGTTTCCTGGCGGGCAGGCGGAGGAAAAGTGGGGGTTCAGGCTTCGCGCCCGCACCAGGCGACGAGATGGCTGGGGATGGCGCTCAGGGGCACCTGCTCTTCCACGGCCCCACGCATGTAGGCCACCCGGGGCATGCCGTAGACCACGCAGCTGGCTTCATCCTGCCCCAGGGTGCGGGCGCCCTTCTGGCGCATCTGCAGCAGGCCCCGGGCGCCGTCCTCGCCCATGCCGGTGAGGATGACCCCCATGGCGTGGGCGCCGCAGGCCTCGGCGACCGAGTGGAAGAGGACATCGACCGAGGGCAGATGCCGGGAGACCCGCTCCTGGCCCTGCAGGACGGCCACCATGCCCGCGCCGCCCCGGGCGACGGTGAGGTGGATGTCGTTGGGCGCGAGGTAGATCGTGCCCGGCTTCAGGGTCTCGCCTTCCTGGGCCACCTTCACCCGGGCCCGGCTGCTGCGGTTCAGGCGGTCGGCGAAGGCCGCGGTGAAGCCCGGGAGCATGTGCTGCACCACCACGATGGGTGGCAGGTTCTCGGGGATGGCCTCGAAGACCTGGCGCAGCGCCTCGGTGCCGCCGGTGCTGGAGCCGATGGCGATGAGGGCGCGCCCGGCCCGCGCGCGCTGGGCCAGGGGTGCCAGGGCCGTGCTGGCGTCATGCGCGGGGGCCCGCCGGCCGCTCACGTGGGCCAGGGAGGCGGCGTAGACCGTCTCGGCGATCTCGGTGCCCATGGCCTCCAGGCCGGTGGCCTGGTCCAGGGCCGGCTTGCCGATCACATCGATGGCGCCCAGGTCCAGGGCGTCCAGCGCCGTGGAGGTGCCCTTGGCCGTGAGGCTGGAGAGCATCACCACGGGCATGGGGTGGGCCTTCATGAGCTTGCTCAGGAAGGTGATGCCGTCCATTCGGGGCATCTCGACATCCAGGGTAAGGACATCCGGGTTGAGGTCCCGGACGCGCTCGCGGGCCTCGTAGGGATCCTTCGCGATCCCCACGACCTCCAGATTCGGGTGCCGCGAGAGGATGTTGCTCAACACCTGGCGCACCAGCGCGCTGTCATCGACGATGAGTACCCGCTTCTTTTCAGAGTTCATGAGAACAGCTCCACATCACCTTCCATGGTCGATCGGGTGAATTCCTGAAGATAGTTGAGCTCGCGGGTGATGACCGTGTCGTTGTGGGTGCGCTCCATGCGCTTCACCAGCACCTGCCCCGTGTGGGGGAAGAAGTAGACCTTCCGGGGGTGGATGCCCCCCATGTCCTCGGTCCAGAGAGGGATGTCCTCGTTCATCAGGAACCGCCGCACGAAGTCGATGTTCTGGCCCCCGATGTCCGTGGTCATGCCCTGCAGCACCCGGCCGCCGCCGAAGGCCTTGGCCACCAGCCGGTCCCGCTTGGCGCCCAGGTGCAGCAGGTTGTTGATCAGGAACTCCATGGCTGCGGCGCCATACCGGGCCGCGAAGAACCGGTCCGGATCCGCCTCGCCCTGCTTGGCTGGCAGCATGAAGTGGTTCATGCCGCCCACCATGGAGATGGGATCCAGCAGGCAGGCCGCCACGCAGCTGCCCAGCACGGTCACGATCACCTCGTCCTGGTCCGTGGCGTAGAACTCCCCCGGCAGGATCTTCATGGCCTGCCGGTTGAAGTGGCGGTCGAGGTACTTCGACGCCCGCCCGTGAACCATGGGGATGGAGGGACTCATGCCGGATCCCCCTTGCGCCGGTAGATGGTCTGGCCGAGGGACTGGAAGCCCAGGCTGTTGTCCAGGAGGGACTCGGAGTGGCCCACGAAGAGCAGGCCGTCCGGCTCCAGGAGCCCGTGGTAGCGGCGCAGCAGTTCGCGCTGGGTGGGCTTGTCGAAGTAGATCATCACGTTGCGGCAGAAGATGGCCTGGAAGGGGCCACCCTCCAGGGGCCACACCGCATCCAGCAGGTTCATCTGCGTGAAGGTGACGAGCTTTCGCAGCTCGGGACGGATGCGCACCTGGTCGTGATTCTCGCCCTTGCCGCGCAGGAAGCCCAGGCGCTTCCACTCGTCCGCGAGGCTCTCCACCCGCGCGATGGGGTAGATGCCGCGGGACGCGGTATTCAGCACAGCGGTGTCAAGGTCCGTGGCGAGGATCTGGATGGATGCGGAAGCGCCGAAGGCCTTGGTGAGGGTCATGGCCAGGGTGTAAGGCTCCTCGCCGGTGGAGCAGCCGGCGCTCCAGATGCGGATGCGCTTCGAGGTCGCGTAGGCGGGCTTCAGGAGCTCGACCAGCCGGGTGAAGTGGTGCCCCTCGCGGAAGAAGCTGGTGAGGTTGGTGGTGAGGGCGTTGACGAACTCCGGCCACTCCTCCGCCTGGGGATCGCGCAGGAGGTCGTGGTACTGCTCGTAGGACCGGAGGCCCAGGGCTCGCAGCCGCTTGGCGAGGCGCGACTGCACCATGGTGATCTTGTGGTGGGCCAGGGCGATGCCCGAGTGGGCGTGCAGCAGGTTGCGCAGGGCGTCGAAGGTCGCCGGGGACAGCGGCACCCGGTCCAGGGCCAGCGGGTCCCGTTCCATCGGGGCCGCCGGGCGGATCATACCTCCACCGTGGCCGCTCCAGCTTCCAGCCGCATGAGGCCGGACACATCCAGGATGAGGGCCACGCGGCCGTCGCCCAGGATGGTGGCGCCGGAGATGCCCTCGACCCGCTTGTAGTGAGTCTCCAGGCTCTTGATGACCACCTGCTGCTGGCCGAGCAGCTCGTCCACGGCCATGGCGGCGCGGCGTCCCTCGGACTCCACCAGCACCAGCAGGGCCCGCCCGGTGTTCTGGCAGGACCCCAGGGCCAGCAGCCGCTGGAGCCGCACCACGGGGATGAACTCGCCGCGCAGGCTGATCACTTCCCGGTCGCCCTTCACGGTCTGCACGTCGGCGTCGTTGCACTGGAAGCTCTCCAGCACCGAGGCCAGCGGGAAGACGTAGGTCTCGTCCGCGACCCGGACCGTGAGGCCGTCCAGGATGGCGAGGGTGAGCGGCAGCACCAGGCGGATGGTGGTGCCCTTGCCCATCTGGCTCTCCACCTCGATGCGGCCACCGAGGGCGCGCACGTTCTGGCGCACCACGTCCATGCCCACGCCGCGGCCTGAGAGATCCGAGACCTGCTCGACCGTGGAGAAGCCGGGTTCGAAGATGAGCAGGTGCAGCTCTTCGTCCGAGGGGTGGGACCCGGGCGGGAGGATGCCGCGGTCCAGGGCCTTCTGAAGGATCTTGTCGCGGTTCAGGCCCCGGCCGTCGTCCTTGATCTCGATGTAGATGTGGCCGCCGCGGCTCATGGCGCGCAGGGCGATGGTGCCCACGGTGGGCTTGCCGGAGTGGAGGCGGGCCTCCTTCTCCTCCATGCCGTGGTCCACGGAGTTCCGGACCAGGTGGGTCAGCGGATCCACCAGCATCTCGATGAAGGTCTTGTCCAGCTCCGTCGCCTGGCCTTCCATGGTCAGTTCGACATCCTTGCCCAGCTGGCGGCCCAGCTCGTGGACCATGCGTGGGAAGCGGGAGAAGACCATGTCCACGGGCACCATGCGGATGCCCATGACGCGCTCCTGCAGCTCGCGGGTCTGGCGGTCGAGCTGGAGCAGGGCGGCGCTCATCTGCTCCTCGCCCTGCATGGAGTTGGACTGCAGGGAAGCCTGGGCCAGCATCGCCTGGGTGATGACCAGCTCGCCCACCAGGTTCACCAGGCGGTCGATCTTCTCGGTGGCCACGCGGACCGTGGAGGCCTCGGACTGGGTGCGCTTCTTGGCCTGCTGCTCGAGGGCCTTGCCCACGGCCTCGGGCTTGACCTTGCCCATGTCCACCAGGATCTCGCCCAGGGGCTTCTGCTTGGCCAGGGCCTCGCGGATGTCGGCGGGGCTGACGTTCGCCTCGACCTGGAGGTAGTCGCCCAGCGGCGGCACAGCGCCTTCGGCCGGCAGGGACTGGATGCGCAGGTTGTCGCCTTCGGCCACGAACTCGAAGACCTCTTCCACATCCATCATCGGGTGGGCGGTCTCCAGCCGGATGTCCCAGGCCAGGTGGCAGTCCTCGGGATCCAGGCGGTCGAGGACGGGCAGGTGGGAGAGGTCCGGCCAGCTCCGCATGGTGCCGAGCTTGGCCAGGTCGCGGAAGAGCCGCTCCAGGTTCACGCCGCGGCGGAAGGCATCCTGGGGCGCCTCGAAGCGGATGCTGAAGCCTGTGCCAGCGCGGTGGGCAGAGGAAGAGCCGGCGGGCGGGGTCTTGACCTCCACGGCGGCGGGCGCCGGAGCGGCAGAGGGAGCGTCCTTGCCCTCCTTCAGCTTCACCACGAGGATCGCCTGGGCCTGCTGTTCCCGCTCGGGCAGGGGCTCGTCGTGGCGGGCGTGGTGCAGGTGGCTGCGGATGAGGTCCACGCCCTGGAGGATCAGCTCCCGCAGGTCCGAGGTCATGGCCCGCTGGCCCTGGCGCACGGGTTCCAGGGTGCTCTCCAGCTGGTGGGTGAAGGAGGCGATGGCCGGGAAGCCGAAGGTGCCGGCGTTCCCCTTGATGGAGTGCGCCGCCCGGAACAGGGTGTGGAGGTCCTCGACCTCGACAGCCGCCAGGTCCAGGGAGAGCAGGGTGGCCTCCATGCTGTCCGCAAGCTCAGTGGCCTCCTCGAAGAAGGCGGTTCGGAATTGGGCCATGGGATCAGACACGGGAACCTCAGATGACTTTGTTCACCACTTCAAGGAGTTTCTCGGGGCTGAAGGGTTTCACGATCCATCCCGTGGCGCCGGCTTCCTTGCCCTTCATCTTCATGCTCGCGTCCGATTCCGTGGTCAGCACCAGGATGGGCGTGAACTTGAACTCCGGGAGGGCGCGCAGCCGCTGCACGAGGGTGATGCCGTCCATGCGCGGCATGTTCACGTCCGTGATGATGAGGGACAGCTTCTTGCCCGGGGCGACCTCCAGGGCCTCGACACCATCGCCCGCCTCGACGACCTCGAAGTTCGCGCTCTTGAGCGTGAAGGTGATCATCTGGCGCATCGTGCTCGAGTCGTCGACCGTGAGGATGCATGGGCTCATCGTTTCGGCTCCTGGTCAGAAAAGGTCTACATCGCCGGCGGCGAGCGAGTCGCTCTTGACCGCGCTGAAGCGCACCCGGTTGGCTTCGATGCCCTCAAGGGTGCTGTCCAGCTCGGCCAGGGCGGCGGTTTCCGAGCCCCCGGCGGTCAGGGCCTGCTGGAAGGCACGCCAGGCCAGCGCCTGGGCCATGAGGTTGTCAAGCTCCCGCAGGCAGGCCTGCAGGGTCTGGTGCACGAGATCCTCGAACTGCAGGCTGCGCACCACATGGCCGACCTGATCTTCGATGATGCGGGCATTGGCCTCGAGCTCACCCACCAGCACCTTCACCCGCTGATTGCTGGCCTCCAGGGCCTGGACGAGCCGGAGGGACTCGCCCTTGGACGCGATGGCGATGTTGAGATCCTTGCTGGCGATGGACTGCACATGGGAGTCTGTGCGCTCCAGGGCCATCCGGGTGCCGCTGATCTGCTCCTGGATGGTGGAGCTGAGGCTGGTGCTGCGGTCGGCCAGCTTGGAGACCTCGCCCGCCACCACGGCGAAGCCCGCGCCGAACTTGCGGGCGTGGGCGGCTTCGATGTTGGCGTTGAGGGAGAGCAGGTGGGTCCGGCCGGCGATCTCGGCCAGCTCGCCCAGCATGTTCTCCATCTGCTCGGAGCGCTTCCGGATGTCCTCGACCTCGGCCACCAGCTGCATGGACGACTTGGAGATGTCCATCATGCTCACCACGAAGCCGTCGAGGGTGCCCATGATGGAGGTGCTCACGGCATCGAAGCCGCCACCTCCACCGCCCTCGATGCTGAGGGCCATGGCGACCTGGATCTCGGAAGCCAGCGAGTGCTGGTGCTGCACACTGCGGTCCAGGGTCCGCAGGGCCTCGCCCAGGGTGCGGGCTGCCTCGCCGACCAGGTTGTCCGCCTGGAGCAGCTCTGGCTTCAGGAAGTTGACCTGGCTTTCCAGCATGTCCGCCTCGCGGGAGGCCAGGCGGAGTAGGGCCTCCCGGGGCACCCCGGCCGGCGCCGTCGGGGACGGAAGCTGGTCGGAGGTGGGTCCCGAGGCGGCGCTGCTGGAGAACCATCGGCTCATGGATGATCTCCGCCGAACAGGCCCGCCATCCCCAGAGGGAGGAAGCGGGCCTTCCACTCGTCCTTGATGCCGGTCAGCTTGAGCTCAACGCCCCGGGCGCGCAGATCGCGATCCATGACGCTAAGCAGCTGGAGACCGGAGAGGTCCATGTCCCCGATGCCGGAGAGATCCACCTCGACGGTGCCCGAGTCCGCGGCCATCAGGGGCTGCGCCTGCTCCCACTGCTGGTGAACGGAGAAGACATCCAGATCGCCCTCAAGGGCAAGCGATTTGGGAGCGGCAGCCGGTTTCTTGGTCATGGGGTCAGGTCGTCGCGGATTCGAGGGCCACGAGCTCGTTGTCCGTGAGCAGGCGGTCCAGGTCGAGCAGGATCAGCATGGAGTCCGTGCCCGCAGCCCCCGGGAGGGTCGCGAGGCCCGCGATGAACTCGCGGCCCAGGGCAGTCTGCGTGCCGAGCTCCGGAGCAGGGCGGATGGAGCCGGGATCCAGGTCGAGCACATCAGAGACGGAGTCCACCCGGATGCCGACGGTCCTGCCTTGGACCTCGACGATGACGATGACGGGCCGAGTGTCCTCGGGCGCCGCCCCCAGGGAGAAGCGGTGGCGCAGCTCGAGAATGGGGACGATGGCGCCCCGCAGGTTGATGACGCCGGGCATGTAGGGCGGCGCCTTGGGGATCCGGGTGATGGTGGCCTGGGCCTGGATCTCCCGGACTTTCAGGATCGGCAGGGCGTAGGCTTCGCCCGCGAGGGCGAAGCACAACACCTGCTGGAGCGCCTGGGAACTGGCTTCAGTGGTAGCCATGGTGTTCTCCGAAGGGGTCCTTGTTGGGGACTGGAAGGGTGGTCAGTGCACGAGAGCGGGTGGACGACGGCGTGGGAATCAGAACGATTCCCACTGCCCGTCGTCATCGCTCTTGGGGGTGGCCACGGGCTTCTTGGTGGTACCCAGTTCGGGGAGAGCGGCTCCCTTGACGGCACTGCGGGCGCCGCTGGTCGCCATGGCCTTGCGGGCGGGCGCCTGGGCGCGCCGGCCGGCGGCGGGATGCGCCGCAACACTGGCCCGCGCGGGTTCCGAGCGCCGGGATTCCGCACCGGTCTTGAAGCGCGAGACCACTTCGGCCAGGGTGTGGGCCTGGCTGTCCAGGGTCTCCGCGGCGGCGGCGGCCTGTTCGACCAGGGCCGCGTTCTGCTGGGTCACTTCGTCCATCTGCACCACGGCCTTGTTGAGCTCGATGAGGCCGGTGCTCTGCTCCTGCGTGGCGCCCGCGATCTCGCCCACGAGGGCCGTCACGCGCTGGACATTCGCCACCACTTCCTGGATCGTCTCGCCCGCGTGAGCGGCCACCTTGCTGCCGTCCATGGACTTGGTCACGCTCTCACGGATCAGGACCTTGATCTCCTTGGCGGCGTCGGCGCTGCGCTTGGCCAGGTTCCGGACCTCGGCGGCGACCACCGCGAAGCCGCGTCCCTGCTCACCGGCCCGGGCCGCTTCCACTGCCGCGTTGAGCGCCAGCAGGTTGGTCTGGAAGGCGATCTCATCCACCACGCCGATGATCTCGTTGATCTTGGCGCTGCTCTCGTTGATGGATTCCATCGCGGCGATGACCTGGGTGACGGCGGTGCCGCCGTCCTGGGCCACCTGGCGGGCCTTGACGGCCTCCGTATTGGCGGACTGGGCGTTGTCCGCCGTCAGGTTCACGTTGCTGGTGATCTGCTCCAGGCCGCTGGCGGTCTCTTCGAGGTTGGCCGCCTGCTCTTCCGTCCGGCTGCTGAGGTCCTGGTTGCCCATGGCGATCTCACCCGAAGCCGAGGCGATGGCCATGGCCCCTTCCTGGACCTGGATCAGCGCCTCGCGCATCTGCGTGATGGTCTCGTTGATGGCCTTGCCCAGCTCCGCGTAGACCCCCTGGTAGTTGCCCTTGATCTGGGAGGTGAAGTCGTTCTGGCTCATGAGCTGGATGACGTTGTTGGCTTCGACGAGGCCCTGGAGGCCGTCGACACAGGCGTTGATGTTGTTCTTGATGGTGTTGAAGTCGCCGTTGTACTCGTCCGTGATCTTCGGTGGCACCTCGCCCTTGCCGATGCGGTCGATGTAGCCGGCAGCCACGTTGAGGGGGCCGATGACCGCGTCGAGGGTGTCGTTCACGCCCTGGACCACCTTCTGGAAGTCACCCTGGTGCTTGGAGGCGTCGGCCCGGGTCTTGAGCTTGCCTTCCACACCAGCATTGGCCAGCATGCCGGCGTCCCCGACGAGGGCGTTCACCGCGTCGATGCACTGGTTGAGGTTGTTCTTGAGCACGTTGAAGTCGCCGTTGTACTTGTCCGTGATCTTGGCGGGGATGTCGCCCTTGGAGATGCGGTCTACATAGCCGGCGGCCACGTTCAGGGGGCCGATGACGGCGTCGAGGCAGTCGTCCACGCCCTGCACGATCTTGCGGAAGTCGCCCTGGTGCTTGGAGGCGTCGGCGCGGGTGGCCAGCTTGCCCTCCACTGCGGCGACACTGAGCATGGCGGCGTCCGCCACGAGGGCGTTGACGGCGTCCACAGCCTGGTTGAGGTTGTTCTTGATCTCGTTGAAGTCGCCGTTGTACTTGTCCGTGATCTTCGGGGGAATGTCGCCCTTGGAGATGCGGTCCACGTAGCCGGCGGCCACGTTGAGGGGGCCGATGACCGCGTCGAGGCACTCGTTGACGCCCTGCACGATCTTGCGGAAGTCGCCCTGGTGCTTGGAGGCGTCGGCACGGGTGGCCAGCTTGCCCTCCACGGCCGCGACATTGAGCGTGTTCGCATCCGCCACGAGGGCGTTCACGGCATCCACACACTGGTTCAGGTTGTTCTTGATCTCGTTGAAGTCGCCGTTGTACTTGTCGGTGATCTTGGGGGGGATATCGCCCTTGGAGATGCGGTCCACATAGCCCGCGGCCACGTTCAGGGGGCCGATGACGGCATCCAGGCAGTCATCCACGCCCTGCACGATCTTGCGGAAGTCACCCTGGTGCTTGGTGGCGTCAGCGCGGGTGGCCAGCTTGCCTTCCACGGCGGCGACACTGAGCATGGCGGCGTCCGCCACGAGGGCGTTGACGGCGTCCACACACTGGTTGAGGTTGTTCTTGATCTCGTTGAAGTCGCCGTTGTACTTGTCAGTGATCTTGGGGGGGATGTCGCCCTTGGAGATGCGGTCCACGTAACCGGCGGCCACGTTGAGGGGGCCGATGACGGCGTCGAGGCAGTCGTCCACACCCTGCACGATCTTGCGGAAGTCGCCCTGGTGCTTGGTGGCATCGGCACGGGTGGCCAGCTTGCCCTCCACGGCGGCGACACTGAGCATGGCGGCGTCAGCCACGAGGGCGTTCACGGCATCCACGCACTGGTTGAGGTTGTTCTTGATCTCGTTGAAGTCGCCGTTGTACTTGTCGGTGATCTTGGGGGGAATGTCGCCCTTGGAGATGCGGTCCACGTAGCCCGCGGCCACGTTGAGGGGGCCGATGACGGCGTCGAGGCAGTCGTTGACGCCCTGCACGATCTTGCGGTACTCGCCCTGGTGCTTGTTGGCATCGGCGCGGGTGGCCAGCTTGCCATCCACGGCCGCCTGGTTGAGCAGGGCGGCGTCGGCCACGAGGGCCTGGAGGTTGGCGCGGACCTGCTTGAGGGCCGGCGCGATCTCGTCCTTGTCGTCCGCGGCCACCCACTCCCGGCTCAGGTCGCCATTGGAGATCTGCTGCAGGCCGCCCACGATGCTCTGGAGGTTGTCGGTGAAGCCGTCCATGGCCCCGGCCAGCTCGCCGATCTCGTCCTTGCGGTCCATGTGCAGCCGCATGCCGAGGTGGCCCTTGGCCATCTCCTTCATCATCTCGACGCCCTTCGACAGGGGGCCGGTGATGGACTTGGTGAGGATCAGGCCGATGCCGATCGCGAACAGCACCGCGATGCCCATGATCGTATACATCATCGTGCTGGCCGTGGTGGCCAGGACGGTATTGTCCTCGGCCACCTTCTTGGCGGCGCTCAGCTTGGCGTTCTGCAGGTCATCCAGCGCCTTGACCACGTCCGCCTGCTCCTTGGCGCCCTCGCCCCGCATGAGGGCTTCGGCGTCCTTGCTCTTGCCGGCCTTGGCCAGGGCCAGGCACCTTGTCTGGACGTCATCGAACTTGGCGTTGGCGGCCTTGTAGACCTTGAAGCCATCCCGCACCTTGTCGGAGAGGATCGTCTTCTCGAAGGAGGCTTCGGCCTTGTTGAGATCGCCCTCGATCTCCTTGATCCGGCCCCCAAACTTCTCGGTGTCACCGGTCATGATGGCGTCCCGGAGGTTGATGCGCTGGCGCTGGAACAGCTGCATCATGTCCCCAAGCTCGCTGAGTGGCACGGTCATGGCGTGGTACATCTTGGTGTCGGCCTCTTCGATGGCGTGGATCTTGTTGACGGCCATGAAGCCCATGCCGGCGAGCAGGGCGGCCAGGACGAGGAAGGCCCCGATGAGTTTGGGTCCGATCTTGGTGTTATCGAGCAATCGCATGATGGAACTCCTTATAAAGCGGAGGGTAGAGATAGAGAAGGGAATGGCGTGGGAGCAGCGCAGGAGGGCAGGGCTTGCGCCTACCCGCTCAAAGGTGGAAGGCTCAGGTGACGGGACATCGGAGCGGGAACGGCCCCCCTCCCATGGGACTGGCGGCTTGCGGACCCCGCCGCGCAGGCAGGCTGACCACCGACCCTTGGATCGACTGGGAGGCTGGGGAGTGCAGGTATCATGGAGAGACCAGCAGAAGACAGGGGGGTAAGGAAGCCTGTCCCTCTCCAATCGACGTCCCTCTCAATTAAGTTGAATATCGACTCGAATGTATTTATAAAGATATTAAGTAATAAAAATATTAGAGTTATTGATATTTCAAAATATATTAAATTGTTGTTTTGTCGGTCAATTTTTTGTCTATTATGCTGAAAAAAACGATAAAACATCTTCCACTAGTCGCTTCGGTCGGTTCTGAAAAAGGCGTGCGCGGGTCCGTGGTTTGGTCGGAATGACCCAACCTCATGTCCCCGACCGCCCCCGCCGATGCCGAGTGCATGACCGAAGATCTCGAGGCTCCGGGCCCGGATCAGGTCTGACTGTCTGCCCTCGTTCCCCGGTGGCTCACCCTTGCCACGTCTTCTCCCTTGTTCCACTTGATTGCCCCGTGAGCCATGGCCTACACATCCTTCTTCCGTGACACCGACGCCCTGAATGCCATTGGGGAGCACGTCATACCGGCCATCAGCCACTCCCGGGTGATGCGCATCTGGGATGCCGGCTGCGCCTCCGGCGAGGAGCCCTTCACCCTCGCCATCCTGTTCGCCTCGAAGCTGGGCTCCTTTCAATACCGCAACCTGGACATCCTCGCCACGGACTATGAGGAGAGCAACTACGCCCAGTTCGCCGACAAGATCCGGGCCGCCGAGTACAGTCGCCAGGACATCTTCTGGGTGCCGCAGGCCCATCGTGAGCAGTACTTCGAGCCCACGGAGAGCCCGGAGGTGTTCCGGCTGATCTCTTCGATCCGGGAGCGGGTCCGCTACATCCAGCATGACCTGCTGACCCTGGCACCCCCGGAGACGGGCTACTCTCTGATCGTCTGCAAGAACGTGCTGATGCACTTCTCGCCCGCCGACCAGGTGAAGGTGCTGGAGATGTTCCACGAGACCCTGCTACCCGGGGGCTTCCTGGCCGTGGACGGGAACCAGGCGATCCCGCCAGCCTTCGCCACCCGTTTCAAGCAGGTGGAACGGGGCACGCCGCTCTATCAGAAGCCGGAAGCCTGAGCCATGCGCGTCCTGCCCCTCCATCGGGACGACCCCTCGGACTATGCCTGCGTCTCCTACTGGATCCTGGGCGAGAACAACACCGCCTCGGATCGCAACACCCTCATCGACACCGGCAGCACCAACCCCGAGAACCTCGCCTATTTCCTGCGGGAGATGGCGCTGCCCTCCAAGGGCATCGGGAAGAAGTCCGTGGAGCAGGTCATCCTCACCCACGAACACTTCGACCACACGGGCGGCCTGCCCGGCCTCGAGCAGCAGTTCCACCCGGAGACGTTCGCCTGGAAGGCCTTCGGCTCACGCTACAACAGGGTCCATGACGGCATGTTCCTCATGGTGGGCGACCAGCTCGGGAAGCTGCTGCACACGCCGGGCCACTCGGAGGACTCGCTCTGCGTCTACCTGCCGGAGAGCGGCACCCTGTTCTCAGGGGACACCCTCTACCGGATCTCAGATCACCTCGGCGCCTATCCGAAGACCTATGTAAGCTCGCTGGAGCGTCTCGCGGGGCTCGACATCAAGAGCATCTATCCCGGTCACGGCCAACCCATCCTGAGGGACGCCATGGGCTTCATCCGCAGCTGTCTCGAGAACGTGCATCTGTCCCTGATCAAGGACTGAGCCGCCATGAAGCTGATTTACGACGAGCGGTTCCGGGGTTCCTCCTACGCCCAGGACAACGCCGCCATGCCGGGGCGCATGGAGGCCGCCCTGAGCGGGCTCGGCGGCACCGCCTGGGAGCGCGTCGCCCCCCCGGCGGCCACCCTGGAACAGCTGCACCTGGCGCACGACCCGGCCTACGTCCAGACGGTGGTCGAGGACCCCGAGCGCTTCGCCATGGCCAGCCTGGCCGCGGGCGGGGCCATCCTCGCCGGGCGTCTGGCCCATGGCGGCGACCCGGCCTTCGCCTGCATCCGCCCGCCCGGCCATCACGCGTCGCGCATGGGCGCCTGGGGCCACTGCACTTTCAGCAACCTCGCGCTCGCTCTGCTCGTGCTGAGAGCCGAGCGGCGCATCGAGAGCGCCTTCGTCATCGACTTCGACGCCCACACCGGGGACGGCACTCGGGACGTGCTCGCGGGCTGGCCCCAGGCGGAGATCTTCAACCCCTTCGCGGCGACAGCCGAGGAATATCTGGCGCTGGTGGAGGTGCGCCTCGCGGCCATCGGACAGGCGGACATCCTCGCCGTCTCTGCGGGGTTCGACGCTTACAAGCTGGATGTGGGACACAAGCTGGATACCCCGGATTTCGGAAGCCTTGGCACCCTGATCCGGGAGGCCTCCGTGCGCCACTGTCGCGGGCGCCGGTTCGCGGTGCTGGAGGGGGGCTACTATCTGAAGGATCTGGGAGCCAATGTGCTGGCCTTTTGCCAAGGATTCGCGGGATGACAGAAACCATCGGCCAGGGCCTTGAGCTGATCCAGCGACCCCGCTCCGTGGACCTCGGGGACTACGACTGGTTCGATATCGAGCAGGACGGGACCCAGGTGGGCAAGTCCCGCTGCCGCATCGAATCCGGCCAGTTCACGGTCTTCTCGATCATGGTCTACCCCGAGTTCGAGGGGCACGGCTACGCCCGGGCGGTCATCGATCACTTCAAGAGTGGCCACCCCATGATCATCGCGGACCGCGTCCGGTTCACTGCCCGGGCTTTCTGGCTGAAGGTCGGCTTCGTGCCCGAGACCATCGATCGTTATGTCTGGCACCGGAACTGATTCGCAGGCTCACCTCATAGGGGCAACCACAGTACCTCAAGTAATGAGTCGGTCGGGCAGGGAAATAAGCGGCGCAACAGTGGGGTGGAATTCCACCCCCGAGGCGGAGGATCCGTGACATTCTCTTTCTAAGTAAAAAGACCTATGCGGGTCTTGATAAAAGGATACAAGAATCCTTTATGAAGACAGAGGGGCAGGAACCATCCCGAAAACACCAGGCGGTGGTGGGCCTCTGGGCCTTGGGCGTCGCCTTGGTTCTGGGAGTGCTGATCCTCGGTGGAGGGCACCTGCTGCTGACGGGGCACACCCGTGAGGCCCGACAGCAGGCCCAGAATGAGCTGGGCACCATTGCGGACCTGAAGGCCGCCCAGGCTGCTGACTGGTACCGCGACCGGGTGGTGGACACGGGGCGGCTCGCCCAGGGTCCCCTGGATCAGGAGGTGCTGCGCCGCTACCTGCAGGGGCCTCTGGACCCCACACGTGAGCGGCACCTGCGGCTCTGGCTGGAGCATCTCTGCCAAGGCGGCTACGCCCGCATCATGCTCTTTGATGTCAAGGGACTGCCCCGGCTGTCCGTACCCGCCAATCCGGGCAGCGCCGCCTGGTCCTATGACCAAGCGCGGCTCCGCCGGGCCCTGCAATCCGAGGACCTGATGGTCTCAGACCTGCACCAGAATCCTGACCACGCGAATGTACACCTCAACATCTGGGTGCCCATCAGCGCAGGACTGAGCTCGAGGGCTTCGCCGGTGGGGACGCTGCTGTTCAGGGTGGATCCCGCCCAGGGCCTGTATCCGCTGCTGAAGGCCTGGCCGACTCCCAGCCAGACGGCGGAAATCCTGCTCATCCGCCGGGACGAGCGCGAGGCTGTGGTGCTGAACGACCTGCGGCACCAGGGTGGGGCGCCCCTGGCCCTGCGGATGACCCTGGGTCCCAACACCTCGCGTCCAATCGCCATGGCAGCCCTGGGGCAGGAGGGGCAGGCCGAGGGCCCCGACTACCGCCAGGTGCCGGTGGTGGCCGCCGTGCGTCGGGTGAATGGCACGCCCTGGTCCCTGGTGGCCAAGGTTGATGAGAGCGAGCTCTATGGCCCCATCCGGCGCCGGACCCTGATCAGTGCCGTGGGGCTGCTGGCCCTGCTGGGACTGTCGGTCCTGGGCCTGGTGATGCTGGTGCGCCTGCGGGAGGGGGCCTCGGTCCGCGCCCAGCTGGTCCTTTCGCAGCGGTTCGAGTGGCTGATCCGGGAAGCCAACGACAGCATCCTGCTGCTGGACTCGGAGGGACGGATCCTGGAGGCCAATGCCCAGGCTGTGGCCCAGTACGGCTACTCCGAAGCCGAGTTCAAGGGCATGAACATCATGGACCTGCGACCGCCCGAGATCAGGGGTACCGCCCAGGCGCAGTTCGAACAGATGAAGGCTCGCGGTGCGCTGCGCTTCGAGACCAGCCACCAGCGCAAGGACGGCACCATCGTCATGGTGGAGGTCAGTGCCCGGTCCTTCGCCTCGCCCGATGGGGCCCGGATCAGCAGCCTGATCCGCGACATCAGTGACCGGGTGGCCAGGGACCGGGAGCTCAAGCGGATGACGGGTCTCTACGCGGCCCTGGGCCAGGTGAGCCAGGCCATCGTCCAGTCCCCCTCGCGGCAGGTGCTGCTGGACCGGATCTGCAAGGCCATGGTGGAGCCCGGCGGCTTCGCCATGGCCTGGATCGGCTGGGACGATCCCCTCACCCACCGCGTGGCCGCGGTCGCCAGCCATGGCGACCAGCTCGGCATGCTGGACCGCGTGGAGGCCCGCAGTGATGACACGCCGGAAGGGCGGGGGGCCGTGGGCACGGCTCTCCGCGCCAGCTGCCCCTGCATCGTCAACGACTTTCTGGATGGACCCGTCTCCAAGCCCTGGCGTGCCGAGCTGGTGGCTTCCGGGTTCGCCAGCACGGCCGCTTTTCCCATCCGGGAAGGGGGCCAGGTGCGGGGTGTGCTGGCGGTCTATGCCCGGGAGCGGGACTTCTTCGGCACCCACGAGGCAGAGCTGCTCGAAGAGGCCTCCATGGACATCTCCTATGCCCTCGAGCACCTGGAGGGCGAGGCCCGGCGGCGACAGACCGAGGCTGCCCTGCGGGAGAGCGAGCAGTTCCTGAGTGAGGCCCAGGAGGCCGGTGACATCGGCACCTACAGCTGGGACATCCTGGGAAACCGCTGGCGGAGCAGCGCCTCCCTGGACCGGATCTTCGGCATCGACGAGCACTTCCCGAGGGACCTCGACGGCTGGGTTTCGATCGTGGCCCCGGAGTTCCAGACGCAGATGCACGACTATGTGGCCGGGATCATGGCACGCCACGAGCGGTTCGACCTGGACTATCCCATCCTGCGCCTCTCCGACGGCAGTCCCCGGTGGGTGCATGGTCGGGGCCTCATCAACTGGGATGCCGACGGGCAGCCCTTGACCATGACCGGCGTCATCCAGGACACCACCGAGCGGCGAGCGAGCGAGGCCGAGCGGCTGCAGCTGGAGCAGCAGCTGCAGCAGTCCCAGAAGCTCGAGAGCCTTGGCAGCCTGGCGGGGGGCGTGGCGCACGACATGAACAACGTGCTGGGGGCGATCCTGAGCCTGTCCTGCACCCTGCGGGAGAGCGCCGATCCCTTTAGCGCCGAGGCCCGGAACCTCGACACGATCATCAGCGCCTGCATGCGGGGCCGCAGTGTGGTCAAGGGGCTCCTCTTTTTCGCACGGAAGGATCTGCAGGAGGAACAGCCCATTGATCTGAATGATCTGGTGCGGGAGATGGGACACCTGTTGGGCCACGCCATGCTGCAGAGGGTCCACCTGGAGATGGACCTCGAGGAGGGGCTGAACCTCCTGCGCGGCGAGCGCGGGGCGCTCAGCCACGCGCTGATGAACCTCTGCGTGAATGCCATGGACGCCATGCCCAGTGGGGGCAGCATCCACATCCACACCTGCTCTACGCGGGATGGCGGCCTCGTCCTGCGGGTGCAGGACACGGGCGCGGGCATGGCGCCGGAGGTGCTGGCCAAGGCCATGGAGCCCTTCTTCACCACCAAGCCCCAGGGCAAGGGTACGGGGCTGGGACTCGCCATGGTCTACGGCACCATGAAGGCCCATGACGGCACCCTGGAGCTGCTCAGCCAGGTGGGCATTGGCACGGAGGCTGTGCTGTTCTTCCCCCCCACCCGCGTGGTGCCGCGGCCAAACCCTTCGGTTGCGGCTGTGGCGCCGGAGCCAGCCCTGCAGCCGAAGCTGCGGATTCTGCTGGTGGACGATGACGAGCTCATCCGTGAGTCCGTGGCCCCCATGCTCGAGATGCTGGGGCACCAGGTGCTGACGGCCTCAGGCGGGGCCTCCGCTTTGCGCCTGCTTGAAGCCAGTGGCGCCATGGACCTCGTGATCCTGGACATGAACATGCCTGGCATGAGCGGCGCTGACACCCTGCCGAGGGTGCTGGAGATTTGTCCAGGAATGCCTGTGGTCATGGCCACCGGCTTCAGTGACCACGAAATTGCCCCACTGCTGGCCGGTCACCCGGAGGTTTCCATCCTGAGGAAGCCCTTCAGCATGAAGGAATTCCAGCGGAAGCTGGACAGCATCTCATTCCCGTAGAGTGAGTGTTGGCGGCCCTGTGCGCATGATCCGATTCATGGCGACCCCGTTCCCTGCCGAAGGGAGTCATGGAGCCGAACCATGTCCAAGATCGTGGTTATCGATGACAGCAAATTCATGCGCAACCTGCTCACGCGGTTCCTCGAGGGCGCGGGACACGAGGTGATCTCCCTGGGTGAGGTGCCCGCCGCAGAGCTCGGTGCCAAGATGCTGGAGCTGGCTCCGGATCTGGTGATCACTGACTTCCAGATGCCGCTCTACAATGGCGTGGTCGTGACGCGGCTGGTGCGGAAAGTGATACCTGGACTGCCGGTCCTGGTGCTGACCGCGAGCCACGATCCCCTGGTCATGAAGGCCCTGCTGCTCGAAGCGGTCAACCGCGTCCTGCACAAGCCCCTGAGCTCCGAGGAACTCCTCGAAGCCGTGCGCGAGGCGCTCTGAGCAACGCGCTCCGGGCACCTTGTGCGGGGACCTACAGCCGGTCGAGGGCGTCTTTGCCGATGCCGGGGTTCCAGACCAGGGGCTCGTAGTTGGCGAGGCCGGCCTTGAAGAAGGGGTCGTTGTCGCGGATGGTGTCCAGGTCTTTGAGGGGCTCGGCATCCTGCACCCGGAGAAGGAGCAGGCCACCGTTGCGGGGGTCCAGCGGCCCCGAGGCCAGCAGGATGCCCTGTTCCTTGAGCGTGCGGAGGTAGGCGCGGTGGGCCTCGGTGATGGCCTCGATCTCAGGCAGCGGGCGGCGGTAGCGGACGAGCATGACGGCGTACATGGGGGCTCCTGGAATCGCCCCAGATGAACATGGATGGCCCGCCCTGAAAAGCCCGGGTCACTCGAAGGGCAGCTCCAGCCCGTGCACCAGGACCAGGTCGTGGTAGACCCGGCTGCCCACGCGGAAGTCTGTGGTGCCGACCGGTGTGAAGCCGGCCTTGGCGTAGAACCGGCGGGCGCGGGCGTTCTGTTCCCAGACCTGCAGCCAGGCGCCGTCGTGCCCCGCCCCGGCCGCCTCCGCGAGGGCGGCCTCCATGAGCTCTCGGGCGGCGCCGGTGCCGCGGGTGGCCGGATCCAGGTAGAACCGCTCGAGCTCCAGGGGCTTCGTGAAGGCCGCGGACGACGTCCCAGGCACGGGGCCGTGGGCGTGCAGCAGCGCGTAGCCCAGCAGCACGCCGCCACCCTCCAGCAGCAGCGTCCGGCGGGCGCCGTCGGCCAGCTCCGTGGCCTGCTGCACCGGGCCGAAGGCCTCCGCCAGGTGGGCCTCCAGGTCCGGGGCGGGAATCAGGTCCGTGTAGGTGCTGCGCCAGAGTCGCTCCGCCAAGGCGGCGAAGGCGTCAGCATCGGCGGGCAGGGCATGGCGGATCAGCATGCCTAGAGGTTACCAAAGTAGTGAAAACAGGCTAAAATACTCGTTTTGGCGAGCCTCCATGCACATCCAGGAACTGATCCTTCGCCTCCAGCGGTTCTGGGCCGATCGTGGCTGCCTGATCGGCCAGCCCTACGACCTGGAGAAGGGCGCGGGCACCATGAATCCGCTCACCTTCTTCGGCGCCCTGGGCGCCAAGCCCTGGAACGTGGCCTACGTGGAGCCCTCCCGCCGCCCGGCGGACGGTCGCTATGGCGAGAACCCCTTCCGCGTCTACAAGCATCTCCAGTTCCAGGTGATCCTCAAGCCCAGCCCGGCCAAGGTGCAGGACCTCTACATCGAGAGCCTGGAGGCCCTGGGGATCGACTTCTCCAAGCACGACCTCCGCTTCGAAGAGGACAACTGGGAGTCCCCCTCCCTGGGCGCCTGGGGCGTGGGCTGGCAGGTGGTGCTGGATGGCATGGAGATCAGCCAGTTCACCTACTTCCAGCAGGTGGGCGGCCAGGACTGCAGGCCCGTCAGCGCCGAGCTGACCTATGGCATCGAGCGCATCTGCATGTTCCTGGGCGGCTACGACAACATCTTCGACCTGATCCACGGCGAGGTGAAGACCGATGACGGCGTCTTCCCCGTGACCTACGGCGAGATGCGCCAGCGCGAGGAGTTCGAGCTGTCCGCCTACAGCTTTGAGCACGCGGACCTGGACCTGCACCGCACCCTCTTCGAGGCCTTCGAGAAGGAAGGCTGGCGGCTTCTGACGACCCACGGCCACTTCCTCAGCGCCTACGAGCAGGCCCTCAAGATGAGCCACACCTTCAACGTGCTGGATGCCCGCGGCGCCGTGAGCACCACCGAGCGGCCCGCCGTCATCAAGCGGGTCCGGGACCTGGCCTGCGGCTGCGCCAAGGCCTACCTGGAGCACCAGGAGACCAGCGCCGCCACGGTGGCCTCAGCCGGGAAGGGGGGTGGCCTGTGAGCGCCGCGAAGCCCTTCCTGCTGGAGCTGCACTGCGAGGAGATCCCCGCCCGCTTCCTGCGCCCGCTGACCGCGGACCTGAGCGGCGCCCTGACCACCTGGGCCGGCGGCCAGGGCCTCGAGCTCACGGGGCTGGAGGTGTTCTACTCCCCGCGCAAGCTGGCCTGGCGCGCCGTCGGCCTGCCCGTGGCCCAGGCGGACCAGACCGAGACCCAGGTGGGACCGCCCCAGCGTATGTGCGTCGACGCCGCCGGGGAGCCCACGATCCAGGGCCAGAAGTTCGCCGAGAAGTGGGGCGTGCCCTTCACCGCCGTGCGCTTCGAGCAGCCCGCCGGCAAGAAGGAACCCTGCGCCGTGGTAACGGTCACCAAGCTGGGACGGCCCACCGTGGATCTGCTCCAGGAGGCCCTGCCGGGTCTCATCGCCGGGCTGCACGTGCCCAAGGCCATGCGCTGGGGCAACTCGGACTTCGAGTTCGTGCGGCCCATCCGCAGCATCCTCTGTCTCCTGGGGGACCAGGTAGTGCCCATCACCGTGGACGGCGTCACCGCCGGCAACACCACCTGGGGCCACCGCCTCTTCCACCGCGCCCAGCCTGAGCCGGTGGTGGTGCCGGAGCCTGCCGCCTACGAGGCCGCCCTGGAGGCCGCCGGCGTGGTCGTCAGCGTGGACCTGCGCCGCGCCCGCATCGCTGCGCAGCTGGACTCCCTGGCCGCCAGCGTGGGCGGCCGTGTGGTCGCCGACGCGGAGCTGCTGGACACCCTGGCGGAGATCGTGGAGTTCCCGAAGATCGTCTGCGGCGAGTTCCCCCCGGCCTTCCTGGAGCTGCCCAAGGAGGTGCTGGTCACCAGCCTCCGCGAGCACCAGAAGAGCTTCTGCATCGAGCAGCCGGATGGCACCGACCTGCTGCCCTTCTTCCTCACCGCCGCCAACCGCACCGATGACCCCGCGGGTTTCGTGAAGGCCGGCAACGAGTGGGTGCTGAAGGCCCGGCTCTACGACGCCCGTTTCTTCTTTGCCGAGGACCGCAAGCTGGCGCTTTCGGTCCGGATGGAGAAGCTGCAGGCGCTGACGTTCCAGCGGGAGTTGGGGAGCTACTACGACAAGACGGGGCGGGTTGTGGCCATCACGAAGGCGCTGGCCACGCGGCTGTCGCAGGACGATGAGCACATCGAGCGCGCCCTCGAGGCCGCCCGCATGGCCAAGTGCGACCTGCGGACCCTCATGGTCGGCGAGTTCCCGGAGCTGCAGGGCATCATGGGCGGCGAATACCTCCGCCATGAAGGTGCCCACGAGGAGGTCTGGAAGGCGGTCAAGGAGCACTACCGCCCCGCTGGCGCCGACGACGCGCTGCCGGGCACGCCTCTGGGCTGCCTGCTGTCCCTGGCGGACAAGCTGGACACCGTGGGTGGCTGCTTCGCCGTGGGGATCATTCCCAGCGGCTCCAAGGATCCCCTGGCCCTGCGCCGCGCGGGACAGGGCGTTGTGCGCATCCTCTGGGAGCGGGGCTGGGCCTTCACGCCCACCGACCTGATCGGCGTGGTGCTCGGCATCGTCGGCCCTAAGGCCACGAAGCCCGCCGCCGAGACCACCGAGGCCCTGCTGGCCTTCTTCAAGGATCGCGTGGCCTACCAGCTGGAGCTGGCGGGCTATGCGGGCTCCGTGCGGCGCTCGGCCCTGGCTGCGGGCTGGGAGGACCTGGCGGACCTGAAGGCCCGCTGCGAAGCGCTGTCGGGCTTCGCCGAGGATGCGCGGTTCGCCTCCCTGGCCCAGAGCGCGAAGCGCATCGGGAACATCCTGAAGGACGAAAGTCCCGCTGGGAATTTCGATAACGCCCTGCTGGTGCAGGGCGAGGAGATAGAGCTGGCTGGGCAGCTGGGGCGGCTGGAGGGGACTGCGGACCAGCAGGTCCTGCTGGGCGTGCTGGCGGACTTGGCGGCGCCGCTCGAGGCCTTCTTCAGCGCGGTCATGGTGAAGTGCGAGGACCCGGCTCTCCGCGCCGCCCGCCTCAGCCTCCTGCACCGCCTCCGCCAGGCCTTCCTGCGCGTGGCGGATTTCAGTCTTTGGCAGTAATCAGGACAACGACAGGGTCACGTGGCCTTACCTCTGCGTCATCTGCGCCATCTGCGGTTCAAGAGCACTTGAAGAGGCCCCCATGCACCACGAACGGATCGCGATCATCGACTACGGCAGCCAGTACACGCGGCTGATCACCCGGCGGCTGCGGGAGCTGGGGGCCTTCGGCCTCGTGCACAACAGCGGCACCACCGCCGCCGAGATCGCGGGTCCGGACCTCCGGGGCGTGATCCTGTCGGGCGGTCCCAACTCGGTCCTGGAGCCCGGCGCGCCGGAGCTGGACATGGCCATCCTGGAGCTGGGCGTGCCCGTGCTGGGCATCTGCTACGGCCAGCAGATCATCGCCCGGAACCTGGGCGGCCAGCTGCACCGGGCCACCAGCCGCGAGTACGGCAAGGCCGAGATCCAGGCCTTCCCCGAGCAGTCCGTGATCCTGGAGGGGCTGCCCCACACGCAGCAGGTCTGGATGAGCCACGGCGACCACGTGGAGGTGGCGCCCCCGGGCTTCACCGTGACGGCCAGCACGCCCAGCGTGCCCGTGGCGGCCATGGAGGACGCGGCCCGGCGGATCTACGGCATCCAGTTCCACCCGGAGGTCACCCACAGCGCCCAGGGCACGCCCCTGCTGCTGAACTTCCTCCGGTCCTGCGGCATGAGCCTCGACTGGAACGCGGGCAACTTCATCGAGGAGAAGGTCCGGGTCATCCGCCAGCAGGTCGGCACTGGCACCGTGGTGCTGGGCCTCAGCGGCGGTGTGGACTCCAGCGTGGCGGCCCTGCTGCTGCACAAGGCCATCGGCAAGCAGCTCACCTGCGTCTTCGTGGATCATGGCCTCATGCGCAAGGACGAGATGCTGCAGGTGCAGGCCTACTTCGCGCCCTTCGAGCTGAAGGTGATCTGGGTGGACGCCGCCGACGAGTTCCTTGGCGCCCTCGAAGGCATCACCGATCCCGAGCAGAAGCGGAAGATCATCGGCGGCAAGTTCATCGAGGTCTTCGAGCGCGAGGCGGGCAAGGTGCAGGCGGACTTCCTGGGCCAGGGCACCACCTACCCGGATGTCATCGAGAGCAGCGGCATCGGCGGCGCCATCCTAGTGAAGTCCCACCACAACGTCGGCGGCCTGCCCGAGCGCATGCGCATGCAGCTGGTGGAGCCCCTGCGGGAGCTCTTCAAGGACGAGGTCCGCGCCACGGGCCTGGCCCTGGGCCTGCCCCAGGAGATGAATCAGCGGCACCCCTTCCCGGGCCCGGGTCTGGCGGTGCGCCTGCCAGGCACCATCACGCGGGAGCGGGTCACCATCCTCCAGAATGCGGACGCGATCTTCCTTCAGGAGCTGCGCGAGAGCGGCTGGTATGCCCGCACCAGCCAGGCTTTCGCGGTCCTGCTGCCGGTGCAGACTGTGGGCATCATGGGCGATGAGCGCACCTACGAGGCCATCTGCGCCCTGCGGGCCGTGACCAGCGAGGACTTCATGACGGCGGACTGGGCCCGCCTGCCCCACGAGCTGCTGGAGAAGATCGCCCAGCGCATCGTCAACGAGGTGAAGGGCATCAACCGAGTACTCTTCGACATCACCTCCAAGCCGCCCGCCACCATCGAATACGAGTGACCTTAACCGCAGATGTCGCAGATTACGCAGATCGGCTGGCCTGATGGCGGGTCTGCCAGATAGCCATCCATGATTCCAATGACGTCCATCAACTGACAGGCTCCAATGGCCAAGCGCATCGAACCCAACCGCAAGTCCGTGAAGGATGTCCTGGAGGACCTGCAGGCCGGGCATCGCGAGGCGGCCTTCAGTGGGCCCGAGTCCGCCCTGAAGTATCTGCGCCGAACCCTGGAGGGCCAGGGCAGCCTGCCCAACGCGGTCAAGGCCGTGGCCCAGGATCTGGTGGCCGACGCCCTCGGCCAGCTGGGCCGCTGGGAAGAGGCCGTCGAGGCCTGCGGCCTGGCCCTCGAGCGGCTGCCCGAACTGGAGGCGGCCTTCCCCCACGAGTACCGCCGTCTGCTGGAGGGCCTGACCTGCTTCGAGCGGGGCATCCAGGCGCACAGCGAGCTGGGCGACTTCCACGGGGCCCTGGAGCTCTGCGACCGGGCCATCGCCCTGAACCTGGGTGCGCACTACTCGGCCAAGCGCGACTCCCTGGAGTGGGCCCGCTAGAGGCTCCCGCCTCCGGGTCCTCCCTTATTGGTGTGTAAATAAGTATTAATGAGGGCTTTTTCCGCCAGGTGGGGCAGCTTGAACTACAGTCATCCGGGACAGGAGCCGTTGAGTCATTGGAACGGAGAGGCCATGGCGGACCATGCCTGGGTGGGGCCGAAGCAGACCAGCGTGCTCATCGTCGATGACTTGCCCATCGTCCGCCTCGCCCTGCAGCGCATTCTAACCAAGGCGGGCTACCGCTGCCTCGAGGCGGAGGACGTGGCGGGGGCCTTGGCCCTGCTGGCCGCGGACGGGATCGACCTGATCCTTTGCGACATCCAGATGCCGGCCGCCTCGGGGCTGGATCTCGTGCGGGCCATCCAGGACCGGATCCCGGACATCTCGGTGGTGATGGTCAGCTCCCTGGAGGACACGGAGACCGCCATCGAGTGCCTCCAGCAGGGGGCCTTCGGCTACGTGCTGAAGCCCTTCCAGCCCCGCGAGATCCTGGTCCAGGTGAACAGCGCCCTGCGGCGGCGGATGCTCGAGATCGCCTACCGGGATCGGGAGGCCCAGCTGGCCCGGAAGGTGCGCGAGCAGACTCTGGAGATCCGGCAGTCACGCGAGGAGATCGCCCTCCGGCTCATCTCCGCGAGCGAGCACCGCGACAACGAGACGGGCATGCACGTGCGGCGCATCGGCCTCTACGCGGCCGAGCTGGTGCGCCTGCTGGGCTGGAGCGAGCTGGCGGTGGAGACCATCGAGTCCGCCGCCCCCATGCATGACATCGGCAAGATCGGCGTGCCCGACGCCATTCTCCAGAAGCCCGCGGCCCTCACGCCGGACGAGTGGGTCACCATGAAGATGCACACCACCATGGGCGCCACCATCCTCAAGGGCTCCACGGTCCCCTTCATCCAGATGGGCGCCCGCATCGCCCTGGGGCACCACGAGAAGTGGGATGGCAGCGGCTACCCCTTCGGCCTCCGCGAGCAGGAGATCCCCATCGAAGCGAGGATCACCTCGCTGCTGGATGTCTACGACGCTGTCAGCAACCGGCGGCACTACAAGGAGCCCTGGCCAGAACACCAGGTGATCCAGGTGATCCGGGAGGGGGCCGGTGTCCACTTCGATCCCGACCTGGTGGAGCTCTTCCTGCCCAACCTGGACCGGTTCAGGGAAATCCTCGCCGCCCACCCCAACGACCCCCTGCCCGGGTTCACGGGGCTGTAGCGTCTGCTTCGGACGTCGATACGAGTCCCTCTTCAGCCCTGCTCTTCCGGCAGCTTCGGCAGGACCAGGACCTTTGCCAGCGCAGCCCTCATGGCCTCGACATTGGTCGGCTTCACCAGCACTTCGTTGAATCCAATATCCCGAAAGCCCTGGAGCTCGTCCTCAAGCGCATGCGCGGTGTAGGCGATCAGCGGGATCTTGGCTGTGCGGGGGTCGGCGCGCAGGGTACCGCAGACTTCCTCCCCACTCATGTCGGGCATCCTGATGTCGAGCAGGACGATGTCGAAGTTGCAGTCTTCCTTGAGCATGGCGAGTGCCGCCTTACCGCAGGCCACCTGCTCGGCTTCCCAGCCTTCCCGCCTCAAGATGGCGATGGCGAGTTTGCGGTTCAGCTCTGTGTCGTCGACAATCAGCGCTCTTTTTTTCATCGGTTCGGCACGAGGAAGAAGAAGGATGCCCCTTTGCCCGGTTCGGATTCGATGCCCATCTCCCCTCCCATCAGAGTCACAAATTCCCTTGCGAGAGCCAAACCGAGGCCGGTACCAGTATGCTCGCTGGTAAGAAAATTGTCAGCTTGATGAAATTTATCGAAAATTCGCTGCTGCTGGTCTTTTGATATACCGATTCCGGTGTCGCTCACGGCGAACCGCAGGGCATGCTCGAGACACTCGACGGACAGCGTGATCGAACCGCTCGCTGTGAACTTGACGGCGTTGTTGAGGAGATTGTTGAGGATCTGGACCAGGCGCGTGGGGTCGCACAGCAGTGTGGCCGGAAGCTCTGGGGCGTACTGCTCTGTCAGCACGAGGCCTTTGCGCTCGGCATGGGCCCGATGGACTGCGGTGACGTTGACCAGGAGAGGCTTGAGTTCCGTTGACACCAGTTTCAATTCCATTCGCCCGGCCTCGATCTTGGCCAGGTCCAGCAGGTCATTCAACAGATTGAGCAGATGCTCACTGCTGCTGTGAATCGTCTCCGCGAAAGAGCGCTGCTCGGCATCCTGCAGATCCAATTTCAGAAGTTCCGAAAAGCCCAGAATGCCATTGAGGGGTGTCCGCAGTTCGTGGGACATGCTGGCCAGGAACACGCTCTTCAGCCGGTTGGCCTCTTCAGCCCGCTGGCGGGCCCCTTCCAGGTGCGTGAAGGAACTCTGGACGCTGTCAGCCATGCGGTTGATCGAATCGGCAAGGAGCCCCATCTCGTCATCGCTGGTCTTCCCGATCCGGAAGGACAGGTCGCCTTGCTCGATCTTCTGAAGCCCCCCGGAAAGCATGGTCACCCGGCCGGTCAGCATGTTGGCCAACCAGACCGCAATCAGGATCACCAGCACGATCATCAGGGTTGTCATCCCTGCCAGGGACCATGCCGTCTTGCTCATGCTCGAAAAAATCATGTCGCGTGTATCTTTTGCGGTTTGCTTCATCTGCTGGCTGTAGACGTTGACTCGGGTATCGAGCAGCGCTTTCGTCACGGTGGCGGCCTTGTGGAACTCATCCACATTTGCCCCAATGGTCACGTAGCCGAATCCGCGGGGCGTCTTGCCATATTTCCCTGTGAAGTAGGGGATGGTCGCTGCGGTCGTCAGCTTCCATACTCCCGACCAGAGGATGGCGAAGGACCCTGACCCCCCCTGCTTGGTCAGGTCATACCAGCCCTGGCACTGGGGGGCGAAATTCAGGTAGCGCCCGTCCAGCCCTCGGATGCCTTCCTTGATCAACTCCACGGAAGGTTTCTTCTCTCGGCTCTGGTGATCAAAAGCCGGTACGGTTTCAAGGTATTTCCTCAGTGATTTGCCACTCTGTTTCCACCCTTTGTAAATAGAGGCCTCGAGCCAGGGGGTTTCGTAGTCCCCTGTTTTCGGGTTGAACCCGATGATCGATTGATGCCGAGGGTGCGCGATGTTTCGATCCCGGTAATCCCACATGAAGGCATAGTTGCCATTCGAAGCATCCGGAATGGGCGTATAGCGGGCCTCTGTTGGCATCAGATTGTCGGTAAAACTCATCACGTGATCGTGGTTGAGCGCCAGGGTCACATATCCGATCGTCTTGCCGTTCCTGACCACCGGGGTTGCCCAGCGGATGATCCCCTGGAAGCGCTTGCCAAGGGGATTCTCCCGGCCAGAGTAGGCTTCCTTGCCCGGAGCGAAGGGAATCTTGGCCTGCTGGGCGGCTTCTGGGGTAACCGCCCCGTAGTAGTGGGAGCGAACGTAGGGTCCAATCACGTCCGAAACATAGATCTCTCCGGGCAGCAATCGTTTCAGGTCCTCGAAGTAGGTCTCGGCACAGGCATAGGTGTTCCTTTTCTGCGCCACATTACGTAGCTCCCTGGACAGTAGTCCTGTGGCCGAAACCTTCACCTTCTCAAGACCGTCCAAAGCCACGAACGTCATCTCGTGATAGAGAGGTCGCTCTTCCCTCAAGCTGGAATGGTCCGGGGGACGATAATTGAAATCCAGCTTGTTCTCGGGGTTGTCTGGTTCGATCCTTTCCGAACGTGTCGTCTGTTTGGTCTCCTGCAGCCAGGATTTTTCATCTCCACTCAGAACCCATTTCCCGGGCACCACCAGGGCACGAGTCCGGTTCCTCAGGAAGCGCTCGAAATCGGCCTCGGTAGGTTCGAGGGCCGCTGCCAGAAGCACATCATTGTCCCGGGCCTTCAGGAACTCTGCGACCGCCAGCGCGGTGTCCGTCGTCAGCCGCTCGATGAGTTCCCGTGACTTGAGGTCAAGGGCGCGCACCGATTCCTTGGCCATCACATCACTCAGCTCTCCCACGGTGTCGCGCATGCTGTCGGCCATGCGGGAACTGCGGTCGGAGACTTCTCTCCCCAGCCGGGTGACCCCCTGCCAGGCCAGCAAAGCCAGCAGCAGCATTGGCACCACCTTGATCGCAACAAACAGAGCAACAAGCTTTGTGCGAATGCCAAGCCGAGTCAGATAGCCTTTCATCCGAATCTCCCCGCTGATCTTGCAGCGCTTGTCCCCGGTTCCCTCTCTTATCGGTCGAGTGGCAGTAAGGCTGATTTTCATCCCACCGCAGCGTCTCCTGGTACAGAAAAGGAGCTGCAGATGCTTCTGCAGCTCCTTTTCTCTTGGCGATGGCGATCCCTGTTGCGGGGCGCGTGAACCGTCAGGCGTGCCCTTCGGACTTGGCGGGCTGGGCGCCTTTCCGGCCGCGGCTGATGGTGAACTCGCCGAGCATCATGGGTACGGCGGCCTTCAGCATGAGGGTGAAGACCAGGAAGCCCAGGGCGAAGATGCCCGCAGCCACGGAGATCTCGGTGACGGAGGGCGTGTAGACGTAGATCTCGCCCAGGGCATCGGGGGTGAGGCCGGGGATGATGAGGCCCATGCCCTTCTCGATGTAGACGCTGGCGTAGATCAGGACGCAGCCGATGTTGAGGGTCACCCAGTTGGTGCGGGTCTTGGGCACCAGGAAGAGGATGAAGGCGATCGCGCCGAAGATGATCGACGCCCAGGCGTAGGGCACCAGGGTGTTGTGGCCCTTGAGGCCGAACAGCAGGTACTGGAAATAGACCATGTGCTCGGTGCCGGAGTAGAGCTCCTTGAAGGACTCGGCGGCGGTCAGGAAGAGGTTGAAGCCCATGGTGTAGGCCATGAGCTCGGCGATCTTGAAGATGGCCTCGTCCTTGATGGAGAGCTTCGTGGTCTTCCGCAGGATCTGGAGCAGGATCAGCAGGATGGCAGGACCCGAGCAGAAGGCCGAGGCCAGGAAGCGCGGGGCCAGGATGGCCGAGTTCCAGAAGGGGCGGGAGGCCAGGCCGTTGTAGAGGTAGGCGGTGCAGGTGTGGATGCTCACGGCCATGGGGATGGACAGCAGCACCAGGGGGGTCACCAGCTTCTTGACGTAGTGGCGCTCGGTGTAGGCGCAGTAGAGGAGGTAGGTCACCACAAAGTAGTTCAGGACCAGGTAGGCGTTCAGCACCAGCACGTCCCAGGCCAGCATGGACTGGGGCCAGTTGAGGCGGCCCACCAGGGGCATGATGTGCCAGAAGCGGTCGGGGCGGCCGATGTCCACCATGACGAAGCCCAGGCACATGACCAGGGCGCTGATGGCCAGCATCTCGCCCAGGATGGTGATCTCCTTGATGGGTTCCCAGTCATAGATGTAGGCGGGGATCACCAGCATGATGGCCGCGGCGGCCACACCCACCAGGAAGGTGAAGTTGCCGATGTAGAAGCCCCACGAGACCTGGTCCCGCATGTTCGTGACGAGGAGCCCGTTGTGGATCTGGCCGATGTAGGCGTTGGCGCCGAAGGCGATCAGCAGGAGCAGGAAAGCGACCCAGGCGTAGTAGACGGGCCCGCCGGTGGTGACCATCCGGAGCGTATCGGTGACGAACCGTGAGAAATTCCTCAGCGTGGTCATTGGCTCACACCCCGTAGAAGTAGAAGAAGTTGGGTTGAGTGTTCAGTTCTTCCTTGAACTTGAAGACCCGCTTGTTCTCGAGGACGTAGCGGATCTCGCTCTCCTTGTCGAGCAGGTTGCCGAACTTCCGCGAGCCGGTGGGGCAGACCTCGACGCAGGCGGTGTAGAGGCCCTTGCGGGTGCGCTGGACACAGAACGTGCATTTCTCCACCACGCCCTTGGCCCGGGGGCGGTTGCCCAGGTAGTGGGTATCGGTGTTGACGTCCTTGCTGGGCAGGTTCGGCTCGCCCCAGTTGAAGTGGCGCGCGCCGTAGGGGCAGGCAGCCATGCAGTAGCGGCAGCCGATGCACCAGTTGTAGTCCACCACCACGATGCCGTCCTTCTCCTTCCAGGTGGCGCCCACGGGGCAGACCTTGACGCAGGGCGGCTTCTTGCACTGCTGGCACTGGACGGGCATGTAGAAGTGGCCCTCGCGGGGGACTTCGGCGGGGTTGTAGTACTGCTCGGCGACCTGGAGGTTGACGCCCTCCTCCTTCTCCATCTCCAGCACCCGGATCCACTGGATCTCGGGATCCCGGGACTGGTTGTTCTCCTTGACGCAGGCGTGGACACAGCGCCGGCAGCCGATGCAGCGGCTCAGGTCCAGGGCGTAGCCGAACATCACGCCGGGCAGGGCCGGCGTGTTGGCGACCTTGACATCCTTGCCGTACTTCTCTTTGTATTCCTTCTCGAGGCGCTCGATGACGGTGAGGACCTCCTCCTTCGAGAGCTCTCGGAAGTTGTGCTGGAGGAACTCCTCCTTGCTCAGCTTTCCGCAGCCGGTCAGGGCTGTCGCCACGGCGGCCACCGCAGCGCCGAGGAACTCCCGGCGGCCGTTGTTCTCGCCGGAGGGGCAAGGAGCGCCAGGGGTCGGCTGGCAAGCGTCCTGGTCCATCATTTGGCACCTCCGTTCTTGATCTGGATCGCCTCGGGCCGCGCAGGCGGGGGCATGGGTTTGAGCGACTTGAAGTGGGGCGAGTGCGGGTTGTGGCAGTGGACGCAGAGCAGATACTGCTTCGCGCCGTTCCAACTGCCCGTGCGCTTGCCGTGGATGCCCACGCGCCAGTCGCGCAGCTTGTCGCCGTGGCACTGGCCGCAGAGCTGGTAGGAGGTGTTGAAGGACACCAGCTTGCCGCCGGCGAGGTGGAGGTTGTCCCGGTTGTAGGCATCGTGGCAGTCCAGGCACCAGCGGGAGTCGGGGCCGTGGTGGAGGGAGATGTCGGTGTGCATGTCCTTCAGCACGCGCCGGGTCGTGTTCGGCGCCATGGCCTTGGGGTCGTGGCACTGGCTGCAGGGGAAGATCCCCTCGCTGAAAGGCGGCTTGGGCACCTGCACCAGGTCCTTGGGGGCCTCCGCCACAGCGGCATGGGATTTCTTGTGCTCCTCGGCGGTCACCGCCGTGGCCGCGAAGGCCAGCAGGCAGGCTGCCACCCAGGGGAGGATGCTCAGGCGCAGGAGTCGGGTCATGGAGTCACCTTCAGCAGACGGGGAGCGAGGATGAACGTGGTGCCTAGGAACATGAAGGCCAGGAACAGGGTCAGCGGATGGCCCACGGCCATGTCTTCGAAAAGGAACTTAATGGTAGCCAATGCAAGGAAGGGATACACGAGCCAACGCAGATCCAGGGTCGGAATCCGGCGGGCCGACCAGGCGAGGCCGATGGTCAGGGTCGTGAGCACGGCCGTGCGGCCCACGGCCAGGCGGGCCAGCTCCGCAGGTCTGGAGGCCTGAGCAGGGCCGATGAGCCAGACCGCCAGGGCACCCAGGCTCAGGACCACCAGGCCCCCGGCCAGGAGGGTGAAGGGCTGCAGCTTCGGCGCGGCTTCCGGCGCCGGGGGGCGGGTGAGGGCGTAGCCGACGGCGCCGGCCACCAGGGCCAGGGCAAGGCCCGCCGCCAGGGCAGGGGCAGACCCGGCGCCAGCCGGGCCCAGGAAGGCCTGAAAGGTCCACCGGAACAGGCCCGAGCCACCACAGGCCACGGCGAAGTAGACCGCGCTCTGCAGGAGCAGGATGGGGCGCTGCGTCCGGACGGTCCCGACCAGGGCGCCGAGGCCCAGCACGCCGGCCAGCACGGCGAACCAGGGCAGGGGAGCGACCATGGCCCCGCCCAGCAGCAGCAGGAAGGTGGCCAACAGCGAGAAGTAGGTGAAGTTGGTGCGGGTCGCCTCCTCGTCCCGGGCGAAGGGCGCTGCGGCGGCATAGCAGGCCGCGCCGGCCAGGAGCGCGCCGAGCCCCAGGAGACCCCCGCCGGAGCCGGAGGTCAGGGCGAGGCGGAGGGCACCGCCGAAGCCCACCGCGAGGGCCAGGCAGGTCTGCGTCCGCTCGAAGGCGCCGACCACCCGACGCTGCTTCAGCAGCCGCCAGGCGAAGCTGCCGAGGTAGCCTGCCGCCAGCGCCAGGGTGAAGCCCATGGCGCGGGTGGCGCTCAGGTGCAGGTAGCCCTCGGGCGGGCCGCCGGTCCAGCCCGCCAGGTAGGCCAGTACCAGGGCGCCGAGGTTGGCGGCCAGGGCCGTGGGCCAGCGGAGGCCCTGCCAGCGGCGGTCGTAGGTGAGCCAGAGCGAGCCCAGGCCCAGGACCAGCAGCACCGCCAGGAAGGGCTCCAGGGCGTGAGTGGCGGCCATCATGACCAGGGCCGAGCCCAGGGCGCCCAGGGTGGCCATCCAGATCATGGGCTGGAGGTCCCGGCGCCAGGCGACGACGGTGTGCATGATGGTGATCGCGAGCAGGAGGGGGCCCGCCACTTCCGGGGCGAGCCACTTGAAGCGCACGGTGGATTCCACCACAAGGGGGTAGGCGATGAGGATAGAGGCCAGGGCGTCGAAGGTGGCCACCATGGCCTGCTTGTCGCGCAGGGCGATGAGCGCCCAGGCAAGGGCGTAGGTCAGGCCCAGGGCCACGCTCATGGCGTTAGGCAGGCGGCCGGCCTCAGCCAGGGTCCGGATGAAGAACCCGCCGCCGAGGATGAGACAGACCTTGCCGATGAGGCCCATGATCTGGACCCCGCTGGGCAGGGCCGGGGGCGGCTCCACGAGGACCGCAGGCGCTTCTGCCGGGCTGGCCTTGGGCAGGGCCAGCGGGGCCCCCGCTTCCAGCATGGCGACCCGCTCCAGCATCTCGGCGAGGGCCGTCTCCAGCGAGGCCACCCGCGCCTCCAGGCCTGCGCCTGGGGGGGGGACGCCGGGCTGGCTAGAGGGAGTGGACACGAGGCGAGGCTCCTGGGGGGCGCAATCGAGACTGGGAGGTGAGTTGATAAGTTCCATGCCACGACAGCGGCCCCGATTGGTCAAGATAAAATCAAATATTCCAATGAATTCATAAAAGATTCAATGATCGCCAGGGCCGACGCAAGGAAGTTCCAGAGATTCAATCTGCAAGGGATTTGTCAGAAAAAACAGATGGGTACACCTGTCGCCATCGAGGTGTGTCCGGACCAGCATGTGCTGGACATCACAACAGGCATCTGCCCCGGATTCGGAGCAGGCCTCAGCGCCAGCTCTTTCCGCGCCGGCCCAGGGCCGCGAGCACTTCCTCGGCGGCCCGGACGCCGTGGTCCTGGGCCTCCTCGAACAGGGCGAGCCCGCTCAGCTCCGTATGGGCGAAGTGCACGGCGCCGAAGGGCCGGGCCAGGGCGAGGAACTCCGGATCCCAGAGCAGGCCCGGGGTTGGGCGGACCATGGCGTGGCCCCAGCGCATGACGTCCAGGCGCGTGACCAGCTCCGTGAGGTCCGGGTGGGCCGGCCGCAGGTCGTCCAGCACCATCCGCGCGCAGGCGGGCCAGTCCAGCGCCCGCATCCGTGCCCGCTCCGCATCGCAGTCGGCGCCGGCGAAGGGGCGATACCAGGTCAGCACCGTGGGGCCGTGGTCGCGCAGGCTCTGGTGGGTGGCAGCCACGTAGCCCAGGGCCTCGCTGTCACGCAGGACGTTGTCCCAGGCCAAGGGGAAGGTGGGCTCCTTGGGCCGGGCGCGCAGCGTGAGGTTGGCCACCAGCCAGGGGGCGTTGTGGATGCGGGCCGCGGTCGGGCGGGCCAGGCCTTCGACCACGTGTTTGGCCACGTGCTGCGGTCCCGCGAAGATCACCCGGCGGGCCCGCCAGCCCAGGCGGCGCTGGTTGGCGGCGTCCCAGGCGGTGACCAGCAGGCCGTCCTTGTCCGGCCGGATCGCCGTGGCGGCCACGCCGCAGCGCAGGCGGTCGCCGCTGGCCCGGCGCAGGTGGTCCACCAGGAAGCCGTTGCCCTGGGGCCAGGTCAGCAGGGGCCGGGAGTCCTCGCCGGGCCCTTGCTTGCGAGCGGCGAAGTAGAAAAGGCCGGCCCAGGCGCTGGTGGTCTCCAGGCGGGAGCCGTAGTCGTCCCGGCAGGCGTAGTCCAGCAGCCAGCGCAGGCGCGGCGACTGCAGCCCGTGCTGGTCCAGCCAGGCGGCGAAGGTGAGCTGGTCCAGAGCCCGGGCCTCGGGGGCGTCCGAGCAGCGGGAGCGCGGGATGCTGAAGGCGGGCCGGTCGCGGCGGTCCCGGAAGGCCGCCCAGTGGTCCACCTCGCGGAAGAAGGCGTGATACTGCCGCTCGTCCTCGGGACTGGCCCCGGCCCGCAGGTAGAGGCCCTCCCACCACTGGCCGTGGGCGAAGACACGCTCCTCCGGGGCGCGCACCGTGGCCTCCTCGGCAAACACCGGATCGCCCTTGGCGTCGAAGCCTTCGAGCACGCCGCACTCCTTCAGCAGCCGCAGCACCGCGTGGTTGCCGCGGTCCGGCACCGGCAGGTAGTGGGCCGCCCAGGGGAAGGGGCTGACGTGGTTCTGGCCCGAGCGCGAGGTGCCGCCGGGTTCTGTTTCGAGCTCCAGCACCGCGAAGTCATCGAGGCCGCCGCCCGCCAGGCGCCAGGCGGCGCTGAGGCCCGCCACGCCACCGCCCACGACGAGGGTGGAGATGGGCTCGAAGCGCTCGGGGTCCGGGAAGGCTCCGCCCTTCAGCCAGTGGCCCAGGGCCAGGTTGGGCCCCACCAGCTCCCCGCCGAAGGGGAAGGCGGGCTTCGGGCGGCAGGCCAGGGGCAGGGCCGCGGCTGCCGTCGCCGCCAGGAAGTCCCGGCGCTTCACGACCAGCGTCTCCACTCCCGGGCGTAGAGGTGCACGAGCACCTGGTTGTCCAGGCGGTTCACCTCCACCGGCACCCGGTCCATGTCCTTGGGGAAGGCGAACATGGCCGCCGTGGCCTCATCGGACAGGTGGCGCAGGCCCGGCAGCACGCGGGTGGGGACGGCGAAGTCGCGCTTCGAGGCCAGCGCGAAGCCCCACACGCCGAAGGAGGGCACCGCCAGATGGTAGGGCCGCACCTTGAGGCCCGCGGACTCCATGGTGGCGGTGATGCACCAGAAGGACTCCCGGGCCATGAGGGGCGAGGTGCTCTGCACGGCGATGACGGCGTCCGCTGTGAGGCGCCGCTGCAGCAGGCGGTAGAAGCGTGCGGTGTAGAGCTTGCCGAGGGCGTAGGTGTTGGGATCCGGGAAGTCCACCAGGGCCAGGTCGAAGGGGGCCACGGCATTCTCCTGCAGCCAGACCATGGCGTCCGCGTTCACCACCCGCACCCGGGGATCGTCCAGGGCGGCGCCGTTCAGCGTGCGCACCATGGGCTGGCGCCGGGCCATGTCGGTCATGGCCGGGTCCAGGTCCACCAGCACCACCTCGCGCACCGACGGGTGCTTCAGCACCTCGCGCACGGCCAGGCCGTCGCCGCCGCCGCAGATCAGCACCCGCTGCGCGTCCGGCCTCACGCCGAAGGCCGGGTGCACCAGGGCCTCGTGGTAGCGGTACTCGTCGGCCGAGGAGAACTGCAGGTTGCCGTTGAGGAAGAGCTGGAAGCTGCCCCGGCCCCGGGTGAGCACGATGCGCTGGTACTCGCTGTCCCGGGCGTAGACGATCTCGTCCGCGAAGATCTCCTCCTCCACGGCCAGGGTGAACTTTCCGGCGAAGGCCAGGCCCACGGCCAGGATCGCCAGCACCGCCAGGCAGCGCAGGCGGATCATCCGCGTGGGTCCCAGCTGCGAAACCAGCAGGTGCGTGGACCACAGCCCCACGGCGGCGTTCAGCAGGCCGAAGAGCAGGCTGGTCCGCACCAGGCCCAGCTTGGGCATGAACAGCAGGGGGAACAGCAGGGACGCGAACAGCGCGCCGATGTAGTCCAGAGTGAGGACGCCCGCCACGAGATCCTTGAAGCGGATCTGGTCCTTGAGGATCCGCATGAGGATGGGGATCTCCAGCCCCACCAGGGTGCCCACCGACGCCACCACGCTGTAGAGCACCACCCGGAAGGCGTGGGTGTGGGCGAAGGCCTGGAACAGGATCGGCGCCGAGAAGCCGCCCACCAGGGCCACCGCCAGCTCCAGGTCCACGAAGCGCCGGGCCAGGCCGCGCTGCAGGAACTTCGACAGGTAGGACCCCAGCCCCATGGCGCTGAGGTAGACGCCGATCACCGTGGAGAACTGCGTGACCGAGTCCCCCAGCAGGTAGCTCGACAGCGTCCCCGCCACCAGCTCATAGATCAGCCCACAGCTCGAGATGAGCAGCACGCTGAGGAACAGCAGAGGCGCCTTCAGCGTGGGCTGGGCGGCCTCATCCATGGATCGCGGCAGCGATGATGATGGAGATGCCCAGGACGATGCTGCCGAGGACGATGCCCAGGGCGGTGTTCTGGTCGTCCTCCATCTCCTTGCGGAGGGAGAAGGGCAGGACCTTGATGAGCACCAGCCAGACCGCGCCGAGGATCACGAGGCCCAGGATGGAGAAGACGGCGGCGACGAGGAGCTGGTGCAGCAGTTGGTTCGTGAACATCACTTACCTCCGTGGAAGCCGTTGTTGTGCAGGAAGGTGCGGTAGGCGCCGGGCGTCTGGCGCACGCTGGGCGGCAGGTCGGCGCGGCGGCGGTTGCCGAAGAACTCCCGGCCGAAGAAGCCGTTGGCCACCGCCAGACTGAAGCCGGCGCCCAGGAAGAGCAGGTAGAGGATCCGCATCAGCCGCCTCCGGTCTTGGATGAGTACATGCTCTCCTGCCAGCGCCAGCTCTCGAAGGCCGCCATGCGGAGCACCAGCAGCAGCGGCACGATCAGGATGGCCAGCAGGGCGAGACCCGGATAGAGCCAGCGCAGCACCCCCTGGCGCAGCCGCACGTCGATGCTGCGGACGGGCGGCACCCGGCTGTCCCAGCTGGGGGCAAGGCGCAGCACGTAGGTGCCCGCGGGCACGGCGCTCAGGTAGACGGTCTCCGCCTGGGCGCCCTCGGCCCAGGCCTCGCCGCCGTCCACGCCGTGGTAGAAGCTGGACTCCACCAGGAACAGCTCAGCCACGCCCGTGGTCTCGCTTACCAGTGCGCCCTCGATGGCGATCCAGGCGTTGTTCACCGGGGCTTCCACGGTGAGGGCCAGGTTCTGGAAGCCGTCCTTGATCTCGATGGGGCCCGAGAAGAAGACGGGCTCTTGCGGCTCGGCGGTGGGCGCGGCGCCGGGAGTCGGGGTCGGCCGCTTGGCGGGGATGCGCTGGTCGGGCGTCGCCGCCGGGCCGGTGCCGATCCGCGCCAGCTCGAAGAGGTCCACCCGCTGGCGGTACAGCTCCGTGCCGCGGTGGGTCATGGACTCCACGATCACCAGCACCAGCAGCAGGCCCAGGGCGCCCACCAGCCAGAGCGCGCCCTGCGCCAGGGTTGCCTTGTGGGGGTTGGGCTGGAAGGAGGCGATGCCCTGGGGCGCGGAGGGGGCGCCCTCGAGCTTGAAGGCACTCCAGACCGCCTCGGGCTCCAGGTAGGTGGACAGGCTCCAGTTCACCTCGCCGCCGCCGCCCTTGTGGGCCTGCCGCTCACAGCTGAGGCTGCGGGGCGGGGCCACGAACTCGGCCACCTCCACCCGCTCACCCTGCTCCACGGCCCAGTAGAACTCGCCCCAGACGCCCTCGACTACGGCCGTCACGTCCTGGAAGCGCCGCCAGCTCTGCCCCAGGGCGCTGAGGTTCTTCTGGCCGTCCCGCACCGCAGGCACCTCGCCCGGCGCCACGGCCATGGCCAGGCTCCAGTGGCCGTCGCTCTGCACCAGCCAGCGGAAGCCGTGCTGGCTGTCCAGCAGCAGGTACTCGTTCCAGGGGTAGTCGATGTCGTCGAGGGTGCAGCTGCGGCGCAGCTGGCCGATGCAAGTGACGCGCTCGCCCTGCAGGGTGCCCTCGGCGCCCAGGGGGATGACGACATCCGGTTGGGGCTGCTTGAGGCTCTTCAGGAAGGTCAGCTTGCCCTCTGCCGCGGAGAGCAGGCTGCCGCAGCTGGGGCAGCCCACGCGCTGGGTCTGGTCCGGGGCGTGCAGCGCCAGCGTCCCGCCGCAGTGGGGGCAGCCGAGGCTCTGGACGCCCACCTTGGCGGGCTTGCGGCGGCCCCCCTGGATGCCCAGCTCCGCCAGGGGCGTCTCGCGGCCCAGGAAGAACAGGGGCGGCTCCTCGCTGTAGTCCAGCGTGGCGAAGGCGCCGTTGCGGCCCGAGAGGTCCGCGTAGCGGTAGGTGGCGCCCGGGTCCACGGCCCAGGGGATCTCGCCCTCGGCGCTGTGGAAGGTGGCCTCGCTGACCTCGCCCACGGTCCAGAGGCCGTCGGGTCCCAGGTCCGCCTGGCCGCCCGGCTGCAAGGCGCCTGCGGGGGGCAGGGCGCCGTGGGGAGCCTGGGTGAAGGTGAGGTAGAAGCGGCCCTGGGCCTCGGCCAGCCAGCCCCAGCGCCCGTCGTCCAGGGCCAGGTACCACTCGTCCCAGACGCCGCCCAGGGGATGCTTCAGCTGCACCCGGCCCGCCAGGGTGAAAGCGCGGCCCGCGTGGGTGCCCGAGGCCCCGAGGCCCAGGGGGGATCCGGTGTCCACCAGGTCCGCAACCTTGCCCAGCAGCTCGGGGTTGCGGTCCCGCCGCGCCGCCAGGGCCTTGCAGTAGGGGCAGACCGTGACCATGGTGCCCGGCCGGAAGTTCAGGGCGGCACCGCAGCTGGGGCAGGAGGCGAGGGTGGTCATGGGATGCCGTGATTATGCAGGCAGGTCAGAGGTGGGGGAAGATCTGGCGCAGGCCGGCCCGGAAATCAGCCTCTGGGGTCAGCAGGCTCAGCACCAGGTGGCCGTCCCCCGGCAGGTCGAAGAAGGAACCGGGATGCACCAGGGTGCCCGTCGCCTCCAGCAGCCGCAGGGCGCAGACCTCATCCGCGTCCACCGCGGGGCGGCGCAGGAGCACGGACCAGCCCCCCTCCACGGGCAGGCGGGCCAGGTGGGGATGGTCGGCCAGGGCCGCGTCCAGGGTGGCGAGGTTGGCCTGGAGTCGGGCCTGCACCTGCGCCCGCAGCGCCGGGGCCAGGGCCAGCAGGGTGCCCGCGGCGGCCTGCACCGGGGCGGACACGGACAGGTACTGGTCCGCCAGGAAGGCCAGGGCCTCCAGGCGCTCCGCGGCGTCGGGACCGCGCACGGCGATCCAGCCCAGCTTCAGCTGGGGCAGGGCGGCCACCTTGCTGAGCCCCGACAGCAGGAAGACCGGGCAGGGCGGCGCGGGATCGGCGAGGGCCGTGGCCAGGCGATCGTTCGGCGGCTCCAGGGCGAAGTCCGCGAAGACCTCGTCCACCAGCAGGGCCAGGCCCCGGCGGGCGCAGAGGGCCGTAAGGCCATCCCACTCGGCCTGGGACAGGAAGTGGCCCGTGGGGTTGTTGGGGTTCACCACCACCACGGCCTGGGTGCGCGGACCGGCCGCGGCCTCCAGGGCTCCGAGGTCCAGGTGCCAGCGCTCGTGGAAGTAGGACGGCACGGGCCGGGCCACCAGGCCCTCGAGCCGGGCCAGCCAGTGGAACAGGGGATAGGCGGGGCTGGGCACCAGCACCTCGTCCCCGGGGTCGCCCAGCAGCTTGAAGAGCAGGCCGTAGCCCTCGCTGGTGGAGGCCGTGAGCAGCAGGTCCTCGGCCCGCAGCCCGTGGCCATGGTGCGCCGCCACGGCCTCCCGGGCGGACCGGGTGCCCAGTGGGTCCGGATCGTAGGCCAGCACCGCCGGCTGGGCCAGGGCCGCGCGGATCGCCGTCTCGGGGTAGGTGAAGCCGCAGCGGGTGGGGTTCGATACCGTCAGGTCCAGCACCGCCTGCCCCGCCGCGCGCCGCCGGGCCAGGGCCGCGGACAGGGCATTGGGCTCGAGGCCCTGCGGAAGACGGGAGGAGAGGCGCATGGGACCAGGGTAGACGAGATCCGGCGAAGCCTTCCCGGCGGAGCCATAATGGGGCGACATCCTGAGGAGGCTCCCATGGCGAAGACACCCAAGGTCGCGGTGCTGCTGGCCGGCTGCGGCCACCTGGACGGCGCGGAAGTGCGTGAGGCGGTGCTCACCCTGCTGGCCCTGGACCAGCATGGCGCCGCGTTCCAGTGCCTGGCGCCGGACGCCCCTCAGCACCACGTCATCAACCACGTCTCGGGCCAGCCGGTGCCCGGCGCCGTCCGCAACATCCTGGAAGAGTCCAGCCGCATCGCCCGGGTGGGCCAGTGCCTGGACCTGGCCCAGGCCAAGGTGGAGGACTACGACGCCCTGGTCATGCCCGGCGGCTTCGGCGTGGCCAAGAACCACTGCAGCTTCGCCTTCAAGGGCGCCGAGGGCGAGGTGCGCCCCGACGTGGCCGCCTTCGTGCGCGGCTTCTTCGACGCCGGCAAGCCCGTGGGCGCCATCTGCATCGCCCCGGCCCTGGTGGCCCTGACCCTGGCGGGGAAGACCTCCACGGAGCTGACCCTGGGCAACGACCCCGGCTGCGCCGCCGCCGTGACCAAGCTGGGCCAGCAGCACCGCGACACCCCCAGCGCCCGCGAGGTCGTCATTGACGAAGCGAACAAGCTAATCACCACCGCCGCCTACATGTTCGACGACGCCCGCCTCAGCGACGTCTGGGTCGGCATCGAGCGCTGCATCGCCGAAGTGCTGAAGCGGGCGTAGGGGCTGGCAAGAGAGACTGAAAAAGGATTCACCACGAAGGCGCGAAGACACGAAGAAAAGCCGAGGAACGGTTGTTGCTTTTCTTTGTGTCCCTTTGTGTTCTTTGTGGTTAATTCCGCTTTTGTCATTTTCGGTGTTCATCAGCCTTTATCTGTGTTCATCGGTGGTCGATTCCTTTCCTCTGAAGTTGGAGCGGCTCATCCCCTTCATCCCCTTCATCCCTGTGAAAATGCTTTTCTGACGGGGATGAACGGGGATGAACAGGGATAGGGAGCCAACCATTGCGGATACTTGTCTGAGTCGGCAGGTCAGGACACGGAGCCATCCCAGTGCGTGAGTGGATCGAGAGCAGGCTGGAGTGTCTGGAGGACCCTTGGGAGCCCGTGGGCTGGCCTGCGGTCTCGGCGGCGGTCGGTTTCTTTCTCTTTGTCCTCCTGACCAGGGCACCCTCCGGCTGGACGCCCTTCCTCGACGGGGTGAATCTCCTGTTCCACGAAGCGGGGCATCCGCTCTTCTCGGTGCTTGGCTGGGAGACGCTCACCATCCTCGGGGGCACCTTCATGCAGTTGCTGGTGCCGCTGGTCCTCTGCCTTGGTTTCGTCGGCAAGCGCCAGGCCCTGGGCACGGCCCTGTGCGGACAGTGGCTGGGCCAGAACCTCCTCAACATCGCGCCCTACATGGCCGATGCCCGGGCCCAGGAGCTTCCCCTCGTCGGCGGCGGCGAGCACGACTGGACGGCACTCCTCGGCCGCTGGGGGATGCTTGGGAGGGATACCGTCCTGGCCAGCCGGGTCGCCTTCATCGGATGGGTCGTGATGTTGGCCTGGCTCGCCTGGCTGGGGTGGCGTCTTTACCAGGATCGGCTCCGCCCGAGCTAAAACCAGCTCGGGTCCGCCTGTCTCATTGCCTGTCCTCACACTATGTCTAGCCTTTTCAAGGCTGATCAGAGCCCTTCCACAGGGGGCTTCGGTTGGCTGCTATTGTTAGGCCCTTTATCCAGGAGGAGCCTATGTCCTACATCATCACCCCGGAGCACCTGGCAGCGATTGCCGGCCACGCGACGCCCCTCGTGGCCGGGCTTGCGGAGTGGATCAACACCACCTGCCCAGGCTACGAGATCGATACGCCCCAGGAGTTCTGCCACTTCCTGGCCCAGGCCTGCCACGAAACCGATCACTTCAGGACGCTCCGCGAGTATGCCTCCGGGAGCGCCTACGAGGGCCGGGTCGATCTCGGCAACAGGAATCCGGGGGATGGCGTGCGCTTCCGGGGTCGCGGCATCTTCCAGACCACCGGCCGAGCCAACTATCTCCAACTGGGCATCAAGAAGGGCAATCGGGATTTCTTCATCAACAATCCGGAGCTACTGGAGCAACCCGAACTCAGCGTCTGGAGCGCCTGCGAGTATTGGAAAACGCGGGGCCTCAATGACATTGCCAACCAGAGCGACACCGCCGTGCTCAGCAAGAAACACAAGGGCCAGCTGATATCTGTCTCCCCGGTGGAGTTCATCAGCCTCTCCATCAATGGCGGCTACAACGGGATGGAGGAGCGCAAGGGCTTCTACGCCAAGGCCAAGCAGGTTCTCGTCTAGCTAGGGGACCCGGGCCACGGTCCAGTTCTCCATGTTCGCGCTGGTCACCTCGAAGGGGGTCCGCTGGACCATGCCCGGCACGGGTGCCAGCACCACTTCGCCCAGCTTGGTGTAGCTCTTGAACACGAAGGGCAGGCCGTGGGAGAAGGCCGCGTCCGGCTTGTCCGTGAGCTGGAAGTGCAGGTGGGGCTCGTCGGAGTTCCCGGAGTTCCCAAGGCTGGCGAGCGGCTGGCCCTCGGTCACGGTGTCCCCCACCGATACCAGGAACGAGTGCGGCTTGCAGTGCATGTAGCCCGCGTAGCAGCCGCCCCCGATATCGAGAATCAGGTAGTTGCCATAGTAGGCGTCGTTGAACAGCAGCGGCGCATCGTGGGCATCGCCGGAGTTCTCGACCCGCCCATCCACCACCTTGAGCACCTTGCCCGAAGCCACGGCGTAGAGCGGGTTCCCGTAGGCAAAGTAGGAACTGTTGGTTCTGGGATCGCCGGAGTAGGTGTTCTCCCAGAGCTCATTGCCCCGGGTCAGGTCGAAGGCGAACTTCTCGCTGGTGTAGATCTCCCCGCCCGTGAAGGCGGTGTACCAGTAGTGGTAGCCCATGGTGGATTGGTTGGCGAAGATGTAGAAGCTGCCCTTCACCGGCGAGGCAATCAGCCGGGGTGATTCACCCTTTCGGGGCTGAAGGCGGCCCCCCTCCACCGTCAGCTCCTTCTTTCCGGCCGCATCGGAGAAGGTGAAGCGGTGGGAGAGGCTGCTGGGAGTGGCCTGCGTCAAGGGGATGGGCACCTGGATCGACAGGTAGTAGCGGTCCAGTGCATCGATCTGGATCTCGGCATTGGTGGGCAGGGGGCCTTTGAAGAGGGTGGGCAGGTCCGCCTTCTCAATGGTGAGAAGGCTCGCCTTCGTGTCGTCATCCAGCACCACGATGCGCTGCAGCTGCAGCCCATCCTTCTCGTATTCCCAGGTGTTGAGCAGGTAGCCGATGCGAAGAAACGCTTCGGTCTTGTAGGGAACGTAGCTCTGGGAGACCTCGATGAGGTCCCGGGCTCTCGTGGGCGCATGCATGCAGCTGAAGAGGCCGATGGCCGCAGCCAGAGCCAGGAAGAGACCCGTTCGGTTCAACATGGCGAAGCTCCTGTCTGGAAGGCACACTCGCCGCGCCTTGGGTGGACCATGCGGCGCAGGGCGGGGGTGAGGGTTCGGCTGGCGGCGAGGATGCGGGCCTCTTCGTCGAGGGCGCGGATCCAGGGGGCGGCGTGGCCCAGGACGAGGCCGGAGTCGGGCAGGGCGAGGCTGCGGTCCAGGACCTGGAGCACCTGCTCGGCCACGGGGCCGCTGTCCCGCCAGCGCGAGGCGGCGAGGGCCTCGGCCTGAGGGGGCCGCAGGGGCGCCTGGATGAGGGCGAGCAGCGCCTCCAGGCTGAGCTTGGGGTGCTGCAGGAAGGCGGCCAGCACGTCGGCGCTGGGGCAGGGCCAGATCAGGCGCCACAGGGCCCGGGGCGCACTCCGCGCCAGGCTGCGCCGCTCGCCGGTGGTGAGGGTGGCCCAGATTTGCTGGAGCTTCTCCGTGGCCTGCTGGCGGGCCTGGGGGTGCGCCGCCGCGTCCGCCGCCACCGCCACCAGGGCCCGCCAGGGCAGGCGGCCCAGGAGCTGCGCCCGCAGGTGGGCCGGGGCCTTGGGATGCTGGGCGACCCAGCGCAGCAGCAGGGGCCGCTTCCGCAGCTCCGGGAGCTCCGCGGCGGCTTCCAGCCAGCCCCGGGGCGGGTCGGGCTGCCGCAGCAGCCGCAGGAAGCGCGGCCACGGCACCGCGGGCGGCAGGGCCCAGGGGGTGGGGGAAGGGCGGGGCATGGGGCAGTGTACTGGGGCTGATCGCTGCTAGCCTCTCCCCATGACCGCAACCATCTCCATCCTGGGTCGGGGCCGCGCGGGGCGCGCGCTGGCGGAGGCCTGGGGCGAGCGGGCGACGCTGCTGGCGCATACGGCCCAGCCGGAGGGGCTGGTGCTGCTGGCGGTGCCGGACCACGCGGTGGCGGCGTGCGCGGCGCGGTTTCCGGGCCGCTGTGTCCATCTCGCGGGCAGCCTGCACCTGCCCGGGGTGCCCTGCGCCCACCCGCTGACAAGCTTTGACGGCCAGGCCCGGGACTGGTCGGGCACGCCCCTGGCGATCACCGGGGCGGTGCCCGACGAGCTGCGTCGCGCCTTCGGGGACCTGGGCTTCGCCCCCTTCGACCTGCCCGGCGAGCTGAAGCCCCTCTACCACGCGGCGGCGGTGCTCACCTCGGGCCACGCGGCCACCCTCTGGCTGGGGGCCCAGGCCCTGCTGCGCGCCCAGGGCGTGGCCCTGCCGGGCCGGGGCCTGCTGCCGCTGGCCGAGGCCACCCTGCGCAACATCGCCGAACGCGGTCCCGCGGGCCGCACCGGCCCCTTCCCCCGGGGGGACACGGCCACCATCGCCCGGGACGCGGCGGCCCTGCCTGAGGCCTGGCGCGAGATCTTCCTGAAGCTGGGGGGCGCCCTTGACTGACTTTGTCCCACCCCTGCCGCTGCGCTACACCACCCCAGCGGGCTGGGCGGCGGTGGCCCTGGCGGATCCCGCCGCGCTGCTGTCAGACCACGCCCACTGCGAGAAGAAGGCGGCTATCAATGCCCTCAACCTGAGCCTGGCCCTGGCGGACTGGCCCCGGGCCTCGGTGTTGCTGGCGCGGCTGGCCGAGGACGAGATGAACCACTTCCGCCGGGTGCTGGAGGCCCTCCAGGCTTTCAGCTGGCCCCTGCGTCCCGACGGCGGCAATGCCTACGCCCAGGGCCTCCACAAGCTGGCCGCCAAGGGTCTGCTGGATCGGCTGCTCATGGGGGCCCTCATCGAGGCGCGCAGCTGTGAGCGGCTCTGGCTGCTGGAGCAGGCCGGAACCGCCCACCCGGAGCTGGGCACCGCGCCCTGGCTGGCCCTCCTGCTGGAGCTGGAGCGCTGCGAGGCGGGCCACGCGGTGGGCTACCGCAGCCTGGCCGTGGAGCGCTTCGGCCTCGATGCCGAGGCCCGGCTCGACTGGTGGCTGGACCGGGAGGCCGAGGTGATCTCGGCCCTGCCGTGGACCTCGGCGGTGCACTGAAGGGATTGGGCTCTCGGCTGTCAGCTGTCAGCTGTCGGCCAAGAAGGGCCCGGCGGATCGGGCGTTCGCGCCTGGATGGGTAGGCGTCAGCTGGTCGCCGCAGCTGGTGTGGGGCTCTCGGCTGTCAGCTGTCGGTCAAGAAGGGCCCGGCGGATCGGGGGAGTGCGCCCCGGATGGGTCGGCGCTGGCTCCTAGCTGATAGCTGACAGCTGATAGCCGACCACCAGCTGCCAACACCGACTGGACCCCGAGTAAGGCCGTTCATGGCATCCTGGGGGGAACTTCCGAGGCAACGCATGTCCACCGTTCCCGACCATGGTCTCAAAGAGCTGGTGCCGGTCTTTGGTCCCGAAGCCCTCGGCGTGGGCGCTCATGGCAGCTTCTATGCGGGTCTTGAGCGGCTGGGCAGCTCCGGCGACCTCAAGGCCCGGCTGCTGCTGTCCGCCCTGTCGCACTTCGCCGCCAAGGGCTATGACGGCGTGCAGGTGAAGGAAGTCGCCGAGGAGGCCGGGGTCTCGAAGCCGACCCTCTACTACCACTTCGGCAGCAAGGAGGGCCTGTTCCGGCAGCTCTGTCTGGTGGCCCTGGCGGGCATGGCCGTGCGCATCCAGGCCATGGTCGAGCCGTTCCTGGCGGGCCCCGTCGAGACGCCCGAGGCGCGCGAGGCCGCCTGCCTGCAGCTCTCCCGCGACTACCTCGGCATGCTGCTGGAGAGCCAGGAGTTCACAGGCTTCATCCTGCGTTCCATCGCTGTGCCCTCGCCGGACTCCAGCTTCCGGGACCTGATGCCGCTGGTGGAGCGGGGCCTCAGCCCCCTGGGCCTGTTCATGGACCACGTCTTCCACACGGGCCTCGAGCGGGCCCGCAAGGAAGTCCTGCTGTTCACCTCGCTGGTGGGCTCGCTGGTGGAGGAGAAGCTGCGGGATCCGCACTACCAGATCACCGAGGACGAGCTCCAGTGGGTGACCCGGCGCTGGCTGCATGGCGTGCAGGGCTGACTTGAAGGCTGTGGGCACCGCCTCCAGGCTCGCCCCGATCCGGGCCACGGTTCGGCCCCTGGACCTCGCGCAGCATCTCTTCGAAGTGGAGCTGGAGCTCCCTGCCGAGGCGGTGCGGGAGGGCGCCGTGGCGGCGCTGGCCGCCTGGACGCCCGGCTCCTACCTGGTGCGGGACTACGCCCGCTTCCTGGACCGGATGCGGCTGCGGGCGGGCCGCCGGGAGACGCCCCTCGAGAAGGTGGGCAAGCAGACCTGGCGACTGCCGCCGTCCCGGCAGGGCCTCACCCTCACCTACCGGGTCTACGGCAACGAGCTCACCGTGCGCACCAACCACGTGGATGCCAGCCACGCGCAGCTCATTCCCGCGGCGACTTTCCTGTACCTGGAAGGCCAGCTGGACCGGCCCTATGAGGTCAAGTTCGAGGGCTTCCCCGCGGCCTGGAAGGTGGCCTCTGCGCTGCCCCGGGCGCAGGGCGCCTACCGCGCGGCGGACTTCGACACCCTGGTGGACTCCCCCTTCGAGCTGGGTACCTTCCGGTCGCGGCGCTTCAAGACCGGCGGCACCACCTTCGAGCTGGTCTTCACGGGGCCGCACAACGGCGATGAGGCCCGCATCACCGAGGCCACCCAGAAGATCGTCGAGGCCGAGGGCGCCCTCTTCGGGGGCTTCCCCTTCCGCCGCTATGTGTTCCTGTTCACCTTCGCGCCGCGGCTGCGGGGCGGCCTGGAGCACCGTGACTGCACCAGCCTGATCTCGGACAGCACGGCCTTCGACAAGCCCGAGGGCTACTACGCGCTCTACCAGCTGGTGGCCCACGAGTTCTTCCACGCCTGGAATGTGAAGCGGCTCCACGACCCCGTGCTCGGGCCCTTCGACTACAGCCGGGAGAACCCCCTCAAGCTGCTCTGGTTTCACGAGGGCTTCACGTCCTACATGGAGCACGTTCTAGTGCTGCGGGCGGGCGTGGTGCCCTGGAGCCACACCGCCAGGGAGCTGGCCCGCTGCTGGAGCGAGCAGACGCAGCGGCCGGGCCGCCTGGAGCAGAGCCTCGAGGAGTCCAGCTTCGATGCCTGGATCCGCCTCTACAAGCCCCAAGAGTTCAGCCCGAACAGCTCGGTCAGCTACTACGAGAAGGGCGAGCTGGTGGGCTGGCTCATGGACGCGGAGCTCCGCGCGGGCAGCCGGGGCCAGGCCGGCCTGCCGGAGCTGTTCGCGCTGCTCTGGTCCCGGCACGGCGAGGCCGGCCTCACGGACGTCGATGTGCGCTGCGCCTATGCGGAGCTCTCGACGCAGGACCCGGGCCCCTTCTGGGAAGCCTATATCTCCGGGCGGGCCGAGCTCGACGCCTCCCGGCTGGAGCATGTTTTCGGGCTCGTGCTGGAAGCCCGCGCCCCCTGGGAGGGGCTGACGCCTGTGGAACAGGCCGATCCGATCGCTCTCCGGCGCGCCCAGGCCTGGACCGGCCTGGTCCTCGGCGCCAATGGCCCCTTCGTCCAGAACGTGCTGCCCGGCAGCCCCGCCGCCGAGGCGGGCCTCAGCTTCGGCATGGAGCTCCTCGCCGTGGATGGCTGGCGCACCCCCACCTCGGCGGAGGCCCTGCGCTGGCTGGCCCAGCCCGGACCCGGCGCCACGGTCACGGTGCTCGCAGCGGAGCGCGGGCGGGTCTTCCAGGTCACGGTGCCGGTGCAGCAGAGTCCCGAACGGTCCTACCGGCTGGTGCCGGCGGCCGGGGCCGGGCTGGCGCAGTGGGCCGCCTTCGCCGCCACCTACGGCCAGCCCCATCCCGCCTCGGCCAAGAAGCGGGGCCGACGCCCGTGAGGATCGCCGCGATCCTCTCCGCCCATGATGAGGCCGAGGCCCTCCCGGCGGTGCTGGCCGGACTGCAGCCCTTCGGTCTCCACCGCATCCTGGTGGTGGACGACGGCTCCACGGACGGCACCGGCGACTGCGCCCGGGCTGCTGGCGCCGAGGTGCTGCGGCTCGAGCCGGGGCAGGGCGGCGGCAAGGGCCAGGCCATGCGCGCCGGCATCGCCCACCTCTGCGGCGACCTTTTCGACTTCTACCTGTTCCTGGACGCGGACGGGCAGCACGACCCCGCGGACCTGCAGGGCTTCCTCGACCAGCTCGCTGCCCATCCTGATACGGACTTCCTCATCGGCTCACGTCACCAGGACCGCGCCCGGATTCCGGCCAAGCGCTGGCGGACCAACGCCTTGGGCAGCTGGACCCTGGGCCGCATCGCCGGGGTCACCTGGGAGGACACCCAGAGCGGCTTCCGCCTGATCCGCAAGAAGGTCCTCGACCGCCTGGACCTGCGCTCCCGCGGCTTCGCCATCGAGATGGAGATCGCCATGAAGGCCGCGGACTGGAAGCTCCACTGGGCCCACATCCCCATCCGCGCCATCTACCACCCCGGACCGCCGAGGAGCCATTTCAGAGGGGTCATGGACACGTGGCTCATCGCCTGGGAGTCGCTCAAGTGTTGAGCTGGCTTCAACCCGGTCATTTCAAGCTCAAAACCTGAACCGCAGCCCTTTGCTTCCTCTCGGAATCAGGCCTGCCCCGGGAGACCGAGGAACACGTCGAGGCGATGGATTTCACCTGAGCGGCTGAAGATGAGGCGGCTGGTGGATGCGTCCAGGGCAAGCTCCGGGCGGGCAGAGCTGGCACTGTCCTGGCGGGTGATTCGGAGGCCTGCCGGGCCCGCCCGGTGGACCACCACCGGGACCTGGCAGAAAGTGAAGGCGAAAGTACCGGCCTCCAGGGCCAGCATGCGAGGCTGACCGGCCAGGTCCACATGGCGGAAGGTGGCGGGCTCTTGCAGGAACTCCGCCGTCGAGACGGCCCAGGGCTGGAAGATGATGCGGCCCTGCGCCACGCGCACCCCCACCTCGCTCATGCGGGAGAGGAGGTCCTCCTTCACTTGCCCGGTCATGCCCGGCTGCTGGGCGCCGGCGAAGCCCGTGGTGTGGGAGTAGGGATCCGTGGGAATGGCGCCGTGCAGGGCCGGGGACTTGTGGACGCCGAGGCCCTCGCGGATGGCCTGGTAGTGCCGCTGGAGGCGGGGCAGGGCCCCCGCGTCGTGGCGGGCGGCCTGGCGCATCACCTCATCCACGGCCAGGAGCAGCTTTGAGACCATGTGCCAGTAGACGCAGCCGAGGCCTTCGTATTTGTAGAAGGTCCCGGAGCGGCCGGTGAAGGAGCGGTGGTCGAAGACCTCCTCGTAGAGCTCCAGGAGCCTGGTTTCGTCGGCCACGACCAGGGACCGGTGGGGGCCGGCCTTCAGGTCCTCCAGGGCGAGTCTCAGACCCTCGGCGTTCCGGAAGGCCGGGTTGAAGTGGACGTGGCCTGCCACGTCGCGGCTCGCGAGGCGCTCGTCACCGGCGGCCAGAAGGGCACGCAGCAAGGCGGAGTCCGCGAGGGCGGCCGCGGGCAGCGTGTTCTTCTCCAGGAAGTGCGGCAGCGGGTGGTCGGGATAGAGGAGGTAGCTGGCCTGGTCAGGTCGGTAGAGGGCGCTGGCCCGCAGTGCGTCGAGCACCGCGACGGACTCTTCGGCGGAGAGGGCGCCGGAGCTGAGCACCGCCACCTGGCCCTCAAGCATCTCGTGCAGCCCGCGCACCTCGATGCCGTCGCCGGTGAGCTTCATGACGTTGTAGGCGTGGTAGAGGCCGTCGCTGCGGCGGTTGGCCCGGATGGCATGGTCGATGTGGGCCAGGGCGACGGCACAGAAGGCCTCCAGGCGCTCCCGGGAAACAAGGGTCCTCGGCGCGGTGAAGCCGCTGGCATAGACCTTGGTGCGGTAGCTGGAGCCCGCCTGGCCAAGCGGATCCAGGATGAGCCGACGTTCTGCGTCCGTGAAGGCGCGGTCTGTGGGTGGGGCGTGCTGTTCCAGGACCCGGGCCACGACCTCCAGGAGCTCCGCCAGCTCACCGGCCACTTCCTGGCTGGGCGCCGGAGCCTCCCCGAAAAGCTCCTCGCAGAAGGCCAGGTAGCGACGCAGGTAGCAGAGGGTGACCATGGAGACGCCGTAGCCCACCAGGGCATTGTTGGCGTCATTCCACTCGGGGCGCTGGGTGTTCATCCAGATGCCGGCCCCGGGGATGTAGCTGGTGAGCTTGGAGAGGGCCACCACCAGGAGCTTCTCTGTGAGGTTGGCCCGGACTGGACCCTGGGCGTCCCACACTGCCAGGCCATCAGCGCCCAGGGTCGCCGCCCGGTCCAGGGTCTGCTGGTGCAGGTCCGCGTCGAAGTCGATGGTGCTGTGGGGATCCGCCAGCATGGCCTCGTAGGTCTTGAGGCGGTAGGGGACGTTTGCGTAGGTGAAGACGCGCCGGCCCAGCAGCTCTGCCAGCCGGCCCGGGTGGAAGCGGCGGGAGGCCTCCAGCAGCTTCAGGAGGTAGATGACCTGGTGGTCCCCCCAGTAGCCGATGAAGGACCAGGGATCGTGGGGATCGCTCACCTCCCAGTCGAAGCCCGCCCGCAGCAGCCGGTAGGGGTTGTAGCCCTCCACCGTGGAGCAGTCCAGGAACTTGAAGACCATGCTCTCCAGGTAGTCGGGGTAGGAGTAGCCAAGGGCCTCCCAGTTCTGGAAGATGTCCCGCCAGTTGCCCTCGTAGGTGAGAAGCTTCCTGCCCTGCTCGTCCTTCACCTTGATGGAAAAGGCGTTCCACGGGCGGCTGGGATCGCCATGGCGCCGGCTGAAGGTGAGGGGTAGGTATTCCCGGGTCAGGCGCTCCAGGTCCGGGTCGCCCAGGGCCGCCACCCGGGCCATGAGGTCGCCATGGGCCAGGCGTTCGGGCAGGGCGTCCAGGAAGGCTCCGTGGCGCTGCGCAACGCCCTTGTTGGACTCTTCCAGGAACAGCCTGAGGTCCGCGCGGGTGATCCCGTAGCCATCCTCGGGCACGCCACCGCGCAGAAGGTTGAACAGGGTGTTCGAGAAGTGCCGCCAGGTGTTCAGGTGGTCGCCCGTGGTCTGCAGGCCATCGGCGCTGGCCACGAGTCGCATCAGGTTCCGGGTGCCCCGGGCCACGTCCTCCAGGACTTCCGGCATGAGGTCGGCGCCGGAGGCCAGCCGCTGGTTGAGGGCCACGACGCGGGTGGCATCTTGGTCGAGCTCGGCGACCACCAGCCAGTCTTTGCGGGCACCTGGTTCCAAGGGGAAGGTCGCGTTCAGCAGGTAGGCGCCACGCCGGCCACGGATATCCGTCTCCTCCTGCACTGTCTCGCCGTGCCGGAAGGCTCGGAGCTGGGCGGTGGAGAGGAGGCGCCTGGCCGGTTCCAGGCCCGTGGACCAGGCCAAGTTCACCCGCAGCGCCTCGCTGGGCTCGGGCTTGTCCACGGGGACGGAACTGAGGCGGAAGAGGGCCAGGCCCGTGCCTGCCAGCAACTCGGTGCGCTTGTAGCCATCGACCAGGGTGCTGTATTCCACCTGGAAGCGACGCTCCACCCCCCAGGGCAGCACGTTCTCGATGCCGTCGACCACCTCGGCGGAGATGGCCTCGGTGCCCTGGTTGGAGAGGGCTGCCCGGCGCACGAAGCCGAAACGCTCGCTGTTCATCCACTCGTAGCGGAAGGTCAGGCCGAGGTCGTGGTTGATCTCTTCGAAGAGGATTTTGTTGCCATAGACGCTCTTGCAGAGGTTCCGCGTGACGCGGTACAACCCTTCCATCCGCTGGGAGAAGGGCTCCCAGAGCCAGGTCTGGCCACCACGGGTGATGCGCAGGAGGGTCTTGCTGCCCGTCTGATCCTGGCTGTCGTGGATCCGGTCATCGGTGTAGTAGGGAAAGAGGGCGTTGTCCGGGTCCCGGCGTCCGGCGGTGAGGGCGCCATTGCTGGAGATGAACAGCCAGTGGTCTGAATCGCTCACCAGGCTCATGAAGAAGGGGGCCATGGCGTCGTGGTTGGCGACGCAGTAGCAGGGCTCGCCGTCGATCTCCGCCAGGAAGCCTGAGACGGCTGCGTCCTGCCCCTTGAGCTCGGCATCAGAGATGTAGGTGGTGCGCATCCTTGAGGTTCTCCGATCATCCATCAGGCTTCACCCGCCGCGATCTTCTTGCGGGCCGCCAGATCCTTCTCGATCTGGATCATCTTCTTGTCATCGAGGGGATAGGCCTTCATCAGGACCGCCGCGATCACCAGCAGCACGCCGGGGAAGAGGCTCATGGAGAGGCGGATGCCCAGGAGGGAGCTGGCGGACTGGTCAAGGTTCGGGACGTAGCCGAACAGTGTCAGGACCAGGCCCGTCACCCAGGCGCCGATGGCCAGGCCGATCTTCATGCCGAAGACCGCCGAGGCGAAGACCAGGCCGGTGTTGCGGCGCCCCAGACGCCACTCCGCGTCATCGGCGGTGTCGGCGAACATGGCCCAGACCAGGGGCGAGTTGAAGCCGATGACGAAGCTGGCGAGGACCTGGAGGCCGAACATGAGGCTGATGTCTGAGGGCTTGGCGAGCCAGAAGCTGCCAATGATAAGGCCGCCGATGCCGATGGCCGCGATGAACAGGTTCTTCTTGTCGAAGTGTTTGGCGATGGTGGGGGTGATGACCACGGCAGCCAGGAAGGCCAGGGCGTTGGCCACCAGGAAGGGGCCCAGCAGGTCATTGCGGTGCACGTAGTACTTGAAGTAGTAGGCCGAGACCGAGCCCCGGAGCACGAAGGACATGATCATGATGATCAGCACTCCCAGCATCACCACGAAGGAGCGGCTGGTGGCCATGCTCTTCAGGTCCTCCTTGAAGTCGGGGCTCTGGTCCTCGGGAGGCGTGACCCGCTCCCGGGTCAGGAAGAAGCAGAGGAATAGCAGGACCACGGCGCACACGCCGTAGAGGGCCATGGTCAGCTGCCAGCCCTGGATGGGGTCCGAGGGCAGCAGGAGGAAGTCCCGGGAGAGGAACCACCGCACCCACTCGACGGGATGGGCCAGGAAGCTGTGCTGGGCGCGCAGGGCGGAGCTCATGCCGAACCACTGGGCCAGGCTGGGCGTGCAGTACTGCACCAGCACAGCGATGGAGAAGGCGCCGACGAACCGGAAGGAGGCCAGGGACGTGCGCTCGATGGAGCTGGGTGTCATGACCCCCAGCAGGGCGCTGTAGGGAATGTTCACGGCCGTGTAGAGCAGCATCAGGAGGCAGTAGGTCACGTAGGCGTAGACCAGCTTGCCGGAGGGGCCGAAGTTGGGCGTGGTGAAGGTGATGACGCCGGCGGCGGCCAGGGGGAGGGCGAACCACAGCAGGTAGGGCCGGAAGTGGCCCCAGCGGGTCTGAGTGCGGTCGGCAATGGTGCCCATGACCGGGTCGGCCACGGCATCGAGCACCCGGGTGACCAGCATCATGGTGCCAACGGCCGCCGCGGAGATGCCGAACACATCCGTGTAGAAGAAGATGATGAAGAACTCGAAGGTCTTCCAGTAGAAGTTCGAGGCCGCATCGCCCAGCGAGTAGCCGGCCTTTTCCACGAAGGAGAGCCTGCCCTCGAGGGCTGCCGATTCTCCCGCCTGGACCCGTTCCACTGATTCACCCACGCGGGCCTCCGCAAGCTAGGAAAGGTTGAGTCTCAAGGACCAGTGCGCGGTCCCGCGCGGGGGCAGGACGCCATGCTGGCTCCAGGACTCCACCGCGTCCGCGAGGGAGTCCGGAGCACCAGAGGTCGGCTCCAGGGCCAGGTGGTGGAAGCCACCGTGTCCGCGGTTGATCCAGAGGCCGAGGTAGGGGATGACGGTGGCGTCCCACTGGAGCTCGAGGCGGTCCCCGGTGCGGTCGTTCACCACGGCGGCAAGGCCCTGGTCAAGCGGACCCGCGAAGCCCTTGAGACAGGCGCCGGGCATGCCCGGCAGTGCCGCCTCGTCGAGGCGGATGCCTGGGATAGGCTCCGGGTAGTCCCACAGGTCGCCCTGGGCCATGGGCACTCCCAGCCCCCCGTTCAGCCGGAGCTCTCGGACTTCGGCGGGCAGCTCCAGGCGATCACCCGGCTCCAGGTTCAGCAGCGGATGGAAGCTCCAGAGGTAGGGCTCCGAGAGCAAGCCCGTGTTGCGCAGGCTGTAGTCGAAGACGAAAGCGCCATCCTTCGCGACCCGGATGCCCCGGCTGAAGACGAGGGGCGAGACCGTGAGTGGGACCGTGGCCCGCAGCTCCCGGGACGCGAGCGCTTCGGGGTCCAGCGGCCAGTCCTGGTACCAGACCTCGCCGTGGTCGGGGAGCCGCCTGCCGCGCACCTGGCACGCCGCCACGGTGGGCACGCACTCGTCGATGCCAGCCTGGGGGCTGTTGGCAAAGTCATCACCGCCGTCGTTGGGCCAGAGCCAGTCGGGGCGGGGCTGGTGCCAGCACCACTCCCGACCCGACTTCAGGCAGCGCAGGCTGATGATCCTCCCGCCGAGCTCGGGGACCATCAGGAGCTCCGCGCTGGCGCTGCGGAGCCCCTTCACAAGGTAGCCCTGCTCGGAGGAAGTAAGCATCTCCACGCCGCTCATGCCTGCTGCGCGCCGCTCACTTCGACCAGTAGATGTTGTCCACCTGGAGGGCGGTCGTGATGTTGCTGTTGGTCGCCTTGCCGGTGACAGCGTAGCGGTCGGCGATCACGAAGGGGTTGGTGAGAGTGGCCAGGTCCAGCTTGGCCTTGGTGGGATCCGTCATGCCGTAGGCCATGGCGCCGTGGGGCGTGATGGCGCTGATGGGGATCTTGACGTTGTGCCAGGCCCCGTCGTTCACGTAGCCGTAGTCGCCGGACTGGATGGGGAGATAGACGTCATAGAGGCTGGTATTCGCGGCGGTGCCCGTCAGGAAGCCCACCTCGAGCTTGCCGGGGTAGGTGGTCTTGATGCTGAAGTTCAGGTAGCCGGTCGTGGCGAAGGCCGTGAGGTCGTCCGAGCTGTAGGTGAAGGCCATGGTCATGCCCCAGCCCCAGTCGAGGGGAGTGGGCGTGATCACCATGCTCTTGGTGCCTTCGACCGAGCTGGATGAGGTCTCGGACGCGACCGAGGTGGTGCCGTTCTGCCAGGCGTTCCAGATGGGTGTCTCCACGGGGCGGACCTCGCCTGTAGTCAAGGTCTCGGCGTAGAGGGTGTAGCGGTTGGCGGTGACGGGGCCGTGGTTGATGGGAGGGACGTAGTAGAGGGCATCGGCCGCGGTGTAGCTCCCGGCCTCCCACTGGGAAGAGGGATAGAGGCTCTGGATCACATATCGGGCCTGGCGGGACACGTTGAAGAGCCCCCACCCGTCATCGCCACCCTTCCAGGGCTCGTCGAAGGCCTCGAAGTAGACGATGGTCCTGGGGCCGCCGCCGCCAGCCACCGCTGCCGCCTGCCAGGCCTTGAGGCGGTCCACGTACATCTTCTGGTTCACCGGGTGGGCGCGGTAGACCTCGCCGCCGGTGGCCACGGACTTCCAGCCGGTCTCGCCGATGATGATGGGCAGGAAGGTGTAGCCGAGTTTGTCGAGGTTCGTACGGGCTGCGCTGTAGTCCTTCTTGGCCTTGGCAATGGCGGCGTCCATCATCGCCGCGGCGCGGAGGTTGGGGGCCACGGTCTCCTGCTTCCAGTCCCAGGAACCGGCATCTGAAACCGTGTCGATCAGCGCGTAGGTATGCAGGGCGACGAAGTCGATGGTGCGGAGCACCTCGGAAGTGGCCCCGGCGAAGAAGGCGAAGTTGTCGTCGGTCGTCACGGGCTGGGAGATGTTGTTGCGCACCTGGGTGATGTAGGCGGCCATCTTGGTGGTGGACACGGGGTTGAAGGACCAGCTGACCATGGTCTCATTGCCCACGCTGACCGCCAGCACCGTGTCGCGATAGGCGTTGGCCAGGGCGATGCCGCGGGCAATCTCCGCCTGGTTGAAGGTCTCGTTGCCGCTCACGATGTAGACCCCGAGCTGGACCTTGATGTCCAGGGCGTTGTCCTTGATGACCTGCAGGGTCTGTCTGGCGACGCTGTCGGAGCTGTCGAACAGGCGGATGAGCTTGAGGTTGCCGGCCACGAGCAGGTCGAGATCCTGCTTGATGTGCGCGGTGGTGACGGTCTCCGTGTCGCGATTCCCGGTCCGGAAGGGCGAGTAGGCCACCCCCTGGCGGGAGCTGAATTCCGCCGGAAGCGTGCGGACGGCGACGCCATCCGAAGTGATGACACCCCCTCCGCCGCAGGCGGCCAGCAGGGCGAGGAGCAGGAAGGCAGAAGCGCGTTGGATCAAGGCGGGCAGCTGAATCGACATGGCGATGGTTCCTTAGGGATCAGAGGACGTAGACGGCACCCAGGATGAACCAGTTGCCGTTGCGCGTGACGCGCGAGTCGACACCGGTGAAGGCGGAGTTGGTGGGCATGGACATCGGAGACAGCCCGAGCCGGCCGTAGTGGACCATGCCCACGGAGCCGTAGAGGGCGAGCCCGTGCCCGAAGTCGTATTGCAGGCCAGCTGTGTTGTAGGTGGCCCAGTTGCTCTGGCCCCGCTCGGCAGGGTTGTCCGTGGCGGCCCTGCCCAGGTATTCCATGGCCGCCCAGGTGGACCACTTGTTCCAGCGGTAGCGCAGGCCCGCGAAGCCGTCGTTGGAAGTCGCGGCGTAGCCCGGTTTCCACAGGGGGTTGGCAGTGCTGGCCCAGTCGACATTGAACATGTTGTTCCAGAGATCCGGGGGGCCGACCTTGGTGAGCACCGCGTAGGCGCCACTCCAGCGGTTGCGGCGGAGACCGCCGGACACCTGCCAGTGGGTGTTCAGCTCGTAGCGGGCCATCACCATTGCGATGCCCTGGCCGGAGCCGCCGAGCTTGCTGTCGTCCTGGGGGAAGGGTGTCAGGCCCGTGAAGGGCCCATGGCCCCAGGCCATGGGGTTGCCGTTGCGGGTGTCCTGGAAGATCGCGTCCACCACCAGATCGCCGCTGTGGTATTGGGCGTAGAGCTCGTAGAACCTGGGCTTGTGGGTCTTGAAGGCCATGTTGCCGCGGTCGTAGGTGCCCTCGAGGACCAGGTCGCCCTGGAACACATCGAAGACACGGGAGGTGTACCGGATGGCAGAGGTGTTCATGCCGTAGCCGGCGCCACTGGCGCCCCACTCGTCCGCCAGGCCCACGTTCGTGCCGTAGGGGTAGTCGGCGACGGCCCAGGCGCGCGCGGTCATCTTGCCCACCCGCAGGCTGCCATACTCCTCGTGGCTGATGGCCACGTTCTCCTCGTAGACGTAACCGGGCACGTCGGCCGTGGTCGGCAGGCCCCGGCCGCCGCGCCATCGCTGGCTCACCAGGGCGCTCAGCTTGAAGCCGCCACCGATATCGAACTTGACGCCGAGCCAGGGCTGCACCAGCAGGGTACCCGTGCTCTCGGTCCCGTAGCCGCGGCCGATGACGAGCTGGTCCGCCCACACACGCTGCTTGTCCTCACCGGGGTAGAGCTGGGCGTCCTTGGCCTGGTTGTTTGATCGCCCCCCCTCGTACTTGGCGAAGGCGTTTAGGGTGAAGGGCCCGTAGCTGAGGCCCTGGGCCGCCGCGGTGGTGCAGCAGGCCAGGCCCGCGAGGAACGGCAGCCCCCTCTGGAGGATGCGGCCAAGGATCGGCTGTGCAGGTCGTTGGTCGGTGGCTGAGCCCTGGATATCGATGTGCATGGTGCACCTTTTGGCTGGAGGTCGAATCGCGAGGATGAACGTCGAAACCTACGATTTCTTGTTCTTATTCTTTGGGAATCTGCAGGTTCCAGTCCCTTTTCCTTGGCAGGTCTTCAGGTTAATAACTGGGCCGAGAGAAGGCTGATTCAAGGTGAAACCAAAAATACAGGTTGTATATGGTCCTTTTTCGTAATTCTTGAAAAAGTTTCCGAGGGGCCCATTTCCGGTGCGCCGATCGTCTACATTCCGGGTGACCGTTCCGGAGGGCCACCATGAAATCCATCCCATGCCTGCTGCTGGCGACCCTGGTGGGTGTGCTCCAGTCGGTTCCCGTGCCCGCGCAGACCGTCAAGGCTGGCGCTGGCGCCTACTGGCTCAGCGGCCAGGGCGGCGACCGCGACGTGCCGTCGGCGCCGATGCGCACCGAGGCCCTGCTGAAGACTGCCGCCCAGACCAACCAGTGGTATTCGGCGCTGCTGTTCAGCCCCCAGCCCGAGGTGATCTACGCCCAGCCGCTGACCTTCCGGTTCAGCCCCGCCGGGCTGGAGCTGGCGCTGCCGGGCAGGGAGGTCGTTCCCACCAAGCGCCGGGACACTGAGATCCACTTCCCCCACAAGGATCCGATCCTGCTTGCGCCCGTAGCCTTCGAGCCCGGCCCGGCCCGGCTGGCCAAGGCCGGGGACTGGTCCATCGAAGTCGACATGTCCCGGGGGCCGGACACCTTCCGGGCGACCATCGCCCACGGCTCGCCCTTCTCCTACCTGCGGATCTCCCGGGGCGATGTCCGGCTGACCCTGCCGGAAGCGGGCAACCGGATCGACGATGGCGCGGACCCGAGGGTCCTCGCCCTGAAGGTGAAGGCCCGCACCTATGCCCTCTTCGGACCTGCGGGGGTCCGCTGGGAGAAGGTCGGCGAGAAGCAGTGGCTGGCCCGGATGCCGGCCGGCCGAGACTACCTCTCCGCCGCGGCGCTGCCGGATGACCAGCCGGCCACCCTGCAGCTCTTCATGAAGCACGCCTACAGCTTCCTGCAGGAGACCCGCGTCTCCTGGGACGTCAACCGGGCCAGCGGTCAGGTGGAGACCCGCTTCGACGCGGACACCCGCACCCTAGAAGGCCCTGAGGCCGCGCCCCTGCTGGGGCTTTATCCCCACCAGTGGTTTGGCAACGCTTCTGTCAAGGGCCGCCTGGGCCCGGCCTATGAGACGCTCCGGGGCCGCATCCACCTGCTCGCGGCCCCCGGCTTCAAGACCACGTCCACCTACACAGGCTTCGTGCCGTGGTGGCCGGGCATCAAGGCTGGGGACCGCCTGCCTGAGCTGCGGGACCTGCTCAAGACCGACCTCCGCAACGCCCGCCGCATGCTGCTGGAGATCGGGAACGGAGCCTACTGGCAGGGCAAGGGCCTGCAGCGCATCACCAGCCTGATGAACGTGGCGGAGCAACAGGGTGATCTCGAGATGCGCGATCAGCTGCTGAAGCTGCTGAAGGGCCGCGTCGAGATGTGGTTCAACGGCGAGAGCCGCAAGACCTACTTCCGCTACACCAAGACCCTGGGGACCGTGGTCGCCTACCCCGAGGAATACTTCGGGGTCGAGCAGGTGAACGACCACCATTTCCACTACGGCTACTGGATCCGCGCCATGGCCGAGATCGCGCTGCGGGATCCCGCCTGGGCCGGGAAGGACCAGTGGGGGGCCATGGTCGATCTGCTGGTGGCCGACATCGCCACGACCCGGCGCGGCGGGAGCGACTTCCCGTTCCTCCGCAACTTCGACGCCTACGAGGGCCACTCCTGGGCTTCCGGCATCGGCCTTGGACCCTTCGGGAACAACCAGGAGTCCTCCTCCGAGGCCGTGAACGCCTGGGCGGGGCTGGTGCTCTGGGGCGAGGTCACCGGCGACCGGGCCCTGCGGGACCTGGGCATCTGGCTCTACACCACCGAGATCTCGAGCATTCAGCACTACTGGTTCGATCTGGACCACTTGGTCCTGCCGCCGGACTACCTCAACACCGAAGTCAGCATGCTGTTCGGGGGAAAATACGCACACAACACGTGGTGGATCGACGAACCCCGCCAGATCAAGGGCATCAACCTGCTGCCCATTACCAGTGCCTCTCTCTACCTGGGCCGGGACCCGAAGTTCGTGCGGCAGAGCCTCGCCGAGCTGCCCGCCCAGAGCGCGGTCTTCGCCAAGACCGGTCGGCGTCCCGATCCGCCGGACATCTGGCAGGACGTCTTCGCCAAGTACCTGGCGCTGGCCGACCCGGCCGCCGCCCTCGCCCAGTGGAACCGCTGGGGGGCGGTGGAGTTCGGCGACACCCGCTCTCACACCTTGCACTGGCTGCTGAGCCTCCAGCGCATGGGCGTGCCCGACCTGTCCATCACCGCGGACACGGCCCTGTTCTCAGTGTTCCGCAAGCCGGACGGCACGCGGACCCACCTGGCCTACAACGCCGGCTCCACGCCGCTCAACGTCCGCTTCAGCGACGGGGTCCAGCTGACGGTTCCGCCGCGCTCGCTGGCCGAGAAGTAGAGACCGCTGCCCCTGGAAGGCCGCCTGGAGGAGAACCCAAAGCGAGTCAGGAGCAGGGAAACCCAGGTGATCCTGGGGAGAGGCAGCTTTACCTGCTTTGAGTAGGGTATGATCTTTTTTCATGCCAGGTATCCGACACATCGCCCTGCTCGTCCCGGCCTCCGGTGGGTACAGCCGGGGGATCTGCCGCGGGGTTGCCACCTACGCCCTGGAGCACGAGGAGTGGCTCATCTTCCCCTATGAGCGGGCCGAGTTCATGAAGCTCCCGGGCTGGCTGAAGAAGGGGCACATCGACGGGATCATCGGCTTCATCTCCACCCCGGACTTGGGGCGGCAGATCAAGTCCCTGGGGGTGCCCGTGGTGGACTGCCAGGGGGAGGGCAACTGCCCGGATTCGCCCTGCATCGACACGGACCCCGCCGTCGTGGCCCAGCTGGCTGCGGACTTCTTCGTTCAGGCCGGCTTCGTCCATTTCGCCTTTGGGGGCTACCCAGGCATCTTCTTCTCGGACCGGCGCTCGGAGGCCTTCTGTCGTATCCTCCAGGCCCTGGGCAGGGTTGTCGACGTCTACGCACCACCCCCGAGGGTCTCTGCGAACATCAGCCTCCAGTTCCGCGAGATGCGGGGACTCGAATACGAGCCGGCCCTGGCCGCCTGGCTGACGAAGCTGCCCAAGCCCAGCGCGATCCTTGCCTGCAACGACATCCGCGGGCAGCAGATCATCAACGCCTGCCGGGACCTGGGCATCTCCATGCCCTCGGACGTCTCGGTGATCGGCGTGGACAACGACGAGATCCTCTGCCGCCTCTGCCGGCCCACGCTGACCAGCGTCGCGCCCAACGGGGAAGGTATCGGCCAGATGGCTGCAGAGATGCTGACCCGCATGCTGGACGGCGAGCGCCTCGAACCCGGGCTCTACAACCACCCCCCCCTGCGGGTCGTGGAGCGCCAGTCCACGGACATCACCACGGCCCACAACCCCATCGTCCTGGCCGCCTCCCGCATCATCCGGGACCGCGCCTGCCGGGGGATCTCCGTGGAGCAGGTCTGTGAGCTCGCCAACTGCTCCCGGTCCACCCTGGACAACCTGTTCAAGAAGCACCTGGGCCGCCCGGTCGCCCGGGAGATGACCCGGGTCCGCCTCAACCGGGGCATGCGGCTGCTTGAGAACTCCAACCTGGGACTCGAAGAGATTGCCCGGGAATGCGGCTTCCAGTCGGCCACCTACTTCTGCCGGTTCTTCAAGCGTGAGGCCGGGACCACACCGGCGCTTTACCGGGCAGGTCTCCTGCGGCGCTGAGCCCCGGGTGGGAAAGCCTGGACCCCAGCCTTTCGTGGAGGTATTCCGGGCAAGCTCCCGGTGAGGTGTCTTCGCGAAAATTCATAATGGAAAACAAAAAAAGACCATATACTGATCCATTTTAAAAATGCATCCTTGATTCGATTTCCGATCGCCCTCCCTTCCTTTGAACGGTCCATCCGGTTTGCAGCCCACTGGCCCGTCTCCTACCACTCCTTGCGGCGACCCGGCCGCAGCCACACATGGAGAGCACGATGCTGACTGATCGTTTCCGAAGGACGTTCCTGACGCTGGCCCTTCTGGTTTTTTCCCTCCTGATGGGCTGTGGTGGCACCTCTTCGCCGCCCGCCGCGCCGGCAGATACCACGGCTCCCACCGTGGCCATCAGCGGCACCACCGCCACTCCGACCAGTGCTCCCGTGACCTTGAGCTTCACCTTCAGTGAGGATGTCGGCACGAGCTTCACGGCCAGCGATGTCACTGTCACGAACGGCACAGCCGCGGCAGCGGTGACCAAGGTTGACACCACCCACTACACCCTGGTGGCCACGCCGGCCGCGAATGCCTCCGGCACCATGACCATCAGCGTGGCCGTTGGCGCCTTCAGTGACCTGGCCGGGAATGCCAACACGACTGCTGCCACGGCCACTCAGCCCTTCAACACAGTGGTCAGCTACACGGTGCTGGACTTCAATACTGCTGGCCTGACCTACAAGGCCACGGACTTCGGTGGCACCGTCTCGGCGGTCACCAGCACCGGTATACCCACCGGCGGACCCGCCAACAAGGTCGTCCAGGTCACGAAGACCGCGGGCGCCGAGATCTGGGCTGGCACCACGCTGTCCGTCGGCTACCTCGACTCGATCCCGAAGCTGCCCTTCTCTGCCACCGCGCACAAGATGACCGCAGTGGTCTACAGCGCCGCGGGCACCTCCTTCAAGCTAAAGGTCGAAGACGCCAATGACGGCACGCACTCGGTCGAGACCGACGCCGTGACCGCCGCGACCGGCTGGCAGACCCTCACCTTCGACTTCGCGACCCAGTCTTCCGGCACGGCCGCTATCAACCTTGCCTACACCTACAACAAAGTGTCGCTCTTCCCGGCCTTCGGAGCCGCTGGAACAGGCTTGATCTACTACGTCGGCCCTCTCACCTTCGTCGGTGCCTCCGCCCCCGCGGGTCCGGCCCTGACGGACACTGTGGCACCCACCGTTGCCATCAGCGGCACCAGTGGCACCGCCATCACCGGACCCGTGACCCTGACCTTCACCTTCAGCGAGGATGTGGGCACCAGCTTCACCGCCAGCGATGTGACGGTCACCGGGGCCACGGCGGCTTCCAGTGTCACCAAGGTGGACGCCGCCCACTACACCCTGCTGGTCACCCCGCCCACCAATGCCACGGGGACCATCACCATCGGTATCGCGGTTGGGGCCTTCAGTGACCTGGCCGGCAACCTGAACACGGCCGCTGCCTCGGCCACTCAGACCTACAACACTGTGGCCGCCGTATCCTCCTACCCCGTCCTTGACTTCAACACCAGCAGCCTCACCTACAAGGGCACCGATTTTGGCGGAACCGCCTCCACGATCCCTGGCACGGGCGCTCCCGCGGGGGGGCCCACCACCCCGGTGGTCAAGATCGTCAAGACGACCGGCGCCCAGTCCTGGGCCGGGACCACCCTGTCCGTGGGTTACCTGGATTCCGTTGGGACCGTCCCTTTCTCGGCTTCCAACAAGACCCTGAAGGCGGTGGTCTACTGCCCCGCGGCAGGGGTGGTCATGAAGCTCAAGCTCGAGGATGCCAACAACAGCACGCACACGGTCGAGGCCGATGTCACGGCTGCGGCGGGCTGGCAGACGCTGACCTTTGACATGGGCGTCCCCGCCGCAGGAACCGCCGCGCTCGATCTCACCTTCACCTTCAACAAGATCTCGATCTTCCCCGAGTTCGGCACCACCCCCGCGGCGGACAAGACCTACTACGTCGGCCCCATCACCTTCATCGGCGCCACCGGGCCTTCCGCACCTCCCCTCAGTGCGCCCACCGGGGCCACCGCCCCCACCACCGTTGCCGCCACCCCCTCCGTGGCCGCGGCGAATGTGATCTCTCTCTACACCAGCAGCGGCACCTACACCAATGCCACGGTGGACACCTGGGCCGCCAGCTGGGGCGTGGGCGTCGGCAGTGACTACACCATCGCGGGCACCTCCAAGGTGGTCAAGAAGTACACCGGCCTCAGCTACGTGGGAGTCGAGTTCACTGCCCATGTCATCGACGGCTCGACCATGACGTATTTCCACGTGGATGTCTGGACTCCTGACGTCACCAACTTCCAGGCCAAGCTGGTGGACTTCGGGGCCAACGGGGCCTACGGCGGCGGCGATGACACCGACGCCACCTTCACTGCCACCGCCACGTCTACACCCGCCCTCACCGGCACCGGCCGGTGGGTCTCCCTGGAGATCCCCATCGCCAGTTTTGTTAAGAGCGGCGCCACCTGGAACCGCTCTCACCTGGCTCAGCTCCTGTTCGTTTCAGGAACCGGCAGCGGCACGGTCTACGTAGACAACGTTTACCTTCACAAGTAGCAGGCAGCGCCTCAGCGCCCGGAACGATTCCCATCGTGCCGGGCGCTTTGTTTGCCTGGTTCCAGCCAGCCCAGGGAGGACTCTGCCGTCCTGGGCGTTCTCACCGGGGGTATTCCCGAATGCCGAAAAAACTCAGCAACGTCCGGCAGGCCATGGAACTCACCATCCAGCATCACCTTCCTGCTGATGTGGACCAGTCCCAGGCTGGAGTGGACTGGACCCTCGAGACCTACCTGGACTCGCTGCCTCCCGAGTTCGCTGCGGCCCTGCGGGTCGAGATTGCCAAGGGAACCCTGGAGGTCTCCCTGGTGCCTGGGCACAGCAGGACGGGCAAGCCCAGGGCCCGGCGCGGGGCTCCCTCGTAAGCGAGGCTCAGATCCGCGCGGCGTCTGCGGGCTTCATTGGAGAACCGCCCCGGAACTGGTACCTTCGTTCCATGATCAACCCTCTGGACTGGGACCTTGGCAATGTGCCGCCGGGCGTGGCCTGGGGCGGCGTGGACGAGGCGGGGCGGGGGGCCTGGGCGGGGCCGGTGGTGGCGGCCTGCGCGGTGCTGGACGGGGCGACGGTCCAGAAGTGGGGCCATGTGCTCCGCGGCGTGCGGGACAGCAAGGAGCTGAAGCCCGAGAAACGGGAGGCTCTGGCTGCGGAGCTGAAGGCGCTGCTGCCCGCCTACGGCATCGCGGAAATCGACGCCCTGGCCATCGACCGGGAGAACATCCTGGAGGCCACCATGATGGCCATGCGCCAGTCGGTGTCGAACCTGACGCTGCGTCCGCGCCTGCTCTTCATCGACGGCAACCGCGGCCCTCGGACCGGCCTGCCCGAGCGCCTGGTGGTGGACGGGGACGCCCTCAGCTGCGCCATCGGCGCGGCCAGCATCCTGGCCAAGGCCCACCGGGATGCCCTGATGATCGGCCTGGAGGAGCAGCACCCGGGCTACGGCTTCGGCCAGCACAAGGGCTACGGCACGGCCCTGCACCGGGCGCAGATCCGGGTCCTGGGCGTGAGCCCCGTGCACCGCATCAGCTACGCACCCGTGGCTGCGCTGCAGCAGGTCGACGAGGAGCTGCGCGACGCGCTCCGGCACAGCCTCGAGCGCTGCGCCTCCGTGGCCGAGCTGCAGGCCTGGGTAGCCCGGGAGCTGCGGCCTGCCTATGGCCGCCTCAAGCTGGTCTGGGTGGAGACCCTGCGCCGCAACTACGCCGATCGGCTGGCGCAGCTGGCGGAGGCCGAGGGGCTGGTCCAGTGACCGACGCGGCCCTGGCCCTGCTGCGCCGCGGCAACCGCTGGTTCGTCCAGCGCCGGGCCCTGGACAACCCGGTATTGCCCGGGCTGTGGGAGTTTCCGGGCGGCAAGTGCGAGGCCAGCGAGGCGCCGGAACAGGCCCTGGCGCGGGAACTGCACGAGGAGATCGGGCTGCGTCCTGAGTCCTTGCAGGCCTGGCCGGTGCTCGAAGGCGCGGTCCGCCTGCACCCCTTCCTTGTGGAAGCGGACGGCACTCCCCGCACGGCGCTGGCCTGGGCCTGGTGCACGGTGGCGGAGCTGCGAGGTCTGCCGGTCCCGCCCCGGAACCGCGCGCTGCTCGATTGGCTGGGGCGGGAGCCGCCCGGCCCGGAACTTCAGGGTGATCCTGCTCATCTGATAGGCTGAAGCCTTCCCGGCCCGGAGCTGTCATGACGCGATTCCTCATTCGGACCTTCCTCTGGGTCCTCGCCGCCTCCGGGCTCTGCGCCCAGCAGGCGCCGCCGACCGAGGTGGTGCTCACCGCCACCAGCAGCGCGAAGCTGGTGCTGGCCATGACGGCACCCAAGGTCTCCGGCGTGAGCGAAGCCACGGTGGGCACGGAGTTCACCGCCGTCCTCAAGCGGGACCTGGACGAGTCCGGCGTCATCGCCGTCCTCCAGGAGCGGCTGCCCGCCGATGCGGCGCCGGTGAAGGCCTGGAAGGAAGCGGGCGCCCAGTGGCTGCTGTCGGTCCGGCTGAGCAAGGCGGGCAGCGGCGACCTGCAGGTGGAGGCCTCGGCCGTGGACACTGGCGCCGAGAAGGGCGTGTTCACCCGCACCTACAAGGCCGACAAGATCGTGCCGCTGCGCCACATCGCCCACTCCCTGGCCGATGACCTGGTGGGGCGCCTCACCGGGGATCGGGGGGTGGCTTCCAGTCGCATCGTCTTCGTGCGGGGACTCGCCAAGGGTGTCAAAGAGATCTTCCAGGTGGACCGCGATGGGGCGGGCCTGATGCAGCTCACCCGGCACGGGGCGCTGACCCTGGCTCCCACCGTCGCCCAGGACGGGCGGCTGGCCTACGTGACCTACAAGGGCGGCGCGCCTGAGGTCTGGGGCCAGCGGCGCGTGAACGGCGACCACGAGAAGCTCTACCCCACGGCCAATGTCGGCGGCATGATCTCCATGCTCTCCTCGCCCGCCTGGTCGCCCGATGGCAAGCGCCTGGCCTTCGTGCAGGGCGATCGCCGCGGCAACGCCGACATCATGGTGCTGGACCTGGCCACCGGACGGGCCCGGCGCCTGACCGACAGCACCGGGATCAACACCGAGCCCAGCTGGAACCCCAACGGCACCCAGCTCGCCTTCACCTCCGACCGCGAAGGCGGACCCCAGGTCTTCCTCATGCAGGACGACGGCTCGAACCTCCGCAAGCTGACCACCGAGGGGCTCTACAACGCCAGCCCCGCCTGGAGCCCGAACGGCGCCATGGTGGCCTATGTGTCCCGGTTCGAGGGCAAGTTTGACCTCTTCATCTACAAGCTGGGCGAGGGCAAGGCCTACCAGATCACCACCGGGGTGAGCACCTCGGAGTCTCCCGCCTGGTCCCCAGACGAACGAAGGTTGGTTTTTACAAGTAACCGCTTTGGCAGCTCTCAGCTCTTCACCACGGACCTCTCGGGCCGTCAAATCCTCCGCATGTCCGAAATGGGGGACTGCCAGAGCCCTCGCTGGATCCGCGGAAGGTGAAAAAATAATGACATTCCCCTGAGCATGCACCATCTATACTCAGACCTATCAAGGAGGACCAACCCCATGCGATACGGCATCTACATCGTCCCGGCGGCCATTGTGCTCACCCTGGGAAGCCTGGCCTGCAAGCCGCCCAAGACGGCGGAGCAGCTCAAGGCCGAAACCCAGGCCGCGTTCAATGAGGGCTACCAGGCCTTCAAGGATGGCAAGGCCCGTGCGACGAATCCCTATGTGAACGACAAGGAAAATCCGCACAAGGCGCAGGGCTGGAACGATGGCTGGGACAAGGCCGCCGCCGAGAAGGCCGCTGCCGACAAGGCCGCCGCCGATGCGAAGGCCGCTGCGGATGCCAAGGCCGCCGCTGACCGCGCCGCCGCCGAGAAGGCTGCCGCTGAGGAAGCCGCCCGCAAGGCCGCCGAGGCCGAGAAGGCCGCCGCCTTCAAGCGCGCTGCCGCCGCCGCGCTCAAGACCATCCACTTCGACTACGACAAGGCCGACATCAAGTCCAACGACCGCGCCGTGCTGCAGGGCATCGCCGACTTCCTGAAGGCCTACCCCGTGGCCAAGGTCGAGATCGAAGGCCACTGCGATGAGCGCGGCACCAACGAGTACAACCTTGCCCTGGGCAACAAGCGCGCCGCCGGCGCCCTGGCCTACCTGAAGACCCTCGGTGTCGACGAGGCCCGCTTCACCACCATCAGCTACGGCAAGGAGCGCCCGCTCTGCACCGAGGCGAAGGAGTCCTGCTGGAGCCTGAACCGTCGCGGCGAGTTCAAGCTGAAGTAATCCGACTTTCGTATCGCGTGAAGCGGGGGCGATGGCCCCCGCTTTTCGTTTAGAATGAAGCCAGCTCTGGAGTTCCCATGCGCCGCACGATGATGCTTCCCGCCCTGGCCGCGCTGCTCGCGGTCGGTTGCGGATCCGAGGACCAGCTCCGCCGCGTGGAGCAGGAAGTGGGCGACCTCAAGCTCGAGGTCTTCAAGCTCCGCCAGGCGGTCGAGGACGGCAACAAGAAGGCGCAGACCGATCAGCAGGCGGCTACCGAAGCCCGCACCCAGGACCGCCGTTTCCAGGCGGATCTCCAGGAGAGCCTGCGGCAGGTCCAGGACACCACCCGGGCGCTCAGCAACCGCCTCGGCAACCTGCCCCGCACCGCGGGCACGAAGGCGGCCCCGGCCGAGACACCGGCCAGCGCGGCGCCTTCCGAGGATGAGCGGGTGCTGAACGCGGCGGTGGTGGACTACAACCGCGGCAACTATCCCCTGGCCACCGACGGCCTCGAGCTCTGGCTGAAGACCTATCCCCAGAGCAGCAAGCGTCCCGAGGCTCTCTTCTTCCTGGGCCTCTGCCACTACAACCAGCAGGGCTACGACAAGGCCCAGCCGGTCTTCGAGCGAATCATCAAGGACCACGCAGCCTCCTCGCAGTTCCTGCCCGCCAAGCTGAAGCGTGCCCAGTGCCTGCTGAAGCAGGGGCTGAAGCCCGCCGCCGCGAAGGCCTTCCAGGAGCTCGTGAACGGCTTCGCCGGCAGCGCCGAGGCCCGCACCGCCCAGCAGGAGCTCAGCGACCTGGGGCTGTGAGGCCCCGGCACGCCTAGATTCGGGGAGGGTCTGGGAAAGAGGGCGGCTAGGATGGGGACATGGCCACACTGCTGCTCATCCGCCACGGCATCGCCGAGGATCCCCGCCCCGGCCAGCCGGATGCGGACCGCGCCCTGACGCCCGAGGGGTGGAAGCGCACCCGTCTGGCCATGCAGGGCCTCGTGGCCCGGGGCTACCGGCCTCAGCGGGGCTTCAACAGCCCCTACCGCCGCGCGGCAGAGACCATGGCCTGCCTGCAGGAGGCGGCGGGCGGCTTCCCCCTGGAGACTTCCCTGGAGCTGACCCCGGGCGGTCGGCCCGGTCAGGCAGACCTCTGGCTGCGGAGCCTGCTGGCCGAGGCCACGCCGGACCACGTCCTGGCCATCATCAGCCACGAGCCCTTCCTCAGCAGCCTGGTCTTCCAGCTCACGGGCCGCAGCCTGGAGTTCAAGAAGGCGGGCTGTGTGATCGTGACCTGGGACAGCGGCAGCTGGAGCTTCGAGCGCCACTTCCAGCCCATGGAACTCCGGGGCTGAGGTGCGGGTCCAGCCGACCTTCGCCACCCTCGCCTCGGGTCTGAAGCTGCACTATCGGGTGCAGGGCAACCCGGAAGGTCCCTGGCTGGTGTTGCTCAACGGCCTGCTTTCGGACACGACGATGTGGGCCGGTGTGCTGCCGGGGCTCACGGACCGGTTCCGGGTGCTCACCTTCGACAGCCGTGGCCAGGGCCGCTCCGACGCCCCTCTGGAGGGCCCCTATCCCACGGCGCTGCTGGCGGCCGATGCCTGGGAGCTGTTCCAGGTCCTGAAGGTCTCGCAGCCCTGGCTGGTGGGTCTCTCCAACGGCAGCGCCATGAGCCTGGAGCTGCTCTGTGACCACCCCGGAGCCTTTCCCGGGGCCGTGCTGACCAGCGCCATGCCCCGCTTCGACTTCGCCATGGGGCTCAAGGCCGAGCACTGGGCGCGCTGCCTCGAGGTGGGTGGCCCGCTCCTGCAGTTCGACGCCGTGGCGCCCTTCCTCTGGGGCGACCGTTTCCTGGAGGCCCGCCACGGGGTGCTGCGGGCCTATCACCAAGTTGTGACGGGTCAGGACCGCCCCCCGCACGGCAACCTGCACCAGATCCGGGGCACCCTGGGCTGGGACATCCGGGAACGGCTGGAGTGCATCCAGGCGCCGGTCCTGCTGCTCTGCGGTGCCGAAGACCTGCTGACGCCCCCCTGGAAGTGCCTGGGGACCGCCCAGGGGATCCCGGGCAGCCGCTTCGAGGTGGTGCCGGGCATCGGCCACGCCTACCCCGTGGAGGACCCCAAGGGCTTCGTCGCCCGGGTTCGGAATTTTACCGATCAGATGGGCTCCTGTTTGGCTGAACGGGAAAATTGACCTATCCTGTCAGCATCCCCGAGCCACTTCTGACTCCCTAACCCCCCCCCAGGTGACCTATGGCCACCCCAACCCAGCCACCGGCCGCCCTGAGTTTGCAGGAGCTCAAGGAGCTCTCCATCGGCAAGCTCGCGGAGCTGTCGAAGGAGCTGGCCATCGAGAGCCCGCTCTCCATGCGCAAGCAGGAGCTGGTGTTCCGGGTGCTGCAGGCCCAGGCTGAGCGGGAAGGGCAGTTCTTCTCCGAAGGCGTGCTGGAGGTGCTGCCCGAGGGGTTCGGCTTCTTGCGCAGCCCCGACCAGAACTACCTCGCGGGACCTGAGGACATCTACGTCTCACCCAGCCAGATCCGCAAGTTCAACCTGCGCACCGGCGACACCCTCTCGGGCATGATCCGCCCCCCCAAGGAGGGCGAGAAGTTCTTCGCGATGTTGCGCGTGGACGCCGTGAACTTCGATCCTCCGGGCATGGCCAAGGAGCGGGTGCACTTCGATGACCTGGTGCCCCTGTACCCCAAGCACCACCTGCGCATGGAGCGGGACGCCCAGGAGCTGAGCACCCGCGTCATGGACCTGATGACGCCCCTCGGCAAAGGCCAGCGCGCCCTCATCGTGGCCCCGCCGCGCACGGGCAAGACCGTGTTGCTGCAGAACATCGCCAACTCCATCACCGCCAACCATCCCGAGGTGTTCCTCATCGTGCTGCTCATCGACGAGCGCCCCGAGGAAGTCACGGACATGGTGCGCAGCGTCAAGGGCGAGGTGGTCTCCAGCACCTTCGACGAGCCCGCCACCCGCCACGTCCAGGTGGCCGAGATGGTCATCGAGAAGGCCAAGCGGCTGGTGGAGCACAAGAAGGACGTGGTCATCCTGCTGGACTCCATCACGCGCCTGGGCCGGGCCTACAACACCGTGGTGCCGCCCAGCGGCAAGGTGCTCTCCGGCGGTGTGGACAGCAACGCGCTGCAGCGGCCCAAGCGGTTCTTCGGCGCCGCCCGCAACATCGAGGCCGGGGGCAGCCTGACCATCGTCGCCACGGCCCTCATCGAGACCGGCAGCCGCATGGATGACGTGATCTTCGAGGAGTTCAAGGGCACCGGCAACAGCGAGATCGTGCTGGACCGCAAGCTCAGCGACAAGCGCATCTTCCCCGCCATGGACATCCAGAAGTCCGGCACCCGCAAGGAAGACCTCCTCATCGATCCGGCCCGCCTGGCCAAGATCTGGGTGCTGCGCAAGATCCTCAGCGCCAGCGGCCCCAGCGAGAGCATGGAGCTGCTCGTGGACCGCCTGGGCAAGACCAAGACCAACGATGAGTTCTTGGCGAACCTCCAAGAACCGCCGCCGCGGAGGTAGTGCCCTGCTCTGAATCCGGCGGCGCCGAATTCAGAGATAGGTGAAGGCATGGGAGTGGGAGGCGTAAGCCTAGAGATCGTCGCAGGGGGTGGCTGTCATGGAGATCCGGATTCGCCGGTTCAGGCCTGACGATGCACCCACCCTCCGAAGCCTCTTCCACTCATCTGTGCACACGCTGGCTGCCGGTCACTACAGCCTGGAGCAGCGGGAGGCCTGGGCTCCCCTGGATTTCGATGCCGGAGATTGGGCGGTACGCCTGCAGCAGCTCGCTCCCTACGTCGCGGAGGTGGAGGGATGTCCGGTCGCCTATGGAGACCTCCAGGCTGACGGGTACATCGACCACTTCTATGTGGCCGGCGAGTGGGGTCGTCTGGGGCTGGGTAATGCCCTCATGGCCCACCTGATCCAGGAGGCCTGGGCGCGAGGTCTCCGGGTGGTTCAGGCCAGGGTCAGCAAGACCGCCGAGCCCCTCTTCACGAGGTGGGGATTCCAGGTCGAGGCTCGGCACTCAGTCATCCTTCGAGGCGTGCCGCTGACCAACGCCACCATGCGCAAGGAGCTCTCGGGGCCACCCGAAAAGGGATGAGGCCTGCGCAGATCCCGGTCCGCCCGTTAGACTGGAAGATTGCCTGGACCTCCTCTTGAGCTGCTTTGCCAACACCTTCCGCATCGGTCCCGTCGAGGTGCCCAACCGCCTCGTCATGGCGCCGCTCCATGAAATCACGGACCAGCCCTTCCGGAAGTTCATCCGCGAGGTGGGCGGAGTGGGGCTGGTGGTGTCGGAGATGATCAGCAGCGAGGCCCTGGTGCGCCACGCGGTGAAGGCCGAGAAGATGATGGCCGCCACGGGGGAGCGGCCGCTGTCCATGCAGGTCTCCGGAGGACGCCCCGAGGCCCTGGCCGAGAGTGCGCGGCTCTGCGAGGCGGCGGGCGCGGACCTGGTGGACCTGAACATGGGCTGTCCCGCCAGCAACGTCACCAAGGGCGGCGCGGGCTCAGCGCTGCTGCGGGACATCCGCCTGGCGGAGCGCTGCGTCACCGGCATGGTGAAGGCCGTGAGGATCCCCGTGACCGTGAAGATGCGGGCCGGCTGGGACGCGTCGCAGAAGGACCGGGGCGAGTTCCTGGACTTCCTGCGCATGTTCGAGGCGGCGGGTGTGCAGGCCCTGGCCATCCACCCCCGCACCCGGGTCCAGCAGTACGAGGGCCACGCGGACTGGAGCATCATCGCCCGGGCCGTGGCGGCGGGCGTGCCCTATCCCATCATCGGCAACGGCGACGTGAACACCCGCGAGGATGCCTACCGCATGATCGAGGAGACGGGCTGTGCGGCGGTGATGATCGGCCGGGGTGCGCTGACGAATCCCTACCTGTTCCGGCAGATCCTGGAGCCGGACCTCGAGGTCACCACGGCCATGCGCATCGACGCGACCCTGCGGCTGTTCCAGATCCTGCTGGACCTGCTGGAGCCCCGCGAGGCCCTGCACAAGATCAAGAAGATCGGCGCCTGGTTCACCAAGGGCGTACCCGGCGGCCACGGCTTCCGGCAGAACCTCCACGCCGCCAGCGACCCCGTGGCCCTCATGGAAGCCATCGACGCCCTGCGGCACCAAGCGGTTTCCTAAAAAAGATCACCACGAAGGGCACGAAGAATAGAACACCAAGGGCACGAAGAAAACTTGCGGCCGCCATTTTCTCAATAATGTTTCTTAGTGTTCTTTTCTTTCCTTCGTGCCCTTCGTGGTGAGCCTTGTCTTTCCTCGGCTCAGGTCGGTCCCATGGCGGTGGCGTCTTCGAGGGTGAAGGAGCCATCGGCGGTCTTGGGGACTCGGCGGATGGGGCAGGGCTCGACGGGGCAGCGGTCGCAGTAGAGGCGGGCGCAGGGATCCACGTGGGTGTGGACCTCGCCCTCGATGCCGCCCGCGAGCAGGGACTTCCGGCCGAACTCCTCGCAGAGGTCATGGGCCTGCCGCACGGGGTAGAACTCGGGCACCACCATGTGCACGTCCACGTGGGTGTAGCGGCCGCTGCGGAAGGTGCGCAGCTCATGGAGGGCGATGATGTCTTCGGGGCGGCTGTCGTTCATGGCCGCCAGCACTTTGCCGAGGGTGTCCGGGTCTTCCATGTCCAGGAGGGCCTGGGAGGACTCCTTCACCAGCCGGAAGCCTGTGCGGGCCAGCAGCAGGCCCACGATCATGGCCATGACCGGATCCAGCCAGGTGATGCCCGTGAGCTTCACGGCCAGCAGGCCCGTGGCGATGCCCACGGTGGTCCAGAAGTCCGAGAGGATGTGGTGGCCGTCGGCCTCCAGGGCCTTGGAGCGGGTCTTGCGGCCCTGGGTCAGCAGGAACCAGCCCAGCAGGCCGTTGAGGCCGCCCGCGATGAGGTTCACGATGAGGCCCTTGCCCAGGTCTTTCAGCTCGACGCCATAGAGGAGCCCCTTGCCGGCCTCGATGAGGATGAACACCGCGGCCAGGGAGATGAGGCCGCCTTCAAAGGCCGCGCTGAAGTGCTCGATCTTGCCGTGGCCGTAGGGATGCTCCTTGTCCGCGGGCTGGCCGGCGAAGATCACCGCCCCCAGGGCGAAGGTGGCGGCCACGATGTTGACGATGCTCTCGATGGCGTCGGACTTCAGGGCCACGGAGCCCGAGAGTAGGTAGGACCAGAACTTCAGGCCCAGGACCACGGCCCCGGCCACGATGGAGAGGGTGGCGACGCGGATCCGGAATCTCTGTTCAGCGTGTTCGGCAGATGTCATGGGTGCTCGCTTTCAGGCCTCAGTCGTTGAAGTCTTCGAAGAGGCCGCGCTGGACGCCGGTGCCCGGGTCCGCAGGGAAGGGATAGGCCGCCGCGGGCGCCCAGGGGCGCTCCGGGTCGAAGGGGCCGGGGGGGGGCAGGTCGGGTGGCAGCCAGCGGAGGGCCGGGGTGGGGTGGACCTGGGCCACGAGGCTCTGGGCCCCGGCTTCAGGCGGCACGGCCGGTACGCGGAGCAGGGCCACGGGCGGGTGATCCAGGGTGTCCGCCCAGGCGGTCGGGGGGGTGACCCGGGCCTCCAGGGGGGCCGGATCCCGGGGGTCGGCCGCGAGCCCCGGCGTGAAGGCTCCGGGGGCGGGTGGTAGCGGCAGGCTGGCTCGCCAGGGGTGGCCCTCTCGCAGGGCCTGGCGGCCCAGCAGGCTGGCCAGCTGCAGGTCGCTGGAGGCGCCCAGGTGGATCGGGGTGCGCAGGCGCTCCTGGAGCAGGGCCTTCAGGGCCCGGAGCTGGCCGTTGGCGGCGGCCCAGGAGCCCCCGGCGCGCTGGAACTCGGTGCCGCCCGTCAGGGCCACGCGCCAGCCCACGGCGCGGCGGGCGAAGGGCAGGTCCACCCAGGCGCCGGCGGCCAGGCGCTGGGCCAGGCCCCGCTCGGCCGCGCCCTGGGCCTCGGACAGGGCGGCCACCAGGGCCTCGCCCGAGGCCAGGCTGGCCAGGGCGCCGTAGGGCAGGGTGACTTCGCCCCAGAGCCAGCCGCTGGGAGCCTCCTCACCGGCGGCAGCGGTGCCCAGGTCGGGCAGACGCCAGGGCGCGCCCGCCCGGGGCATCCAGCCGAGGACGCCCTGGCGCCAGAGCTCGCCGACGGGACCCTCGGGCATCTCGGGGGCATGCAGCCAGCCGCGGAAGGCACCGCCCGGCAGCTGCGCGGCGGCCTCGGCCTCCAGGTGCAGGGTCAGGTTCGGAATGGCCGTGATGGCCTCCCACCAGCCCTGGCGGGACTCGGGGGGCAGGGCGGCCATCCAGGTCGGCGGGTGGTCCCAGATCAGGCCGAACCCGCCCGGGAGCAGGGCCGCCAGCCGCATGAGGCGGGCCAGGGCGCGGCCCGGGGCGGCGTGGACCGAGGCCAGACCCTCGTCCAGGAACCGCGAGCCAGCCCAGCCGGCCCAGGGCGCGTCCAGGGAGGACCGCAGCAGGAACCCCTTGCCTTCGGTCTCCGTCACAGGGCCTCCCGGGCTGCCAGGGCGGGGGCGAACATCGGCCGGCCCGCGAGGCCCGGCGCGAAGGCCTGGTCCCAGCGGTCCCGCAGGCGGCGGGCTGCCTGACGGGCGGCCTCGAGGTCCGAGGCGCCCAGGAGCCGCAGGCCCAGCCAGGTGGCGGAGAGGAGGCAGCCGGTGCCCCGGCGCTCGCCGGGCAGGCGTCGGACCCGGTCCAGGGGCTGGAGGCCCTGGGGGGTGATCCAGAGGTCCTGGATGTCGCTTCCCGCCGCGTGCCCGCCCTTGAGCCAGACGGCGGCGGCACCGGCCGCGAGCCAGGGGCCGGCGAGGGCTTCGGGCGCGGCGGTCTGGATGGCTTCCGGCGGCAGGCCCGCGAAGGCGGCGGACTCGCCGCGGTTGGGGCTCACCACCCAGCCGCCCATGGGCAGCAGCTCGGTGGCCATGCGGCGGAGGTCGGCCCCATCGTGCAGACCCACCCCGGCACTGGGGGCGAGGATGGGGTCCCAGATGCGGACCGGTGGAGCCAGGTGGCGGAGGGTGGCGCAGAGGCGGCGGAAGTCCTTGGGAGCCAAGGCGCAGAGGCTGAGCTTCACGCCCCAGCGGCCCGCCAGGTGCGGGGCCAGTGCTTCCACCCGCAGGACGGGATCCAGGCCCGGCGGCTCAATGCGCAGGCAGGCCAGGCCGTTCTGAAGGGTCTCACCGAGGCTGACGGCCATGGGCTGGCAGCCCAGCTCCGCCAGGGAGAGGGCGTCCCGGAGCAGTCCCGCGCCACCGGATGGGTCCATCCCGCCCAGACATAGGGCGACCGGCGGGGCGCTGGGGTGGGGAGCATCCATGGGGCTTCAGAATGACACAGGAGGCCTGGTTATTCCGTTCCAGGTCCTCAGACCCTGCGGTCGGGATCCACGATCTCGGTCACCCGCAGGCCCAGGCTGTCTTCCAGCACCGTCACCTCGCCGCGGATGATGACGCGCTCCTTGCAGAGCACATCCATGGGTTCGCCAGCGCTCTTCTTGAGCTCCACCAGGGAGCCTGGCTCCAGCTCCAGCAGCTCGCGGATGGTCAGGCGGGCCTGGCCCAGCTGGATCTCCATCCGGAGCGGGGTGTCGATGAAGGGCATGAGATCGTCCACCACCTGCTCAAAGGTGAGCACGCGGTCGGTCTCAAGCCGATCCCCCCGTTTGATCATGGTTCTCCCGCTGGTCCTGTCAAAGCATGGACCCTGGCGCCGGATGTCGCAACGGATGTGCCAGGACCCGAACCTACTGCTGGATGGCCCAGTCCACGATCAGCACGCTCTTGATGGGGCGGGCGGGCTTCTTGTGCTTGGGGTCTTCCTTCTCACCGGGCTTCGGGGGATGGGGCTTGAACTGGTCGTTCAGCTTCTCCTTGATCTCCTTGCTCAGGGCCTCACGGGACTCGGCATCGGAGGCCTCGTCCACGCTCTTGCCGGCCAGAGCGCCCAGCACGATGGACTGGATGAGGCTCTTCTCAGCCGAGGGCTTGTCCCCGGACACCAGCTTGCCCAAGTCGGGGTCACAGAACAGGATGTTCAGCTCGCACCGCAGGAAGGCGTTGCGCCGGGGACCGGTGAGGTTGACCGTGCGCGTCAGGACCATGACAGGTGAGGCATCCGCGCCGCCGTGTCCGCCGCCCTCCTTCTTCTCCCCGGTCTCCTCGCAGGTATCGGTGTCCTCCGCCGCGTGGGGGTCCTCGGAAGGCGATCCCGCCTGGGCCTTGGCCTCTTCCTCCGCCTTGGCCTTGGCCACCTTGGCGGCAGCCCGCTTCTTCAGCCAATACCAGGTGCCGCCGCCACCGCCGCCGAGCACCAAGAGGGCGGCCACGGCGATGATGATCAGCTTCATCATGCTTTTCTTCGGGCTGGGGGCTTCTTCTTCAGACATGCATTCCTCACCAGATGCCCCCTTCATCGGGTGAAAACCGGTCCAGCCTGAATTCCGCCCGGTTTCCCCCAGGGAGGCTGAAAGCCAGTGGATTTGGCATTTTCGAAATCAAAAGCCCTTGAGATGCTCTGAAAACCTGGAGAAAGAGCCTTCCACGCCAAGTGGCAATATAACGCTCAAAAAACACTCATAGAAAAACAACGGGGCCTGTCGAAACAGGCCCCGTTGTTTCTGGCTTCCAGCCTCTGGCCGGAAGGTTGGCTGCTACTTCTTCTTCTTGCCCTTGCCGTTGACTTCATCAGCCAGCTTCTTGCCGGGCTTGAACTTCGCGACCTTCTTGGCAGCGATCTTGATGGGCTTGTTGTCGCGGGGGTTGCGGCCGGTGCGGGCGCCGCGGGCGGCAACGGAGAAGGTGCCGAAGCCCACGAGGGTGACCTTGTCGCCGAGGCGGAGGGCGGCGGCGATGCTACCCAGCACCTGATCCAGGGCGGCGGCGGCCTGGGACTTGGTGATCTTGGCTTTGACAGCGACGTCCTTGACGAGATCATTCTTGTTCATGGAAACCTCCAAAATAGGGGGTCTGTGCCCCCGGGTTGAGAGAAACGGATCCGCTCGGGAGGGAGACGTCCGTGTTTGCTAGGTTTTTGAAGAGCTATAGCCCGCAGAGGCGCATGAATCCTGCGTTTGATAAACTGCAAAAAAGCTACGCCGCAGACCCAGCAGGGTCAAGGCTTTTTCTATAAAAAAATTCTGGGAATACCGTGGTTGGTGGCTTCTGAGGTCCATGGAACATCGAGAAGCCCGTAAACGCTCACTCTAAGTCCCAGTGGATCGCGCAGATCCCCGTAGAACCGCGGCTCGGGGGTGCTCCGGGTCGCCTCTGCCGGTTCAGGCCTCGCTGCGGCGGTCGTAAGATGGAGCCATGTCCCACCCCTACTTCCTCACCGTGGCCTATGCGGGCGCTGGCTTCCACGGCTGGCAGATCCAGACCTCGCTGCGCAGCGGCCAGGGGGACCTCTGGAAGGCGCTCCGGGCCTTCGATGCCGAGGCGCCCATGCCCCAGGGCACGGGCCGCACGGATGCCGGGGTCCACGCCAGGGCCCAGGGGGTGCTCATCCACACCGCGCGGTCCTGGGAGCCCTACCGGCTCCTCGCGGCCCTGAATGCCCATCTGGCTGCGGATCTCCGGGTCATGGCCGTCCGCCCGGCGCCCGAGGGGTTCTTCCCCCGCCAGCATGCCGTCGCCAAGCGCTATGTCTACCGCCTGGGCCTCGGACCTGCGGCCGACCCGCTGCTGGCGCCCACCCGCTGGCACGTGCACCAGGCCCAGCCCCTGGACCTGGACGCCATGGCCGCGGCCGTCCCGCTGCTCCTGGGCACCCACGACTTCTCGGCCTTCCGCTGCGCGGAGTGCTCCGCCCAGACACCGGTGCGGACGCTGCATGGCATCGGGATCACCCCGGTGGAGGGCGGCGCCGAGCTGGTCTTTGAAGGCAGCAGCTTCCTCATGCACCAGGTCCGCATCATGGCGGGCACGCTGGTGGAGGTGGGCCGGGGCCGCCGCCAGCCAGACTCCCTGGCCCAGGTGCTGCAGTCCCTGGACCGGCGCCGGGCCGGCCTCACCGCCCCGCCCGAGGGCCTGTGCCTGGAGAAGGTCTGGTACGAGGCCCGCTGGGGCATGGGCGAGCCCAGCCCCTGGGGGGAGGGCCACCGCCGCCAGGGCTAGGGCTAGTCCAGGAAGAAGCCCACGCCCTGCCAGACCTTGAAGCGGGTCTTGCCGTCCTTGGCGGTGGCTGGGTCGAAGACGATGCGCTTGGCGGCCTCCAGGCAGGCCTCGTCGGCCTCCCGGGCCTCGGGGGTGTCGCCGGGCAGCCCCTGGAGCAGGCGGGCCGCCAGCACGTCCCCCTTCTCGCTGATGAGGACGTTGACCACCACCGTGCCCTTGGGGCGGCTGCTGAACAGGCGGGAGGACTTGATCCGGGGGGTGATCCGGTTCAGGTTGATGGCCCGGGCGGGGGTCAGGTCCTCGCCCAGGACCACCAGGTCACCCTCGACGGGCACCGTGCTGGCCTTGCGCTGCAGGGCCTCGTTCTCGACCTTGATGCGGGCGACCTCGGCCTTGGCTTCCCCGGCGGCCTGTCGGGCGGCCTGCAGCTCCTTGACGATGGCGTCGCCGCCCTCCTGGTTCTCCCGCTGGGAGGCCCGCAGCTGCTCGGCTTCCTTGCGCGCCGCGTCGGCCTCGGTCTTGGCCAGGTCCCGGGACTTCCGGGCCGCCATGAGCTCCTGCTGGAGGTCCTCAGTGGCTGCCAGGCGCTGCTTCAAGTCGTCCCGCTCCTCGGTGAGCTGCTTCACCTGGGTCTGGAGCTGGGGGACCGTCGGTTTCTTGGCGGCCGAGAGGGGCAGGGCGAGCAGCAGCAGGGCGACGGCGAAGCGCATGGAACCTCCTGAGGCGGGAGGTTCAGCGTGAGGCTCCCAGCTGATCGCCTCCCTGGGCGGGTTTCGTAGCCTTGAGAATCCCACGCTTCAGGAGCTTGGAGAAGATGCCGAGGCATTCGTCCGGCTCGAAAGGCGCGATGGAGAGGATGTCGCGGATGGTCCACAGGCCGTTCACGCGGGTGGCCAGGAACGCCTCGTTGGGCCCGAGGTCGGTGCTGGTCAGCTCATCCAGGCTCATGGCCAGCTCGGGCACCAAGTCCAGGTCCGGCTTCTTCTCCTGGAGAAGGTCCTGCACCACGGCCATCATCTTGTTGGCGTCGAGGTGGCGGGGCTGGTCCTTGAGGATGCGGCGGAGCTCCTCCTGGGCCTCCTGCAGCTTCTGCTTCTCCACCAGGGCGCGGGCCCGCTGCAGTTGCAGGCTGGGGTTCTCGCCCAGGTTGCCGCCGGGGTTGACGATGCGCACCAGACCCCGCTCGTGCAGGTCGAAGAGCAGCTTGTTGATCTTGAACTCCGGCAGGCGCATCTCCAGCACCAGCTGGTCGATCCGCCGGTGGCCATCCAGGCGGGACAGGATGTTGGCGTCCTCGGTGGCCAGCGGCAGGCGCTCGGCGATGGCCTCGGAGATGGCGGCCAGGATGGCATCCCCACCCTTGATGACTTTGCGGATGCGCTGCCAGTCATCGAGGCGGCGCGCGCCTTCGAGGACGATGCCCGTGACATCCAGGCTCAGCAGCATGCTCTTCTGGTGGGAGGCGGCGCCGTCGTGGAACTCGAAGTTCCCGACGCCCCACAGGAAGGTGTCGTAGATGCTCTCCTCCACCTTCATCTGGACGATGCGCCGGATCTCGGTCTCGGTGACGAGCTGCCGGTTGATGAGGATCCGGCCCAGCAGCTGCTGCTCATCCTCTTGGGTGGCCAGGGCATCCCGGAGCTGTTCTTCGGTGATGCGGTTGTAGGCGAGCAGATACTGCCCCAGGTACTCGCGCGGATCCGAGGACCAGATGCTGGTGATGCGCCCCTCGTGGAAGGCGACGCGCTTGGTGTGCATGGACCCCTTGAGCTCGAGCACCCCGGTCTTCTTGCCCACGGCCAGCCACTGGAAGATGTCTTCCAGGCTCATGGTCGCCAGATCACCGGTTAGCGCCAATGCCAGTCCCCCGTCCCATCGCTGATTTGTGAGTTGTTACCTGTCATGAGACCAAAAACCATCCCGGAAGGCAATACCCGGTCGTCTAGAAACCTTATCGGCAACTTTCGGACTTTCAAGAGGGGGTCAGAGCCGCCTCAGGGTGGCCCGGATGGCCTGATTCAGCAGGTCCGGGTGGTGGCGGGCCATGGGCGACTCGGGATCCAGCAGGGGAAACCGGTGGACCGGGATGCCCATGATCTCGTCCCGCTCGGCCGTCAGCGGCTCCCCGCCCTCCCGCCGGTAGCGGGCGAGCATCTCGGGCCAGAGGGGGGTCTCGTTGGCGATGATGGCTGTGATTCCGGTACGGCCCAGGGCCGAGATGGCTGCAATGTGGGTCTCCAGGTCCAGGCCGTCGGTCTCGCCGGGCTCGGTCATCAGGTTGGCCACGTAGATCACCGGCGAGCGGGAGAACTCCAGGGCCTCCTGGAGGTCCGGCAGCAGCAGGTTGGGGATGGTGGAGGTGTAGAGGCTGCCCGGGGCCAGGAGGATCAGGTCCGAGCGCAGCAGGGCCAGGACCGCCTCCGGTAGGGGCTCGGCGTCGTTGGGCTCCAGCCAGAGCCGGGCCAGGGGCTGGTGGCTGGTCCCCACGGCCATTTCCCCCACGTAGCGGCGGCCCTCCATGTCCTCGCCCACCAGCGTCACAGGCACGGTGGTCGAGGGGAACAGCCGGCCCAGGGTCACCAGGACGCCCGAGAGCTTGCGGATGGCGCGCACCCAGTCGCCGGTCAGATCCGCCAGAGCCCAGAGCATCAGGTTGCCCAGGGAGTGGCCGGAGAGGCTGCCTTCGCTCTTGAAGCGGTAGTTCAGCAGGTCCGTCAGGGCGGAGTCTTCGAGGGTGAGGGCGGCCAGGCAGTTGCGCAGGTCCCCCGGTGGAATGCCGCCGAGCTCCTCCCGCAGCCGCCCCGAGGAGCCGCCGTTGTCCGAGACCGTGACGATGCCCGTAAGTTTCCAGGGCTCACGCACCCGCCCTGCTTCCCGCTTGATGGCGCGAAGAAGGGAAGCCAGCCCCGTGCCGCCCCCCAGAGCCACCACGCGCAGCGGCTGCTCGGGATCGAGACCCTGGGAGCGAGCGGCCATGGCCGTGGAACGCCGGAGCTAGCGGTTCTCGGTGAAGGCGAAGAGGGGGGACTTCCGGATGGCGTTGAAGTCAGGCTCCATGTGCCACTGGAAGACGAAGTTGGCATCCAGGTCCATGGCCTTCTTGAGGCTCTGGGCGGATTCCTCGACGTTCTCGGTCTGGGCGAAGGCCACGGACCGCAGGTAGTGGAGGGAGCCCACGGCGGGGTGGGTCTTGATGGCCTTGTCCACCAGCTTGACGGCTTCGTCCGTGGCGTGGCGATTGAGGCAGGCCTGGATCTCGGTGAGGGCATCCAGGGCGGCCACGGCGGGCGGCGTGACCTTGGCCTGGGCCAGCAGGAGGTAGACCTGGGCCCGGCGCTTGACGGCCCAGTCACCGGCCTCCAAGGCCTCGGCCACCAGGGCCTCCAGGGCCTTGACGGCCTCGGGGTACTTGCCGGTGTCCACGAGCTTCACAGCCTTGGCGTAGGCGGTCGCGAGCGGGGACGGCGCGGCCTGGGCCGGCATCGGGGTGGACTTGGGAGCGGTTTCAGTCTTGGCCTTCGTTGCCATGCGGGATCCTCTGGAAGCCTTGAAGAAACTATAGAGTGACAGGTTTCTCTGGGCAAATCCGGCACCCGGAGGCGGAATCAGGCTTTGAACAGGGCTTTCTCACGGTTCAGCATCCGCGTGGACACCATCGTCATGATCGCCGCCAGGCCCACGGTCATGGCGAAGGCCACCAGGTATTCCACCCAGCTGAACTGCTGGCTGAACAGCTTGCGCAGCGCCAGGCAGACGTTCACCACCGGCACGTAGGTGAGGAAGGCCATCTTGTCCACGCCCGGCGCCATGGTGAAGATCCCCAGGAACATGACCAGGAAGATGCCCGGCGTGATGGCGCTGCCGGCCTCGATGGTGTTCCGGGCCTGGATGCCCATGAGGAGGATGAAGTTCGAGAAGAACAGGCCCAGGGGCACCATGATCAGGAAGGTGAGGCCCAGCGTCATGGGGTTGGCGATGGCCGCCACCGCCTGCATGGACCCGGCCGCGCCGCTGCTGGCGGTGGCCACGGAGAGGCCCATGCTCAGCAGGTTCAGCAGGGCGGCGATGACCCCGATGCTGAAGATGTAGAGCAGCTTGCCCAGGATGATCTGGTTGCGGGGCAGGCGGGTGGCCATGAGGCTCAGCAGCGTGTGGCGCTCCTTCTCCCCGGCGGTGGCGTAGATCCCGTGCTGCATGGAGCCGGCGTACATCATGATCATCAGCAGGTAGGGGAGCATCCGGCCCATGACCTTGCCCACCTCCAGGGTGATGTCGGCCGCGTTCTTCACGTCCAGCTTCAGGGGCTCAGCCAGCTGGGCCGAGGCGCCCAGGGTCTGGAGGCGGCCCTGCACCCAGGCCTGCTCCTGGGTCCGGACGGCTTCCTTGAAGCGCTTGAGGGCGATCTCCGAGGCACGCTCACTCTCGTCCACGATGACGCCGACAGTGAAGGTCTCCTGCTTCTGGAGGGAGGTGGTGGCGGTGGCGGCGACCTCCAGGGCCAGCTCCAGCTTCTGGTCGCGGATGGCCTGCTTCAGATCCCCCTCGGGGCGGGCCACCCGCTCGAAGCGCTTGGGGTCCGAGGCCAGGATCCCGTCCAGGATGTGGGAGGGGTCCGCGACATAGATGCGGCTGGCCTTGTTGCGGTTCTGGGCCTCGTCCCGCTTCCCCATCTTGGCCATCATGCCGAAGATCGCGGGATACAGCAGGAAGGGCAGGACGAACGCAAAGAACATCGTCTTCCGGTCCTTGGAGAGCTCCAGGAATTCTTTCTTGGCGATGAGCAGGGCGCCGCGCATCAGTTGCCTCCCTCAGACTCAGCCGCGAGTTGGAAGAACACTTCGTCCAGGGTCTTGGCGTTGCGGCTCTGGAGCAGGTCCCGCGGCGGCGCGTCGCCGTGCAGCTTGCCGTCGAAGATGATGCCTACCCGGTCGCAGATGTCCTCCACCATGGGCATGACGTGGGTGCTGACGATCACCGTGCGGCCCTCTTCCCGCATGATGCGCAGCAGGTCCAGTACGGTCTTGGCCGTGAGGACGTCCAGGCCCGTGGTGGGTTCGTCGAAGATGACCACCTTGGGATCGTGCAGCAGGGCGCGGGCGATGCTGACCTTCTGCTTCTGGCCCGAGGAGAACCCCTCCATCTTCACGTCGGCGAAGTCCGCCAGCTGCAGCTTGCCCAGCAGGTGGAGGCCCCGGCGCTCAGCCACGGCGGGGTCCACGTCCTGGAACTCGCCGAAGAGCCGCAGGAGTTCCCGGGGGGTGAAGCGGGTGTAGACCCCCATGTCGGTGCTGAGGTAGCCCAGGCAGCCCCGGACGGCCTCGGGCTTCTGGCGCGTGTCCATGCCGCAGACCTCGATGCTGCCGACGTCCGGGTCCATGAGGCCCGCGATCATCCGGAGGGTCGTGGACTTGCCCGCGCCGTTGGGCCCGAGCAGGCCGTAGATCTCCCCGGGCTGCACCGTGAGGGAGATGCCCCGGACGGCATCGATCCGCTTCGGGGTGCGGGCCTTGCGGTCCTTCACGCTGAAGGACTTGTGGACCTCGTTCAGCTGGATCACTGCGACCTCCGGGTGGAAGCTCCCAGTGTAAGCGGCATCACGTAGCCCGTAACATCCCTCCGGTGGGCGGGAAGTCCCGGCAGGCGAGTGGTCCGATTCCGGCGGTCAGTGGTGGTTCAGCGCGCCAGTGGTGCCCAGCACCACCAGCACCAGGCCGAGGCCCAGGCAGTAGAGCGCGAAGCCGTTGAGCCGGGGCTTCCGGGTGAAGCGGTCCAGGAGGCCGATGGCCAGGTAGCCAGAGACCGCGGCGGCGAGCACTCCGGCGATGCAGAGCAGCACCGGGGACACCGAGCCCGCGGGAAAGGCCAGATCCGGCGGCAGGGGTTGGTGCCTCAGCAGGGGCTTCAGCAGGCCCCGCAGCTCGACCAGCGCCGCCGCCGCGATGGTGGGCATGCCAAGGAGGAAGCTGAACCGCGCGGAGGCCGGCAGCTTCAGGCCGCGGAACACGCCCACGGAGATGGTGGAGCCAGAGCGCGACAGGCCGAAGCCGCCGCCGAGGCCCTGGATGGTGCCCACGGCCAGGGCGTCCATGGCCCGCAGGTCATGGTGGTCCCGGCCCGCCAGGTCCAGGTTGCTGAGGTTCACCCGTTGGCGGCTGAGGGTGTTGGCGAGGTAGAGCAGCAGGGAGGTGCAGAGCAGGCCCACGCCGTAGACCCAGAGGTGCTCCTTGGCAGCCTCCTTCACCCCTCGGGTGGCGAGGCCGAAGATGCCCGTGGGGATCATGGCCAGGAACAGCATGAAGGCCAGGCGGCGGCCCTCCCTGTCGCGGCCGAAGCAGCCCATGACGATCTGGACCAGCTCCTGGCGGAAGTAGACCATCAGGGCCAGCAGGGTGCCCAGGTGCAGCAGCACATCAAAGGCCAGCGGCATGGGCCGGCCATGGAACATCAGGTGCTCGGCCAGGGTCAGGTGCGCCGTGGAGGACACCGGCAGGAACTCCGTCAGGCCCTGGATCAGTCCCAGGAGGATGGCGTGTAACAGGTGCATTCAGGCTCCGGCGCAAAGAACCAGTGTGCCAGAGGCTTCAGGATTCCCGCCTCGCCCCCGGGGCATGATTGAATCTTCAGATGCGACCCCTCGACCTCCGTTCCGACACCGTGACCCGACCCACGCCGGAGATGCGCGCCGCCATGGCTTCGGCCGAGGTCGGCGACGACGTGCTGGAGCGCGACCCCACCATGGCCATTCTGGAGGCCCGGGTGGCGGACCTGCTGGGCCTCGAGGCGGCCCTGTGGGTGCCCTCGGGCTGCATGGGCAACCTCATCGGCCTGATGCTGCACCTGCGGCGGGGGGATCGCTTCCTGGCCCCGGCCCAGGCCCATGTGCTGGGCTCGGAGCTGGGCACGGGCGCCTGGCTGGCCGGGGGCATGCCCGAGGCCTTGGCCTGGGAGGGCGGCCCCGGTCGGCCCACCCCCGCGCAGGTGACGAAGACCGCGGGCTCGCCAGGCCCCTACTACACCCTGCGCAGCCGGCTGCTCTGCCTGGAGAACACCCACAACTTCGCCGGGGGAACGGTGACGCCCGTGGCCGAGCACAGGGCCCTGGTGGCCGCCGCCAAGGCCGCGGGCCTGGCCGTGCACCTGGATGGCGCCCGGCTCTGGCACGCCGCCGCCGCCCTGGGCTGTCCGCTGGCCGAGCTGACCGCGGGCGTGGACACGGTGCAGGTCTGCCTCAGCAAGGGGCTGGGCGCGCCCATGGGTTCCATGCTCGGCGGCTCTGCGGCGGCCATGGTCGAGGCCCGGCGGCTGCGCAAGATGCTGGGCGGCGGGGTCCGGCAGGGCGGCGTCGTCGCCGCTGCGGGACTCGTGGCCCTGGACTACCTGCCCCGGGTGGCCGAAGACCACGCCAAGATCCAGCGCCTGGCCGATGGCCTGCGCGCCTTCGGCGTCGCCGCCCCCGTGCCGGAGACCAACATCCTGCTGGTGCCGGTGGCCGACGCGCCCGGTGCCCTTACGGCCCTGGAGGCGGTCGGCGTCCGGGTCCTGCCCGTGGGCAGCGCCATCCGCTTCATCGCCCACCGCGACCTGACGGCCGGGGACATCGAGGAGGCCCTGCGCCGCCTGGAGCCCGTGGCCCTGTCCCTGCGCTCGGCCTGACCATGAAGCTGCGCCTCGCCCTCGCCGCGGTGCTGCTCCTGGGCCTCGGCGCGGGAGCTTGGCTGGTCTGGCAGAACGGGCTGGAGCCGGTTCCGCTTGCGGATGCCCGGAAGCTCTACGTCCCGGCGGTGCCGGAGTTCCAGGAGGACCTGGCGAAGGTGGTGGTGCTCCTGCCTGCCGGCGCTGGCGTGGAGGCCCTGCTGGTGACCCAGTCGGACCTGCCGCTGCTGGAGAAGGGGCCGAATGGCCTGGCGGGCCTGCTGATCGCCGAGGCCGCGGTCTCCCGCCACGGTCGCCGCTGGCGCCTCACGGTGCGGCCGGGCTGGCGGCTGCAGGACGGGTCCACCCTGGATGCCGCCCGCCTGCTGGCGGCCGTCGCGCCCCGGGTAGCGAGCCTCGGCGGCAAGGGGAGCGCCCTCGATCCGGCCACCGTGGAACTGCGCTTCAAGGCCCGGCCCGCGAGCTTGCCGACAGCCTTCCTTGACTGGCGCGTGCCGGGCAGCGGCCCCTTCGTGCGCAGCGGCGCCACGCTGACCCGCTTCGACGGCTTCGTGCTGGGGCGCGCGGGCCTGGCGGCGGTCACGGTCGTCTCGGACCCGGCCCTGCTGCAGAGCGGCGCCTGGGCTGCGGGCCTGAGCGCCCGGCGCTGGGCCTGGGCGGCCTTCCCCGGCGGCATGGCCCCGGCGGACATGGCCCGGGCCCGCACGGCGCCCTACGACGAACTGCACCTGAAGGGCGGCACCGTGTGGTTCCTCTCCCGCCGCCTCCGCCGCCTGCGCCCCGACCCCACCGACTGGACCCGCACCCGCCTCTTCGGCGCCTGGCAGGGCGCCATGGACCTGGCCTACGACCCGTTGGGGCTGTGATCCCGAATTTTCGGCCAACAAAAAAGGATCACCATCTGCAAACCTGCAAACCAGATTGCAGACATCCCCGTCCATCCCATATATCCCCGTCAAAAAAACACTTGAAACAGAGATGCAGGGGATAAGTGCAAAGACCTTTCCTGGTTATCGGCCTTGCTCCGCCAAATTTGACTTACAAGGATCTCCACAAAGGACACGAAGAGCTGGCCCAAAGGGCACGAAGGCGCAGTCATCGCGCCGACGGGGCATCCGGGCCTGGGGCCCCCGGTCGCGTGCGACCGGCCAAGGGGGCGGCGGCTGGGACGGCTTTTTGGGGCCGCAGCCAGCCGCCGCCCCCTTGGGGATGCCCGGGGTGAGACCGGG